>OMIN01000049.1 GCA_900299145.1 Betaproteobacteria bacterium | reverse complement strand
TCCTCTACGTCTCGTGGGCTCGGAGATGTGTATAAGAGACAGATCTCCTTGTTGCGGCGGTCAAGATAACGCGGAATCAGCACTTCCAGATCCTTGCTGATTTCAACCCGAATTTTTTCAGTCATGATCGTTGTCCGTTGGTTCGGCTGTCTCGCACGACACAGGCCCGGCCTACGCCGTGGTGACAAATGGCTTCAGATAATCCAGCAGTTGCTGCGCGTTGGCAAAGCGCTTGTCGCGATCCTTCGCCATCAGCGTGTCGATCAGCTCCTGATATCGCTCCATGCCGGCAGGCAGGCGTGGAATAGGTTCGTGAATGTGCTTGTTGACCAGTGCAATCGGCGTAGTCGCGGTAAACGGCCGCCGCCGCGTGAGCATTTCAAACGTCATCACGCCTGCGCTGTACAGGTCAGAGCGGCCATCGAGTTTTTCGCCTTGCGCCTGCTCCGGACTAAGATAATACGGCGTGCCGAGTATGTGGCCAGTCTGCGTCAGGCTGTTGGAATCGCTGATCATCTTGGCAATGCCGAAATCCACGATCGCCAGACTGTCGTCGGCGCGAAACATGATGTTTTCCGGTTTCAGATCGCGATGCACGATGCCAAATTCGTGAATGGCCTTTAATGCCAGCGCCACCTGCCGCAGCAAACCCAGACCTTCCGCCGGCGTGACGCCGCGCTTGATGCGCGCGCGCAAATCGCCATTGGCGAAATACTCCATCGCGATATAAACGTGGCGGTCGGTAAAGCCTTGATCGAAAATCTTCACGATGTGATGACTGTCGATTTTGGCGATCAACCCGAATTCCTGAATAAAACGCATCAGGAATTCATTGTCCTCGCACAGTTTCGAGTCAAGAATTTTCAGCACTACCGGCTGCTTGTCGGCGATACGCTCGACCAGATACACCGTGGACATGCCGCCGGAGCCGATCTTCCGATTGACCTGATAACCGTTGATTTCGACCACGGGTGCGCCGGGCGCATCGCTGTCGGGGATGCGCGCCACCGCGGGCTCGGCGTTTAGTTCCGACACCGCCTTGGTACGTGCCATGCGCTGCGTAATTTCATGCGCCTTTTGTTCGTCGAGCGCCGCGCGCACGGCCTCGACCAGACGCGCTTTGGACAAATCATGCTTGCGCAAATAGTCGAAGGCGCCGTTTTTCAGCGCCTGCACCGCCACCGCTTCGCTGCCGGCGCCAGTCAGGAAAATCACCGGCGGGCAATCGTTACGCCGTTTCAGGCGCCTTAACCAGTCAAGACCGTCTGCCTTGCCCAATACGTAGTCAAGCAACAGCACGTCAAATTTCGTCAGATCGTAGTTGTCGTCGATGTCACCCTGTGTCACCGGATCCCACTCGGTGATCTCAGCGTCGCCCCATTCGAGCGCAATGTACTGGCTCACCAGCAACCTGAAATCCTCGGAATCGTCGACAATCAAAGCGCTTAGCGCCATTAGCCCTGCTCCCCGCCTCTGTATCGCGCAAAATTGTGCGGCATAAACTAAAAAACCACACGAATACGCCCACACCAATACATCCGCCGCAACACCGTTCACTGCGTGCGGCCCATGCCCCTTACATTACCAAAAATAGCACCGCATTACCAAGAAATGCGCGCCAACGAAAAAATGCGCTTACAGCACAGCGCGCGCCTGACTGCGCGGTACTTCGCGGAACAGCCACAATCGCCCGGCGACGGCATCGTCCACGGTGACTGTCAGATAATCCTGTGCCAGCACGCGGCCATCGCTCATTACAAAGGTTTCGCCCTTGGCATCCTTGCCGGCGGCGCGAATTTCAGCCATGCGATGCAGGAAGCCGTCCGGGCCGATGCAGCCGTGCGACGCGCGCTCCAGCAATTCCGTCACTGCCATGCCTTCGAGCGAATACGGCGCAGAGTCCAGTGACAATAGCGTGCACAACGCCGAATTGGCCTGCTGTATGTTGCCCTCGGCGTCTTCGAGCATGACCCCGGTGTCGATCTGATCCACCAGCAACAGCAGGCGCACGCCGTCAGCCTCCGCCTGCTCGGCCACGCGCCGCGACTCGGAGGCGTCGCGCAGCGAACCACACACACCCATCGGCGAGCCGCTCGCGGCATACAACGGCGCGGCGCTGATTTCCACCCATAGTTGCGCGCCCCCCATGCGCACCAGCGCGCCCTGCTGCTCGAAGCGCAGGGCCGTGCCGCAGGCAATTCCCTCCAGAAACGCACTGATCGCACGCCGGTTGCTTTCGGCGAAAAATTCCACCAGCGGTTTGCCCACTGCCTGCGCCGCCGTAAAGCCGGAAAACTGTGCCCACGCCGGACTCATATAGGTGCAGACACCCGCCATGTCGACGCTGAACACCGGCATGTTCAAACTCGCCAGCACGCGCTCAAACGCGCTTTCCGCCGGCTGCTGTTCGGCAGCGGGCGCGGGAGCCGCGGGCGCTTCGGCTTTTGCCGCCTGCTGATCAGCCGCTTTTTGCGCAGCCAGTGTCTTGGCAAAACGCGCCTTTAACTCAACTTCAATGCGCGGCGCCATTTCCTCGCTCAACGCAGTGCGTAATTCCGCCTCAATGCCCGGCCGCAGCGCAGCCACCAGTTTGGGCCGCAATTCTTCTTCGAGTTTCGGACGCAATCGGTTACGCAACTCTTCCTCAACCTGCGGCTGTAACACAGCCACCAGCTTTTGCCGGACCTCCGCTTCGAGTTTCATGCGCGCGGCCTTGGCCTCGCGCGCCTGCGCCTCCGCGTTGGCGGCGGCGGCACTGGCCGCGACCGCCGGTGCGGACGTTGGCACTGCCTTTGATTGCGCAGCATTTGCTGGCGCCGCAGGTGTAAGCGCCTTGAGTGGCACAGGTCTGGCTGCTGCCGGAGCCGCCGGCTTTGCGGAGGGCGCCGCAGGTTTCGCCGGTGAAGGTGTCGCCGTGAAATCCAGTGTCATCAATAGCTTCGCCTCGGCTTCGGCTTCGGCCTTGGCCTTGGCTTCGGCGGCTACATCCACCGCGCGCAGATATTCAAATTTCTTAAGTTCGCCAAGCGCCGCTGTAAAGTCCGCTTCGGACATCGCCGCACCGACACAAAGCTTCTTCAGATCGGCGACTGTCTTGACGCCGTCAAACGACTTCAGCAGCGCGTGCGCTTTCGGCGACAAACCCTCACCGCCGCGGGTCGCGTTCACGCCCTGCGGGGTTTTGGTAAGTGTTTGTTTTAATTCAAATTCCATCAATTTTCCAGCGCTGCCGGCAACCGCTTGTCGCGGCCCACGCACTATCGGCAGATTCTATCGCAAGCACCCGCCGTCCGGCATACTAAAGTATGAGAATTGCAGCACGACACCGACGCATTTGCGCAACACACTTCTAGTTTCATCGCCGCAAAAAAAAGCGGATAGCCAAAATCCAAAACAGCGCTGGTACGCCTCCCGTCAGTGGCGCCAGACAAAACTTTGTAGCCGATTGCCGCGTCGCACGCTTCCACGAGGGCTGCGTTGATGTCCCGGGTGTGACAGAAGCTGACGGGCAGCGGCAGCCTTGCCAGCTCGCGCGATGCACCAGTGGTTAACAAAACATTAAACGTACGCTAGCACGCCGCTTCGCATACGCGCTCTCCGGCCCGCAACGCACACCCCGTTTTGTGCGTGTCTGCCATACTCAAGCCTGCTTGAACTGCCGCAGCCATATCGGCGGCGAAGCCCGTGCCGCGAGTTTTACATCTTTAAACGCCGACAAAAAACCACCTGAAACAAACACTTGGAATCCACCATGAACACGTCGCGCTCAACGCATCCGCCAATCACACTGCGTCGCTGGACCGAACAACGCTGGCTGCTCGATAACATTATCCGCTCCGTCGGCATCGACTGGGATCAGCCGCGCACCATCACTTACAACACACCGTGTGGGCCAGAAGCCAACGCCGATTTTGCCGGCATTCGCGAGCGTGTCAAAAAGTATGCGGACATTTCACCGGCGTTCGAGACCGCTGCGCGCCGGCGCGAAGCGAAAGCGCGCATCGCCGAAGAGGCGGGTGAAACCGTCACCGCGCGCAACAATTTTTTTTACGCCGCGATTCTCTACGCCGCCTCGCAATGGCCGCACGACGAAAACGGCGCAAAAAATCTGGCGTTAAACACCGCGAAGCGCGAGTGCTACACCCGCTACGCGCAACATGCCGATCACCACGTCGAAGCGGCTTGGATCCCTTTTGAGGGCAAGGCGCTGCCCGGCTGGCTGCATCTGCCACCAGGGTATACCAAGGGCAGCAAACTCCCCGCCGTATGGTCGATTCCCGGCATGGACGGCTTCAAGGAAGCCAATGTCGCGCTCTATGGGGACCGCTGGCTCACGCGCGGCATCGCCGTGCTGACGCTCGAAGGCCCCGGCCAGTATGAGTCCGCCGTCAACGATATCCATGTATCGATACCCAACTGGATCGCCGCCGGCAAGGCGGTGATGGACTGGATGGTCGCGCGCCCGGAACTCGACTCGCAACGCATCGCCGTCGCGGGCAACAGCTTCGGCTCATTCTTCGGCACCATCGCCACCGCGCATGAGCCACGCTTTCACGCTTGCGCCGTCAGCGCGACCTGTCTTGAACCCACCTGCCATACCATTTTCGAGGAAGCCTCGCCCACCTTCAAGCGGCGCTTCATGTATATGTCGGGTTATCACGATGAGACGGCGTTCAACGAATTCTGCAAAACCCTCACTTGGGAAGGCCATGCAGAAAACATCCGCATGCCGTATCTGTGTGTGGCGGGCGAAGCTGACGAACTCAGCCCGCTGGAACACGCCGAGCGGCTGCTGCAAACCCTGCAATGCCCGAAGCAGTTGGTCGTCTACGAGGGCTCGCGCCACTCTGTTGGGAATGTGCCCTCGGCACAACTCGGACCGCATCCGCAGACGCTGGTGGCGGACTGGATGCTGGCGCGGCTCAGCGGCAAACCGCTCGCGTCTGAACGCTGGTTTGTCGAATCCAGCGGGCGCGTGACGAAGACCCCGTACTAACGAGTGCGCCCGCCTACTCCATCGGTCGGATTTTCGCCGTCTTGATGACGCGCGAAAAGTAGGCAAGCTCCTTGCGGATTTTCGCGGCCATCGCTTCCGGCGTGCCGGTAAGCACGTCCGAACCCGCCAAGGCCAGTTTGGAAATCATCTCCGGCTCTTTCAGAACACCGTTCAGTGTCGCGTTAAATGGCATGATGATGGCGCGCGGGGTTTGCGCCGGGGCGAGAAACCCCTGCCAAGGCATCACGTCAATGCCCGGCATACCAAGTTCGGCAAACGTCGGCGCCTCGGGTAGATACGGCAGACGCTCCTGTGCGGATGTCGCCAGCACCTTGATACGCCCCGCCTTGATTGCCGCCATCGCCGCGGGCGGCGTGGCAAACACGAAGTGCACTTCGCTTTGCGCCAGCGCCAGTTGTGCGGGCGCACCGCCCTTGTAAATCACCGTTGGGCTGTCGATCTCCGTCACCTGCTTGAAAATTTCCGCCGTGATGTGCCCGACGCCACCCATGCCCGGGGCGCCGGCACGCACCGCGCCAGGCTTCGCCCGCGCCATCGACACCAGTTCCTTCACGCTGTTGGCGGGCAACGCCACCGGCACGGTCAACACCAGCGGTGATGCGCCCACCAGCCCCATCGCCGCGAAATCACGGTCCGGGTCATACGGCACCTTGCGGCTCAGAAACGGCATGATGGTGTGCGAGGCATATGCGAACAACAGGGTGTAGCCATCCGGCGCCGCGCGCGCCACCAGTTCCGTGCCGATAATGCCACCCGCACCTGCGCGATTGTCAATCACCATTTGCTGCCCCAGCGCCTGCGACAAACGGCTCGCCGCGATGCGCGCCACGATGTCGGTAGCCCCGCCCACCGCCACCGGCACAATCAGGCGTATCGGGCGCTGTGGGTAGGCGGGCGCCTGCGCGAGTGCGTGCAGGTTGAAAAGCGCCCCTACGCCAGCCGCGAAGGTGACATGTAAGTATCTGTTTTTATTGATTTTTTTCATCAAGGCATTTTACCTCACCAACGGCGACAGTTTGCCATCCCGGTCCGATTGCATTTCGCCAAATTTCTGCCCTTCCACCGTTCCGCTATTCAACCATTCCAGCGACGCCTTGTGCAGCACAAAGCGCACGCGCTCGTATTGCATGAAATGCGACGAACAACCCACCTTGATGAACATACGGTTGTCCATTTTGAGCCCACCCCACGTCGGAAAACGGTTTACGTAGTTGTCGAACTCGCCCAGCATGAACAGCGTCGGCGCCTTGATCTGGCCGATGTTCGCGCGCCAGCCAAAGTTCATGCGATTGGGCGCGCGCATGATACCGCGGCCATCCGCTGTCCAGTACGCGCCGAGACCATCTTCCTTCATCAGCGCCGTCCACATCACCTCGCGGATTTCCGCATGTTCGATCTGGCCGTCGCTTCTGCAGTCGTTTTCCCAGCGCTCGACCATCAACCGGTCCCAGCTTTGCAATAGCATCGGCGCACCGGGTTCGGGGAAGGGATTCGGCGGCGTGTCGCTGGGGAAATACGGCGCCGGGCCGTAGAGTACGAGCTTGTCCACCTTGTCGGGATGCATGGCCGCAAAGCCCCCCGCGCGCGGCGTACCGGTGGACCAGCCGATCATGCTGATTTTGTCGACCTTGCGCAGATCCATGATGAAATTCACCACGGTTTCCACTTCGTCGTGCTCGGTGCGGCTCGACACCAGCTTGAACGGGTAACGCGGCTTCGACACTTCCTTCAACACATGCGGGATCAGCAAATGCTGCAGCGACGGATCGACATTGGTGGGATCGTCCATCATCGGCTTGGGCGATGAACCATAGGCCGTGTGCGTCATTGCAAACACGTCATAGCCCGCGCGCGCCAGCACACGCATGAAGCTGTAGTCGTTCCTGTAATCAAGATCGTAGGCCACATTCGACGGCGAAAAGCCACCATGCACGAACAACACCACGGGCGGCTTTGCGCTATTCGCAACCGGGGCGGCAACTTTCTCGCGCAACGCCAAGCCGACGGTTTGCCCCAGATTCGCAGGCACAGTGGAGATGTGGGTGACGAAGCGGTCTATGGTTTGGATGGTATTGTCGGCGTACATGGTCATGGCAGATAAGAAAGTAGGCAGCGAATTGTAGCCCGTTGTAGCCCGTATGAAGCGCAGCGTAATATGGGGATCGCACATCTCGCATTCTCCGTATTGCGGCCTTCGGCCTCTGTAAGCGTCACATCGGGGCTACAGTAAAATTGCAAGTCACAGGAGATTTCGATGTCGTCTATTTTCTACCGGGCATCAGGCGTGGCCGCTGCATCATTGGCCATCGCTCACGCACACGCCCAATCCGCCATGACAGGTTCCGCAGGCGCCTACCCCGCCAAACCCGTGCGCATTGTCGTCGGCTTTGTGCCCGGCGGCGGCAGTGACTTCATTGCACGGCTGGTGGCGCAAAAAATTACCGAGCCGCTGGGCCGCAGCGTGCTGATCGACAACCGCCCAGGTGCTGGCGGCGTGATTGCTACCGAATACGTCGCGCGGCAGGCCGCCGACGGCTACACACTGCTACTCACCAGTGCGGGGCCGAACGGCATCGTGCCCGCGATGTCCGCGAAAATCACCTACGACCCGCTAAAGGATTTCGACGCCATCACGCAAGTGGTGAACATGCCGTTCATGATGGCGGTGCATCCTTCGCTGCCGGCAAAAAACGTCAAGGAGCTGATCACGCTCGCACGCGCACGGCCGGGACAACTCAACTACGGCTCAGCCGGCCACGGCTCGACCAATCATCTGGTCGGCGAAATTCTGAAACTCTACGCCAACATTCAGTTAACGCACGTGCCCTACAAAGGCGTTGCCGCCGCAATGACCGACGCCATCGCCGGGCAAATTCAGATCATGTCGGGCGACCTCGTGACCATTTGGCCGCAGGCCAAAACCGGCAAGCTGCGCGCCCTCGCCGTCACCTCTGCCAAACGCTCCACGTTGACACCCACCATCCCCACCATCGCCGAATCGGGCGTGCCGGGCTTCGACACCAGCGGCTGGTTCGGCGTGGTCGCGCCCGCCGGCACGCCACGCGCCATCAACGAGCGTTTGCACAGCGAAATCGTCAAAGGCATCACTGCTGCCGACGCACGCGAGCGTTTAAGCGCGATGGGCGGCGACGTGGTTGCCAGCAGCAGCGCCGATTTCGCAGCCTTCATGCGTGCGGATCATGCCAAGTGGGCAAAGGTGGTGGTAGCAGCAGGATTACGAGAAAGCCCATAACTGTGTCTATTTTCTACAGCCCGGTAGAGACAGTGCCTTGCCAGCCACCGAGCAGCGGCGATAGGTCAGCCCGCAAGGAAATCTCTTTAAGTGACTGTTTTTATTGATATTTTTAAAATTGTGGTCGCGCCTACGCCCGCTGGGTAGCCGGCGCCGATCGCGCCACCAACGCCACCTACGAAATTACCAGCACGGCGGGTGTCACCCCGGTCGTGGTCAACCAGCAGCAGGTCGTCGCGCTTGAGCGTTTCGAGCAGCGTGCGCAGCAGCGATTTCTCGTCACAGCCTTTGCTCGCGTAGCCGCCCACGGCGGCATTGAGCATGGCCCCGCTGCACAAACGTATCAACCTGACCATGCGGCACAGCGTAAAGCCCAGCCCCGGCTTCCGGTTGTGCGACTGAGAACAAGCGGCTTAATTGGCGGGTGTGTCCGGCAGAGTCACGGTTGTTCCATCCACCAGCCGCACGGGACAGCCGCGCCAGCGCCACGCGGCAAGGCATTGGCTGTGATCAGATCTCCCATTTGGATGCGCCAAGGCGTTGACCCTATCCAGCGGCAGGCGGCTACGTGCCCGGCAATACGTCCCTGTGTGGGTGCTGCAAGCATGCATGTGGGACTGGCTCTTGGAGCCGTGGGTGGGTGTTTTTCAACCCTACCTTATCACTCGTTGGGTCAGCCTGCTTCTCAATTCAAATCAATAATTTGCGGCCTGAGTAAGTGCCATTCAGCCCCCCCCCTTTTGTCATCTCAATTTGCCATTTCGCTGCCGTGCACCTTGTGCCGCATGAAGGACAGATGCCATGCAACACCGCCATCGCACACGTGTTGGCTTTTGAGATCGGCTCTAAAGTCCGGGCGGTTCCAGCCGATATGGAATCAAACACCTGTGACAAATTACCGGAAGCCACGCTCATGAACGCATTGGGAGGCATCAACCTGGACGGATTGGCAGCGGGAATGTTCAACGCGCTGCGCGATCCATCGGGCGTGATGGGCCGTTTACCGGACCACGATCACAGCACGCGTGCCGGCGATATCGAGCCTGGACGCCACCATGACCACGTACACCGCTCCCGCGATGCGAATGAGCACGTGGATGCCACGCCGGTTGCGCAACCGGTTCAGCCTTCAACCGCCGAATCCGCCGCTGCGCTGACCTATCGCCGCACGGAAAAAACCGCCCTCTACATCCAGACGCAGGAAGGCGACACCGTACAGCTCAAGATCAAATCCCGCGAGGCCATGGAGGCCGCTGCTGCTGCACAGTCCGGCGGCACCGTGGTTTCCGAATTGCAGCTTGCCGCCCGCAGCAGCACTAAAATCGTGATCGCCGTGGATGGCAACCTGAACCCCGATGAGCTGGCTGCGATACAGAGCGTAGTCGAGCAGGCGGACGAGCTGGCCGATGCATTTTTTGCCGGCGACGTGCAAAGCGCCTTCAGCGATGCAGCGGCGTTGCAGATTGATGCGTCCCAGCTTTCTCAAGTGGGATTGCGAATGAGCGTGGGCGAGCAAATGACTTATGCTCAACTCGGCGCACCGCGTGCATTACCTGTCGCGGCACCGGCGCCGACATCAGCACCTGCGAACGCGCCGGCCACCGCACCTGGCCCCGCACCTGCCCCCACGACGGATGCTGCCGCAGCTTCTCCCGGCGGTGCAGCAACTGCTGCCGCGGCCGTGCCGGTCGCAACCGCAGCCGCCACGACTGCAGATGCTCCCGCAGCCGATACCACATCGCCCGGGGCAACGAATATCACCCCGCCGCAATCCCCGGCAACCAGCCCGCAGCAGACGATTGCCGGATTTCTCAATCAATTGCTTGATACCTTCGGCACGGGAACGCAGCCTCAGGGTGGCGCCGCCGCAGGCGCATCGATACACATGGCACTGAAAATCAAAATTTTTCAGTCGGTGTTGATGACGGCCGCGGCCGGAGCAACCGCGCCAGCCAGCGCCACGGCGGGCAACACCCTGTCAGCCTTGCCGGCGCTCGTGCCCGAAACCCTCGACGCACTGGCCGCCAAACAGCAGCCGCCGTTGAGCGCAACGGCTTGACTTTTCACCCCAGCGCCGCAGGTATAGGAATTTTAAAAGCCCTTTTTGCATAAAAGCGGCAGATTCAACTCATAAGTGCGACACCGATAGTAGGCGGGAGGATCGGCAAGATGCACGCATGCCTCGCCGCGCCCGCATCCACCTCGACAACACTCCGCTGCACATCAGTGCGGCCACAACCTCGAGCCGTGTTGCTTCGCCGAAGACAATGAGTCGCGTTATCTGCACTAGCTGAACGATGCACTGGCTTGGCCCTAAACGGGCCAGACACGCACTTCTCCTTCGCCCGTCCGCAATTTCAGCCGCACAGCGACGACTGTTTTAACAGCTGCGGCAACCGGGCTTTCCAAATATTTACGTCAGCCACCGGAAACGTCGCGTAAAATTTCACCACTTCCTGCTCGCGCAGCCAAACGATTTCCAAAAAACGCGATTCATAAATTCTGTTCGACCAGTAACCCCACGCGTGGAAGCGCCGCGCGGCTGCGTCGAGTTTACGCTCTTCGATTACTTGGCCCTGTTCTTCGGCCTTGGCGTAGTAGCGTTTGACATAAACTTCCAGCGGGGCCTTGCTGTACGCGTTGTCCAGCCCCCACAGCGTGATGTCTCCCTTCTTGCGGTCGCGGTGAACGAATACATGCTTGCCCTTGACGTCGCTCTTTTTGTCATCGCGCACATAGCCCTCAAGTGGCAGCGACAGACAGTATTCCATCATTTCGATATTGCGGAATTCGCGCCACGCTTCCGCCTTGGGCTGCGCGGCGTGAATCGCTTGAGTGACGAAAACTGTGATCAACAATGCCGCGGCGATTCGCAGGAAGCGCGCGGGGGCATAACGATTTGTTTTCATGAATGAAGATTGGTAGCAGATTCTCAAGGATTGCGTGAGGCGGGCATCACATACAATAGCGGCCTGTCGGCGCGCGGGCAAATGCAGCGGCTCGCTGCGCGTAAAATAATGTAACCGTCTGTTTTTATTGACTAATTTATGCCTCATAATTACAGTCATCTGTTCACGCCGTTCACCCTCGCCGGCAAGCTGCTGAAGAATCGCATCGTGCACGCGTCGATGACCACGCGCATGGGCGACAAGGGGCGCGTCACTGAGCGGCAGATCAATTACTACGGCAATCGCGCCATCGGCGGCGCGGCGATGATCGTCACCGAGCCGTTGTCGATGGCGAAGCATCAGCGCATCCCTTACAAGATCGTGGTGTTTGACGACAGCGAGCTGGATGGATTGCAGCGCTGGGCCGATGCGGTGGAGTCGCGCGATTGCCGTCTGCTCGGCCAGATTCAGGACCCGGGCCGTGGGCGTCACGAGGTGGGCCGCAATCCCGAAGCAGTAGGCGCTTCCGCCTTGCCAGACGATTTGAGCGGCACGGTACCGCGCCCGATGACCATCGTCGAAATCCGCCGCATGAATGACGAATTCGCGCAGTCGGCGTTGCGCCTTAAACGCTGCGGCTTTAGCGGCGTGGAAATTTCCGCCGGCCACGGGCATCTGTTTCACCAGTTTTTGTCGCCGTGGTCGAATGCGCGTGAGGATGAATTCGGCGGCGATCTCACGGGACGCACTCGGCTCATCACCGAGATGATTGGCGGCATCCGCGCAGCATGCGGCAGCGATTTTATTGTCGGCATCAAATTGCCGGGTGATGACGGCGTGCCGGGCGGTATAGATCCGCTTGAAGCCGCAGCCATCGCCGCGCACGTCACCGCAGGCAAGGCGGTCGATTACGTGACGTTTGCGCAGGGCAGCCACGCGCGCTCACTCGAAATGCACGTGCCGGACGACCATACGCCGCGCGCCACTTACCTGCCACTGTTTCGCAAGTTGCGAAATTCGGTCCACGGCCTGCCCCTGCTGGCGCTGGGCCGCATCACCGATCCTGCCGAGGCCGATGCCATACTCGCCAGCGGTGACGCCGAATTGGTGGCGCTGGGCCGCGCGCTGGTGACCGACCCCGCGTGGCCCAACAAGGCCGCGCAGGGCCGTGCGAGCGATATCCGCTACTGCGTGTCGTGCAACAACTGCTGGTACGTGGGCGCGGCGTTTCATCAGTCGCTTTCGTGCGACAACAATCCGCGTGTGGCGGACAAGCTGGAAGCCGATTACTGGCCCGCGCCCGCTGCCGCCAAAAGACGCGTCGTCATCGTGGGTGCTGGCGTCGCCGGCCTGGAAGCGGCATGGACCGCTGCCGCGCGTGGGCATGCAGTCACGGTGTTCAGCCGCTCACGTGACATCGGCGGCAAGGCGCGGCTACGCGCGCAGCTACCCGGCGGCGAGGCTGTCAGCAGCATCTACGATTATCAACATACGGCGGCACTGCGCGCAGGGGTTAAGTTCGAGTTGGGCGTTACCGCCACGGTGGCGGATTTGCTGGCGTTGAAACCAGACAATGTCATCCTCGCAGCGGGCGCCGACATGGTGCCGCCGCGCTGGCTGCCACCCGCCGCGCGCGAAATCGTCACGGATCTGCGCACGGCGATGCAAATCCTGCTGCCCGTCAAATCAAGGCAACCCGGCACGGCCGTGATTTTCGACATGGATTTGTCCGAAGGAACGTACGCCAGCGCGGAGCGCCTGCATCAACTATTCAGCCGCGTGGTGATCGTCACCAGCCGCGACGCCATCGCCGATGAAACCTCAATGGTCACGCATCAGGGCATCAACCGGCGCTTGAGCGCCAAGGGCATCGAGGTAAAGCTGCTATCGCAGCCGGTGTGGAGCGACGCATTTGAAAACGGTGACCTGGAAGTCGCGCACGTCTACACCGGCGAAAAAGCCGTGATCCGCGACGTGGCGTTTTTTGCCTATTCGACGCCACGCGCACCGGCGATTTCACTGGCCGCACCGCTGCGCGAGGCGGGCATTGACGTGCGACTCATCGGCGATTGCGCAGCGCCCCGCACGGTGATGGCGGCCACCGCTGAAGGGCACGCAGCGGGGCATGCGGTGTAGGCTCAGTCGAGCCTGATGCCCGATTCCTGCACCAGCTTCTTGAATTTTGCCTGCTCGGCCCTGATGAACGCCGCGAACTCCTCCGGCGTGTTGCTCACCGGCGAGGTGCCCTGCGCGGCCATGGCCTGCGCGAGATCGCTGGTTTTCACGATGCGATTGATTTCGTCGCTCAACTTTTTGACGATGGGCGCAGGCGTGCCCGCCGGCGCGAGCACGCCGTTCCACAGCAGCATCTGAATATCCGGCCCGCCGGATTCCTTCATCGTCGGCAGATCGGCGTAAGTGTCGATGCGCTTCGGCCCGGTAGTCGCCAGACCCCGCAGCTTGCCGGTGCGCACATGCGCCACCACGGTGCCGATGCCGCTGAATGCCGTCTGCACCTGCCCTGCCAGCAAATCCACGGTGACGGGCGCAGCACCTTTGTACGGCACATGAATCAGATTGACACCCGCTGCCTTGCCGAACATAAACCCCGCAAGATGCTGAATGCTGCCGCTGCCCAGCGAACCGTAAGTTACCGTACCTGGCTTGGCGCGGGCGAGCGTCACCAACTCCGGCACGCTTTTCGCCGCCACCGCCGGATGCACCACCAGCACCAGCGGATTTAACGTGGTAATCGATACCGGCGCGAAGCCTTTCTCCGCATCGTACGGCAGCTTCGAATACATGTACGGGTTGATGCTGATCGTGGAGATGTTGGTTTGTATCAGCGTGTAACCGTCAGGCGCGGCCTTGGCGGTGGCTTCCATGGCGATGATGCCCGCTGCGCCGCCACGATTGTCGACGACGACCTGCTGACCGAGCGCCTCGCCCAGGCGCGAGGCGTACGCACGTGCTACAAAATCCGCGCCGCCACCGGCGGGCACCGGCACGATGAAGCGGATGGGCTTGTTGGGATAGGGCTGGGCTGCCGCGCTGCCTGCTGCCCATACGCAAAAAATATTCAATAAAAACAGATACTTATACATATTCGACAGAGCGCGCGCGCCATTCATGATGTCACCGCCGGGTGTCGTTTTCCGGCACCAGATACGGCACGGGCTGGCCCGCGAAATGCGCTTCCAGATTCGCCAGCACCTTGCGTCCACGCTCTTCGCGCACTTCCTGCGTATGCGTACCGACGTGCGGCGCAAGCACTACATTGTCCATGTCCAGCAACGCCTGCGGCACGCGCGGCTCGTCCCAATACACATCCAGCCCCGCACCCGCGATGCGCTTCTCGCGCAATGCGGTGATCAACGCCGCCTCGTTCACCACCGGCCCGCGCGCGATGTTGATGACGTAGCCTTGCCCCTTGCCGCGCCCCAGGGCTTCAAGCACGCGCACATCAACCAGATCACGCGTTTCCGGCAACAGCGGGCAACACACCACCAGCACATCCACCGCCGCGGCCATCGCCGCAAGATCGTTGTAGTACGGCAGCGGCGTGTCTTTCTTGCGCGGACCAAAATAACTCACCGCCATGTCGAATGCCTGCGCGCGCCGCGCGACACCCTGCCCGATGCCACCGAAACCGATAATGCCGCAGCCCTTGCCGCGTACTTCACGGCCCGCTGGCGCGAGTTCTTTTTCCCAGCGGCGATCGCGCACAAAGCGATCACACACGGTAATGCGGCGCATCACGTCGAGCATCAGCCCCATAGCCAAGTCAGCCACCGAGGCTTCAATGTCATCCGGCGTACGCGTGCAAACAATGCCGCGTGCCTTGGCTGCTGCCGTATCCAGCGTGGCACGTGGCGAACCGTAACACGCCACGATCTCGAGCTTCGGCAAAGCCTGCATGGTCGCGGCGTCACAGCCCACCAGCCCCGAGGTCACCATCGCGCGCACGCGCGGCGCGACCTCACTCAGGAATGCCGGGCGATCCGGCGCGAGCCACAGCTTGTGCACTGTATATCGTTCTTCCAGTGCGGCCAGCGTGGGCGCAAATATCGGCAGCAGTACGAGAATTTCCTCTTTCACGCCATATGCTCCCTGCTCATTTCATCCCCCTGAAACAAACGCGCCGGGACATGCCCGGCGCAAATTTTTGAAACCAGCCGCGGCTACTTGAAGCGTTTCAGAATCTTGATCCGCTGCACGGTGTCGCCCGCCAGATGCGTCCACACCATCGCGTCGCGCACCAGTTTGTCGACGCGCGCGTTCATCAGGCAGCCCTCGGCGCCATGCACCTGCATGTTAAGCCGCGTAACGCGCTGGATAATGTCCGTGGAGTAATTCATCACCAGCCCCGCGTTGGCGGAATGCTCGCCGGCATCGTGCTGCCACGCCGTGCGCATTACAAAAGAGCGCAACGCCTCGGTCAGCATGTGCATTTCGTGAATGCGCAGCGCCACCAGCTGATGTTCGATCAGATACTTGCCCGCGCGCTTGTGCGCGCGCGCGTAGGCCATGCCCATTTCCACCGCGTCATCGCACACGCCGAGCGCGTTGGCGGCGAGCTCCAGATCGCCAAAGATATCACCGCCGGTGGTGTCGCCGCGGCCGGCTTTGACCGAACCGGTGCCCACCGCGCCGACAATGTTTTCCTTCGGCAGGCGCGCGTTTTCAAAAATCAGTTCGGCATTCTGATAAAAGCGCCAGCCGCGTTTGTTGAACACCTTGCCGATGCGAAAGCCCGGCGTACCCTTGGGCACCATGAACAGTGTGCCACCCTGTTTGATGTTCACATCCGGGTTGGTTCGCGTGTCGACAAAAAACAGCGAACCCACGCTGCCATTGGCAATAAAGCACTTTTCGCCATTAAGCACCCACTCGTCGCCATCCTGCACCGCCTTCACACGATAACCCGCACGCGGATCATCTTCCGGCGGCATACGGTTGTCAGAGCCAGCATTCGGCTCGGTAATGCCCCGCCCCATCACGTAGCGATGGTCGGCAAGAAACGGTTTCAAAAAGCGGTTTTTCTGATCGTCGGTGCAGGACCTCGACATCAGATGGCTCCACTTCCAGTTCTGGCTGAACGCCTTGGACATCGCGCTGTCGCCCTTGGCCAGCTCCGCCATCACAATCGCCTGTGACACGAAATCCGCACCCGGCCCGCCCCATTCCTTGGGTACCGCCAGCGTGCGAAAGCCGAGTTTGGAGCCGGCTTCGATAATGTCCCAGTCCCATGGCTCAAAGCCACCTTCAATTTGATCGCGCGCGACCGACGCCGGACGCAACACCTCGGCGGCGAACTTGCGCGCCTCAGCCTGCCAGTGACGCTGTTCTTCGTTGAGTGAAAAATCCATTGTTTACTTCCCTAAATCATCAATTTGACTACTTCACGTATCCATCTTCGAACTGGGGGATATGTTTTCCGTCCCCGGAGGGGGGCGAAAGTACTATGCCGCCTTCCGCTCAAACCCCGCCACCGACTCCGCAATCTGCAACTTCGCCGCGCCATCGGTATCTTCCGAATGCGCGATGATGAAGCCGTCGTTGACGTATTTTTGCAGCGGCATGTCGCGCATCACCCCCATCGCGCCGAAGCACTCGGCAGCGAGCAACGTCACTTCGTGCACCGCTTCGGCAGTCGACACGCGCGCAATCACGTGCAACGGCAGCTCTGACAGGCTGCGCCCCGCGACCGCTTCCGGATGATCCAGCGCCCACGCGGCTTTCCACACCATGTTGCGCGACAGCTCAAGCTTGATGGTGCAATCGGCGATCTTGGTGCCGATTGCCTGATGCTCCATGATATTGCGGCCGCCCTGGCGGCGCATTTTGGCGTAATCCACCGCCGCTTCGTAACTGGCGCGGCCCACACCCAGACTCACCGCCGCCATCGCCACCGAATTGCGTGCGAGCAGCTTGCCGTCGACAAACGGACAGGCGCCTTCCTTGCCGAGCAGATCGGCGGAGGAAACCTTGCAATCCTTGAACTCAATTGCCGCTGCCGTGCCATGATGCCAGCGCGTCAGCGAGTTGTTCGGCCCGCCGAAGGCCTTGATGGTGTCGTGAACTTTGAAACCAGCGGTATCACGCGCAATCAAAAATGTGGAAAGCCCCTTCGTACCCTTGCTGCCTGCGCCGGTGCGTACCTGCACTGCAAACAGCTTGGCGAGCGGTGCGTTCGACACCGCTTCAACCCGGCCGTTGATCACCCAGACGTCGCCCTGCTTTGTCGCCGTGGGCACGGATACTTCGTCGTCGCAAGCATCACGATGATACGTCCAGCCTGTGCCAGCCTCGGCGGTGGTACCGGCGAACGCGAGATGATAGTTGTCATCCTCAACAAACGATTTCAGATGCCTGGCTTTTTGCGGCGGCGTCATCAGCGTATCGAACAAGGTGCGGCCGAGTGCGGCAGTGGTGCCGAGGATGGTCGCCACATCCACTTCGCCCGACGCCAGCTCCTCGAGCACGATACAAGTCGTCAGATTGTCCGCGCCCGCACCGCCTGCCTCTTCCGACAGCGCCAGCGTGCGGATGCCCAATTGCGCGGCGCCGGTAAGCAGATTCGTCATCACCGGCTTTTCAAAGGGCTGCAAACGGTCGGGATGAATCGCGGCGGCCTTCATTTCGCGTTGCGCAAAGTCACGCAGCGTATCGCGCATTTCCAGCTGCTCGGGGGTCAAGGTCAGATCGAACATAAGTATTTGATTCCTTTAATAAATTCTTTAGCAAGACCAATCCGGGGCGAGGCGCCCGATGCCTTGAAGAGGCGAGACTATAACGGGAACGGCAGATACTGAAAAGCACTGCGGCAAAGTAAACGCTCGCGCAAGTCAGTAATGTGACTTGAAGCTGATCGCGTCGCGGTATTTCAAATCTTCCAGATCGATGTACGAACGCTTTGTGGCTTTATCGACCGTATACTGAATCTTGCGATTGGTCTCGTTGCACGCGCGGATGTCAATGAGTTCCAGCGACTCCTTTACCTCCCACTCGTGCGCACCTGCAATGCCCGCTGGCGCGTAGATGATCGAACCCGCTTCAACGGGATATTCCTTACCGTTGATATCGCGCACCGTCGCATGGCCTGAAATCACGTAATACGTCGCTTCGATTGGATGCCAGTGCAGTTGTTCATACGTGCCTGGCTTGTAACTCGCGCGCCCCAGCCGCACGCGGTCGGTCATAAACACCTCGGGCCAGCCAATCAGCCGCGTATACGTCTGCCCGTCGGTGACGCCGCGCGAACCTTTGTAGTCTTTTTCGTTGATGACTCTCAGTGTGGATTCAACTTCCATGATGGCTTTTCCTCTGCTTTCCCGAGTGTGATTATTCGCCCGTAAACTTGGGCTTGCGTTTCTCGCGCCAGGCCTTGTGCGCCTCGTCCTTGTCCTTCGACATTTCCAGCACCATAAAGCGATACGCATCCGTCAGTGACGCATCCTGCAGATTGGCGATATCCATGCCGCGTATCACCGATTCTTTGGTCAGGCTCACAGCCAACGGCGGCAGGCCGGCAATGTGCTCGGCAACTTCCTGTGTCTTGGCTTTCAATTCTGCGTGCGGCACGTACCACTGCGCGACCCCCAGCCGGTAAGCCTCCTCGCCTTTCAACGGGAAGCCCATCGCCAGCCGCATGCCCATGCCTTTGCCCGCGTAACGCGCAAGCCGCGTGCCACCGCCGTAATTCGGAATAATCCCCAGCGACACCTGAGGCAGGCGCCACTCGGATTTATCGCTCGCCACGATCAAATCACACGCCAGACTGATGATCGCGCCCACACCGATGGCGTAGCCGTTCACCGATGCAATCACCGGCTTCGGAAAATCCCCCAGCAGATTTGCAGGAAACAGCCGCGGCCGGCGTATCTTGCGCACAAACTGCTTGGCGCCACCGGTGACATGAGAATTCGGCTTTTTAAGATTCGCCCCCGCGGAGAATGCGCCGCCAGACTCATCGCCGGTGAGGATCACCACACGCACATCGTCGTCATCGGTGGCCTTGGTGAGTTCCGCCACCAGCCCCTCATTGAAATCATCATCCCACGCATTGCGCATGGCCGGACGGCTTAGCGTCAGCGTCAGGATATGTCCGTTTTTTTCTGCCAGTAACGGCATGAGCTATCTCCAATATACAACTTTAACGTCAAGGTCTTTGACCTACTTGCCGAGCATCCCGACGAACTCGCCCGCATTCGCCACCCGCTCCAACCCCAATACCGTATCACGCACCCGCTCCGCCCGCTCAAGCGCCAGTATCCCATCCGTGTTCTGCATGAATTTCGCCACGATGGATTCCGCACTCGCCGGCTCGTCCGGCAGAATGTTATCGCGATGCCGCAGTTCACGCCCGTCCTTCATTTTGACAATCACTTCGCCCGAACGCGATTTGGGAAAGCCCGAATCCGGATCAATTTCATAACTCACCTTGTTCGCGAGTTTCAGCAATTCGCCATCGGTATACGAAGGCGCTTCAATTTCGTTCAGACCAAAGCGGCCGCGTGTGAGCGCACACGCCACCGAATACGGCAAACTGAATTGTGCAGAGTAACTGCTGGCGGGCTTCAATTTGCTGGCACGCGGCTCGCACACCAGCGGCACTGCGGCATCGGCGACCAGCGCACGCACCGTCTCTACGTTCTCAGCATTAAATTTCTGTTCCTTCGCCAATTTGATCGCGCAATTCATGAACGCATGCAGTTGGTGGCACGCGGGGAAAAGCTTGATCGAGGTGCGCGTGAATTCCCACGACTCGCCCAGCCCTTCAACCACCGCTTGCGGCTGCGCGCTGGCCTTGTGTTCACCCAAGAAGCACGAATACAAGCCAAAGTGCCCCTCGTACGCCTGCGCGGGCGCGACATAGCCCGCGCGCGCGAACGCCGCTGCCGTGATACCAGATGCCCCGGCCCAGCCGGGATGCACGCGTTTGGTCCACGAGCCTTCCTGCAACGGCTGCAAGGTGCCTGACGTCAAACTCAGCGCCACGCCCTGCGCCAGCATGTGTTGCTCGGCGTTTAGCTTCATCAGCCGCCCCGCCGCCACTGCGCTGCCGAACGCGCCAGCGATGCCCGTCGCGTGAAACCCGGCATTGACGAAACCGCCGCGCGCTGCCGCCGCCACACGCGCGCCAATTTCCAGCCCCAACACGGCCGCCATCAGCATATCCCTGCCATTGGCGCCAGCGTGTGCCCCCATGCCCAACACCACCGGCACGCAACTTGCCGACAAATGCACCGAACCGGGCAGATAGGTGTCGTCGTAGTCCAGCCCGTGCACCAGAATGCCGTTCATCACCACTGCGTCACGCAACGCAAGCCTGGCATCCAAACCGATCACCGTGCCGTCGCCGCTACCCAAGCTGCTTAAGGCCGACAGCGCCACCGGCACAAAAGGATAGCGCGACGCGGCAAACGCATTGCCGATGGCATCGAGCATCACCAGCTTGGCGCGCTCGCGCACGGCATTCGGAATGTCACCCAACACGCGCGTTGCAACGAACTGCGACACTTGCTGTGACAAAGTTTGGGGTTGCGCTTCAGTCATGATTTTCGCCTTGGTTAAATGCTCTTCAATCCGCCCGCATACCCACGGCCTGAATCACTATTTTGTTTTGCTCCAGTTCGCGGTTAATCATTTTGGCAAACTCGACCGGTGTGTTGCCCACTGCGTCCGTGCCAGAGGCGGCGAACTTGTCACGTGTTTCAGGCAGACGCAACACGGTTCTAATCTGTGTATGAAGATACTCCACCAGCGGCGCAGGCAAGTTTGCCGGGCCGAGCAAGCCTTGCCAGGGTGCTGTCTCAAAATCCTTCACACCCGCCTCCGCAAGCGTGGGCACCTCGGGCAGATACGGCACGCGTTCGCGGCCTGAAGTGGCAAGTATCTTTACGCGACCGCTTTTGATAAACGCCATCACTGTTGGCGGCGTGGTAAAAATGAGTTGCACCTCTCCGCCCAGCAAGGCAGTCAGCGCCGGTGCGCCACCCTTGAATGGCACCGACACCATTTTGGTGTTGGTCAAAATCTTGAAGAGCTCCGCCGCCAGCGCACCGGAACTGCTCGGGGTTGCCAGCGCAACGTTCAGCGCGCCCGGCTTGGCCTTGGCCAGCGCAATCAACTCCTGCGTGGTATTGGCTGGAACATTGGTGTTCACCGCCAGCAGCAAGGGTTGCTGCCCTGCCAGCGTAACCGGCGTGAAATCCTTGTACACATCGTACGGCACCTTGCGATAAATAAACGGCACGATGGTGTGCGCCGCATAGGTGAACAACAGCGTGTAGCCATCCGGCTGCGCGCGCGCGACGATTTCATTGCCGAGCAATCCGCCCGCGCCGGGCCGGTTGTCCACCACGAAGGGCTGGCCCGCGACTTCGCTCAATTTGCTGATGGTCAGCCGCGCAATAATGTCGGTGCCACCGCCTGCGGCCACGGGCACCACCACGCGGACCGGGCGTTCGGGGTAGCGGGTGGCGGCTTTGGATGCAGGCTGCGCATGCGCAACCCCACGCGCTCCGAGCACCAATAAAATATTCAATAAAAACAGATACTTATAACTATCTCGCATTCGCTGCCCGCACTATCAACGCATCCAGCACCCGCCCACCCGCGCCGTTTTCGTAAACCATCAGCGGGTTGATATCCAGTTCGGCGATCTCGTGCCGGAAGTCATGCGCAAACCATGAGAGGCGCACGATGGCATCAGCGACGGCATTGCGGTCACGCGCGGACATGCCGCGCACGCCGGCGAGGAGCTTCACGCCGCGCAGTTCGTCGAGCATTTCATTGGCCTGCCGTGGCGTCACAGGTGCCGCGCGATAAGCGATGTCCTTCAGCACTTCGACGTGAATGCCCCCCAGCCCCGCCGCGACAATCGGCCCGAACACCGGGTCCATCACCACGCCCAGCATCATCTCCACGCCCGGGCGCGCCATTTCCTGCACCAACACGCCGTTGATTTTGGCTTGCGGGGCGTAGGCCTTGGCAGATTTCACGATGGCGTCGAAGGCTTCTGTGACCGCTTCGGCGCCTTCCACACCGATACGCACGCCACCGGCTTCGGTTTTGTGGGCGATGTCGGGTGAGTCAATCTTCAGCACCACTTTGCCGCCGATTTTCCCGGCAAGAGCCACCGCTTGCGTGGAAGTTTCCGCAAGCGCTTCCTGAGTCACCGGCAAGCCGTAACACGCCAGCAGTTCCTTCGCCTCGCGTTCGGTAATTTTTGCCCCCAAATTCCTGAAACGCTCAGCGGCTTCGGCATAGCGCACGTTGGCCGGGCGCTCCGGCGTCAACGCGCCCGACTTGCGCGCACGCACAAACTGGCCGAAGTCGTAGGCGGCGCGGATCGCACGCGTGCACGGCGTCGCGTCACGGTATACCACCATGCCCTGCCCGATGAGATCACGCGCCTTGTAATCCTTGTCGTCCATGCAACCACCGACCCACAGCATCGCCGTCTGCTTGCCGCACTGGTTCATGATTTCAACGGTTTGATCCATGTTCTTGCGTGTCGGGAAAGGCACAATGGGGATCATCACGTCCACGCCCGGGTCGGCGGCAATCGTCGTCAACGCCTTGCGATAAAACTCCTGATCACCGGTGGCCGCCGAAGTCAGATCCGTCGGATTGCCCACCTTGCCGTAGCCAGGCATCAGCTTCGCCAAGGCTTCCTGCGTTTGCGGTGCGAACGGGTTCCACTGCAGATCAAAAATCGCGCCCGCGTCCGCAAGGTTAACGATGTTGCCACCGGTGGGTGCCACCGCCGCAAGGCCGCGCCCCTTAGGCCACTTGCGGTGACGCAAAAACACCGCCGTCTCGTACAACTCGTTGCACTCGTGCACCTGAATCAACCCGTACTGCTTGCACACGGCTTTGATGATGTCGTTATCGCCCGCGATGGCGCCAGTGTGCGAGGCAGCCGCGCGGCTACCAGCTTCCGTTGCCCCGATTTTGAGAATCACCAGCGGCTTTTCGAGTTCCGCCGCTTCTTCCGCCAGCCGGCGGAATTTGTCACCATTCTTGATACCTTCAATCGCCAGCATCACCACGTTGGTGGATTCCGAATGCAACATGAAGCGCGCGAAATCCATCGTATCGATATCGGCCTCGTTGCCGCAGCTGGCCTCATAGCTGATGCCCAGCCCGTGCTCCATGGTGCGCCACATCACGTTGATCTGACCCAGGCCGCCGCTGTGACTGACCACGCCGATATCGCCGGATTTGGCACTCGCGTCGCGTATCGCCGCCGTGGAGGTCATGGCAAAGCGGTCAATGAAATTGATGATGCCGTTGCAGTTCGGCCCCATGAAACGAATGCCCTTGGCCTTGCCGAATTCAATCAGCCGTTTTTGCCGCGCGCGGCCTTCGTCCGTACCCGATTCCGCGAAGCCGCCGCTAAACACCGTGGCGTAACGCACACCGATGGCGGAACAATCTTCCAGCACGTCGAAAACACGCTCACTCGAAACGACAATGCCGACGTGATCCGGCGGCTCGGGCAAATCCCTGACGCCGGGGTAACAGGTGTGGCCATAGATCTCCTTCAGGCGCGGATTCACCGGATAGATTTTTCCGGCAAAACCAAAACGCGTCATTTGCTGAAAGACACGCCCGCCGAATGACGTGGGGTGATCGGTGGCGCCCACCAGAGCCACGCTACGCGGGGCCATGAGGGGGGAAATGTCGGGAAGGTCGTTTACGGGGACTCGGGCATTCATGGTTTGCAATAGCGGTGAAGTATTGAAGTTTGGCAATGTGCCTGGGAACAAACACTTTATCCCCGTCGTTCCCGCGCAGGCGGGAACCCATAACACAGTGCCATCTGAGAGACGGTTATGGATTCCCGCCTTCGCGGGAATGACAGGGTTGGTTTTTGGTGCTTCGTTAGTATGTCAGGTGCAAGAAAACGGAAATTTAAGGGGATCGCAATGATTATCTGATTCCGGCCTGATCACGTCCGCAACCGATCCGCAAACCCACTGGCCGACCCCACCAGCGTTTTCTCGCCGTCCTGATTTTCACACCAGCATTCGACTGTGACGCGCGGCCGCCCATCCACATCATCCACGGCGGTAACCGCCGCATGCGCGGTCAGCGTGTCGCCGACAATCACCGGCTTAATGAACGACGCCGATATCTTGCCGCCACGGACGAAACCTTCGCCCAGCCAGGTCATCATCATCTGCGATACATACGCCGTGCACATCAGCGCCTGCACCAGTGGGGCGCGAAAGCCTTTTTGCTTCGCCCACTCCACATCGGTGTGTATCGATTTCGGCCGCACGCCGGAATAACAATCGATCTGTCGCTGGTTGATGGTTTTTTTCAGTGGCGGCAATTGCGTGCCTACGGTCACACTAGCGGTTCTTGGCATGTTCGTGCACTCCGGATTTTGGGAACAGCATCTGCGTAAACTGGCCACGCACCAGCGCCGTGCCCGTTTCTTCGTCGCGCGTCATGAATTCGGTCACCATGTAATGGCGGCCACGCTTTTCGTATTTGTCGATCACCTTGCCACGCGTGCGCACGCGCATGCCAATACGCAATGGTTCCAGAAATTCGTATTGCATTTTCGCGTGCAGGCCTGCGGGTACGATGTATTTGCCGTGGCGCATCAGCAGGGCCTGATTGCCCAGCAACACCGGATGCGTGATATTGCCGTTAAAAGGCGTTTGCGCATTCTTATCGAAATACCATGGATCATGGTCCTCCACCGCAAACGCAAACGTCTCAACGTCTTCCGGCTTGATGAGGAAATCGTCCGACATGAACTCCTCGCCCACCGTCACCACATCATAATTTATTTCTTTAAATTCAATCACTTACATATCCCCTCTGTAAAATTCCGCTTACGCCGCGAGTTGCCGGATCACCGACGAGATGTCGCTGACTTCATCAAGCTTCAGCAGCGTATCGATCACTTCCGCGCGGCGCGTGGCATTCAACCGCGCCGCCGTCATGTCGTGAAACTTTGCCAGCACATCAGCTTCGGACAGCGGATTTTTTGCATGGCCACGCGGATAAATCACCTCCTTCGTGAGTGATTTTCCGGCTTTTGTGCGTATGCTCACGCGTGCCGGCGCGCCTTCCGGGTACAGGCTATCCAGCCTGTCATCGCTTTGCATTTTGATCTTCGCCATCAGTGCCGCCATGGCCGGATCGGTCATCTTGGCCGGCGTGAACGACGCATCCGTCACCGCGCCATCCAGCAGCGCCGCGGCCACCACGTAAGGCATGCTGTGATCAGCGGTCTCGCGCGTGGTCGGCGCCCAACGCGTCGCATCGTTACCCATCATCATATGCGCCGCCTTGTAGCCGTCCACCATCACTTCGCCGATATCGCTTACCGCGACTTCCTTACGCAAATCAAGTGCGGCAAACACCGCTGACTGGCCGTGATAGCAAATCGGCAGGCACTTTAAATGCGTTTGCGTGATCAGGTGCTCGCCCGCCGGTAACGGCCAGTCATGCCGCCCGATCACCTCCCACAAGCCACCGTGGCCCTCGAATACCGCTGTCGGGCCAGTGAACCCATCCTGCGCCAGAAGCGCTGCAAACACCGCGTTGCGCGAGGCATTGGCCCCGGCACAACCCTTCCAGTTCGACAAACTGCCGCGCCGCGCCTGCGCCAGCGACATGTTCGGCGCCAGCGCCAACGCCAGTGCGTTGGCGGTTTGGTCACGTGAGAACTTCATCACGTGCGCAATGCCGAGCACGCAACCCATCACGCTATACAGCGGCTGGTCCCAACCCTTGCTGTTGACGTCAATCGCTTCGCAAAAGCTGCAATACACGTCATAAGCCAGCGTGATCGCGTTGATTACCGCCTTGCCATCGGCGCGCACGCTTTCAGCCGCCGCCAGAATGCCCGAAATCATGTCGCTTGGATGGCCGCGGCTTTTGCCCAGATACGTGTCGCTGATATCCAGCACGCGCGTCATCACGCCATTGGTAAACGCGGCTGCTTCCGGCGTGGTCTGGATGTTGCTGCCCCACACCGTCGCCGGGTTGTCGCCATGGTTACGTAAGGCTACCTTGCGCGCAAGCTCGCTGATCGAATTTTCGTAAGCGCCCAGCGCGCTGGCGAAGCAATCGATCACTCGTAATTTCACCGCGTGCACCACCGCCGGCGATAACGCGGCATACGTCGAACGCTGTGCGAAGCCCACCAGCGCCTCGGTTGTTTTGTCCCATCCTGCTGCCTGTGCCTGATCCATGATTAGCTCCAGTTCACACCGCCAGTTACTCGGGTTTGATACCCGCGACCTTGATCACTCGCGCCCATTTAGCCAATTCCGTTTTCACCAGCGCCGCCAGTTCGGCCGATGTGCCGGTGTCGCCGTCCAGCCCTTGCGCGTCCATCACCGATTTTGCCTCGGATTGCGCAATATTCTTGCGCGTGAGTTCATTCAACCGCGCAAGGATGGCCATGGGCGTACCCGCCGGTGCGAACAGCGCATTCCACGCCGTTACCTCGTAACCGGGGATACCGGATTCCGCCACGGTCGGCACCTCCGGCAACACCGCTGAGCGCCGCGCACCGGTGACGCCCAGCGCGTACAGCTTACCCTGCTTTACATGCGGTACCACGCTGGTACTGCCAAACGTCAGCGCAATTTGCCCGCCCAGCAAATCCGGCATTACCTGCCCGGTGCCTTTGTATGGGATATGCGCAAGCCTGACGCCAGCCATGTGGCCAAACAACTCACCCGCGAGATGCGTTCCGCTGCCTACGCCCACCGATGCATAAGGAATTTCGCCCGGTTTCGCTTTTGCCAATGAAATCAAAGACTTGACATTACGCGCCGGCAGCGATGGATGCGCCACCACAAAAAACATGTATGACGACACTTTGGAAATTGGCTCGAAATCCTTTACCGGATCATAGCCCACCTTGCGTTGCAAACTGGGGTTCACCGTGATGCTGCTTTGAACAATCAGAAGGGTGTAGCCATCGGGCGCAGCCTTCGCCACCAGCTCAACACCAATTGAGCCGCCCGCACCAGGACGATTCTCGACAATGAATTGCTGGCCCAGTCCGCTGCTCAAGGATTTCGCCAGCAGGCGCGCCACTAGGTCAAGTGAACCGCCGGGGCTGAACGGGTTGACAATGCGCACGGGTTTGACGGGATAGGCTTGCGCGTGCGCTGCCGCACCCGATAGTGCACAGGCCAGGGCCATGGCCCCGCACACGCACCAACCGCACGCTCCTTGCACCCATTTATTAATCCCAGTCATACGCGCCAAGCTTTCTGAATTTAAGCTTTGGATTACATCATGCAGCGGCGGACTATGCCACAATGAGACTCGCAATATGAACTGCGCTGCGTGCCCAATGCATATTCCGTTAGCGCATTCCGGAGATATTTCATGACGAGTAACAGCTTATCTGCGGGAGCGCCCGCTACACGGGCCCCCATGTGGGAGCCCGTGCCCGTGCCACCGCAAGCGCCCGCGCAGGAAGGCATGGTCGACGTCGACGGTTCGCGCCTGTGGTACTGGGATACTGCCGGCAATGGCACGCCAGTGATTTTGCTTCACGCCGGCACGCAAAGCGCCGCCGGCTGGGTCTATCAGCAACCAGTGCTGGCCGCGGCGGGTTATCGTGCGATCGGCTATTCGCGGCGTGGCTACCACCGCTCAGACCCGGGCGATGTGGACAACCCCGGCTACGGTGCGGATGACCTGCATCGATTGCTTCAGCATCTTAAACTCGGCAAAGTGCATCTGGTATCCGCCGCGCAGGGTGGCTTTTTCGCCATTGACTACACGCTGGCGTACCCGGAAAACGTGTGCAGCCTGACCGTGGTGTCATCGTACATGGGCATTACCGAAGCCGATTACGCCGCGGTCAATGCGCGTTTGCGGCCACCGTTTTTCGCCAAGCTGCCGCACGATTTTCAGGAACTATCGCCATCCTATCGCGCCGGCAATCCCGAGGGTCTCGCGGCGTGGCAGGCCCTGGAGCATCAGGCTATTCCCGGCAAGCGCGTCACGCCGAAAATGAAACAGCCGCTGACGTGGGCGCGGCTGGAATCCATCGAACACCCGACATTGCTGATGACCGGCGACTCCGACCTTTACACACCACCGTCGCTGCTGCGCATGCAGGCGCAGCACATGCCGCACGCGGAAGTGCACATCGTCACCGAGGCGGGCCACAGCCCGTATTGGGAACAACCTGTTGTTTTTAATCAGATTTTGCTGGGGTTTTTGGCGAAGCAGAGGTAACTGGATCGCGCGCACCCTCAGCCGCGCTCAAGCATCAATAAACGCGGTTTTCTTCACCGAATCACGCTGCGAGAATTGCTGCATCCACGCGTCCGTGCGCGGATGATCCTTGCGCCAGCCGAAATCACTGAAGCGAAAATCCAGATACGCCAGCGCGGCGCCGATACCGACATGGCCTATGTCAAACGGCGTACGCGCCAGATTATCTGCATCAGCTTCGATGGCTTTTAAGCCATTACGTGTTTTAAGATCGAAGGTGGTCAGCCATTCCGGCGTTTGCCGCGCAGCGGGTTTCATCACCTCCGAGCGCCACAGCAGCAGCGCATCCAGCATGCCATTGCCCAGCGCGTGACGCCGTAGCGCCGTCCAGCGGGCTTCCCCCTTATTTGCCGACACCGCCGGAAACAGTGGCGTGCCCGTGTGCAGGCTATCGAGATACTCACAGATCACCACGGATTCATGAAACACGCGCCCATCGTCGAGAATCAGCGTGGGAATTCTGCCCAGCGGATTGTCGCGCATTACCTCCGAATTGGGTTTCGACAGTGACACCACCGACGAAATGCGTTCAATGCGGTTCTCCAGCCCCAGTTCATGGACGCAAATCATGACCTTGCGCACATAGGGCGAGCGCGACGACCAGTGCAGTTTCATTTTGTCAGACACTACTACTCCAGTTTCAGATTGATTTTGCGAATCAACTCGCTCCACTTGCGCGCTTCCGCCGCGCGGAACGTGGTGAAATCCTCAACACTGCTACCCACCGCGCCAACGCCAATCGCGTAAAGTAAATCGCGCGTTTCCTGCGCACGCACCGCGGCGACCCATAGTTTATTCATGCGCTGAATCAATTCCGACGGCACAGCCGCTGGTGCGGCGACGGCATACCAACTGTCGGAGCGCACACTCAAATACCCTGACTCGGCGGTGGTAGGCACAAGGGGCAGCTGCTTGATGCGCTCGCTGCTGGTGACCGCGAGCGGCCGTATTTTGCCCGAAGGCAGATAGCCCACTACCGCGGGCACATCGAAGAGCGCCGCTTCAATATGTCCGCCAATGAGATCGACAATGGCGGGCGCGGCGCCTTTGTACTGCACGTTGTTCATCGAAATGCCGGCGGACATTTTGAACAACTCCGTGCCCAAATGAATCAACCCGCCCTGCCCGATAATCGAAAAATTCAACTGCCCGGGCCGGCGTGCGGCGAGTTGCGCCAGATCCTTCAGCGTTTTGACCGGCAGTGAAGGATGCGCAACAAAAATCTGCGGCACCGACACCGCCTGTGTTACCAGCGCCAGTTCACGATCCGGATCGATTAGCGGCTTGGAATACATATACTTTGTGAACGACAACATGCTGCCCGACGCAAACAATTGTGTGTAACCATCGGGAGCCGACCGCGCCACATATTCACCCGACAAAAAGCCGTTGGCGCCGGGGCGATTCTCGACAATTACCGATTGACCGGAAAGCTCCGTCATCTTGCGGCCGATAATACGCAACATGGTGTCGGCGGGCCCGCCAGCCGGAAAACCGACGGCTACGCGCATGGGCTTGACGGGATAGTTTTGCGCCTGCGCACAGCCGACAGCGTGCTGCATTGCCGCTACGGCCAGCACGAACCAAGTCATGACGCCAATCACTGACATCGAACCATCTCCCCTGCTCGAGCCGGCGGCGCGGCTATTGAACCAACGATAGGCAAGCCGAAGGTCTTGGCGTTTTTGTATTTGGTGCCATTGCATTGCCCCTTCCATTTACGGGCTTCTCATAGCAATTCCCGGTCAATTGCCGCATCGCTGGAATCTTAGCAGCGTACGGCCAAACAACCAATCAGGGCTTTCGCCATCTCGCATCATTGAATTTCTATGCGACATGAACCATCGCCACTCACGCAATCTCTTGGTCACCATAAAAGCAACCCATCTATCGTAGCGGGCACTACGTTCCACACACAAAAATTTGGGGTATTGATGTTATCGACAATGTGGTCTCGCGCACCGCATGAGTTGGCTCGCACACGCTTGAGGAGCGGCAGTTCGCAAGCGTGTTGATTTACGTCAAACGTATCGCCACCGGGTTTGCATAGCATTTGATCGTGCTATTCATACTTGGAGAAATGCAAATGGTACGCAAGTGGAAGGCAGTGCTGGGTTGCGCCGCAGGCGCCATGCTGGTTTCGACAATCACAGTACAAGCCGCGCAAGGTGATTGGCTGGCCCGGGCTCGGGTGGTCAACATCAGTCCGGACGCAAGTTCGTCGGCACTGAATATTGACATCAACTCCAAAATAACCCCGGAACTGGATTTCAGTTACTTCATCACGCGCAATTTTGCGCTTGAACTGATACTGGCCACCCGCAAGCACGAAGTCACGGCAGGCGGTGCTCCCGTGGGCTCCGTGAAACATCTGCCGCCGACACTGACGCTGCAATATCACTTCCTGCCGGACCAGCAATTCCGCCCCTATCTGGGCGCCGGAATCAATTACACGCGCTTTTATGACGTCAATTTGGGCGGCGGAACACTAACGCTGGACCGATCAAGCTGGGGAGCCGCCATCCAGGCAGGTGTGGATATTGCCATCGACAAGCGGTTTTTCATCAATCTTGATATCAAAAAAGTCTGGATGGACACCGACGTCAAAGTCGTTGCCACCGGCGCGACTGCGGCACATCTGAGAATCGACCCGCTGATCTATGGCATAGGTATCGGCATGAAATTCTGACGCCGGGGGCAGGCCGGCCATTGCAAATTGCAGTGCGAGGAACACGGATCACGATCGCGTATCGGGACACACACTTACCCACACAGGAGACTGACCATGCGTTTAGGTTACTTCACCATGCCGCTGCATCCGATGGGACGCAACTGCACCGAAACATTGCAGGAAGACCGTCAGGCCATCATTTTGGCCGACAAACTCGGGTTTTATGATGCGTTTGTCGGTGAACATCTGACCGAGATCACCGAGAACATTGTATGCAGCATGCTGTTTTTGGCGACGCTGGTCAGCGACACCAAGAACATCAAACTCGCCACCGGAACGTCCAATATTTCGCAGTGGCACCCCGCCATGCTGGCTTCTCACGCGGCCATGTTCGATCATCTGGCGAAAGGCCGCTTCATTTTCGGCATCAGCCCGGGCATTTTGCGCTGCGACGCCGAGGCGTTGGGCATCCTTGACGAGGACCGCAACAAGCTCTTCGCCGATGCCATTGATGTCATTTTGGAGATCTGGAAGCGAGAACAGCCCTACGACATTGATTTGCCGAACAATCGGTACAAAGTCACAACGCGTACAACGCGGCGCCTCGAAATCGGGCGCGGCCATCTTTACAAGCCGTATCAGAATCCGCATCCGGAGATAGTTGGCACGGTAGTAGCGCCGTATTCGAAGGGTGTCATAGCCATGGGCCGGCGGGACTTTCATCCGTTGTCAGCCAATTTCCTGATGTCCAAGTGGCTGCCCACGCATTGGGCAAATTACGAGCAGGGAAAAAAGGAAGTCGGCAAAGTCGCGGACCGTAACGACTGGCGCATCGCACGCACGATATTCGTGGCGGATAATGACAAGGTGGCGGAAAGCTATGGCTGCACAGATGCCAACAGCCCTTACCGTTACTACTGGCGGTTGCTGCTGACCAAGATGATCAGTGCCGGCCGCCATGCTGCGTTCAAGTTGAACGAGTCTGATCCGGACTCGATTCTCACGGAGGAGTATCTCACCGACAAACTGGTACTCCGTGGCACAGTCAATAAAGTAGTCGATCAGATACTTGCCCTGCGCGAGGAAACGGGTGATTTTGGTGAATTGGTCTACGCCGGCATGGATTGGGTCGATCCGGCACTCACCAAACGTTCGATGGAATTGATGGCGACTGAAGTGATGCCGCGCGTCAACGCAGCCATCGCGCGAGAAGGCAAGCCAGCGCGTGCCGCCTGACAAGCAAAACTTTTTGGATACCAGCCCGCCATGAACGCCCCCGACTTAAGACAACAACGTGATTTTTCCAACGTAGGCATCGACGAAGCGCTCGAGCGTGCGCACTCGCTGATCCCGTTCCTGCGCAAACACGCATCGGCTAACGATTCCGCCACCCGCCTAGTGCCTGAGGTTGTGCAAGCCATACACGAGGCCGGCCTTTTCCGGTATCTGCAGCCCAAAAGGTGGGGCGGAATGGAACTGGACTTTGTCAGTTATTTCGACGTTCCCGAGGTGCTCGCACGCGGCGATATTTCAACCGCCTGGGTGGTTGCCAACCTTGCTTCGCATCACCGGGGTCTCGCACTGTGGCCCGAAGCCGCGCAGGAGGAAATCTGGGGACAGAGCCGCGACACACTGATCGCTTCGGGCATCGCCTTTTTTCAGGGGACTGCGAAGCGCGTCTGCGGCGGGTTGCGATTGACCGGCAAATGGGGATTTTCGTCGGGCGTCGATCACGCCACGTGGGAGCAACTCGCCTGTATCGTCAAGAATGAAGCCGGCGCTCCAGTCGACTGGGTAATGTGCCAGGTACCGCTTGGAGACTGCCAGGTGATCGACGATTGGCAAACGCTGGGCATGCGCGGCACCGGCAGCCGCACGGTGGTCTGCGACGGTGTCTTTGTGCCGGGCCACCGCGCGCTATCCATGCATGTGGCCGCCCGGTCGCACGCATATCCCGGCCTGAAGCTGCACGCCAATCCAATGTTTAAAGTACCCACGCCAGCCTTGGGCGGCCACTGTATCGCGGGCTGCGTAGTGGGCAATGCAGCCGCCATGCTGGATCTCGCCACGCAGATGGTCAAGGAACGCAGTACTGCCTATACGGGTGCGAAAATGCGCGACTTTCAAACGGTGCAGATTCGGATTGGCATGGCCGCGGCGAAAATAGACGCCGTGCGTCTGTGGCTGCGCAATGATTGCATCGAGGCTGAAAATGTTTACCGCCGCGGAAACGCGCTCACCATGGATGCCAAATTGCGTTACCGCCGTAATAGCGCGGTAGGCGTAAAAATCATTGGCGAAGCGGTGGATTCAATCTACGAAATGCTCGGCGCCAACGGCATCTACGACATCAGCGCCATGCAGCGGATTTTTCGTGATCATCACGCGGCTGCCGGACATTTCAGCTTCTCAACCGACGCACAGGTAGCGCCATGGGCAATGGTGTCGCTGGGCGGCGAATATCAAAGCCCGACAATTTGATATTGCCATGAAGGGCGGCGTCGTGAAGGCTACGCAGATCGTTTCATATTCTGAGTCCGGCTCAATGGGCGTTGTACTCCTGGCACCTCTTGCCGCCCCGCTCAACCCGTGGCACGACGGTGCGCAGGAGCAGACAGACCTGAGCGCATCGACCAGCGGTAGCCCCCACGCGGATGCTAATCATCTGGCCCTACCGCAATGCCGCAGCACCAATCTCGAGCAAAGGACTATCGGCGATCCCTTGGCATGGTTGTTCGAGCAATTGGGAACCTGAGTGCAGGATATCTGACAGCCACCCGCGCCGGCTAGATGCTGTCCCACAGATGCGTGGGACACGGGACTAGAGAACGGTTAGGCAAACAGACACTCAATCCATTGTAACTATCTGAATTAATTAAATAATTTATAGATGGAATGCATTCTCTCGGCCTTACATATTGCGGAGACACTCAGTCCGCGCCACCAGCTAACAGGCTGACTGTCACCGCGCCTGCTCGGTCAACTACGATCCGGATCGCGCGCTGATAGCCCTTCGAAAAGTACATTGCCGAACGACGTGCAACAAAAAACCCGATTTCCTAGAGGAAAATCGGGCTTTCGTGGATGCCAGAGGACTTCTTTGAACTAACTACTGGCGGAGAGAGAGGGATTCGAACCCTCGATAAGCCTTTTGAGCCTATACTCCCTTAGCAGGGGAGCGCCTTCGACCACTCGGCCATCTCTCCGTTTTGTTGCTCTATCTTGACCGTATGG
>OMIN01000048.1 GCA_900299145.1 Betaproteobacteria bacterium | reverse complement strand
TGCCTTGCACTTGAAGGAAACCGAGTTTCGTTTCAACCACCGGCACGACAATCTCTATACCGTCCTGTTAAAGTTACTCAGAATGCAACCTCTTTAACCCAGTTTGCTTCCTAAGACCCTATTTAATTATTCATACAACTTATTGCGGCTTGATGCCCGCCTTGCGCGTAATCTCGCTCCACTTGGTAATCTCCTTGCGAACATAAGCGCCAAACTGCTCCGGTGTGCCGCCGCCGGGCTCCAATCCGATACCGATGAGTTTTTCAGCGCCTGCCGCAGATTTGAGTACCTTGTTGAGTACGCCGTTGAGCCGCGCGACGACCGGAGGCGGCAGCCCGGCCGGGCCAATAATGCCACCCCACGCCACCACTTCGAATCCGGGTAATCCCGATTCGGCAATCGTGGGCAAATCAGGAAATGCGCGAAGCCGCTTCGCCCCCGTCACCGCCAGCCCGCGTATACGCCCGCTCTTGATGTACTGCTCCAACGCCGCGCTGCCGTTAAACGTCATGTGCACCTGGCCCAATGCCATTGCCGGAATCACCTGCGCGCCGAGAAATGACACCGCGCGGATGTTGGTGCCCGCCATTTGATTGAACAGCTGCCCGCTCATGTATTGCGTCGAACCCACAGTCGCGCCGCCATAGACCAGCTTGCCGGGATTTTTTTTCGCGTAATCGATCAGCTCCGCAACTGTTTTCACCGGAAACGACAACGCCACCGCCAGAATATTGTACGAATCCGCAATATGCCCAATGGGCTGAAAATCCTTTAGCGGATCGTAAGTCAGCTTCGCGTAGACACTCGGCGCGATGCCCAGCGACGCGATGTTGCCGTAACCCATGGTGTAACCGTCGGGCGTCGCACGGGCAATCAGCGGCATGCCCAGCGTGCCACCCGCGCCGCCGCGGTTATCCACCACAAACTGCTGGCCGAGTTCGTGAGTCATCTCGGTCGTCACCAGCCGCGAGGTGATATCCGGCGCACTGCCCGCCACCGCCGCCACCACAAATCGTATCGGCCGTTCGGGATAGGCCGCTGCCGCGTTCCCCATATTCAATATAAGAACCAGAAAAATCTTCCACCACCAACCACGCATCACAACACTCCCATTTCAATGTCACGCTGACACAAACCTGACGCGCATCGTAGCAGCATTGGCAGAGGCGCCTACCGCGCACGATGAATTTTCGTAAGTATCTGTTTTCATTTAAGAATTGAAAATACGCAGGAATACGGTGTGCGCGAACATCCAGCCGCCACGCCCGCCGTTGCGCCGTGAATTATTGCACCCGCCCTACGCCTGCGATAGCATGAATTTGCTTTCCCGCAGTGCAATCCGTCACTCGCCATCCGCCCATCGATTCCACCGGAGCCATCATGACCGTTTCCGTTTCGCTCACCGTCAACGGCAAGGCTGTCACCGCCGACATTGACCCGCGCACGCTGCTCGCGCAGCTTCTGCGCGAAAACCTGCATCTCACCGGCACGCACATAGGCTGCGATACCGGCCAGTGCGGCGCCTGCACCGTGCACCTTAACGGCCGCGCGGTAAAGGCCTGCAACCTGCTTGCCGTGCAGGCACACGGGGCCAATGTCACCACCATCGAAGGCATATGCGGCGCCCACGGTGAACTGCATCCGATGCAAGCAGCGTTTCGTGAACACCACGGCCTGCAATGTGGCTTTTGCACGCCGGGCATGGTGATGAACGCGATTGAACTTGCGCAAAAACATCCAAACGCGAATGAAGCGACCGTGCGCGCGGAGCTCGATGGCAATCTGTGCCGCTGCACGGGCTATCACAACATCGTCAAGGCGGTGCTCGCGGGCGCCGCGGATATGAGTAAAAGCGTGAACAACAGCGTGAAAGGCTAAATCATGAACGCACCTTATATCGGCCAGTCAATCAAGCGCAAGGAAGACCAGCGCTTTCTCACCGGCGGCGGCACGTATACAGACGATGTGTCGGCGGTTAATCAGACTCACGCCTATTTTCTGCGTTCGCCACACGCGCACGCCAACATCCGCAGCATCCGTCTCGACCAGGCCAGGGCCGCGCCCGGCGTGGTGGGCATCTTCACCGGCGCGGATCTGGCCGCCGCGAAAGTTGGTACCCTGCCCTGCGGCTGGCTCATCACTGATGTGAATGGCCAGCCCATGAAAGAACCGCCGCATCCGTGTCTGGCGCAAGGCAAGGTGCGGCACGTCGGCGATCAGGTTGCGGTGGTGATTGCCGAAACGCTGAATCAGGCGAAGGACGCCGCAGCCCTGATCGAAGTCGATTACGACGTGCTGCCGGCCGTGGTCAACGCCGCTGACGCGCGCAAGCCGGGCGCCGCCGTGCTGCACGATGGCGTGCCCGACAACACCAGCTACGTATGGGCGCTGGGGGCGAAGGACGCAGTCGACAAAGCCTTCGCCACCGCCAAACACGTCACCACGCTGGAATTCATCAACAACCGGTTGATACCGAACGCGATTGAGCCGCGCGCGGCGCTGGCGCAATACTCGCGTGCCGACGACAGTTACACGGTGCATGTCGCCAACCAGAACCCGCACGTCGAGCGCCTCCTGATGACGGCCTTTGTGCTGGGCCTGCCGGAACACAAGGTGCGCGTGATTGCGCCGGATGTCGGCGGCGGCTTCGGCTCGAAGATTTTTCTGTACGCCGAAGAGACCGTCATCACCTGGGCCGCCAAACAGGTGAACCGCCCGGTGAAATGGGTGTGCGAACGCTCGGATTCCTTCCTCGCCGATGCGCACGGCCGCGATCATGTCACGAAAGCCGAACTCGCGCTGGATAAGAACGGCACGTTCCTCGCCATGCGCGTGCAAACCACCGCCAACCTCGGCGCGTATCTGTCGACGTTCGCCTCCAGCGTGCCGACCATTCTTTACGCCACGCTGCTGGCCGGGCAATACACCACGCCCGCGATTTACTGCGAAGTCACCGCCGTGTTCACCAACACCGTGCCGGTGGATGCCTATCGCGGCGCGGGCCGGCCCGAAGCCACTTACGTCGTTGAGCGGCTGGTGGAAACCGCCGCGCGCGAGATGAATATTTCGCCGGCGGAACTGCGGCGCAAGAACTCCATCACGCAGTTTCCGTATCAAACCCCCGTGGCGCTGTGCTACGACACCGGCAATTACGAGGCCACGCTTGCGCAGGCGATGAAGCTTGCCGATGTCGCGGGCTTTGAGGCACGCCGCAAGCAAGCAGCTGATCGCGGCAAGCTGCGCGGCCTCGGCTACTCGACGTACATTGAAGCCTGCGGGCTTGCGCCATCGAACATCGCCGGCGCATTGGGCGCGCGAGCGGGCCTGTATGAAGCAGGCGAAGTGCGCTTTCATCCAACCGGCACCGTGAGCGTATTCACCGGCTCGCACAGCCACGGCCAGGGCCACGAAACCACCTTCGCGCAAGTCGTTGCCGACAAACTCGGCATCCCGGTGGAGAACGTCGACGTGGTGCACGGCGACACCGGGCGCATCCCGTTCGGCATGGGTACGTACGGCTCACGGTCGCTGGCTGTTGGCGGCTCCGCCATCATGAAAGCGCTCGACAAAATCATCGCCAAGGGCAAGAAAATCGCCGCGCATCTGCTCGAGGCTTCCGACACTGACATTGAGTTCAAGGACGGCGTGTTCAGCGTGCCCGGCACCGAGAAGAAAAAAACCATCGGTGAGGTCGCCTTCGCTGCCTACGTGCCGCACAACTACCCGCTCGACAAGCTCGAACCAGGCCTGAACGAACAGGCGTTCTACGACCCGACCAACTTCACCTACCCCGCCGGCAGCCACATTTGCGAAGTCGAAATCGACCCCGATACCGGCGCAACGAAAGTCATTAACTTCACCGCCGTGGATGATTTCGGCAACGTCATCAACCCGATGATCGTCGAAGGCCAAGTGCACGGCGGTCTCGCGCAGGGCATCGGCCAGGCCCTGCTCGAAGGCTGTGTTTATGATGCGGCCTCTGGACAACTGCTCACCGGCAGCTACATGGATTACGCCATGCCACGCGCCGACGACCTACCCTCGTTCACCGTCGACACCCGCGTCACCGCCTGCACCCACAACCCGCTCGGCGTGAAGGGCTGCGGCGAAGCAGGCGCGATAGGCTCACCGGCAGCGGTGATTAACGCGATTACCGATGCGCTGGGCGTGAAGGACATCGCCATGCCCGCGACGGCGCAGACGGTGTGGCGGACGCTGCAAAGCAAGAGCAAGAAAAAATGAATAAAAACAGATACTTACATATCTTCGCTATCAGCGGCATCAGGAACTAGAGGAGTCCCAACATGCACACCTTCGACTACCACCGCCCCGCTACGCTCAAAGACGCCGTAGCGCTACTCAAGAAAACCGAAAACGCCCGCCCGCTTGCCGGCGGCCAAAGCCTCACCCCCGCGCTGAAAATGCGCTTGGCACAAACGCCCGCGCTGGTCGACCTCGGCGCGCTGGAAGAACTGCGCACCATCAAACTCGAAGCCGCCGTGCTCACCATCGGCGCGGGCGTGCGCCACAGCGAAGTCGCCGAATCCAAAGACGTGAAAATCGGCCTGCCCGTCCTCGCCAAACTCGCCGCCCACATCGGCGACCGGCAAGTGCGCAACATGGGCACTCTCGGCGGCTCGCTCGCCAACAACGACCCGGCTGCCGACTACCCCGCAGCCGTGCTGGCCTTAAGCGCCACCATTCACACCAACCGGCGCTCGATACCGGCCGACAAGTTTTTCACCGGCCTCTACGAAACCGCACTAAAGCCCGGTGAAATCATCACCTCAGTCGAATTCCCCCTGCCCAAGCGCGCGGCCTACGTCAAATTCAAACAACCCGCCTCGCGCTTTGCGCTCGTGGGTGTATTCGTCTCCGAAGGCGGCGGCCAGGTGCGCGTCGCCGTCACGGGTGCAGCCAACAGCGTGTTCCGCCTGAAAGACATGGAGAAAAAACTCGGCGAGAAATTCGCGCCGGAGGCTATTGCCAAGGTCAAAGTCTCGGCGGATAAACTGAATTCGGATTTACATGCTGCGGCGGATTATCGGGCGCATTTGATTTCGGTGTTGGCGCAGCGGGCGGTGGGGGAGGCTTTGGGTGGGAAGTAATTTATCCCGCAGTACTCTTCGCTCGCTGTGGCCTACCTCTGATAAGCCAAAGTTTTGTTGCCATGTTGCGCAGAACCTATTTGTCGCAAGAAATGAAGTAGGCGAGTTTCTGGTCGCGGGGGAGAACCCCGTACAGTTTTACGCGGGTTTCAACGCGGCTCACCACAAGGATTACTCAGATGTGTTCCGAGCCAATCGAACTTTGGCTGCGGCTTGCGAAGCGGCTGGTATATCAAACCTAAAGCTGACTTCGCACCATATTACTTGTTACTGCTCTCATTGCGGCACGAAACTTGTCAAGTACTACGGCAAAGCCGGCGGCGCATTGCGTGATGACAAATATGTCGCAGACATGCTTACTGGATTCCCCTGAGATTATGCCGTACTGCACCGAGACAGTAGCGCCAGATAGGGCGCCAATAAGCGAGGCGCATTGCGCAGAATGTCTTACTACTCCGCCTTCATCCCCGCCGCCGCAACCGCTTTCTGCCACTTCGCCGTCTCCCGAATGGCAAACTGGGCAAATTCCGCCGGCGTCATCGGCGTAGGCGTCACGCCGTTCTCGAAAAACCGCTGCTTGAGTTCCGGCGTTGCCAGCGCCTTCATCATCGCCGAGTGGATGTTCGCAACATAAGCTTGCGGTGTGCCTTTGGGCAACGCAATGCCCTGCCACACGGTGACATCAAAATCGGCTGTGCCAGGTAAACCGGATTCGATGATGGTCGGCACGCTGGGCAACTGCTCGGCGCGTTTGGTGGATGACACGGCAAGTGCGCGCATGCGCCCTGACTTGATGAAGGGTAGCAGCCCCGGCATGGTGAAAAAGCAAGCCTGCATCTGCCCGCCGGCGACATCGGTGAAGCCCTGCGCGGAATTTTTGTAGGGCACGTGCACGATATCGATGCCCGCCGCCGCCTTGAAAAGCTCCATCGTAAGGTGCGGCGTGCCGCCCACACCGTTCGACGCATATTTGAGTTTGCCGGGGCTGGCCTTGGCCGCGGTGATGAGCTCCTGCACGGTCGTGATGCCTATCGTCGGCGTGGTGGTGAGCACGTTGGGGGTCATCGCAAACGACGAAACCAGCGTGAAATCGCGCAGGTTGTTGTAAGGCAGTTTTTTGTGCAACGCAGGCTGCACCGACACGCTGATGCCGTAGTTGTAGAGGGTATAGCCGTCGGGCGTCGCGCGCGCGGCGATTTCACCGCCGATAATGCCGGCTGCCCCCGCGCGGTTATCGACCACCAGCGGCTGGCCCCACGCTTCGCTAAAACGCTGCGCGAAAATGCGCGCCATGATGTCCGACGACGAGCCCGCGCCGGAAGGCACAATGAGGCGGCCCGGCTTGCTGGGGTAGGTTTCGGCGGCAATCACTGTGGCAGTCAGCGTAACCATCGCACAAGCGAACAAGTGCGCTATGTGGCATGCCTGTAGATAAGAGGGAAAGCGGTACATGGACAGCATTGTCTGCCCTTGCCGATCTGTTTGCAAACCGCGCGAGCCGCTAAAGCTGTGGTAAAAAGGCTAGGATTACCCGTGAGGAGACCTGTCATGCCCGCGAACAGCATCAACGTTGAACTGTGGAACTTGCGCGTCCCGCTCGATCCACCGATACAGGCGCCCAAAGGCCCCACCACAGAAACCTGTTTGCTGCTCGCCTTTGCGTCGGGTGAAGGGCATCGCGGTGTTGGTTATGCGTCCTTTCGCAAGGCCGCCGAGATGGAAGCAGCAACAACCGTGGCCAAAAAACTCATCGCCGAAGCGGCGCTGGCCACTTCAGGTCTGGCCGGCCTGCTCAACGTCGAACGCCAGCAGGAAGCCTCCTGCGAAGCCAACCATGTCAGCCGTTCGGCGGCCAGCGCCCTAAGCCTAGCCGCGTGGGATCTCGCGGGCAAGCAGGCGGGTGTGCCCTGCGCCGATCTGTGGGGCCGGCCTGCCGGGCGCGACAAGCTGGGCTGCTATGCCAGCTCGCTGTGGCTCGACAAATCCATCGCCGGGTTGATTGACGAAGCAAAGCTCTATCGGCAGCAGAACTACCGCGCGGTAAAAATGCGCGTCAATCGTTCGCTGAAGGATAACCTCGAACGCATCGCCGCCGTGCGTACGGTGTTTTCAGAGCCAGGCACCATTGCACTGGAGACGGGCTCAGACTGGTCGGCTGACATCGCCAACGAATTTCTGGGCGCCTGCGACATGCCGCTGATGTGGGTGGAAGACCCGGCGCCGCATGCCGATTTGCACAAGGTGCGGGAGCATCCGCTCAACACCATCGCCGCCGGCGAAAAATCCGTGCATGCCAACGAACTCTATGAACTCTATACTCGTGGGCGGCTGCGCAAGCTCATTATCGACGTGCAATATGTCGGCGGGCCGGTGCGCTTTCTCGAAGCGGCGCGCATCCTTAACGGCCTCGGCGCCACAGTGGGCAGCCACCGCTTCTCACACTATTCCATGCACTTGCTGGCCGCTTTGCCGCGCAGCCTGCCGATTGAAATGCTCGACTGGACCAACCCGGCGTTTCATCCGCTTGCCAATCCCGATGCCGCTGGCTGTTTGCCGGTGGAAGGGCCGGGCTTTCGCATTGCGCTGAATCAGGCCGTGATCGACAAACACGGCGTACGTGTGGCGTTGTAAGAACAGTCTCCAAACACGTCTTACACCGCCGGCGGGGCAGACCTGGCTACACCGCCACCCTACTCCACCGGTTTGATACCGGCGTCCGCCGCCACCTTGCGCCAGCGCGCGGCATCGTTCAACACGCGCTTGTTGTAGTCTTCCGGCCCAAGAAATGCCGGGTCCAGCGCGAGACGGCTGAAACGGTCGCGCACTTCGGCGTCCTTGATGGCATCGGCTACCGATGCGCCGAGTACGGCGCCCACCTTGGGCGGCAGTTTCGCCGGCGCGAGCAAGCCGAACCATTGCTCGTAATCCACGTCCGGCGTACCGGCTTCGGCAAATGTCGGCACATCGGCGTAATCCGGATGACGCGTGAGCGCCGTGGTGGCGAGCAACCGCACGCGCCCGGATTTCGCAAAGCCGCCGAAGGTGGCAATGGAACCGGTGAAGAGTTGTATGTTGCCGGCAACAAGATCATTCAATGCCGGCGCGCCGCCCTTGTACGGCACGAGATTGAAGCGCACCTTGCCACGCAGTTGCAGCATCTCAATGACGATATTGCCGGTGCCCGGTATGCCCACCGCCACGCGCCCCGGCTCGCGCCGGGCTAGCGCCAGCATGTCGGCCAGCGTTTTGGCCTCATGCGCCGTGTAGGTGGCAAGGAACAGCGGCGATTTGGCGATCATCGAAATCGGCGTGAAATCTTTCACCGGATCGTAGAGCGTATTGCGGCTGAAAATGGGGCTGACAATGTGCAGCGCGTCGACCAGCAACAGCGTGTAACCATCGGGCGCCGCTTTGGCCACGATGTCCGCGTCGATCATGCCGCCCGCGCCCGCGCGATTATCGACAATGATGTTCTGCTTCAACGTGGCGGCCATACGCACGCCCACCAGCCGCCCCACCACGTCGGAACTGCCGCCCGGCGCGAACGGCACCACCATGCGTATGGGCCGCGCGCCGGGAAATTCCGCCGCTGCGGGCGCGGGCGCCGCAATCGCAGGCGGCATCACGCCTTGAGCGCCCAGCGCCATCAGCAGCACCGCGCGACATACGACGCGCGCAGGAAAAAATCGTAAGTATTTGTTTTTATTCATTATTTTACCACGCCCATTCACGCCGCCTGCATCGCCGCCGGCCGCGGCACGCCTGCCTGCTCACACGTATTCGCCACGTCACTCACCGTCACGCGCCGCATGTCGCGTACGTATTTGAGGTCATCGTAGTCGGTGCCGCGATGCATGGTGCAGCGGTTATCCCACATCACCAGTTCGTTGGGCCGCCAGCGGTGGGTGTAAACAAACTGCCGCTGCGTGACATGGGCGAGCAGGCTGTCGATCAGCGCGCGGCCTTCGTCATCGGGCATGCCGTAAATGCGCCCCGCGTGTGAGGCCACGAACAGTGATTTTCGTTGGCTCTGCGGAATTGTGCGCACCAGCATTTGCGGCACCGGCGGCAGGCGCTTTTTTTCGTCCTCGTTGAAATCGTAAAAGCCGCTGCGCCGGCGCGAGGTGGCGATCCAGTGTTCAACGATGAGGCCCTCGAATTCCTTTTTCTGTTTATCGGTCAGTGCGTCGTACGCCGCGCGCTGATCGGCAAATTCGGTGTGTCCGCCGATAGGCACCGTGGTGCGCGCATGCAGCAGCGAGGTGAGCGACGGCAGATACTTGAACGAACTGTCGGTATGCCACAGCTTATTGCCGGCCTTATACATGCGCTGTCGGCTGTCAGCGCCCCAAATCTTGCCTTCATGCGTCAGATTGGAAATATCCGAGAACGCGCCATCAAAGCGGCTGGGGGTGGCCTTCGGGTCCAGCGTGCGTTCTCGCTCGATCGGTCCGAAGCGCTCGGCGAACGCAAGTTGCTGCTGCTGCGTGAGGTCCTGCTCCGGAAAAATCAGCACCGAATATTTCCAGAAGGCATTGGCGATGGCGGTAAAATCCGCATCCGGAATCAGGCGCGTAAGATCGGCGTCGTAAATCTCAGCAACAAAATCCGGCGTGATGGCGTTGATGGTGATGGTCATGATGACGTTACGGTTCAAAAAATGGCGGTGTCGCAAGGCTACGCCAGCGCACGCCGGGATGCAATTCAACCGTATGCGCAAGGCGTACAACGCCACAAAAATAAATTAATGAAAACAAATACTTATATTTCCATTGCTGCGTGTATCGGCGCACTGGCCTGTACTGCCCAGGCACAGAACTACCCATCGCGCCCGGTGCGCACGCTGGTGCCGCTGGCCGCGGGCGGCGGCATGGATACCGTTACCCGTTCGCTGTCACTGAAACTGAGTGACGCGTTTTCGCAATCCTTTGTCGTGGATAACCGCCCCGGCGCGGGCAGTCAGGTGGCGCTGGACATTCTGTCCACCGCTGCGCCCGATGGGCACACGCTGATGATGATCAGCGCCACCACCGTGGTGCATCCTTTGCTCTACGCATCGCGTTACGACATCGTGCGCGACTTTACGCCGGTCACGCAAGTCACCGCGCAGGGTTATGTGCTGGTGGTACACCCTTCGCTTCCGGCGAAAAGCGCCACTGAATTTGCGCAATTCCTCAAAGCCAATCCCGACAAGGTAAATTTCAGCTCATCCGGCATCGGCAGCCTGATACACATGAGCGGCGAGCTTTTCAAAAGCGCCACCGGCACGCGCATGACTCACGTGCCGTACAAGGGCATGGGTGCAGCCTACGCCGATCTCGTTGGCGGGCAGGTGCAGGCGTCGTTCCCGACGATTATTTCGTCTATTGCTTACATCAACGCCAGCCGCCTGCGCGCACTGGCGGTGACGCCCGGCAAACGCGTGCCGGCGCTGCCCAGCGTGCCAACCTTCGCCGAAGCCGGTGTCAAGGGCGTGGTGGTGGTGAACTGGTACGGCCTAATTGCACCGGCGAAAACCCCGCCCGCAATCGTCAACCGCCTCGCCACGCAGGCGGGCAAGGCCATGCAATCACCCGACATGGCAAAAAGCCTGCTCGCCGAAGGCTCGGAGCCCGTCGCCAGTTCCCCCGCTGATTTTGCCGCTCACATGCGAGCCGAAAACGAGCAATGGGCGCGCGTGGTCAAAGCGGCGGGGATCAGGGGAAACTGACGCTTGCCCAGCCTGCGGTTTCCGCGCAACAAATCACTACAACAGCACCGGCGTGTCCGGCAGCTCGTCGGGATTTTGCGCGCGTGCGGGAAAATGTTGTGTCAGCAGTGCGGTGATCTCACTAAGCCCCGCCACCACACCGTCTTCAAAATGACCCTCGCGAAATGCCACTTCCATGCGCTGACAGATGGCCTCCCATTCGCTGGGGCGAACCCGCGCGTTGATGCCGCGGTCGGCAAGAATTTCAAAGTCGCGGTCGATGAGCTGCAGATAGAGCAGCACGCCGGTGTTCTCTTCGGTATCCCACACACGCAGATCGGAAAAAACCTGCACGGCGCGCGTGCGCGCTGTTGCACCTTTCATTAACGGCAGCAGCGGCAACGCGCCTTCGAGCGCAAAACGTATCTCGCCGCGATGTGCGGCTTCCGATTGGCCGATCACCGCTTCGATGCGCTTTAACGCCGCCGCCGGAAACGCCCGCCGCGCCAGCCAATCCGGCGTCAGCAGGTGTTTGAAAATTCTCAATAAATTCATAAAGTTACATTATGCCGTCTTGCGCAGCGCTACCAACTGCCCGAAGCACCGCCGCCGCTGAAATCCCCACCACCGC
>OMIN01000047.1 GCA_900299145.1 Betaproteobacteria bacterium | reverse complement strand
TGCCTGAGCTTTGCGACCGCCTGCTCCGGGCCATGCTTCTTGTTCGCCATTCGTAGACTCCTTCTTCCAAGTTGAAAAATACAACATTCAACCTGGCACAGAAAAAGCCAGTCAGGTCAAGCCGAACTGCCGGTAAACACCACCGCAGCAGCAAATATCGGGGCCAAAATTGCAGATTTGATTTTCATGTTTTTCTTCTCCAAGCCATTATGACTTGCGATGTCACTTGTGTTGCCAATCTGTCCCAGAATTCCTTAAATGGTTTTCTTATTGACGGTTCTGATGATAGCAACATGAACAAAACTGGCAATAGCCCGTTTGGACTAATTTGAGGCTATTTCAGGCACTATTCCACACTTGCTTTGATATAGTTCTTCTAACTCGATAGGCGTCCGGCGCAAGTGTATGGGCCGGATTCCGTTAGCCGGTCGCAACCGGTGGCGCTGGGCGAGGCAGAATGTTGCTCTAACTCATTGAATTAATATATTTTTTGCGTGCAGGGAGCGATGGGCAAGTTTTGCAGGCAAGTTTTTGTTTTAGCCACTCGATTTTCGCAGATGTGCTCGGCATTTTGCTTTGCCTACGTTGCCTCCGTGATAGTTTGCCCTTTGCAAGCTTCGGCACAGGCGGATTCCTTTGCTGATCGCTGCACGAAGCTCACGCGTGACGCGAGTGTCACGGTGGAATTCGAGGATCGCGAAGTCGCCACCGACGAAACGCAATCGGTGCAGGCGCTGACAGCGCGGTCCGGTAAAGCGGCGGGCGGGCCGAATCAGGTTTATGGGTTGACGCACGCCAAGCCGACGGTGCATCTGAATGTCGTGGTGCGTACGATATCCGACGGCAGTGGGCGCACTTGTGCCATGCCCGATATCGCTTTAACGTTGGGCTTTTCCGAGTTCGTGGTTTATCTCGCGAGCGAATTGACGGATCCTTGCCGCCGCGAGGTGATCCGCGCGCACGAGCAGGAGCACGTGAACACGTGGAAATCGCATTTGCGCGCCAGTGCAAACATGCTTCCCGGGTTATTGCGGCGCGATTTGTGCGAGGCGCGCCTCTACGCCTCGCGTGATGCCGCTCAGGCCGCCGCGCGTGCGCAGGTCAACGAGTTGGTGTCGCCATGGCTGGCGAAGCTCACTGCGGCTGCCGCTGAAGCGCAGCAGGCCATTGATACGCCGATTTCTTACGCAAGCGTGGTCGGCCATTTGCGCGCCTGCCCGCCGCCTTCGCGGCCGCCGCCACTGCCTGGCGGCATGCGCAAGTGATGATCGAATAAAAAACCTATATAAATCAGATATTTATGGTTCTATTGTCAGTCGTCAGCTCGAGATGCACGCGCGAGGTGAGCGTCAGTGCATTGCCGTGCTCGTCTTCAAGCACGGATTTTGTCGGTGCGGCGAAGCGGGCTTCCATCGATATCGTATCGACCGGCATGCTGTAGAGGTAGCCCTGATAGGTGTCGCAGTTCAGTGTGCGCAGGAAGGCGAGCTGCGTGGGCGTTTCAACACCCTCTGCCACCACGCTGAGATTGAGCTCCTTGGCGATGGCGATGATTGCGCCGATGATGGCGACCGCGCGTGCGTTATCGGTTTCGTCGTCGATGGCTTTTACGAAGCTGCGGTCGATTTTCAGCGTGTCGAGCGGCAGACGCTGCAGCACGCTTAACGACGAGTAACCCGTGCCGAAATCATCCATCGCGATGCGGATGCCCAGTTCGCGGATTCGGCGCAGGATGGCAATGGCCTCTTCCACCTGTTCCATTAACATGGTTTCCGTGATTTCCAGCATCAGCCAGTTGGCGGCGATGCCGTGCTTGACCAGCGCGTTGCGTACTAGCGTCACCAGCCCGTCGCCCAACTGACCGGCGGAAACATTGACCACGACATAGGGAATGGCTACACCATGCTCGTGCCAGTACTTGATGGTCTGGCAGGCGTGGTCGAGTATCCATTCGCCCAGCGGCACGATGAGGCCGGTTTCTTCCGCCACCGGGATAAACTCCACCGGTGAGACGATGCCACGCGTGGGATGCTTCCAGCGGATCAGCGATTCGGCGCCACGGATTTCACCGGTGGCAACGATCACCTGCGGTTGGTAGTAGAGCACGAATTCCTGATTCTCAAGCGCCGCGCGCAATTCGCGTTCGAGCTGCGCGCGGTGCAGCATGCGCTGATTCATTTCCTCGGCGTAGAACTGGTAGTTGTTGCGGCCGAGTTCCTTGGCGTGGTACATCGCAATGTCAGCGTTTTTCATCAGCGCGGCGACGTCGCCGCCATCCGCCGGATAAAAGCAGATGCCGATGCTGGCTGAAGTCAGCGCATCGTGACCGCGCAAGTGATAGGGTGTGGTTAGCGATTTCAGCATGCGGTCGGCGATGGGGGAAACAATGCCGGCGTCCGAAACATCGGTAAGCAACACCACGAATTCGTCGCCGCCCAGCCGCGCGACCACGTCCACTTCGCGCACGCATTCTGTGAGCCGCTTCGCACATTCAAGCAGCAATTCATCGCCGGCGGCGTGGCCCAGCGTGTCATTGACGAGTTTGAATTTGTCGAGATCGATGAACATCACTACCACCTGCGCATGCGTGCGCGCCGCACGCGCTATGGCAGAGTGCATCTGTTCCATCAGCATGCTACGGTTGGAAAGACCAGTGAGCGCATCCCTGGTTGCCAGATGCTCGATGCGCCGCTCGGTTTTCAGGCGTTCCGTGATATCGCGCACCACCACCGAATAACCTGTGGCATTGCTGTCTTCCTGGCTTAGCGGCGTGACTACCATGTTGGCATCGAATTCCTCGCCTTTTTCGTTGACGAGTTTTGTGTCCGTTTCGAAGCGGCCGTTGGCGGCGATGCTGGCGAGCCCTTCGTCGCGCGCGCCGCGTGCCTGCTCGGTATCCTTGAAAATGCGCGCAAACGATACGCCTTCCATGTCCTTGGCCTGATAACCGAGGATACGCGTGCTGGCGGCGTTCCAGCTGGTTATGTAGCCCTTGCTGTCGATCGAGAAAATGGCATAGTCGTGTACGCCGTCGAGCAGGGCGCGCAGTTGCGTGGCTTGATCTTCGTATTTAGCCTTGGATACCGTGGTGCTTTGCAGTTGCGTGACCATGTGGTTGAAATTCTTTGCCAGCGCCATGTATTCATCGTCGGCATCGAGCGCCACCCGGTGGTCGAGGTTGCCTGCGGCCACTGTGTCGGCACGGGCGGCGAGCCGCTGAATCGGCGTGACAATGGACAGACGAACGTAACGCGCCGCGAACACGGCGAGCAACGCCAGCAGTAACGACGTACCGCCGGCGATCAGCAACACGCGCATCAAACCGCTTTCAGCTTTGTTGTCGGCCTCGTTGGTCAACAGCCGCAAGCGGGGTTTGAGACGCGTATTGATGAGCTCGACCGATTCCTGCTGAAGGGCCAGCAGCGCCGAGACACTTGTGCCGCGTAATTCGTCGATGGGCGCAGCTGGATCGTGTTTCGCCATGATGTCCTGGCTTAACTGGTCGAGTGCCTTGAACCTGCTGATGATAAGTAGCGTGGTTTCCTTCCACTCGCCGGCGCGCGACAGTTGCAACAAGTGATCCATATTGCGGCGAACGCGCTCGTTGTGCTGCTGATACGCCTGCTTGTGGCTGGCGTCATTGGTTTCCAGATAGCGCAGAACTTGAATGCCGGCTGCCAGCGTGTCGCTTTCCAGTGCGGCCAAGGTGGTGACCACCGCAGAATTCAGTTCATGCGACGCCCGAATGGCCTGTACAGTGGACATCGACAGGAAATAAGTCGTGCCCATGGCCATCACGGCCGCCGCCAAAATGACGCCCGCGCCAAAAACCACTTTTTTGCTGATGGATCTACGCATCATTGATCGGGAAATTGCAATTTGGCACTTGGCTGGAACGCGGTGATGATACGGCAGTGCAACGCTGAAATTCGTGAGAGTCTGACGAGCCTGAAAATATATTTGGGGCGTACAGCAATGTGTGAAGAATTGAGCGGGAAGTAGTTAGACAATTTTCCGCTAAATTATATAAAAATATAAATAAAACAATTAGTTACATAAGAGTGTCTTTGAGCGGACGGCCCCGCGCCTCAAGCCGGGGAGGGGGGAGTGGTGGGGAGATTTACAGCACTTATGCGTTGCCCGTCAAACGGCTTGAATAAGTCTTCGAATGCCGTTCCAGTGCACCGTTACGGCGCGCTTTCCCGGAACGAATTTCGCACGTAACCCCATGGCGCAAAATGGTTTTTTGCGGTAAAGTATCAATGAAGAATTACAATAAGCGAGGCCGTCATGAGCATCAAAGGGCAGTTGTTACAAGACCCGTTCCTGAATCAGCTGCGCAAGGAACATATTCCCGTATCCATCTATCTGGTGAACGGCATTAAATTGCAGGGGCAGGTTGAGTCGTTTGACCAGTACGTTGTGCTGCTTAAAAACACCGTCACGCAGATGGTTTACAAGCACGCCATTTCCACCGTCGTGCCCGCGCGCGCGGTCACCATTCCTCCTGAAGACGCTGGCGGCTGATCTGTTGACCCTGCCGTTCACGTTATTTTCTCCGCCGCTTTTGCTCGCTTTTTTCGTTAGGGACTTGGCTTCGGATGTTTGATCGTCCGGGCGGCGGCGCTGACAGCGCCAACCAAGCGGTAATCGTAGCGCTGGATTTCGGTGACGACGACTTTACCGAAAGTCTTGCAGAGATTCAGTTGCTGGTGTCCAGCGCAGGCGCGAAAACGCGCGAAGTCGTGCGTGGCAAGCGCGACCGGCCCGATCCAGCGTTGTATGCAGGCAAGGGCAAAGTCGATCAGATTGCAGAAGCCGTTTCGGCAACACAATCGCAACTCGTTGTTTTTAATCATGAATTGTCGCCGGTGCAGGAGCGCAATCTGGAAAAGCGCCTGCAATGCCGGGTGATCGACCGCACCAGCCTGATTCTCGATATTTTTGCGCAGCGTGCGCGCAGCTTTGAGGGCAAATTGCAGGTGGAATTGGCGCAGCTTGACCATCTGGCGACGCGCCTGGTGCGCGGCTGGACCCACCTGGAGCGGCAAAAAGGCGGTATCGGCATGCGTGGCCCCGGCGAGACACAGTTGGAGACGGATCGCCGGCTGCTCGCCAAGCGCGTCAAGGTGCTGAAAGAAAAGCTCGCCAAGGTGGAAGCACAGCGCGCCGTGCAGCGCCGCTCGCGCAACCGCGCGCACGTGCTGTCGGTGTCGCTGGTGGGCTATACCAACGCAGGCAAGTCGACGTTGTTTAACAGCCTGACGCGCGGCGGCGTGTATGCGGCCGACCAGTTGTTCGCCACGCTGGATACCACCACGCGCAAGGTGCACACGGGGCATGCGGGTAGCGGCGCCGGGGTGGTGCTGTCCGATACGGTGGGCTTTATCCGCCGCCTGCCGCACATGCTGGTGGCGGCGTTTCGCGCCACGCTGGAAGAAACGGTGCACGCGGATGTGCTGCTACACGTGGTGGATGCTTCCAGCAGCGATCGCGACGCGCAAATCGCGGCGGTCAATCAGGTGTTGAAGGAGATCGGCGCCGATACCATCCCGCAGGTGCTGGTCTACAACAAGATCGATCTGACCGCGCTGGAGCCGCGGGTGGAGGTGGACGAATATGGTAAGATCGCGCGTGTTTGGCTTAGCGCAGTGAACGGGCAAGGTCTTGATTTATTGAGGAATGCGCTGGGGCAAATGGCCGAAACCGCATTCCACGTCACGCCGCCGGAGGGCCACGTAGCCGTGGCGTAATCTGATCGGGTTGCGAGCCGTGTTTCCCGTCGAGTTCTCGCGGGTGTTTCTGTCGTATTCAGGCGTCGCCACGTGCCGTTTTGTTGCAAATTCTCGAGGCTTCCTGTTGTATCTTTAGTATCCTACTGGCTTGAAAACCGCTGTTTCCGCATCCATCTAGGCTCGACTCTCAAATATCCATGGCAGGTCTTGTGCATTCCTTAGGTCAGTCCGCGCGCCACGTGCTGGCGCGTCTGCTGCAGGCGTTGATGTCGCTCAACGATCCGCAATGGGGCAAGCGGCCCGGTGGTGGCAATCAGGGGCCGCCCGATCTGGATGAAGTCTGGCGCAATTTCCAGAAAAAATTCGGCGGGCTTTTCGGCAAGGGCGGTGGGGGCAATCGCGGCGGAGGAGACTCAGGCACGCCTATCACGCCCAAACAGATAGGCGGTGGCGCGGTGGTTCTGCTTTCGCTGATTTTGGGTATCTGGCTCGCCAGCGGTTTTTACATCGTCAACGAGGGGCACAACGGTGTGGTGCTGCGCCTGGGGCGGTTTGCCGAGATTACCGGGCCGGGCCTGCGCTGGCACATGCCGTATCCGATTGAGTCGCGGCAGGTGGTGAACGCTTCGCAGGTGCGTAGCGTCGAGGTCGGGTATCGCAACAACGTCAAGAGCAAGGTGTTGAAGGAATCACTCATGCTCACCGACGACGAAAACATCGTCGACGTGCAATTCGCCGTGCAATGGGTGGTGAAAAGCCCGCGTGATTACCTGATGGAAAACCGCTCGCCCGATGACACGGTATTGCAGGCCGCCGAAACCGCGATCCGCGAAGTGGTGGGCAAAAGCACCATGGATTACGTGGTACAGCAGGGTCGCGCCGACGTGCAGGACAAGGTGCACAAGCTGATGCAAACCATCCTGGATCGCTACAAGACCGGCATTCAGATTCAAAAGGTCAATATGCAAAACGCGCAGCCGCCGGAAAAGGTGCAAGCGGCGTTTGAAGACGCGGTGAAGGCAGGACAGGATCGCGAAAGGCAGAAAAACGAAGGTCAAGCCTACGCCAACGATGTGCTACCCAAGGCGAAAGGTATGGCTGCGCGCCTGCAGCAGGAAGCCGAGGGCCACAGACAGCGCGTGGTACAGGAGGCGATGGGTGATGCAGAACGCTTCTCGCAGGTAGTCGCTGAATACAAGAAAGCGCCGCAGGTGACGCGCGACCGCCTGTATCTGGATGCGATGGAAATGATAATGAACAACACCACGAAGATTGTGGTGGAAAAAGGTGGTAACAATCTCCTGTATTTGCCGTTGGACAAATTGATGCAGATGAACACGGCGGTGACGCCCCCGCCTTCAAGCAGCCCGCAGGCGAGTGCCCCCGCACAGCCGCCGCAGTCAGATACATCAGGGCGCAGCCGTGATGCATTCCGTTCGCGTGAGCGGGAGGCGCGGCCATGAACAAGAGCATTTCCGCATTGCTTTACGGCATTGGCGTCGTGGTTCTGGTGATGTTTACCTCCATGTTCATCGTCGATCAGCGCCAGAATGCAATCGTGTTCCGGTTGGGTGAGGTCGTCAGCGTCAAGAAAGAGCCGGGGCTTTATTTCAAGATTCCGCTGCTAGACAACGTGCGTTTCTTTGAAGTGCGCATTCTGACCATCGATACGCCGGAGCCGCAGCTTTTTCTGACTTCGGAAAAGAAAAACGTGGCGGTGGATCTGTTCATCAAATGGCGCATTGCCGATGTGCGGCAGTACTACGTCAGTATCGTCGGCGGCACCGGCGGCAATGGGGAAGCGCAGGCGCAAACGCGATTGCTGCAAACCATTAACGACGGCTTGCGCGCGGAGTTCGGCAAACGCACGGTTCATGACGTGGTGTCAGGGGAGCGTGACAAGATCATGGATCTGATGCGCAAGAAGGCGAGCGAGGATGCCGGCAAGATCGGTGTCGAAGTACTCGACGTGCGGCTGAAACGCGTTGATTTGCCCGAAGGCGTGACCGAATCGGTGTATCAACGCATGGTTGCCGAACGTACGCGAGTGGCGAATGAACTGCGTTCCACCGGCTCGGCGGAAAGTGAAAAAATCCGCGCAGAAGCTGACAAGACGCGCGCTTTCATCATTGCCGAGGCCTATCGCGAAGCGCAGAAAATCAAGGGTGAGGGCGATGGCAAGGCGGCCGCTATATATGCGAAGGCCTATGAGCAAAGCCCGGAGTTCTATTCGTTCTACCGCAGTATTGAGGTATACAAGAACGGCTTCAAGGGCAAGAACGACGTGCTGGTGCTTGACCCCAGCTCATCTGAGTTCTTCAAGTATTTCAAGTCTGGCGGGCGCGCGGGCAACGCCGGTAAGTAAGGCGGGCCTCGCGCGATTCAGCCCGGCGGGGCGAGCACTCTCCATGACCCAGCAATTATTGCTCACCGCGATTGCCCTGATGCTGGTGATCGAAGGCATCCTTCCGTTTTTAGCGCCTGGCATCTGGCGCGAGGCGTTCCGGCGGCTGACTGAGATGACCGATGGACAGATTCGTTTCTTCGGTCTGACCTCGATGATCGCTGGGCTCCTGTTGCTGTTTCTCATCAAGAATTGATCCATGCGCGCCTGGCTGTTACCCGAATACGTTGAAGACATCCTGCCCGCCGAGGCGGCGCGCATCGAGCGCCTGCGGCGCGCGATACTGGATTTATTTGCCGGTCATGGCTACCAGCTGGTGATGCCCCCTTTGCTTGAATACGTCGATTCGCTGTTGACCGGCACCGGGCACGATCTGGATTTGCGTACGTTTAAATTAGTCGATCAATTGTCAGGACGCACGCTGGGTGTGCGCGCGGATATCACGCCACAGGTGGCGCGTATTGACGCGCATTTGCTCAATCGCAAAGGCGTCACGCGCTTAAGTTACGCCGGCAGCGTGCTGCATACGCTGCCCTCCGACATGAACCGGACTCGTGAACCGTTGCAAATCGGCGCGGAGATTTACGGTCACCGCGGCGTTGAAAGCGATATCGAAGTGCAACGCCTGATGATGCAGGCCATGGCCGCCGCCGGTGTGAAAGAAGCGCATCTGGATCTGGGACACGTGGCGATCTTCCGCGCACTGGTGCGCCGTGCAAAAATTGATGACGGGCGTGAATCCGAGTTGTTCCGCGCCATGCAGTTGAAAGACGTGCCAGCATTGCGCGCGTTGACCGCGAAGCTTGATCGCACCACTCGCGAGGCACTGACTGCATTGCCGGATCTATATGGCGGCCGCGATGTGCTGGCTGCAGCGGCGCGCCGTTTGCCGGCGTACCCTGAAATTCGTGATGCACTGCGTGACCTGAAGCGATTGTCGGATGCACTGGCTGACGTGGCGAAAATCCGCTTTGATCTCGCGGAACTGCGCGGCTACCATTATCACAGCGGCGTGGTATTCGCAGCCTATGCGCAGGGGTGGAGCAACGCGCTGGCACGCGGCGGCCGTTATGATGAAGTGGGCAAGGCGTTTGGCCGCGCGCGTGCGGCCACCGGTTTCAGCATGGATTTGCGCGAGTTGGCTTCCGCGCATCCCGATGGCGGCGCAAAACCCGGCATCCTCGCGCCATACAAGCCGAACGATGCCGCGCTGCAAAAGCGCATTGCGTCGTTGCGTGCGCGCGGCGAGATTGTTATTGTCGATTTGCCGGGCCATGCGGGCACGCGCGCGGAACTTGGTTGCGACCGGCAATTGATACGCAAGACGGGCACGTGGACGGTAGTCGGCGGCATTCGATAGTCATTCTTAAGTATCTGTTTTAATTGAATAATTTTTGGCGGTAACAAGGCGCTAAGCATGGCAAAAAACGTCGTAGTGGTGGGTGCGCAGTGGGGCGACGAAGGCAAGGGCAAGATCGTTGATTGGCTCACCGATCACGCCCAGGGTGTAGTGCGCTTTCAGGGCGGCCACAACGCCGGCCACACGCTGGTGATCGGCGGCAAAAAAACCGTGCTACACCTGATTCCGTCGGGCATTTTGCGCGACAAGGTGGCGGTCTACATCGGCAACGGCGTGGTGTTGTCGCCGCAGGCGCTGTTCGAGGAAATTGACACGCTGGAACAAATGGGCGTGAACGTCGCCTCGCGTCTGTCAATCAGCGAAGCGTGCCCGGTGATCATGCCGCACCACGTGGCGCTGGATCGTGCGCGCGAGGCCGCCAAGGGCGACGCCAAAATCGGCACCACCGGGCGCGGCATCGGCCCGGCGTATGAGGACAAGGTCGCACGCCGCGGCATCCGCGTGCAGGATTTGCTGCATCCCGAACGCTTCGCCGCCAAGCTGCGTGAAGTGCTGGATTATCACAACTTCGTGCTCAAAAATTATCTCAAGGCCGACACCGTTGATTATCAAAAATCATACGACGAAGCCATGGGCTACGCCGTACGTATCAAGCCGCTGGTGGCCGACGTGCCACGGTTGCTATTTGAAGCCAGTAAGGCTGGCAAAAGCCTGCTGTTTGAGGGCGCACAGGGCACGCTGCTCGACATCGATCACGGCACCTACCCGTATGTCACTTCAAGCAATTGTGTGGCTGGGGGCGCGGCGGCGGGTTGCGGCATCGGCCCGCAGAATTTGCACTACGTGCTGGGCATCACCAAGGCTTACACCACGCGCGTCGGTTCGGGGCCGTTTCCGACGGAGCTGAACGATGAGCGCGGCGCCTACCTCGCCAAGCGCGGCAACGAATTCGGCGCCACCACGGGCCGGCCGCGCCGCTGTGGCTGGTTCGATGGCGCGGCGTTAAAACGCGCGATCCAGATCAACGGTGTGTCGGGGCTTTGCATGATGAAGCTTGACGTGATGGACGGCATGGAGCGCGTCAAGCTGTGCACGGGTTACAAACTGAACGGCGCGGATTGCGACATCCTGCCGTTTGGCGCGGACTTGCTTGCGCAGTGCGAGCCGGTGTACGAAGACATGCCCGGCTGGACGGAAAGCACGGTGGGCATCACGCAGTTCGACAAGTTGCCCAAGGCCGCGCAAAATTATCTCAATCGGCTTGAAGCAGTGTGCGGCGTGCCGGTGGACCTGATTTCCACTGGGCCGGACCGCGAACAAACCATTGTCAGACGGCATCCGTTTGCCGGATAGTTGCCGGGCGGCATACATTAAATCAGGTTTGCCGCAGAAGTCGGGCAAGGTGGCAGCGTATTGCAGTGTGTTCCAGCGTGCGCGCTTAGGGCCCGTGTGGAACGCTGGCCTAAATGAAAAATGCGAAACGACTTTCATCGTTTCGCATTCGTCTTGAATCTTTACCGCTTAGTTATCAACACTGTCCGCTCTGAATAACTGGTGCCCAGGAAGGGACTCGAACCCCCACGGCATTACCCGCCAGCACCTGAAGCTGGTGCGTCTACCAATTCCGCCACCTGGGCAAACCACATCGAAAGCAGGCGGCGATTTTATCCGAATGCATTGAATCAATCAAATGAAAAACTCAAAAAAAACAACACGAAAGAGAACCGGTGCGCGTAGCCAAAAGGCCGCACCCTTGTCCATCAACCCCGCGGTGCGCCCGTCCAAAATGGCACGACGCGATCCATTTCACGCGCGCGAGGCCGAGCGTTACGAAAACCCGCTGCCCAGCCGCGAATACATTCTCGCCACGCTGAAAGAACAGGGCGTGCCGGTGACCGACGTGGAATTGCACGCGCTGCTCGGCATCCGCCGCGAAGAAGTGAAGCAGTTCAACCGCCGGTTAGCCGCCATGGAGCGCGAAGGTCAGATCATGCGCAATCGCCGAGAGGCGATTTGCGTGGTGGAAAAGCTCGACCTTGTCGCTGGCCGCGTACAGGGCCACCCGGATGGCTTCGGATTTCTGGTGCGTGACGACAAAGGTTCCGACCTCTTTCTCGGCCCGGACGAAATGCGCAAGGTGCTGCATGGCGACCGTGTGATGGCGCGCATCAGCGGCATGGACCGGCGCGGCCGGCCCGAAGGCAAAATTGCCGAGATTCTGGAGCGCGCGAAAACCCGCCATGTTGGCCGCCTGCAGCATCGCCACGGCGTCAATTTTGTGGTGGCTGAAGACAAACGCATCAGTCAGGAATTCATGGTTCCGCCGGGCGAAACCCTGGGCGCAAGGCCGGGGCAGGTGGTGAGCGTGGACTTGATCGAGCAGCCGCAGCGGCACAGTCAGCCTGTGGCGCGCGTGGTTGAAGTGCTCGGCGACTATGGCGACCCCGGCATGGAAATCCAGATCGCACTACGAAAGCATTCGCTGCCGCACGTGTTTCCGCTGGACGTTGAAAAACTCGCGGCGAAATATGCGCCCACCGTCAGTGCGCGCGACATCAAGGGCCGGCTTGATCTGCGTGATTTGCCGCTGGTAACCATTGACGGCGAAACTGCGCGGGATTTCGACGACGCGGTGTACTGCACTCCACACGGGCGCGGCGGTTTCCGGCTGATCGTGGCAATTGCCGATGTCAGTCACTACGTCAAACCCGGTGATGCGCTGGATAGCGAAGCCCAACTGCGAGGCAACTCGGTGTATTTCCCGCGGCAGGTGATTCCGATGCTGCCGGAGCATTTGTCCAACGGCCTGTGCTCGATCAACCCGCACGTTGACCGCTTGTGCATGGCGTGCGACATGACCATCAGCGCGCAAGGCAAAATCACCGGCTACGCGTTTCATCAGGCGGTGATGCGCTCGCATGCGAGGCTCACTTACACCATCGTCGCCGCGATGCTGGAAGACAAGCGAGCAGGCACGCCCGAGCAGCAAAAACTGCTTCCGCAACTGAAACACCTGCATACGCTCTTCGGCAAGCTGGTGAAAGCACGCAACCGGCGCGGCGCCATCGATTTTGAAACCAGCGAAACCGAAATTATTTTCAACGACCAGCGCAAGATCGAACGCATCGTTCCGGTTAAACGCAACGACGCGCATCGCGTGATCGAAGAATGCATGCTTGCGGCCAATGTGTGCGCCTCGGATTTCCTAGCCGAACATGGCCAGCCCATGTTGTATCGTGTGCACGAAGGCCCTACGCCGGAAAAGCTTGCCGCGCTGCGCGAGTTTCTTGGCGGGTTCGGCTTTGATCTCGCCGGTGGTGACAACCCCCACGCCAAGAATTACGCCGCGCTGCTGGCCAAAGTGAAAGACCGCCCCGACGTACAACTGCTGCAAACCGTCATGCTGCGTTCGCTCAAGCAGGCAGTGTACAGCCCGAAAAACGCCGGGCATTTTGGCCTCGCGTATGAATCGTATACGCACTTCACTTCACCCATTCGCCGCTACCCTGATTTGCTGGTGCACCGAGCGATCAAGGCTGTGCTCGCCGGTAAACGCTATGAACCGGGTGACTGGGTCGCGCTGGGCGAGCAATGCTCGATGACCGAGCGGCGCGCCGACGAGGCCACGCGCGATGTCACCAATTGGCTGAAGTGCTACTACATGCAGGATAAAGTCGGCGAAAGTTTCGAGGGCAGCATCAGTGGCGTCACCGGTTTTGGTATCTTTGTCGCGCTCGACGGCATTTACGCGGAAGGGCTGGTGCACGTGTCGGATTTGGGCCGGGATTATTTTCATTTCGACGCCGCCAAACATCAGATGGTGGGCGAGCGTACCCACCGGCGATTCAGGCTGGGTGACCGCGTGCGGGTGAAAGTGGCGCGAGCGAATCTCGATTCGGCGCGGATTGATTTTGTGCTGGATGAAATCTGATACCAATTCCATTTCATCGCAGTGATAGTTGTGGTGTTCTATCAACTTTGCAGGTTTATGAGGTGACTTAAGTACTGAAATGGAAATGGAATGGCAGCGGTAAAGTAATTATATTGTAAGTATTTGTTTTTATTGAATAAATTATGAGCGAGTCACGAGTCATACACGGCTTTCATGCCGTCACCAGCCGCTTGCGCAGTGCCCCGGACGGGGTGCGCGAGATTTTTGTTGATGGCGCCCGCGCGGATCGCCGCAGCGCCGATCTCGTCCAGCTCGCCAAGTCGCGCAATGTGCGCGTGATGACGGTGGACGCGCGAAGGCTCGACGGCATGACCGGCAACGCGCGGCATCAGGGTGTGGCGGCTAGCGTGGCGCCAGTGACATTGGCAACACATATCGACGATGTGCTGGATGCGCTGGAGGCGCAACAGGAACCGCCATTGCTGCTAATCCTTGACGGGGTCACTGATCCGCATAACCTCGGCGCCTGCCTGCGCGTGGCCGATGCCATGGGCGTGCATGCGGTGATCGCGCCGAAGGATCGCGCGGTTGGGTTAAACGCCACCGTTGCCAAGGTGGCGAGTGGTGCTGCGGAAACCGTGCCATATCTTCCTGTGACCAATCTCGCACGCACCATGAAGGATTTGAAGGAACGTGATGTCTGGATCAGCGGCGCCGATGAACACGCCACGGTTGAATTGCATCAGGCCAGGCTGGACGGCGCGCGCGCGCTGGTGCTGGGTGCGGAAGGCGAGGGCATGCGCCGCCTGACGCGCGAGAACTGCGACGAACTGATACGCATCCCGATGCTGGGCGGGGTGGAAAGCCTTAACGTGTCGGTGTCGGCGGGAATTTGTTTGTATGAAGCTCGGCGGCAGCGGGGGTTTGGCAAATAGCCGGGCCCCCGCCGCGCTGGTTGGCAACGCACTGTTTCAGCGCGTTACGCCTTCTTCACATTGCGTTCCCACAGATCGAATATTTTCGCCCATGAATGCTCGGATTGCACCGGGTTGTACGACGCGCGCTCGGAGAAGCAGTAGCCGTGTTGCGTGCCAGGAAGCACTTCCAGCGTGTGGCGGGTGCCGGCTTTTTTGAGAGCGTCGGTGAGCGTGGGAATCACATTCGCGGGTACCGAGCCGTCGGTTTCGGCGAAGCCGTAGTAAAGCTCGCCCTTGATTTTGTCGACCAGCAGATGCGGCGAATCGGGTTTGTCGGTGACGATGTTCACGCCATAGAGTGATGCTGCGGCCATCATGCGCGTGGGGAAACGCGCCGACACGGTGGTGATATAGCAGCCGCTCATGCAGTGGCCCACGCAGCCGACCGGGCCGGGCTTGACCTTGTCTTGCGCATCGAGCCATGCGATAAAGCCGCCGGTGTCGTCCACGACATCAGCGTTGGTCAGACTGTTCATCGAGGCTTTGATCACGGCGGACATGGCGTCGTTGCGGCGCGGAATATCAAAGCGGCAGGTGCCGAGCCGGTAATACATATCGGGCAGCAGGCAAAAGTAGCCGTGCTTGGCGATGCGTCGTGCCATGTTGCAGAGTTCTTCGCGGAAACCCGGCGCGTCCATGTAAAGAATAATGCCGGGGAACTGGCCCGGGGCATCGGGGCAGGCGGCGAATGAAGGGCATTTGCCGTGCTTGGTGGTGACCATGACGTTTTGTTCTATGAGGGCCATGCTGGGTTCCTTTCTGAGGGTGGCGGCGAAAGCGCGAAGCCGCGTTGTTGATCGGTTGTTGTTGATCGATACTCGACTCGTGCGGGATGGGAAAGGTATCACACCCGCGCTGAATTGCCTCGGCGAAGCCATTGTCTTTTAGCGGCGCCCGTGAGGCTGTGACCACACCTTTGTTGCAGGGTGGTTTCTCAGTGAAAATCCCGCGACGAAGTCACCAATGTTCCCAACATCGGTGTGTGATCGCTAAGCCGCCGCGCAATGAGGTGCACCACGCCGTCGGCGTTTTGCACTTCGCCTTCCACCGCCATCAGGCGCGCGCTTAAAAGTTCACGCCGCTGACGTTCGACGATGGTGTTCCACACCACGACATTGACGTAACCGGTTTCGTCTTCCAGCGTGACAAACACCACGCCGCTGGCGGTGCCGGGGCGCTGGCGGCAGGTGACAATGCCGGCGGCGCGCGTGCGCCAGCCGTTGGGCAGAAGTGCCAGTTCCCGAGCGGTGACGAGTTTCATGCGCTTTAAGCGCGGCCGCAGCAGTGCGAGCGGATGGCGGCCAAGCGTCAAGCCGACGCTCTGGTAATCGGCGATGATGTCTTCGCCTTCGCTGGGCGCGGCGAGTTGCAGCGGTGTTTCGGTGATGGGCGCACCGCTGAGCAAGGGCGTTGGTGTTTTGATACTGGCGGCCAGCCAGTGCGCGTTGCGCCGGTGGCCGGCCAGCGCGGCGAGAGCGCCGGCGTTGGCGAGTTGCTTTAGCGCACGTGCATCGATTACCGCACGTTTGGATAAATCTTCAATGGAATCATATGCTTGTGAGATTGATTGTCTTGCGGCGACAATGCGCTCGCCCGCCGTTTGCGCAAGGCCACTGACCATGCACAGCCCCAGGCGCACGGTGTTATGGGCGGGCAACGTGCAATCCCAATCACTCGCGCAAACATCCACTGGCAGAATTTCAACACCATGCCGTTGTGCATCCTGCACTAGCTGCGATGCCGAATAAAAACCCAGCGGCTGGCTGTTCAGCATGCCCGCCAGAAACGCCGCCGGCTCGTAGTGCTTGAGCCACGACGACACATAGGCCAGCAGCGCAAAACTCGCCGAGTGCGATTCCGGAAAACCGTATTCGCCAAAACCGAGTATCTGCTGGTAAATCTGTTCGGCGAAGGCTTGCGGGTAGCCGCGCTCGGCCATGCCCTGATACAGACGGTCGCGAAACGGCTCAAGGCCGCCTTTGCGTTTCCACGCGGCCATGGCGCGGCGCAGTTGATCGGCCTCACCCGGCGTGAACCCCGCCGCGACAATGGCCAACTGCATCACCTGTTCCTGGAAAATCGGCACGCCCAGCGTGCGTGCCAGCACGGTGCGCACGGCCTCGGAGGGGTAACTCACCGGCTCCAGCCCCTGCCGGCGTTTGAGATACGGGTGCACCATGCCGCCCTGTATGGGGCCGGGGCGAACGATGGCGACTTCGATCACCAGATCGTAAAAGCACGCCGGCTTGAGACGCGGCAGCATCGTCATTTGCGCACGTGATTCGATCTGAAACACGCCGATGGTGTCGGCGCGCTGGATCATTTCGTACACCTTGGGGTCGTCACCCGCGTCGAGAATTTGCTGCATGGTGAGCGGCGCTTTGCCTTCGCGTGCCGCTCGCGCTACGCTCACAAAATCCAGCGTACGGCGGATGGCGGTCAGCATGCCAAGCGCCAGCACATCCACCTTTAACAAGCCCAGCGCTTCGAGATCATCCTTGTCCCATTGGATGACCGATCGTTCCGGCATGGCGGCGTTTTCGATGGGGACGAGGCGCGGCAACGGCCCGCGTGAAATGACAAAGCCGCCGACATGCTGCGACAAATGGCGCGGAAAACCGGTGATTAAATTAATCAATAAAAACAATAACTTACAGTTGTCCGCCTGTGGGTCCAAGCCGGCCTCCCGTGCGCGTTCGGGAATGACCTTGCGGCCATCCCACCAGCTCATTGATCGTGCGAGACGATCAATCATGGCGTTCTCAAAACCCAGCGCGCGGCCCACGTCGCGCAGCGCGCTTTTGGCGCGATAGGTGATCACGGTCGCCGCCAGCGCCGCGCGATCACGGCCATATTTGGTGTAAATGTACTGGATGACTTCTTCGCGCCGCTGGTGTTCGAAATCGACATCGATATCCGGCGGCTCATTGCGCTCGCGCGAGACAAAGCGCTCGAACAGCATGCTCATGCGCGCGGGGTCCACCTCGGTGATGCCCAGCGCGTAACACACGGCGGAGTTCGCGGCGGAACCGCGGCCCTGACACAGAATGTTCCGCGAGCGTGCGTAGACGACAATATCGTACACCGTCAGCACAAAATGCTCGTACTGCAACTCGGCAAGCAATTGCAGTTCGTGCTCGACGAGCTTGACCACGTGCGCGGGCACGCCTTGCGCATAACGCCGCTGCAATCCCGCGAAAGTAATTTCACGCAAATACTGCGTGGCGGTTTTGCCCGCGGGCGTGAGTTCCTCCGGGTATTCATAGCGCAGCACGTCGAGCGAAAAATCGCAGCGTTCGGCAATCTTCACCGTCTCGGCGAGCAGTTCCGGCGGGTAAATGCTGGCCAATGCCACGCGCGTGCGCAAATGCCGCTCGGCATTGGGCTGAAGTGCATGGCCGGCTGCGGCGATGGTGGTGTTAAGCCGTATGGCCGTTAACGTGTCCTGCAAGGCCTTGCGCGAACGCACGTGCATGTGCACATCGCCCGCGGCCACCAGCGGCAAGGCGCTGTACGCGGACAGCTCGCGTAAAGCATCCAGGTGCGCTGCGTCGTTCGCGCCTTTGTGCAATTCCACCGCGATCCACGCGCGTTGCGGGAAACGGCGGGCGAGGGCGAGGGCATGCTGTTTAACGCCCTCCCTTTCAAGGGCAAGGGCACACTTGGAGTGAAGCAGAGTGGGAGAGTGGGGACGGGGTTGACTGTCGGGCAACATCAACACCAAACAATGATCCAGATTTCGTTCCAGGTCCGCCATCAGCGCGCAATAACGCCCCTTCGCCGCCCGGGAGCGAGCCCGCGTGATCAGCGACGCGATATGCCCGTAACCCTCACGGTTGGCCGCCAGCAACACCAGACGCGGGCCGTCCTCGATCTGAATCTCCGTGCCGACAATCAGCTTTAGCCCGTGCTGCTTCGCCGCCTGATGCGCGCGCACCACGCCCGCGGCCGAACACTCATCCGTGATCGCCAGCGCTGAATAACCCAGGGCCTTCGCACGCGCCACCAACTCTTCCGCATGCGAGGCGCCTCGCAGAAAAGTGAAGTTGGAGAGGCAGTGTAGTTC
>OMIN01000046.1 GCA_900299145.1 Betaproteobacteria bacterium | reverse complement strand
GACGGCATACGAGATTCCTCTACGTCTCGTGGGCTCGGAGATGTGTATAAGAGACAGGGTGGTGGTGGTGGCGGTGGTGGTGGTGGCGTGAACGATACCGCAACCGTGACGCCGGCACCGGCGCCCGTGGTGTATACCCGCTGCGTCGGCATCTAATCCAGGCGCAGGGAAATGCCAAAAAGAGCGGACGAAGGTCCGCTCTTTTTGTTTGGGCGGACGACCCGTGGGAAGGCGGTGCACACCCGGTGTTGCTGGCAAAATCCCCGTCTTGTAAACTGGGCCTTGCTGAAAAACACCGCGCAAAGCGGGCGCAATTCCAATAAAGACCGGGAGGATAGCCATGATCAAACAGCGCGCGTTTGCCGCCATGTGCGTGATTGCAATTGGGGTAACAGGCGCAGCAGGCGCACCGGGAGCGCAAGCCCAAAGCGCAAAATGGCCCGAAAGGCCAGTGCGCGTTGTTGTGCCCTTTCCGGCGGGCGGCACCAGCGACGTGCTTGCGCGGCTGTTCACACCACGGCTTTCGGAAGAGTACGGTCAACAATTCGTGGTCGACAACCGCCCAGGCGCGGGCGGAACAATCGGTTCAGAGATCGCCGTGCGCGCGGCCCCGGATGGCTACACGCTCGCCATGGTACCGTCGAGTTATGCGGCCGCCGCCGCGTTGTACAAATTGCCCTACGATGCAGTCAAGAGTATCGCGCCTGTCAGCATGATCCAGATCGTGCCGTTTATTTTGGTCGTTCAACCCTCAGTGAAAGCGAATAACCTGAAGGAATTCATCGAGCTCGCGCGTGGGCAGTCGGGCGCGCTTAATTTCGGCTCGGCCGGCACCGGCAGCACGCCGCATCTGGCGGCAGAGCTGTTTCAACAACTGACGAATTCGAAGTTCACCCACGTGCCGTATAAAGGCGATGGCCCGGCGCTGGCCGATCTGCTCGGTGGGCAAATCCACATCAACATCGCGACTGCGGTGCTGCTGGGCCCGCATATCAAGACAGGTAAAGTGCGCGCGCTGGGCGTGACCACCGCGAAGCGTTCACGCTCCATGCCGGAACTACCCGCAATCGCGGAAATGGTTCCAGGCTTCGCGGCTGACGGCTGGTCGGGCCTCTGGGCGCCCGCAGGTACGCCCAAGGACGTTGTGTCACGGCTGAATCAATCGATTGGCCGCATTCTCAAAATCCCCGATATACAGGAACGGCTGCGCGCCATCGATGCCGAACCGACACCTTCTTCACCGGACGAGTTCGCGCGCTTTATTGCCGCCGAGGTCGCCAAGTGGCAGAAAGTGGTTACCACCGCCAATATCAAAATCAATTGATCCTGATCGCTTGCTGATTACGCACGCGTGGTTTGCCTGTGCAATGATCCGTCGGGCGAAGTCTCTTGAATGTGACAAAAATGAATGCAGCGCAAGGTTTGTCCGATCACGCAGCCTCAATTGAAATAAGCTAATAAAAACAATTAGTTGCATCGCATCTCGTGTCTCGCATATCTTTTACTGATTCAGTTCAGAAACTTCATGCCGGACGCCTTTAATCCACGCGTTGTCGCGCATCAATGCCATGGTTGAGCGTTACAAGGGCGAAACCATCCTGGCAAGCTGGGTCGCCGATGCAGACGACCTGCGCAATTTTGCACCGCAGGTGAATAGTTGGTGGAAGCGCATTTTTCTGCCATCCGAATTGCGCAAGGAATACGAAAAGATATCCACCGGCGCGGCCATCGAGGTGGTGTTTCGGGAAGATGCGTTCTTCGTCGGCAGATGGGGTTGTTCATCCGATTTGTACGACTATGTCCTTGTACACGATACGTGGATGCAGTTCATTGGCGATGAAGGATCCCAAATCCCGGTTCCGCTGGCGCGCGGAGCAAAAGCGGACGCGGAGCGGATCGCGGCTCACTATGCGGCGCTTGACACGCGGACTCGCGAGGCATCGGCACGGCAGTTCGCCGAAGAACGGGCGAAGCCCACACCAAATAACCGCCTTCTGCACTTCGTGGAGGCGCACCTTGCCTGGCTCCTGCTGGGAGTTTTCGTGTTGCTGCCGCTTTTCATGCTGGCAATCAGCTTTCTGACGTAATCAAGAGAACCAGCCGGTTAAGCTCACGTTGATCCAGCACCCAGCCGCACCACTACGGCAAAAACTGCTCCAACAGCGGCGCCCCGGATCATTATGTTTTGCTTCCCCCCTCCCCCGAATTATCTGCCTGCCTACGCCAGCTCGATAAAGCCCGCAGCGCGCGTGGATCGCGGTGGCATTGCGGAAAGGCGCGAACGGCGCGGCGCATCTGGATGCTTTACGCGATTTGTCCGCGCAAAGCGGCTTGCTGCTGGCAACCGCGGGCAGCGTGCACAGGCATATTCGTTCGTGCAAGGCCTTGCTGGGCTCGCCGACGGCACCAAGTTTTTGCAAGTCCTCGATGTAAGCAATTGATTTAATTCAATTTTTCAATTTCAGCGTACGCAACGCCATTGCCGTGACATAAGTCACTCAAGTTTGCCCCTTCAGCTGCCGATGCTATCCGCGATGCCGCCTAATACACACGGGCGACAAATGCGATGCGCAAATCAAGCACAGGTTTCCGTAGCTAAAGCCGCTTGACTCGCGCGCTTCGATGATCGGTCCACTGGCCTGCGCAGTAACCAAGAACGCACTAGGGCACGGCTTATGACTTCCATTTCCGCCACCTCGCTGCGCATGCCGGCGATTCATCTGCCCGCTTCGCGCCAGATCAACGCGCGTGCCACAGGGCAGGCCGGTCCACCGCAATCGGCGAGCATCAGCTTCGCGCGTTCGTCCACCGTCGGCGTGGATGCCGTCGCCAGCGTCAGCGACGCCAATCTCGATGCCTCGACCACCTTACTGTCTTTGAGCCTGGACCTGAAGGCCAACCAGAAGTATTCGTTCTCGTTTTACTTCCCCTCAGGTGGGCCCAAGGTTACGCTGGTGGACGCGGCGGGCAAGGCCGCTGCGGTCGACATGTCCAAAGGGTTCTCGGTCAAAAGCAGTGGCACCTACACGCTGCGCTTCGAGGCGGGATATTCGCTCAAGACCACCGGCAATTTTGACAACCTCAAGATCAATGCCAAATCCGTGCTGCCCACGGTCAGCGGCGACAAGCGCATCGACGCGCTGATCACCGGCGGCACCGGCCAGTGGTGGCACACCTACGACGCCGTGGCGAGCAAAGGCACCGACGCCATCGGCAAGGCTACTGCATTGGCTGACGGCAGTTCGGTGACCGCGCTCACCTACAGCTTCATGTCGACGCAACCGCAGGGCCAAGCCATGAACGACTTTCAGCCCATGAGCGAGGCGCAAAAAGGGGCGGTGCGCAAGGCGTTCGACTACTACAGCAAGCTCATCAACGTCACCTTCACCGAGGTTGCGGGTGACGGCACTGGCAACATAAACTTCGGCACCAACGATCAATCGAGCAGCGCCGGCTACGCCAACCTGCCCAACGCCAGCGCGGTCAAGGACAAGGATTTTCTGTACCTCGCCAACAACGTCTCAACCAACAACGATCAGGGCGTGCAGGAAGGCGGCTACGGCTACGCCACCATCCTGCACGAAATCGGCCATACGCTGGGGCTGAAGCATCCGGGCAATTACAACGCGGGCGGCGGCGGCGCGCCGGGGCCATATTTGTCAGCCAAAGAAGACGACCATCAGCATTCGGTGATGTCCTACAACGACAACAACGCCTCGCGCGGGGTCAACGCCACCTCCGCCATGGTCTACGATATCGCAGCACTGCAATATCTGTACGGCGCAAACAAAAGTGCCTCTACCGCCAGCGACGGCAAGTTCACCTTCAGCGACAACAACACGCTAAAAACGCTGTGGTCCGCCAATGGCACTGACACCATTGATCTGAGTGCGCTCACCAGCGCAAGCAATGTCAATCTGAATGGCGGCACCTACTCCGACATCAACATCAAGGGACCGGCCGCCAGCACCAGTTACTCGGGCAACCAAAACGTCGGCATTGCCTACGGCGCGAAGATCGATAAAGTCAAGCTGTCATCCACCAACGGCGTGGCGGAAACGGTGACGCTGAACAATGCGTACACGCGAGACGGTTTCAACACCATCACCTCGTTCGACGCTATCGATGACAAGATCGGGATTAGCAAGTCGGTGTTCGGCGCCCTCAAGGCAGGTAGCATCGAATTCGGCACCGCAGCCACCAGCACCAAGACCAAATTCATCGTCAATCGCGAGACCGGCGAGATTTTCTACGATGCCGATGGCTCGGGCGCCAAGTCCACCGCCAAGAAGATTGCGCAGTATGTGGCGGTGCAGGGGCGCGGGGAGGTTACAGCGGCTAATTTTGTGGCGGTGGCGTAAGGGCTGCGCAAATGGTTGGGGCATGGGGGGTATAGGAATTTCAAGCCACCCTTTTGCATGAGCGCAATGTATCCCAGCTGTATCCTGGCCCCACCCGGCGCCGCGCCACTGACGAGTTCGACAGGGTGTTTCAGTTTCCCTGCCAGCGCCTGCGCGTTGGCAAAGAACTGCAGGATGAACCATAGAGTGATAGGTGTTTTCATGGAGCCTTGTTTTGCAACAGCCGCTCGATTGCGCCGCAATACTCTTCCGAAGTACTTGCCTTGAAAATCAATTCTCTTACGCCTGCGGCTTCGGCGCTTGCAACGAGTTTTGCGTCGATGAATCCCGAAGCAACCGCTACCGGCAAATCGGGGCGTATCGCACGCACTTCGCAGGCCACGTCGAGCCCGGACGCGCCCGGCATATTGTAGTCACTGACGACAAGATCAAAGTTTGCGGGATTCTCGCGCAATGCCGCCAGCGCCGTGGCCGTGCTGGTATATCCGTTCACATGATAGCCATTGCGACTGAGCAGGCGCTCGACAAGAAAGACCAGCGACTCGTCATCATCGATATAGAGAATCCGCTTCTCCATTTCGGCGTTCGAGGGCATCCAGCGTGAACTCGCGGGTTCGGTCGCGGCCGGCGCTGTGAACTTCGCAGGCACTTCAGGAAAATACAGCGTAAAGGTTGCTCCCTCGCCAGGGCGGCTCACAACGGCGACAGCGCCCTCATGGCTTTCCATGATGCCGTGTACGACCGACAGTCCCAAGCCAGTGCCTTCGCCCTGCGGTTTGGTGGTAAAAAAGGGCTCGAATATCCGGGACATTATGTCCGGAGTCATACCAACGCCGGTATCACTGATCGCCAGCCGTACCACACGATCGGGATGCGCCTGATGCAGGTAATTCAACATGGGCAAGGCCTTTGCGGGTATGGAATCCCTCATGGCTGTGTCGAGCCGGATGGTAATAGTCCCGTTTCCGGGAGTCGCCTGCATCGCATTGGTGGCCAGGTTGATCACAGCTTGCTGAACCTGGTTGGCGTCGGCCAGTACGAAAGGCATGTCCGGCGCGCAGGAGGCTTCCAGCCTCAGCCGCGCCGGCAAAGTAGCACGCAGCAGACGTACCGATTCGGCGACCAAGGGGGCGAGGTCGATGGGCTTTCGCTCGACCGGCTGGCGGCGGCTGAACGAGAGAATTTGCTGCACCAGATCGCTGGCCCTCGCGGTGGCCTTGTATATTTCCGCGAGGCTTACACCGATGGATGTATCGGCGCCGGTGTCTTGCCGAGCCAGCTCGACGTTGCCCAGGATGATAGTGATGATGTTGTTGAAGTCATGCGCAATGCCGCCGGCCAGCGTGCCGATGGCCTGCATTTTCTGCGCCTGGCGTAACTGTTCTTCCAGGGCGGTGCGGCTTTCCTCGGCCTGCTTGCGTTCCGTGATGTCCTCAACAATGCGGATGAAGTAGAGGGGCCTACCGGCCGGGTCGTTGACCAGTGACAGCGTCCTCTTGACCCAGATTGCCGAACCGTCCTTGCGCAGATATTTGCGCTCCGATGAGAACGATGATAACTCTCCCTTAATCAACGGATCCTTGTAGCGGGGCATGTCCTTAAACCGAAAATCGGGGTGTACGAATTAAGTGCTGGTCATATGCAGTAATTCATCCAGCGTGTAGCCAAGCATTTCGCATAGCTTGCGATTGGCGTGCAAAATCGTATAGCCATCGATCGCCGTGTGCATAATTCCCACCGGTGCATTGTCGAACGTAGTCTGGTATCGTTCCTCCGCTTCCTTGCGCTTCGTGATGTCTTCGGACACTCCGACAAAACACAGCGGCTCGCCGGAGGCGCCGCGCGCCAGCGACAGCGTACGCTGTGCCTAGAATACACTGCCGTCCTTGCGTTTAAAGCGCCGTTCCGCCGTGACGCTGTCGATACTGCCGTCGAGCAGCTGCTGACGCTGAGCCATCCCCATGGCGACGTCGTCGGCGTAGCCGATGATGCTGATAGCCATGCCTTGCAGTTCCGCGCGGGCATAACCCGTCATGTCGGCGAATTTCTGGTTGGCGACGATATAGCGCTGGTCGAGGCCAACGAGCACCATGCCTACCGCAGCTTGGTCAAACGTGAGGCGAAAACGCGCCTCCGATTCCTGAAGAGCTGCCTGGATGCGCTTGAGGTCCGTGATGTCGCGCAAAATGACGGACACGCCGGTGATCGCTCCTGCCGCGTTCTTTATCGGAGAATGGCTGCTCAGAACGCGGATTATGTGCCCCTCCTTGGTAATCCGGTTGGACTCGCGCATGAGCACTTCGCCGCGCAGCACGGCCTCGTTGTTGTCCTGCCGGTATTGTGGGCGGTTGGACGGCAGCATGATCGCGGCAGATTTGCCAATGGCTTCTGCCGCGGTGTAGCCGAGCATTTTTTCCGCACCGTAATTCCACGACGTTATCGTGCCCTCCAGTGTGCGGCTGTAAATGGCGTCGACGGAATTTTCGACGATGGCCGCCAGTTGCACGTTCTTTTCTTCGATGCGCTTGCGCTCGGTGATGTCACGCGAGAATGAAAAATTGAATTCCTGGCCATTGATATTGACGTAATTCTCGGTGACGTCCACGGGCAACAGGTGGCCATCCTTCATGCGATGGCTGGACTCGAAGCTCATGTTGCCGCGAAGCTTGAGGGCGTCGAAATGCTTTTCCCACTTCCCTGAAGGAAAGTTCGGGTTCAGGTCAAAAATGGTCGTGCCCAGAAGCTCTTTACGGGAGTAGCCCCGTGTGGCGCACGCTGCCTCATTGACGTACAGGATGCGCCCTTCGCGGCTGATCCAGAACACACTGTCCGACACCCGGTCCACGCTCAGTTGCATCATCCGCAAGGCTTCTTCGGATTCGTGTTTGGCGATTGCAATGACAGCCAGGTGGGTCGCAAGCCGAACGAGTTCGCGGTGGCGGGCGGTTGGGCGGCCCGGTTGGCTGTAATACAGGGCAAAGGTACCCAGTACCTTGCGCGTTGTGTCCAGAATGGGTGTTGACCAGCACGCGTGCAATCCATGCGACAAGGCGAGGTCACGAAAATCCGTCCACAGAGGATCGCAAGCAATGTCCTCCACAATGACGGCTTCACCGCGAAAGGCTGCGGTACCGCACGAGCCCACGGCCGGACCAATGGTGAGGCCGTCAATCGCCCTGCAATAAGCTTGCGGAAGGCTGGGTGCGGCTCCGTGGCGCAAATGAACGCCATCCCTATCGAGCAGCAGTATGGAGCACAGGATATCCCCGGCGTGTGCCTCGATGGATTGGGCGAGGATGGTCAGCACGTCACGCAATGACACGCCCGACGCCACTTGTTCGAGAATGTTCTTCTGGAGCGCCAGCATCAGCTCCGCCTGCTTGCGGGCTTCGATGTCGTCCAGCACGGCAATGAAGTACGACGGATGCCCTTCCGCATCGCGCATCAACGACAGATTGCGGCGGAACCACTGTGTCTGGCCGTCTTTCCGGATCAGGCGTCTTTCGGTCGTTGACATTCGCGTGGCACCCGTGATCACCCGGGATCTTTACGCTTCGCAGGCCGGTATATCGTCCGCAGGAGTAACAGCGCGGGCATCTGCGCCGATCAGCTCATCAGGCGCATAGCCCAGCAACTGGCAGAACTTCTCATTTGCCGTCCGGATGTGCAGCGTTTGCACATCGATATGTGCAATGCCCACCGCGGCCTGTTCAAATGTTGCGCGAAAGCGGGCTTCGCTTGCCTCCAATGCCGCCTGTGTCCGTCGGAGTTTTGTGATGTCTTGCAGGATGATGGACACGCCAGTGACGTTGCCGGCGCCGTCGCGGGTCGGGGAATGGCTGGCAATGACCGGAATCACTTGGCCATCCTTGGTCAGGCGGTTGGTCTCGTGGGCAACAGCGTTACCCTGCAGGACGCATTGGTCATTGGCTGCCAGATTGGAAGACCGGTCTGGCGGTATCAGGATGGTAACGGACTTGCCGATAATTTCCGCAGCGGCATAGCCGAGCATTTTTTCCGCGCCGGCATTCCATGACGTTACGACGCCGTCGAGCGTGCGGCTGTAGATGGCGTCGTTCGAGTTTTCGACGATGGTGGCGAGTTGACTACGTACGACAGAGTTTTGCCGCGCGCTGTTCAGTTCGCCTTCAACGACAGCGGCGAAGTCTTTCAGTTGCGCTTCCTGTGCCGCGGTTAGCGTGCGCGGCGTACGATCCATTACGCACAGCGTACCGACACGGCTGCCGTCAGCGGCTTTCAGGGGATAACCGGCATAAAAACGGATGCCAGCGTCGCCGGTGACCAGATTACTGCCGGAGAAGTGTGCATCGGTCAGGGTGTCGGGAACGACAAACAGTGCGTCACTTCGGATAGCATGGCCGCAGAATGACCTTGAGTCGCGTGCGGACTCGACAATGTCGACGCCAAATGCCGACTTGAACCAGTGCCGGTCACGGTCCACCAGGGTTACCAGCGCGATCGGGACATTCAGTAACGCCGCGGCGAGTCGCGTAATGCGGTCGAATCGGTCTTCGCGTTCGGTATCGAGGATGCCAAGGCTGTAGAGCGCCATGAGACGCTGTTGTTCCTCAGGCGTAATGTCAGGCACTGACATCGCGATCAGACGAGATTGCCGTATTTTATCTCTAGTCCCGCCATTGCGTCCTTCGCCCAGAGAAACGCTTCATTTCCCGCCGGGACGCCGGCGTAGCGGCGATTTGCAGCGAGACTTACCAGATTGTAGGTAGGAAATTCAAACCATCTTTTTGAAGCGACTTCACTTTACCGGCTACGGTGCAGGCAGTCAAACTCTGGCCCTGTATGTCCAACGCGGCACGGCACACAAATGCCGGCGCACCCAACACCGCACAGGGCACAAACGCCGGCTGGCACGCAGTGCTTACTATAGGATTTGGTCTGTAATTTATTGCAGCACACACACACTGGCCGAGCGAGCGCCGCCAGCCCCAAGTGCATGCGTATTTTTCGATCACGTCCGGCTGCTCGATCACCGCCGTGAACTTGAGTTTGCCCCCGAATGCGCATTTCTCAATGTCGATGTCGAATACGTGCTTGAGCAATTGTGCCTAACGTAGCGTGCCGGTTTGCCCTGCTCATGCGCGCATTTTTTCGCGCTTGCGGTTGTTGTTCGCACGGGCACGGGCACGGGCACCACCTGCGAGCGCAGCCTCGCATTGGGCGCCAGCCGCTGCATGAATTCCAGCGGCTCCATGAGGATGTGGGTGGCGCTGTCTTTCACTGCGTTTTGAGTTTGAGTATCACCTGCTCTTTGCGGTTTATGCTCAAGCGTTCGTTGCTGATCTCCGGGCGCGTGATGTAACAGCACAGTTGTTCTAGTCCTTGCCGGGCATCCTCCCCTACGCGCCTGCCCGCGTGCAGGCATGCAGCCATGTGTGTTCACGCACAGGACGTCACGGGAGTGGTCGAGTGTGCCGGGTTGGCCTTCCGGGCGTCGGTAATTCAGGATGCCGAGCGCAAACGTCGAATTCCTCTTGAACGAAACGCGGCAGCGGCGCACCGGCCGCGTCGCCCCGGGCAAGGAAGGTTTACGCGTGCGCTGCCACCAGTCGATACAGCGGCGTGTGTTTGGGGCGGTAGCGCCGGTAGGCGCGTGGGCCTGCGGACATCTGGCGGCGCGCGCTGAGGTTGGGGCTATAGTATACTGTTTTTATATATAGTAAATTTCATCTTAGTAATTGCTGTCTCTTATACACATCTCCGAGCCCACGAGACGTAGAGGAATCTCGTATG
>OMIN01000045.1 GCA_900299145.1 Betaproteobacteria bacterium | reverse complement strand
TCATTGCGCGCCGTGATAATTTGCCGCAAGGCTTCGCCAAGCCGCCGTGCGTCCGGCATCGCCACGCCCCGCGACGCCAGAAAATAGCGCAACAAATTCCGCGCCCGCGCCGCCGGCAATGGCTGCAAGGCGGCGACGGACAACGATTCGCCCATAAACGCGCCCGCGCCATCCATGCGCGCCAGATCATCCAGTAGTTGCGACGCATCCGCCATGTGCGCGCCAGCGCGCGACAAAGCATTGCGGTAATCCGGCACCCGCGCTTCGATGAGCGGCAGCACTTCCGCCCGCAGGAAATTGCGCAGATAGTACGTGTCGCGATTACTCTCGTCCTCAATCCACGTAAGCTTGCGTTCGGTGGCGTAGGCTTCGATTTCCCGCCGCGTCACGCCGAGCAGAGGCCGCAGCAAAGTCAATCCGGGCCTCGCGCTATCGGCACGCGCCACGGGCATCGCCGCCAGCCCCTTGACCCCGGCCCCGCGCAACAGTTGCAGCAGAACCGTTTCCGCCTGGTCGTCCTGGTGCTGCGCCAATACCACGTATTCAGCGGGTTGCGCACGATACGCCGCGTATCGCGCTGTTCGCGCGGCGGCTTCCAAGCTATCGCCGCGCGGCACTGTCACTTTGACCACGCGCAGCGGTACGCAGACTGCGCGGCACAGCTTGCGGCAAAACCTTGCCCACCCGTCGGCATTGGGGCTGATCTGATGATTGACGTGCATCGCGGATAAGCGCCAGCCCCGCCGAGGCGCGAGCACCGCCAGCATATCCAGCAGCACCACGGAATCCACACCGCCGCTCAAGCCCACGCACAGCCGGGCGCCGTGCGGCACGCCCGACATCGCATGCAGACAATGCTGAATCATGCGCCGGGCTTTCCGTCAGCTTCCTTGAACTTGCCGTAGCCCATCAGCCGCTCCAGCCGCGCCTCGAGCAACTCATCGACGGGCTTGTCTTTCACCGCACGCCAACTGTCCGCCAGCGCCTTTTTCATCTGCTGCATCATCGCTTCCGGATCGCGATGTGCACCGCCCGGCGGCTCGTTGACGATCTTGTCGACGAGGCCCAGCGCCTTCAGGCGCGTGGCAGTGATGCCCAGCGTCTCGGCGGCTTCCGGCGCCTTGTCCGCGCTTTTCCACAAAATCGCGGCACAACCTTCGGGCGAAATTACCGAGTAGGTGGAATACTGCAACATCAGCGTGACGTCGCCCACCGCGATGGCGAGCGCCCCGCCGGAACCGCCTTCGCCAATCACCGTGCAGATAATCGGCGTGCGCAGTTCGGCCATCACGTAAAGGTTGTGACCGATGGCTTCCGACTGGCCGCGCGCTTCGGCATCCACACCAGGGTACGCGCCCGGCGTATCGATGAAAGTGAACACCGGCATGGCAAATTTTTCCGCGAGCTTCATCAGCCGCAGTGCCTTGCGGTAACCCTCCGGCCGCGGCATGCCGAAATTGCGTAATGTGCGCTCCCGGGTGTCGCGGCCCTTTTGATGGCCGATCACCACCACGCTCTGATCATTAAACCGCGCAATGCCGCCGACGATGGCCGGATCGTCGCCAAACGCGCGGTCGCCGTGCAATTCCTCGAATCCGGTGAACAAGCCATTGATGTAATCCAGCGTATAAGGCCGCTGCGGATGCCGTGCCACTTGCGAAATCTGCCATGCGGTGAGCCTGGCGTAGATGTCTTTGGTCAGCCCCTGGCTCTTTTTGGCAAGCCGGTTGATTTCGTCAGAGATATCAACCGCTGAATCGTCCTGCGCAAAGCGTAATTCCTCGATGCGCGTTTCGAGTTCTTCGACAGGCTTTTCGAAATCGAGGAAGATTTGTTTCATGAAGCGATCTTATCGTGAACGGTGAACAGTTAACAGCGAACCGTTAATCATCGAGACAGCGTGATCACTGATTACCGTTAACCGTTCACTGTTCACCTGCCATTCTTCAGTACCACCCCACATCCGCCCCGCGTGGATCACTCGCCGCTTCTGCAATGCCCGTCCGCTTCGACTTGAATACTGCCTGCATGTTGCCCCACTTGCGGTTCACCTCACTGATCGTATGGCCCTTGGCCTGCAACGCCGCGCGCCATTCCGTACTGAACCCTTCGGGTTCAACTTCAATGCGATCAGGCCAGAACTGGTGGTGGTAACGCGGCATCGCCACCAACCGTTTCAGATCGACTTCTGGCGCTCGCAAATGTTCCAGCACGCCAAGCAACACCATACTGATAATGCGTGAGCCGCCCGGCGCACCGAGAATCAACACGCCACGCTCGTCTTCCACAAACGTCGGCGTCATGCTCGACAGCGGCCGCTTGCCCGGCGCGATGGCGTTGGCCGCGCTGCCACGCAGCCGGTAGCTGTTGGGCAAATCTTCGCGCAACGTGAAGTCATCCATCTCGTTGTTGAGCAGCACGCCGGTACCCTTGGCCACCAGCCCGGAACCGAATATCCAGTTCACGGTAAGCGTGGCGCCGACACGATTGCCCGCCGCGTCGATCACCGAAAAATGCGTGGTGTTGCGGCTTTCGCCTTTGACACTTTCTGGCGGGCCGAGCTCGCCGCTGGCCGTGGCCGTTGTCGGCGATATTGATTTAACTATTTGTTTTATATAACTATTTTCTACAAACGCTGCAGCCGGCACTGTGACATGATCCGGGTCACCCAACTGCAGGCGATCGCGAAACACGCGCCGCAGCACTTCGGCAATCATATGTGCGGATTGCGCGTCTGACACGCCGGCGATATTCAACTGTGACAGCATGCCGAAGGCCTGCGCCAGGGCAATCCCGCCTGCCGACGGCAGTGCAGCCGTGGTGATTGCCGCGCCCCGATACGATATGCGCACCGGCTCGCGCTCCACTACGCGATAGTTTTCCAGATCGGACAACCGCCACGCGCCGCCCGCCGAATTCACGCCCTCAACCAGCGCGCGCGCCACCGGCCCGGTGTAGAAGCCCGGTGCGCCTTCGCTGGCCAGTTTCGACAAGGTCTGCGCCAGTTCTGGCTGCTTCAGCACAAACCCTTGTGTCAGCGCCTGTCCATCGGCGAGAAATATTCGCGAGGCTTCCGGCAACTGACGCAAATAACTCTCGCGAATTTTCGCAATGCGCGCATAGCGGCCATCCACCGCGAAGCCCTCGCGTGCGAGTTTGATCGCGGGTGCCAGCGTGTCCGCCAGCGGCAGCGCGCCATAAACGCGCGCCACGTGCGCCAAGCCCGCTGGCGCGCCCGGTATGCCGGCGGCCGTACCGCCCTGCATGGTGGCGCCCTTCACGGGATTGCCGGCGGCATCAATGTAGTGTTCCGGCTTCACCCCCATCGGCGCGGTCTCACGCGCATCGACCATCACCTGTTTACCGTCAGCGGCGCGGTGCAGCAGGAAAAAGCCGCCGCCGCCAATACCCGACGAATACGGTTCCACCACCGCCAGCGCTGCTGCTACCGCCACCGCCGCGTCGAACGCGTTGCCGCCGCGTTTCAGAATGTCGTAGCCGGCTTCGGTGGCTAGCGGATGCGCCGAAGCAATCGCCGCCGACTGCTGTGCATTGACGGCGAGCGGCGGCACGAAAAACAGCGCCAGCCACAGCCATCCCAATACCAAACGCAAGTATCTGTTTTTATTCACTATTTTATAGAACCATCAGGATTGCCACGCAATTGCCGCTGGAAGAATTCCACTGCCCGCCGCTGCGTATCTTCCGTGGCTGCCCGGTTGGGCCCGTGGCTTTGTTTGGTCTTGCCCGGGTCATCGTAGGCGTGATGCGCGCCGTCGTAATTTACGAATTCCACGGGCACGTTCCGCTGCTTCAGTTGCTCCACCAGCGACGCGCACACGCGTGGCGACACCTCGTCGTCGTCACCGGCCACCAGCATCAGCAACGGCGCATACGGCTGATAATCGCCCTGATCACGTTGTGCAGCGCAGCCCGGATATTGCGCGATGGCGGCGCGAAAACCATTCTCGGGCAGGGGCGCTGCAAGACGCGCGAGATGCGCCTTGTCCAGGGCCACGGGCGGCGCACTGTTCGTAAACGGCGGCCCCAGCGCCGCCAGCAATGTCATGCCGCCGTTGGACCAGCCCTGCACGCCGATACGATCCTTGATGACATCGTCCCGAGTGCGTAACCAGTCGAGCGCGCCATAGGCATCCAGCGGCCGCACGGTTTGCTCGTTCACCTCGGCTGGACGGTTTTTGTAGGAACCCTTGGGAAACCCGCGCGCATAACCCCGCGGGCCGAAACTGTCGACATGCAGCGCAAGGTAGCCCCGCGCGGCCCAAAATTCACCCCACATTCGGTGGCGCGCGGTGAGATTTTCCGCAGAAATCAGACCAGGCTTGAGTGAGGAATACGATCCGGCGCGTCCATGCAGCATCACCACCGCCGCATGAGGCCCCGGCATTGTTGACGGCGGTTTGAACAGATATCCGGTGAGTTCTGTTTTGCCATCGCGGCTGGGGAATTTGACGGTATCGGGCGTAGCGGCGAAACCGCTGCCGGCGGCACATATCAGCACCACCAATACACGCGCAATCGTCACAACCGCATAACGCGCCTCACGCCTCACGATTCACGCCTCACGCACTCTAAACCACGCCGCATACAACGCCGGCAAAAATAACAGCGTCAGTACCGTCGCCACCAGCAACCCACCCATGATCGCCACCGCCATCGGCCCCCAGAAATCGCTGCGGGTTAACGGAATCATCGCCAGTATCGCTGCCGCCGCCGTCAACATGATCGGCCGGAAGCGGCGCACGGTCGAGCCGATGATCGCCTCCCAAGGCGCTTTTCCAGCGGCAATATCCTGCTCGATCTGATCGACCAGTATCACTGAATTGCGCATGATCATGCCCGAGAGCGCTATCACGCCCAGCATCGCCACGAAGCCAAACGGTATGTGAAACAGCAACAGGAAAAACGTCGCGCCGATCAAGCCCAGCGGCGCGGTCAGCAACACCAGAATCGTACGGCTGATGCTTTGCAACTGAATCATCAGCAGCGTAATGGTGACAAAAATCATCAACGGCATCACCGCCGTCACCGACGCCTGCCCCTTCGCGCTTTCTTCCACCGCCCCGCCGATATCGATGGCATAGCCCGGCGGCAGTTTTTCTCGCAGCGGTTGCAGCAGCGGATCGATTTGCGCGGTGACCACCGGCGCCTGAATGCTACCTTGAATATCCGCGCGCACCGTTACCGTGGGCAACCGGTTGCGGCGCCAAACCACACCGTCTTCGAGCTCATAGGTAATCGCCGCCAGTTGCGACAGTGGCACAGTGCGCCCGCCCGTGAGAGGAATGTTGTAATCGCCGACGGCGCCGATGTCCATGCGCTCGGCGGCCTCCGCGCGCGCCAGTACTTCGATCAGCTTGTCGCCTTCACGCAAGAACGTGATGCTGTAACCGGTAAGTATGGAATTCAACACCGCCGACAATTGCGCTGAGGTGATATTGAGCGCACGCGCCTTGTCCTGATCGACATTGATTTTCACCACCTTGGCGCGCTCGTTCCAATCCAGATGCACGTTGAACACATGGCGGTTGCCACGCACGATGGCGGCAGCCTCATTGGCCAGCGTCTTCACCGTTTCCGGGTTCGGCCCGGCAACGCGAAACTGTATCGGGTAGCCCACCGGCGGACCGTTTTCCAGCCGGTTCACGCGCCCGCGCACCATCGGGAAATCTTTTTCCAGCGCGGCTTTCACGCGCGCGTAGACCCGCTCGCGCGCATCGTTGTTTTTGGCAAGCACCACGAACTGCGCGAACGATGCGTTGGGCAACTGTATATCCAGCGGCAGATAAAACCGCGGCGCGCCGCCGCCGACGTAGACCGAGTGCTGTTCGATGTCGGGGTCTTTTGCCAGCACTTGTTCCATTTTTTGCACTTCGGTGTGCGTGCCGCGTATCGATGCGCCTTCTGGCAGCGAAAGATCAATCAACAGCTCCGGCCGGTTCGACGACGGAAAAAACTGCTGTTCCACCAATGCAAATCCCACCAGCGCCGCCGCGAACAACAAACCCGTCGCCAGCAGCACGGTCTTGCGAAAGCGCACGCACCACGTCACCATGCGGCGGAAAATCACATAGAACTTTTTCTGATACACGGCATCCTCGTGCGCATTAGGATGCACCTGATAATTCGGCAAAATTTTATAGCCGATATACGGCGTGAAGATCACCGCCACCACCCACGAAATCAGCAGCGCCAGTGTCACTACCGCAAAAATCGAAAACGTGTACTCCCCGGCGGACGACTTCGCAAAACCCACGGGCAAAAAGCCCGCTGCGGTCACAAGCGTGCCAGTGAGCATCGGAAACGCGGTGCTGGTGTAGGCAAACGCCGCCGCGCGCGCGCGTTCCCAGCCCTGCTCCATTTTGTTCACCATCATTTCCACCGCAATAATGGCGTCGTCCACCAGCAAACCCAGCGCGATGATCAGTGCGCCCAGCGAAATACGCTGCAAATCAATGCCGAAAATTTTCATGAACAGAAACGTCACCGCCAGCGTCAACGGAATGCACAGCGCCACCACCACGCCGGTGCGAAACCCGAGCGACACAAAACTCACCAGCAGCACGATCGCCACCGCCTCGCCCAGCGTGCGCATGAATTCACGTACCGAGCGCTGCACCACCGTCGGCTGATTCGCAACCGAATGCAGCTCCAGTCCCACTGGCAGATTGGCGCGGATGCGTGCAATGGCAGGATCCAGTTGCCTGCCCAGATCAATGATGTTGCCCCCCTTGGCCATCGACACCGCAAGGCCGATGGCGTCCTTGCCCTGATAGCGCATTTTCAGCGACGGCGGATCGGCGTAGCCTCGATACACACGTGCAATGTCACCAAGACGAAACTGCCGATTGTTGGCGCGAATGCCGATCTCGCGAATGCTTTCCACCGAATCGAAATCGCCCGACACTCTGAGATAAATGCGGTCGCTGGCGGTATCCACGCTGCCCGCCGGCGTCATCGAATTTTGCGCATCAAGTATGTTGAATATGAGCAACGGCTCGATGCCCAGCGTAGCGAGCTTCTTGTGCGAAATTTCAACGTAGATTTTTTCCGGCTGCTCGCCCAGCAGTTCTACCTTCGCAATGTTGGGCAGCCGCAGTAAATCCTTGCGAGCGGATTCCGCATATTCCTTCATCTGTGCATAGCTGAAGCCGTCGGCGGTAAACGCATAAATGGTGCCGTAGGTGTCGCCAAATTCATCGTTAATGAACGGCCCCTGCACGCCACGCGGCAGCGTGTGGCGCATGTCGCCGATTTTTTTGCGCACCTGGTACCACACGTCGGGTACATCTTTTGGCGGCGTGTAGTCCTTCAGTAGCACAAAAATCATGGAATTGCCCGGACGCGAGTAACTGCGTACGTGGTCCAGCCACGGCGTTTCCTGCAATTTTTTTTCGAGCCTTTCGGTAACCTGCTGCTCGACCTCCTCGGCGGATGCGCCGGGCCACTGCGTGTTGATCACAATCACCTTGATGGTGAATTCCGGGTCTTCGGCCTGTCCCAAATTGCCATAGGCGAGCACGCCGGACACCATCAGGGCAACGATGAAATACAACACCAGTTGCTGGTGCGCCAGCGCCCATTCAGACAGATTGAAGGATTTCATGTGCTGCCGCCGGCGCTCGTTCGGCGGCGGCTACTTGCGCACCGGCGCGGCCGCCAGCCGCACTTTTTGCCCGGCTGTCAGTTTGTGCACACCCGCCGTCACCACGGTATCGCCGGATTTCACGCCGCCAGTGATGGTAACGGTGTCTTCGCGGAACACGCCTACGGTCACCGGCGCGAGCCGCACCGCGTGCGTTCCGTCCTTCGCGGCATCCACCACCCACAGCGCGGTTTTTTCGCCCTGCTGATAGAGCGCGGTAAGCGGCAGCACCATCACCTCCTGCGCCGCAGCCTGCCGCATCACCACGGTGGCCGTCATGCCCAGGCGCATCGCCGCGTCGGCGCCCGGCACCGCAATACGCACGGCGTAGGTGCGCGTCACCGCGTCGGCATTGGGCGCAATTTCCCGGATTTTTCCGGCATAGCGGGCGTTTTGCGCGGCCCACAGCGTAACTTCGATATCGCGCGCGGATTGCACCTCCGGCAGCCGGTTTTCCGGCACGGTAATCAGCACTTCCTTTTCACCGTCGCGCGCGAGCCGCACCACGGTTTGTCCCGCTGCCACCACCTGCCCCGCGTCGGCCTCCACCGTGGTAATCACGCCCGCACGATCGGCGGCAAGCACGGCATAGGTATTCTGGTTGTCAGCCACGTCAAGCTGCGCCTTCGCCTGCGCGAGACGCGCTTCGGCGACATCAAGCGCAGCCTTGCGTTTGTCGATCTCGGCAGCGCTGACGAATTTTTTCTGGAACAAATCGCTGTAGCGCGCGTAATCCGCCTGCGCCTGCGTGAGATCGGCCTGCGCCATGGCGAGCTGGCTTTTCGCGGCAGCCGAACCCAACTGCAAATCGCGGGCATCCATGCGGGCGAGCGGCGTGCCAGGTTTCACCGCAGTGCCCACATCCACCAGCCGCTCGGTGATTTTGCCCCCCACGCGAAAGCCCAGGGCACTCTCGCTGCGCGCGCGCACTTCACCGGCAAACGTCGCCAGACTGCGTGCATCGCCCGCCGCCACCGCCTGCGTCACCACCAGCGGCGGCAATGGTGACTCCACCGGCTTTTCCGCGCAGGCACCCGCCAGCACCAATAGCGGCATCGCCACGGAAAAACTTAAGTATTTGTTTTTAAACAATATTTTATTTCGATTGTTCACGCACAGCTGGCTTTTCAAAGCGCAGCGTCATGCGGTCGCTCTCGCCTATCGCCAGATATTTTTCCGGATCCAGCCGCCCGCGCGACATCGGGGGCAGCGTCCACACGCCGTTCGGATGATCCTTGGTGTCTTTCGGGTTGGCATTGACTTCCGACTTACCCACCAGCTTGAACCCGGCTTTTTCGGCAAGGCCAATCACATAGTCCTCGGTCATATAGCCCGTTTTCACCTGCTGCTCGAACGACGTGCCCGGGTTCGCGCGATGCTCCACCACCCCCAACGTACCGCCGGGTTTTAGCGCATCAAAAAAAGCCTTGAACACGACGGCGTCGGTTTTGGCAAGACTCCAGTTATGTACGTTGCGAAACGTCAACACCATGTCGGCGCTGCCCGGCGGCGCGATATTCAGCCATTCCGGCGGCCCCAGCGACGTAAACACCGGCTTGCCGTAAAGCGCCGGCGTGCGCGCCAAACGCGTTTCCAGGCGTTCGCGCGAATCGCGCTGCCAGTTTTCCAGACGCGGGTTTTCGATGGCCACGTGCGCCAGATAGTACTGGCCCTTGTCGCGCAACACCGGCGCAAGGATTTCCGCATACCAGCCCGCCGCCGGCCAGATTTCCACCACGGTCATGTCGGGCTTCAAGCCGAAGAACAGCAACGTCTCGCGCGGATGGCGATATTGATCACGCGCCTTGTCCGCGCGGGAACGGTGATTGCCTGCGATAGCCTGGTCGAGCAGCGGCTCGATAGGCTGGGCGATTGCCGCAGCACCGGCCAGCAGCATCCAGCTCCCGAAACACCACGCAATCCACTTTCGCTCGAGATTCACATGCGCCTCCAAGGATTACGCCTTCCCCTTGAAAGGAAGGGGACAAAGATCACGCCAGCATGGTCTTCAACTTCGCCACCGCGCTATCTGGCGTGGTGAGTATCGGCGTCTTGGTGCGGGCCAATGCGCCCTTCAACGCCGGTGCCATGGAAAACTGCGCAAACGCGATCACATCACACTGCTGTTTGCCCGCGAGTTCAGCAATCAATCGGTTGTGTTCGTCGGGCTGGTTGCCTTGCAACGCGGCCAGTGCGCCTTCAACCAGTTGCGTGTTCAATTTGACGTCGGTGCCCTTGGCCTTCGCCATGTCGGTGATCTCGGCCACCATCGACGGAATCGACGGCGGAAACGTCGCCAGGAGGCTCGCTGAACAGTTTTTCTTGACCAGTTCTTCGTACATGGCTTCGTTGGGTTTGAGCACTGGGATTTTCAACTGGCGGCGGCATTCGTCGATTGCCGGGCCGAACGCCGAACACGCAAACAGAATCGCGTCGGCCCCGCCCTTTACGCAGTAATGGCCGATGTGCACAAAGCGCTCAATCATTGCATCGGTCAGCCGCCCTTCCGCAGCAAGATCGGGCATGAAGGAGTCTTCCATCAAGTTCGCCACTCGCGCCTGCGGCCAACTCGCGCGAAAGCTCGAAACTATCGGAGGAATGGAAACGTCGGTGGCGTGGATCAGATAAATTTTTGGTGCGGATTTCATAATAACTATTTGATTTAATTGAATATTTCTTAGAGTTATATGGATGAGCTGTAAGCCGTATTTGAGTGAACCGTAAACAGTGAACAGTAAACCGTTATCCGCGAGCCGGCACGAACACTGTTCACCGTTTACGGTTCACTGTTTACCGCCAGCCGTTTCCTGTTCACCCATTACTTCGTCACATCACCCATGCACAAATACTTCACTTCAAGGAATTCCTCGATACCGTACTTGGAGCCTTCGCGGCCGATGCCGGATTCTTTCACGCCGCCGAAGGGCGCGATTTCGGTCGAGATAATGCCGACGTTGATGCCGACGATGCCGGATTCCAACCCTTCGGCCACGCGCCAGATACGGCCGATGTCGCGGCTGTAAAAGTACGCGGCCAAACCAAACTCGGTGTCGTTGGCGCGTTCCAGTAATTCAGCTTCGGTCTTGAACCGATACAGCGGCGCGACCGGGCCGAAGGTTTCCTCGTGCGTGATTTTCATGTCGGACTTCACATCTGCAAGTACCGTCGGCTCGAAGAACTGCCCGCCCTTGGCGTGACGCTTGCCACCGGTCACCACGCGTGCGCCCTTGGCGAGTGCGTCGGTGATGTGTTCTTCCACCTTCAGCACGGCGTTTTTGTCGATCAGCGGGCCTTGCATCACGCCGGCTTCCATGCCGTTCCCCACGGGCATCGCCGAGACTTTGTCCGAGAGCTTTTTGGCGAACGTGTCATAAACACCATCCTGCACAAAAATACGATTCGCGCACACGCAGGTTTGCCCCGTGTTGCGGAACTTGGAGGCCATTGCGCCTTCCACCGCCGAATCGATATCCGCGTCGTCGAACACAATAAACGGCGCGTTGCCGCCCAGTTCCAGCGACACTTTTTTCACCGTGCCCGCGCACTGCGCCATCAGTTGCTTACCGACTTCAGTGGAGCCGGTAAAAGTAAATTTGCGCACCAGCGGATGCGTCGTCAGTTCATGGCCGATCGGGCCCGATGAACCGGTAATCACCGATACCACGCCCTTGGGTATGCCCGCGCGCTCAGCCAGTTCGCACAGTGCCAGCGCAGAAAACGGCGTTTGCGACGCTGGCTTGATCACCATGGTGCAGCCTGCCGCCAGCGCCGGGCCGGCCTTGCGCGTAATCATCGCGTTGGGGAAGTTCCACGGCGTCACTGCCGCACACACGCCAATGGGCTGTTTGATGACGACAATACGTTTATCGGGCGCCTGCGCCGGGATCGTGTCACCGTAGACGCGCTTGGCTTCTTCTGAAAACCATTCGATGAAGGAGGCGCCGTAGCCGATTTCGCCTTTCGATTCCGCCAAGGGCTTGCCTTGTTCCAGCGTCATCAGCACCGCGAGGTCGTCGGTATTGGCCACCATCAACTCGAACCATTTACGCAGCATTGCCGCGCGCTCCTTGGCGGTTTTCTGCCGCCACAGTTTGAACGCTTCGTGCGCGGTTTCGATGGCGCGTCTGGCTTCGGCCGCGCCCATCTTGGGCACGGTGCCGACCAGTTCGCCGTTGGCCGGGTTATATATCGTCAGCGTCGATTTATCGTCGGCGTCCACCCACGCGCCGTTGATGTAGCACTGCTGACGAAACAGGCTCATGTCCTTTAACTGCACGGCAGATTTCACTTTATCCAGCATGGTGACGGCCTCATTCAGGGAAATTGGCGGGGACGGACGGCGCGTTGCCAAATACGCGTGCAGGCCAAGGCCCGCTCGCGAAATTGTTATAAGTTAGTTTGCAAATAGCCAGAGCAAATGCCAACGCAAGAACATGCGCGCAAACCCAGATCCGCGCCGCTACGCGCATATTTTAGCAAACACCGCTATTTTAATTTAGGGTTAAATAAATAACTTATTATAAATCATATACTTAAATAACATACCTCACCTAAAATATCACTCCAATCAAGGTGCCCGGCAACCTGCCGTTAACGATGTATGAATCGCACACTGGGGGAAATGGCACAGCCGCAAGGCACGCAATTGCTGCGGCCACGGGCCGGTGCTTGCTATAATGTCAGGGTATTGTGACTTTTGCATATCAGCAAAGAACGCAACAAAAAAACAGCAAAACCAAGAAAAACAAGGTCTTAACCCATGCCACCTTACTCCGAGGCGCGTCCTATTTCGCGCAGCCTGAAAAGTCTGTTGCTGTCGCTGCTATTGCCACTGGCACTGCTGGGCGGCTGCGCCACCAATAGCCCCCGCGATCCACTGGAGCCCATGAATCGCGCCATTTACAGCTTTAACGACGGCGTGGATACCGCCATTATCCGGCCCGTGGCAGAAGGCTACCGCGCCGTGCTCCCGGCCGCTGTTCGCACCGGTGTGTCCAACGTATTTGCCAATGTCAACGATGTATTGATCGCGCTGAACAACCTTTTGCAGGGAAAGGTGGTCAATGCGGTGTCCGATGTGGGCCGCGTACTGGTGAATACCACTGTGGGTGTTGGCGGCATATTTGATGTCGCCACCAATATTGGTCTTGAAAAGCATAACGAAGATTTCGGCCAGACGCTTGGCTGGTGGGGAATCGGCGACGGCCCTTACCTGGTGATCCCGATTCTCGGCCCCAGCAATCTGCGCGACACCGTGGGCCGCGCGGTCGATTACCGCACCGACCCGATTACCTATGTGCGTTCAATGCGCCTGCGCAACGGTTTGTGGGGCTTGCGCGCGTTGAGCCAGCGCGCCGACTTGCTCGACACCTCGAAAATTCTCGAAACCGCCGCACTCGATCAATACGAGTTTGTTCGCGACGCCTATCTGCAACGCCGCCGCAATCTGGTTTACGACGGCGCGCCGCCGCGTGAAAAAGACGATGGCGCCGCCATTGAAGCGCCCGCACGGGCTCGTGCACCGCGTTCGCCCTTCCCCGATGCGCCGGAAGCCGGCGGCACGCTGTTGAATACCACTCGGGCGGATGACTGGACGCCCGCACGCTCCGCTGCACTGGAAGTACCTGAAGCCAACTTGCCCATCCGCGCGGCCGCCGAGCAACAGGCTGTCGTAACCATGCCCTCTGAAGCTGCGCCGGCGGCGCAATTGGTGGAACCGAAAGCGGAAGCGCCTTTTCAGCTGCAAGCGGTTGAACAAGAAACACCCGCTGACGACTGATACGCTGCTGCGTTCTCCCAATTAAAAAACGCCGCATTTTTGCGGCGTTTTTTATTAGCCACTAGGCGAATTGGTGTCTTGGCACGATACCGGCTCCTAACCGAAATGCTCACCAATGGCCTCATAGCACAAGTGCAGATACAGGCTCGTCGGGCACCACAGGGTGTCATGTCAGACGGTTTTGCAGCACGGATAGAGCAAGAGATGCGCGAAATGTCCGTCTTCGAAGCTCCGATAGCCCCGGTTCTCAAGAATTTACCTCGTACGCTAGTGATGCGTGGCGAATGGTCAAACCATTGCTATCGCTGCGTTTTGCTTCCGCACCATCGGATACGCCTGTATATACGTCGCGTAAAGTTATTGCAAATCATAATTCATTTCCAATTCCCTGAAACGGGCGCCGAAAAGGGCTGCTCCTGTTGTAGTTAAATGATGGCCGTCCAGAGACAAAACCTTATCCGCAATACGCCACACACACCCCGCTTGTGGATAAATGCTGCAGAAAATCCGGCGGGAATTAAAAATGCGTACCCCAGTCATACTTTTAGAAAATGCTTCAGCAAACATTTCACTATCGCGGATTGCCGTTTCATTTGCCTTAAGCCCGTCAATCGATCTGCCCAACATCGCCGCACGAGGGCGCGCTACCGTGAGATTGGGAAACTCCGGCAATCCGGTAAACACCCAGATTTCCACGCCGGGCAACTTCCAATATTGGGACATTTCCGATATGGCCGATTCAATCATTTCCTCGGATTGATATCGATTGCCGAGTATCAGGAATTTGACGTTCTTATTGGCTGCGTGCCGCAAGACAAAATCAAACTGCCTTCGGCACATTGCATCCATTCGGGAAGGAACCAACGAACAACCGGCTCCCGTCATTTGCCCCACTTTCAGACCGGTGCTTCGCAAGGCCACTGCTATGTCAGCCGCGTGGCTGTCGCCAAGCACTACGTGGCGGGGATTGTCCTCGCCCCAGCAATTCCATGCAGCCATAAATTCCGCAAAGACCGTATAGCGGCCGTATAGTCCATTGAAACTGCAAGTTCCTGAGCGAATGGCGTGTTGCCTTTCCAGAAATTCTGATTGAATCGCGGCTTCCTCTGCCAGCGTCGCGGGGCCAACTCTGAGTTCCTGCAATTGCCCTGGCGATGACAGCACCAGCCCCATCATCAGCAGCATGGAAGAGCCAAGTGCAGCCAGTTTAAAGACAGCACCGCGATCTCGAGTGGCACGTCGCCTCAACGGTTGCTCTACCCATACCCATGTCACTGCCGCAAGCGTGAACGTCAAGGTGATCGGCAGGACTACCGACCGGGGGTCAGCAGTAATGATATCCAGCGCTTTTGCGTAATCAACGATCGGGTGATGCCACAGGTACGCAGAATAGGAAATCAGTCCTCCAAATACCAAGGGGCGCAGGGTAAGTACGCGAAACACTGCCAAATCGGGCTTGATCAAAGCCAAAAGCACGGCGGTTGCAACAACGGGCAACAACTGCACCCAAGGAGAAACGCCCGCCTTAGTGTTGGTAAAGGCAAGCGCATAGACCAACAAAAAAAGCCCGATCGCGCAGAAAATATCGCGCAGCCATATGGGAATTCTTTGTATTCTCACGACGGGCGTTGTTGCCACCAAGGCGCCTGTCAACAATTCCCAAACCCGGGTGGGCAGGAGATAGAAATTCGCAGTCGGACGTAGCTCCCACTGGCTGAGCGACAATGCAAAGGACGCGGCAACCCCGGCAACCAAGATAACGCTCAATGCCAAGCGGCTTCGCCTCAACGCCCATAACAACAGTAGCGGGTAGATGATGTAAAACTGTTCTTCAACACCCAGACTCCAGGTGTGCAGAAGGGGTCGTGAATCTGCTTCAAGATCAAAATATCCGCTACCGCGCCAAAACAAGATATTTGAGGCAAGCAGACTGGCGGCCGCCAGACTGCGACCATAGTCAAGCATCTGGCGCGTTGGAAGCAATAACCACGCAGCCAAGGTCGTGAAAAGCATCACCACAAAAAAGGCTGGCGCAAGACGGCGCACCCGGCGCTCATAGAAGGTGCCGAGGCTCATTCGTCCGCTGGCGACCTCCGTCATCAAGATCGACGTAATAAGATAACCACTGATAACGAAGAAAATATCTACACCTAGGAATCCGCCGGGTGCAAGCGGACTCCCACAATGGTAAAGGATGACGCCTAAGACAGCGACGGCGCGCAGGCCGTCGACCTCAGGACGATAAATCATATTGGAACAATGCAAGCGTTCTTCTGCTCAAGAATACCGAGCCTCCAGAACGACCTGCGCAACGATCTGGCACGCACAACTTTCACGACGCTTGCGCACGCTACAGTAAACGGGTTCGGCATCAAAAGCGATGACCGGACCGCGATGATATGGTTACAGTCTGTCTAAGGGTATCGGCCTCGCGGCCTTTCCAAGTACAAAACCTGCACAAATAAAGCTGTACCGCCAATACTGAACGGCAAATGCGCCTTGCATAGTTCGGCAAAACCATACGACCCTAATTTCTTGAACCGATACGGCATATGCCGCCTGACGCCTACTACGACCGCCCCGCCGCACCGCCGCCCGGCTTGATGGTATTCAGCGTATTCATCGCCGTGCCGATCATGGTCGCCACGTCCGCCACGTTGCCCGGCACGATCATGGTGTTGTTGGTTTTTGCCATGCCCGCGAACGCGGTGATGTATTGCTCCGCGACCTTCAGGTTCGCTGCGTTCATACCGCCCGGCTCATTCATCGCCGCCGCCACCGTGCGCACTGCCGCCGCGGTTGCATCTGCGATAGTCGTTATGGCCTTGGCTTCACCCTCGGCCTTGTTGATCTGCGAAATGCGTTCACCCTCGGATTGCAACACCGCCGCCTGCTTCACGCCCTCAGCGAGATTGATTTCCTCCTGACGCTGGCCTTCCGATTTCGCGATCAAAGCGCGTTTTTCGCGCTCAGCGGTGATTTGCGCCTGCATCGAGCGCAGAATCGCTTCTGGCGGCGTCAGATTCTTGATCTCGTAACGCAGCACCTTTACGCCCCACGTGCGACCGGCTTCGTCGAGCACCGACACCACCTGACGGTTGATTTCATCGCGTGACTCGAAGGTTTTGTCGAGTTCCATTTTGCCGATTTCGGAGCGCAGCGTGGTTTGAGCAAGTTGCGTCACCGCCGCGACGTAATTCGACGAGCCATACGACGCGAGCTTGGGATCGGTCACCTGATAATAGATGATGCCGTCGACGCCGAGCTGGGTGTTATCCTTGGTAATGCACACCTGCTCCGGCACGTCGAGCGGCGTTTCTTTCAGCGAATGGCGGTAGGCCACCTTGTCGAGAAACGGCGTGATCCAGTTCAACCCCGGCTCCAGCACCGTGTGAAACTTGCCCAGCCGCTCCACCACCCAAGCCTGCTGTTGTGGCACCTGGCGCATCGCCTCCCAGCCCGCCACCACCACCAGCCCGATCAGAAAAAACGGAATCGCCAGCTTGCCCATGTCCATGGCGACCAGCACCACGGTCAGAATGATGACGCCCACGACTTTCGCGATCATGTTCTTCCCCTTTAAGAGTTATTGCACTACTGTGCCTTTGTGCTGGAAATATGCAAGGTATTACCGTCGGTGGCGACGATATAAAAGACCGTGCCGCCTGGCGTACGCGTGCCGGTGACACGAGCATCCCACGTGGCGTTGCGATAACGCACCTTGGCCACGCCATCGGCTTCGCTGACCCACGATTCAAGCAGCACCGTATGGCCCACGTCGAGCGAATCGCTGATTTTGTCGGCGGCGGATTTTTTCTTTTTCAGGCTGCTGGCGACCAGCATACCCACCGCCGCCAGCGCCACCGCCACCGCCGCCTGCACTGCAAACGACGCGCCCAGCCACGCGGCCAAGGCGCCGCCGAATGCCGCCAGCCCAAGCACCAGCAATATCAGCGTGCCCGACAACATCTCCACGATGATGAGGCCAATGCCCGCCACCGCCCACCATACATAATGTTCCATTGCTGCTCCGGATTATTGCGGTACGATCATTATAGAGCGCACCCGCGCGCCAAAGTTGCCCGCCAGCTCGAAATAAAACTCTTTTTAAATCAGATAGTTATAAATCAGTTCAACCGCGACACACGCTCACGCAATACCGCAATCTTGCTGCGCACAGCGCTGGCATCGGCAGCGTCAGGCGTCAGACTCTCCACCATCTCGTAATCCGCCAGCGCCGCGCGGAAGCATTCCAGTTCTTCCAGCAGCCGCGCGCGCGTGCGGTAATCGTCGGCGGCTTGCGGACACAAGTCGATCACCTGATTCACCAGCGTCAGCGCGCGCGCCCTGTCGTCGCGCCCGCCACGCCCGCCGCGCTCACGGTAAATGGCCACCAGATTGCGTAGCATGCGCGCGATGATGTCGGCGGGCGCCGCCGCGTTCAAAAGGCGCATCACCGCTTCCGGCGCGACATCCACGCCGCCGCTTAACGCGCGCAGGCGCTTTTGCAGATCCTTGATCCCGAGCGTTGCGCCTTTCGCGTAGGCATCAATGATCACCGCGCCGTCGCGCAACGCGCATTTCACCAGGAAATGCCCCGGGAAGGACACGCCGCTCATCGTCAGCCCCAAACGGCGCCCAACCTCAATCAGCAGTACTGACAACGTGATCGGGATGCCAAGTTTGCGGTCGATCACATCATTGAGAAAACTGTTGCGTGGATCGTAATAATCTTCACTGTTGCCGGTGAATGCGAGTTCGGTAAACAGATAATGTATCAGCCGCGCAAGTTTCTCCGCGCCGGCGATATCGGCGGGCAGCCGCTGCTTCAACACCGCCGCCAGATCGTCAATACGCGCGAGATACGCCGTGGTGTCGAGCAGTGGATACGCATCACGCGCGATCACCAGCGCCGCTTCGGCGAGATTCAACCGCTCGCGCGGCACAGCGAGTATGTCCTGCCAGGTTTGCGCGGTGGACACGGTCAGAACGGCTCGCTGATTTCGACCAGATTGCCATCCGGATCGCGCATATAAACAGAGCGCAGATCGAATCGCGCACCCTGGCGCTTGTCCGGCCCGGCGATGATTTCGACGTTACAGGCCTTCAGATGCGCGATCACTTCGTCCATGGGCTTATCGGCAAGAAAGCAAAAATCCAGCGAACCGGGCGTCGGCTTATTGGCAACCAGCCCCACGCCAGCGCCGGGCGGATGCACATTGAACTTACGGTCGCCAAAACGCAACGCGACACGCTCCACGCCGCGCGACTGGTAACGTTCCACGCGCATGCCCAGCACGCGCGTGTAAAAATCGAGACACTTGTCCAGATCAGCCGTGGTCAACACCACGTGATCGAAATCCTTGATCATGGAAACCCCTGCGGCATGATTGAAAGATTAATCATAGCACTGGCGGTGGTTGTGGGTTGGCGTCGGTACAGTGACAATAGTAACCGCACACGCTCGATTTTCCATGGCTCATGCGTCATTCCCTTAACAAGAAAAGCCTCACCCCATAAGCTGTCATTCCCGCGAAAGCGGGAATCCATAACACAGTGCCGTATTAGACAGGCTTATGGATTCCCGCTTTCGCGGGAATGACAGTGGAGGGTTTTCATTACTGCGCAATTGAATGCCTGCCACACTAACTCAATCCGCCGCCCCCAGCAGTGACGTAGTGGCCAACTATTTGACCTCGACATGCGCCGCCGAGTGCGTCGAAGTCAACGCCATCACGTTACTCTCCGGCGGCGCCATCCAGCAAAACTGGCAAATCGACGTCGACATCACCGGCGGGCCGCAGGCGGGCAAGCACACATGGGTACTGCGCACCGACGCGCCCGCGACGGTGGCCGCAAGCCTGCCTCGCGAGCGCGAGCACGCAATCATCGCGTTCGCCCATGCCCACGGCCTGCGAGCGCCCAAGCCGCTGTTTCTTTGCAATGACGCCGCCATCCTAGGCAAGCCGTTTTTCATCATGGAAAAGCTGCCGGGCGTGGCAGCCGGCCACAAAGTCGTGCGGCTTCCGCTGGATCGTGGCGCGCTCGCCCGCGAACTCGCGCAAGCCGCCGCGCGTATCCACGCAATCCCGTCGGCGAAAGCATTGAACGCGCTGCCATTTCTGAAAACGTATCACGCCCGCGACGTCATCCAGGCCTGCCGCAATTATCTCGACACCCTCGACGAACCCCATCCGGTGCTCGAGTGGGGGCTGCGATGGTGCGAACGCCGCGCGCCCGCCGAGGAAGAAACCACCTTCGTGCACCGCGACTTTCGCACCGGAAACTACCTGGTGCATGAGGGCAAACTCGCCGGGCTGCTGGATTGGGAATTCGCCGCGCTCGGCAATCCGCTGGAAGACATCGGCTGGATCTGCGCCAAATGCTGGTGCTTCCGGCACGAGCATCACATCGTCGGCGGTGTCGCCGATTTAAATGACTTCATCCCTGCGTACGAAGCCGAAAGTGGACGAAAGGTCCGCGAAAACGACTTGCGTTACTGGCAGGTAATGGCGCACATCCGCTGGGCCATCATCGCGCTGCAACAGGCGCAGCGGCATTTGTCGGGCGTGGAGCCGTCGCTGGAACTCGCGCTCACCGGCAAAATCGTCGCTGAACTCGAATGGGATGTGCTGATGCTAACGGATAAACTTTAACCGACCACCATGAACGACAGACCCACGCCGCTGGAACTCATCCAGATCGCCAACGACACCCTCGCGCGAGCAGTGTTGCCCGGCGCTGCGCCGGAACAACTCTACCCGCTGCGCATGATCGCCAATTCGCTGGGCATCGCCGCGCGCGAACTTGCAGCGCAGGACAAAGATACCGCCGATGAAACACGCGGCCTCAATCTGCTTTACAACGACGCCAAGAATTTCGACGACCTGAAAACCCGAAACCGCCAATTTGCCCGCGACATCCGGGCCGGCGCGTTTGAGAACAACATCGCACGCGAAGCACAACTTCGGCAGCATCTCGTCATCATCGCGCGCCGCAAGCTGGCTGCGGCGTATCCCAAGGGCTTGCAGGGGAACAATAATTAATCTTTTAAAATCAAATACTTATTATCAATTCGGCTTCGCCATTTGCACCAGTTGCGGCGCTGTCACCCCCGCAAGGCCAGTCAACAGAAGCACTGTCAGCAATGCATTCTGCGGCCCCAGATGCCCCAACGTCGGGTCGTACCATTCCCCGAGTGAATGATTGCCGCCGCTCGCGCCCCCACCCGGAATGGCAATCGCAGGAATACCCAGACTGATCGGAATATTGCAGTCGGTCGAGCTGTAACCGTACTGAATGTGCTCGACACCGAGCGACTGCACGGCGGCCACCGTCGCACACACGATGGGAATCGTCTGTGCCTGATGGCCCGCCGGCCGCGCGCCGAGGTCTTCTACCTCAACCTTTAATTCGCTCGATCCCCAGCGCGCATTTTCGTCACGCGCCGACGCCTTGATGATCGCGAGCACCGCCGCGACCGTGCGCGCCAGTTCTTCGGCCGAATTCGAGCGGATGTCGACATCCATCTGCGCCTCTTCGGCAATGGCCGTAACGCCCGTGCCGCTACGCACGCGCCCGACGTTGAACGTGGTCTTGGGTTCAGTTGGCGTGCGCAAATCCGCGATCTGCGCAATTGCGCGCCCCATGGCATGCGCCGCGCTGGGCACGCCAAAAGCCGCGAAACTGTGTCCACCGGGGCCGCGATAGGTCACGCGATAGCGCTGGCTGCCCGTCGCACCCAGCGTAACCCGCCCCATGTCGCCGCCGTCGATGGAAATGAAGCCGTCGATGCCCGCATGGTCGCGAAACAGCGCCCGCACGCCGCGCAGGTTGCCCAGCCCTTCCTCGCCCACAGTGCCGACGAACCACACGTCACCCACGGTCTGAACATTTGCGTCGGCAAACGCGCGTGCCACCGCCAGCACGGCGGCCAGCCCGCGCGTATCGTCACGTATGCCCGGCGCGTAGTACCGTCCGTCTTTTTGCTTGATGGTGACATCGGTTCCTTCCGGGAACACTGAATCGAGGTGCGCCGACAGCACCAGCACCGGCGCGCCGGTGCCCATGCCCTTGCGCACGGCGATGACGTTGCCCTCGGCGTCGACGCGCGCATCGGGCAATCCCGCCTGCGACAACAAGTCGCGAAAATGCGCAGCCCGTGCCGCCTCCTTGAACGGCGGCGCTTCGATCGTGGTCAACGCGAGCTGCTGTTCGAGCGTGCGCCCGGCGTCACGCTCAAGAAACAGCATCGCCTGTTTGACTTGCGGTTGCTCCGACAAGGTGGCGAGCGTGGGGGCGATCAGTTCAGTCATGGGATCAATCCGTTGGCGGGAGTAGGTCGACAGGTTCTGCGGATAAACATCTTACTGCCATCCCCGTTCTACCGGACAGGCGCCACGCGCCGCACAGCGGGCGAACACATCGCGGCGCTATAATGGGCCGCGCCTGATGCCGGTTCGCGCGCGATGACAAAATTCGCGACCTTCATAAAAATCTCTTTTGAATCAAATAGATATGATTAACCAACTCATGTCGTTTGAAGCGCTGACACCTACCGCGTATCTGCGCCGCTCGGCGCTGGTATTCGCCGACAAAACCGCGGTGATCGACGGCAATCAACGCTGGACCTACGCGCAACTGCTCGACCGCTGCACGCGGCTGGCGGG
>OMIN01000044.1 GCA_900299145.1 Betaproteobacteria bacterium | reverse complement strand
TTCGTCGGCAGCGTCAGATGTGTATAAGAGACAGGTGCTGAAGGCGATGGCGCGTCAGCCACGGGCGCTGGCGGCACTGTTGTCGGCGGTGTGGCTGGTTCAGCGGGCGCGGGTGTTGTGGTCGCCGGTGGCGCCGCAGGCGCGCCCGGTTGCGCGGATGGCTTGGCGCTTGGCTTCCCCCCTGGTGCGATTTCGCCCGGTGGTGCTGGCGTAACTGACGCGCCTGTTGTCGCGGGTGCACGTGCGGCGGGCGGAGGGGCTGCGGCGGGTGCGGAAGAAATCGGCGCTGGCCCAGTGGTGGTGGACGCCGGCACAGGCGGGCGTGCGCGCTGCGGCCGAGCCTCGGTTTGCGCTGACGGGGTGGCATCCGGCTTTGTTGCTGGCACGGCGGCGGTCGTGGCAGGCGCTGCTGCGACGGCGGTTTGCGCGGTATCTGGCAAATCCAGCAGCACGGTGTAGGCACGCTGTAGCCGCCATCGGGCGTGGACAATTCAACCAGCACATCGAGATAGGGCTCGGTCACGCGGCGGGTGGTGATGGCGCGTATGTACGGTGCACCGTTGGCGCGCCGCTCCAGCGTGAGTCGCAGTGAATTGAGCACCGGGTCCAGGGTCAGCCCCGCCGCGCGGTAGGACGCGGCTGACGCAAGACCGACTTTCAGCGCCATGAAATCATCGCGGCCTACGTTGATCAGGTCGATGTCGGCGGCAAACGGCTGGCCAATGCGTGACTGCGGATTGATCGGGCCCAACCCCGCCGCCAGGCCAGCACCCGCGAACGCTGCCATGAACAACGCCAGCAGCGCGCCAGCAAACTGTCGCCGAAGTGTGGTCATGGATGAGTGCTGAGGATGCGCGCGCATGGTTTCACAAGGACGGTGACATTCTACACCGTGCCAGCAGCGCGCCGTCCATGGGAACGGCCACGACTAGCCGGCAACGCAAATGCATTACTCGGCCCGCAGCCCAGCCTGTTTCACGATCGGCGCCCATTTGGCGATTTCGGCGCGGATGGCGGCGGCGAATTGTTCCGGCGTGTCGGCGAAAATGGCGTAGGCCTCGTTACGCAGGCGCTGCTGAACGTCGGGCAGCTTGAGGATGCGCGTGATTTCGCCGTTGAGGCGTTCGACAATGCCGCGCGGCGTTGCGGCGGGCGCGAGAAGGCCGTACCACGCGCCGGCTTCGTAGCCCGCAAAGTTCGCAAAGCCCGCTTCGGCGACGGTCGGTATCTGTGGCACGGTGGCGAGGCGCTGCAAACTGCCGACGGCCAGCGCGCGCAATCGGCCGGCCTGTACGTGCGGCATGGAAGCCGCCACGTTGCCGTACGACAACGATACTTCGCCACTGATGGCGGCGGTGATCGCCGGTGCGTTGCCCTTGTACGGCACGGGGATCAAGTTAACGCCCGCCGTTTTCTTGAAGAGTTCCACCGCCAGTTGCGACGGGCTGCCGCCATACGACCACGTCAGTTCGCCGGGCCGTTGCCGCGCCAGTGCGATCAACTCCTTTACGCCGTGCACCGGCAGCGACGGGTGCGCGATCAACAAATACGGCGCCAGTGCAAAGCGCGTGATGGGGGCAAAATCCTTCACCGTGTCGTACGGCAGCCTGCTGTAGAGGCTGGCGTTGATGCCGTGCGTGCCGTTGGTGGCCATCACCAGCGTGTAGCCGTCGGGCGCGGCGCGCGCGGCGAGTTCCACGCCGACCACGCCATTGGCGCCGGTGCGGTTATCCACCAGCAGTTGCTGGCCCCACGATTCTGCGAGTTTTATGCCGACGCTGCGTACCAAATAGTCGCTGGGGCCGCCCGGGCCAAACGGCACGATGACGCGGATGGATTTCACCGGAAAGGCTGAACTTGTGCTCGTGGCGGCGGGCTGTGCGAATGCCCATGGCGACAGCAGCGCCAGCAACCAGCCAGTGACGGAACCACACTGCAAGGGCTGCATAAAATATTCAATAAAAACAAATAGTTACGGTGTATTCGCTGGGGCAGCCGCTGGCCGCCGAACAAATGTGCGCGACAACGGTTGGATAGCGGCCAAGCCAAATTCAATTCATGCTAGCACGGATACGCAACGCTACCGCAAGCCCGGCATTGACGGTACCCGCAAGCTGTATATCATGATGCCCACGATGACGCAGTTCGCAACAGTGACACCTGCAACGAAATCACAGCAACGGCTTAAACGATGGGCGCTGCCATTCCTGGCATGGGCGGCGTCGGTGCTACTCGCTTTGTTGCCGGCACACGATGCGCCCGCGCAACAGATCGAACGCCGCGTCGCACTGATCATCGGCAACAGCGACTATGTCTCCGTACCCAAGCTCGAGAACCCCGGGCCGGATGCGCGGTTGATGGCTGAAACGCTTGCTGCGCTGGGCTTCACACTGGTCGGCGGCAAGGCGCATGTGGATCTTGATAAGCAGGGCTTTGAAAACGTGGTGCAATCCTTCGGCAAGGCGGTGCAGGGCGCCAACGTCGCACTGTTTTATTACGCCGGGCACGGCCTGCAAATTCGCGGCAGCAATTTCCTGGTGCCGGTGAACGCGAACCCGACGCGTGAGGCCGACGCGGATTTTCAGTTGCTCAACGTTGATCTGGTGCTGCGCCAGATGGAACTCGCCGGCACGCGGTTAAACATGGTGATCCTTGACGCTTGCCGCAACAACCCGTTCGCCACCACCGGCATGCGTTCCACCGGCACGGGGCTTGCGCAAATGCAGGCGCCCGAAGGCACGCTGATCGCCTATGCCACACAGCCGGGCAATGTCGCCGCCGACGGCGTGGACGGCCACAGCCCGTATACCCGCGCGCTGTCGAAGGCGGTGGCTACGCCCGGGCTGGATGTGTTTTCGGTGTTCAACGACGTGGGTGTAGCCGTCAAGCGCGCCACCGCCAACCAGCAGCAGCCGTGGGTGTCGAGTTCGCCGCTGGAAGGCAAGTTTTATTTCGCCGGTTCATCGCCCGACGGCCCGGTGCCGGTGGTGCCGCAGCCTGCGATGGTGGCGCTGGCGCCGCAGTCCTCCGGCCAGGTGCGTACAGCGGGTGCGCGGTTGCGCAGCACGCCACTGACCGTGACTGCGGACGATGCCAAAGTGATGATCGTCACGCAGAATTTTTATCGTACCGGCTGGAACACGGCGGGCCGCGGCGGCCCGCATCAATATGAAACCCAGGTGCACGGCGGCGGCCTGATGGTGGTGAACCCGGTGCGAGGGTTGATGTGGCAACGTAGTGGCTCCGGCACGATAGTGCAGGGCGGCCAGCAGGGCGCGGAACAATACATACAAGCGCTCAACGCCAAGCGTTACGGCGGCTTTGACGACTGGCGCCTGCCCACGCTGGAAGAAGCCATGTCACTGATGATGCCGCCCGATGGCGGTCAACCGTTGCAAACCAGCGGCGGCGCGGCGAAGGTGCATCTGGCCTCGGCGTTTGAATCTGCCGGGGCTTTCTTCATCTGGACCAGCGACACCCAATCGCAAGGGCGCGGCTGGGTCGTGTATTACACCGAGGGTGCGTGCAACACGGAAACGGTGCAATACAACGCTTATGTGCGGGCGGTGCGGTCGCTAAAGTAGCGCCCTCGCGCTATATGCGGCACACGTCGTCGCCACACCCCAGATCCCGATCGGCTTCGGTCAACAATTCCTCGAAGGTTTCTGGCACGCGCACTTCCTTGCCGATGACGCGCGGGCTGTAGCCCTGCAGCCAGAAGCTGTTGGTCGGATGGCCGCCGCCGCACACCAGCACGATAAAGTTTTCCGGCTTTGAGGTAATCGGCCACGGGTCTTGCTTCAGACTGTCGCGTGTGATCGGGTTTGAATCGATCTCGATCCACGCCGTGCCGCCGTTGCGCTTGATTTCCGACTGCGGGATGCGCGAGTTCTGGTAAAAGAATTCGCGCATTTTCGGCTTGGTCCAGCCCAGCTTCGCCATGTTGTTGGCAACTACGCCGGGAATCAGAATTGCGCCCGGCGTGCCTTTTTCGTAGCCCGAGAGATTCGTGTAGTTCGGCACGCGCATGAAATCGGCGAGCCGATACATGCCCTGCGTGGCGTCTTCTTCAGGCGTCTCTTTTTTAGCACCGCGCCGCCGCGTATTGGTTGCGCCATTGCAGAAAAACACCGACACGGAATTGGTCTCGCGCGCAAAGCCGTGGCGCTCGGTGCCGTGCGTGGGCCAGCCTTCGGGAATGTTGTCCTCGTCCTCGGCGAAGACAAGATTGACGTTGCGCATGCCGCCATAGTTGGCCATGGCGCCGATGCCCGGCAGTGCGCCGCCGACGTTTTGTTGGATCAGCCGCAGCGCGCGGCCAATTGAAGCACCCGCCGGCCTTTGCGGATCAGGGCCCAGGCAGCCGAAGCCGGAGTTCAAGCGAATCTGTTTCGCAATCGGCCCGTTCACCACTACCACCGGAAATGCGCTGCCGCTGGCGGCCTGCAATTGCTCGGCATTGGTTTCGGGATGCAAAAAAGCCTCGACCGCGGCAACCAGCACCGGCAGATATTCGGGCCGCCCGCCCGCCATTGCCAGTGAAATCGCACAGGTTTCCACCGTGGTGATGCCGCCGCGCGGCGGGAATTTGCCGATTACGTGCGCGCGTGGCAGCGGTGTGCCGCGCAGGATGCGATTCACGCGTTCGCGTGTGGCCGGCCACAGCGGCAGGCCGTCACCCCACAAGTTGGTGATGGCCAAATGGTTGGCCTTTTGCAAGGCGTCTTCGTACGTTTCGCCTTGCACTTTCAGCATGGGAACAGCGGCCGCCTTGGTGCGGCTCGATTGCCAGCCGGTGAGCGCGTCGTAAAACTCGTTCTTGCGCGCCTCAATGCCGGAAATGTCGCTGCCCGGTAAAAACATGTCGATGGGAAAGGTAATCATCGCCGCGTCGGGCGCGAGCCCCAACCCGGAAATGGCATTGGTCATTACACCGCGAAAATCCGCACGCGTGAGGGTGACGGTGGGGATGCCCAGGGTTTCGATTCGGGCGGCAGCACGGCCGCACGCAGTGGCGCAGGACCCTCAGGCCGCGTTGCCGATGATCACCGCATCGACGCCGCTGTCCTTCACCATCATCGCGGTTTTTTCCTCGCCGATCAGTGCATTGCCTTGCGGGAAGGCGTCGAGCGGCAGAATTTCCACGCCGGGGAAATCCTTCTCGAACAGGGATTTGATCAGCGGCAGCGTGCGATACGCCTGCCATTGTTCGTTGGTGACAAAGCCGATTTTCTTGCCGGCAATCTGGTCCAGACGCGGCGCATGCGGCGTGGTGATTTCCAGCGCACCGGCAGGGTCAAAAAATTCGAGTTCAACCATGGGTTTCTCCATTCGTGCAAAGTCGTGCAATAGGGCTGGCATCGTAGCATGTGCTACGCTAATAGCGAAAACCTCTTCTCATCATTACGGCCTGCGCCAGAAAGACGTGAGTGAGTTTTAGCTCTGTTAATCTGCGTGGTGCTTTGGCACACAAGGTTTTAGCCCATGGAACACCTGCTCACCGACACCCAGCGTGCCTGGCGCGACAAGGCGCGAGATTTTGCCAAAGGGGAAATCCGACCACGTTCATTAGTTCGCGATCAGATCGCAGCGCCGGCCGACACTTTTGATTGGTCGTTGATACGTGAAGGATCAAAACTCGGCATCCGCACGGCGGCCGTACCGCGGGAATACGGCGGCCACGGCATCGACTTCACCACGCAGGCACTGATGATCGCGGAGATGGCGCGCGCCGACAGCGCCATGGCGAAAACCTTCAGCCAGAGCTGGAAGTGGAGCCACTTGATTGTTGATCATGGCAGCGCCGAACAGAAGCGGCGTTATTTCGACGCGTTTGTAGCCGATGATGAATTTGTGATGGGCGGAGGCATTACCGAACCCAATGCAGGTTCGGACAACCGCATGCCGCCGGCGGACGACCCCAAGGCGGGCTTACAGCTATCGGCCAAACTCGATGGGGATACCTGGGTGCTGAACGGCAGCAAGTGCTACATCGCCAACGCCAACATCGGCAAGCTGATTTTTGCCTTTGCGCGCACCGACCCAAACGCACCGGTGCAGGAAGGCACGACCATCTTCGCCGTGCAGAAAGGGGCGCCGGGCCTGAATGTGGGTAAGGTGTTTAACAAACACGGCTGGCGCTTTTATCAGAACGCCGAGCTGTTTTTCGAGAATGTGCGCGTGGCGGACAGCGACCGGCTTTCGGCGATTAACGGCACGCACAAAAAACATGGCGGTAAAAACAGCAAGTTCAGCGAAATGGAATATGCCGCCAACGCCGTGGGCATTTGCGATGCCGCCATCGACATGGCCACCGCGCTGGGGCGCAACACACGCCGCGCGGGCAAGCGGTTGAACGAACACCAGCTTTTCCAGTTAAAGCTCTCCGAAATGCACATGCTGACCGAAGCGCTGCGTTCGTACGTGCTGCGCGTGGCGATGGAGGCCGATGCCACGATACCCATCTCCCACAAACATAACGCGTTCCTGATGAACTTTTCTGCCGACGCGATGCAGCGCGTGTGTTATCTCAATCTGGATGTGCACCGCACGGCGCAAACGCACAACCGGGGCGAAATCAGCGCAGGTGCCGACAAGCTCGTGCGCGACGCGATCATCTGGACACACATCGCGGGGGATTCGGTGACGCGCTTGAAGGCCGTGCAGGCACTGCTCTAGGCAGGCATCTCTAAAAAATACTCTTTAAATCATATACTTAAAAATGACCTCTAACGCTCGTATCGCGTTACGCACCTCCAACAGCACGCGCCCGGTGCTGGATTTGCTGTTGCCCGGTTTTGAAAGGGCCAGCGGCCACAAGGTTGAACTCGTCCTCGACACCGCGAAGAATTCTCTGGCGCGCATTGAAGCCGGCGAACGCGCGGACGTGGCGGTGTTGCTCGGCAAGAACATCGACAAGCTCGCTGATCTGAAAATCCTCGCGCCGGAAAGCCGCCAACCTTTTTGCCGCAGCAACATCGGCATGGCGGTGCTGAAGGGCGCACCGAAGCCCGACATCAGCACGGTGGAGGCCTTCAAGCGCACGTTGCTCGAATGCCAGTCGGTAGCACACACCGAGTTCGGGCCGAGCGGCGCGTATTTTCCGGGGCTGATGGTGCGGCTGGGGATCGCGGCGCAAATCAAGCCGAAGGAAGTCACGCGTCCCGGTGGCTACATCGGTGTGGTGGTCGCGGCGGGCGAGGCGCAAATGTGTTTTCAGCAGATTTGCGAACTGCTGGCGGTGCCGGGCATTGACGTCATCGGCCCGATTCCCGATGAACTGCAATTTGATTTTGATACCCAGGCGGCAATTTTTACGGATTCGCGCAACCGGTCTGCTGCGCGCGAACTGCTCGCGTATTTCGCGCAGCCGATGCACGCGGCCACGTTCAAGCGCGCCGGGTTGATTCAGTTGCCGTTGGCGGAATAGGCCAAGTCTGAGACTGATGACATTTAATGTTGCATCGCCTTGAATATTAAAAAATACAATAAAATCAAATAGTTATAGCGCACCCTGCTTGGCGGCATCTGCGATGCCTGTTATGGTTTAGTCAAGTTTGATTTTGTTTTCAATTACGCATAAGGAAATGCCATGCCCACCTCCATCCGCATCCGCATCGGCGTCGTCGGCGCCGGCCGCAACACACGCTTGCACCACATCCCCAAACTCAAAAAAATCGACGGCGTGGAAGTCGTGGCGGTGGTGAACCGCTCGCGCGCATCGTCGGAGAAAGTCGCACAGGAGTTCGGCATCGAACGCGTGCACGCCCACTGGCAGCAACTGGTGAACGACCCGGCGGTCGATGCGGTGGTCATTGGCACCTGGCCCTATATGCATTGCCCGATTACGCTTGCGGCGCTCGCGGCGGGCAAGCACGTGCTGACCGAGGCGCGGCTGGCCATGAACGCCAGCGAGGCGCGGCAAATGCTCGCCGCCTCGCGTGCGCGGCCAGAGCTGGTGACTCAGGTGGTGCCCGGCCCGACTACGTTTCACGCCGACACCATGGTGATGCAATTGCTGAAAGAGGGCTACATCGGAGATCTGCAATCGATGGATCTGCATGTGTCCACGGGCATGATGGATCGCGAAGCACCGTTTCACTGGCGCATGAATCGTGATTTTTCGGGCGCGAACATCATGACCATGGGTATCTGGTATGAATGCGTCTCGCGCTGGGTGGGGCCGGCGCGCGCGGTGATGGCACGCACCCGTGTCGCCACGCCGTACCGTGTCGACCCCGAGCGCGGCGAGCGGCGCTCGGTTGATGTGCCCGATCACGTGGAAGTGCTGGCAGACCTCGCCAACGGCGCGATTGCACGCATGCACTGGAGCGGTGTTACCGGCTTCATGCCTGGTCCGGAAGTGTGGCTCTACGGCAGTGAGGGCACGCTGCGGATTGAACTGCTGGAACGCGACAATCTGCGCCTCTCCGGCGCGCGCCGTGGCGACAAGGCAATGGCGGTGATCGACATTCCCGAAGACAAAAAATACCGCTGGCGCGTGGAAGAGGAATTCATCGGCGCCATCCGCGGGCAGGAACCCGTGCGCCGCACGTCATTCATGGAAGCGGTGAATTACATGGAATTCACCGAAGCCGTGCATATTTCCAGTCGCGAAGGGCGGCGGGTCTATTTGCCGTTGGTGTAGACGGTAGAACGGCGGGACAGCCCTTTCCCCTGGCCCCTCTCCTGCGCGCGGGAATGGAGCAGGAAGGGGCAGGAAGGGGCAGGAGCGAGTAATGCGATACGGAATTTCTCTTGTTCCAAATGAATGGACTACTTCACCCACCAGTGCATCGCGTCCTGTCCCTCGCCCTGCGCGCCATTTGGTCCGCCGCCGCCGGTGCGCAAGAACATCTTGCGTGCGTAACCGGCTTTGAATTTGCCGGCGAGCGCATCGACGATCCAATCCATGCCCATCGAGTGGCAATCCATGCGCTGGCCCTGCGCGGGGAACACCGTGGTCTGGTGATAGGCATCTTCGTACACCCATAGCTCTTTCGGCGCCTTGATGCGGTCGTAGAAGTTGTAGACGAGCTCCACCGGGCTGCGCGCATCGTATTCGCCGGTGGTGAGCAGCGTCGGCGCGGTGATGCCGTGCTCCTTGCCCTCGACGGTCATTTTGCTCACGATTTTGTCGAGTTCTTCCTCGCTTTTCGCGCCGGTTAGGTACCCGAAGAGTTGCTTGTAGCGCGGCGAGAAAGTGTCGAGAATGTAGTACTTGTCGAGATACGACGCCCACACGCCGGCGTTGGCCTTGATCAGCGGGTCGCCCATCGCAGCGGCGGCGAGGCCCCAGTGGCAGCCCATTGATTGCGAGAACACGGTGATCTTGTCGGCATCCACTTCCTTGCGGCCAGTCAGCCACTTGGCCACGGCGAGCACCGAACGCTCATAGTTGTCGGCGGTGAGTTTGTTGCCACGCAGATTGCTCGTGCCTTGCCCCGGGCCATCCATCACCAGCAGATGCATGCCGCGATCGAGCGCGTGATTGACTTGTGGATCGGGGTAAATCTCCTTGGTCATGTCGCAGCCGGGGATGAAAATCACGCACGGCGCCTTGGGCTTGCCCTTGAGCATATGGAAGTTGCACTGCAGCTCCATGCCCTCGAACGGAATCTCAACGCGCTCCATCGGATACGGCGAAAGTTCCATCACTTTTTCGTAGTTGGCGATGCAGCGTCCGTGCAGATAGCGCTTTTCGTCATTGGTTTCGAGCACCGGGTGTTGCGCGGCGGCAAACTGCGCAGACGCCTTGTAGTAGAGCTCGAACGCTGTCTGGCGATGGCCGGCGGCTTCTTCCTCCTGCGCCACGCGTTCCATGCGTTGCGCGATGCGGCCCACGTGCTTGGAAATCTGTGCATGGCTTTTCACGCTGGCCGGAAAGTTGCGTCCATCGGCGTCCCAGTGGAAGACACGGCCGGTTTCCTTCACGACATAATCGAAAATCCATTGCTGGCGGTCACGGTCAAGACGGGGGGTGCGCATGGGGTGAATCCTCCTGTCTGAAGTGGAATGGTTTGTATCTGTTGGTTTGTCTGGCGCGGCCCGCGATCATATCCCAGGTCCGGCGGGCCTTATCAGCGGTTAGTTGGCCTTGAGACCAATCTCTTTCATCACTTTTGCAAAGGCAGCGATGTCGGCGCGCAGTTTACGCTCATGCTCTTCAGGTGTCGTGGTGTTAACGTGTATGCCCACCGACTCCAGGCGTTCCTTCAGATCAGGGGAGTGCAATACGTGCGCCAAGTCCCTGCTGATCTGCCGTCGCAGAGGCAGCGGCGTCCCCGCGGGCGCAAACACGGCACTGGCGCCGACCAGCGTCCATTCCGGCAGTACGTCTGCGATCAGCGGCACACCGGGTAAAATGGGGTGGCGCTGCACAAGCGGCACGACTTTGCCATCCTTGATTAGGGGCTGCGCAACCAGCACCGAGACCACCGTAAAATGCGCGCGGCCCGCGGCGACTTCAATCATGGCCTCGCCTGACCCTTTAAAGCTAACGTGCTGCGCCTTGATGCCGGCGGCAATGCGAAAACGCTCCGAGTTCATGTGATCCATGCCGCCCGCGACGGGGGAGGCGAAGAAAATCTTGCCTGGCCGCGCCTGCGCGTAAGCCACCAACTCCTTTACAGTTTTTACATTCAGCGCCGGCCCCACCACCACGACGGAGTTACTGCCGTATAGCTCGGTCACGCCGGCGAAATCCTTCAGCGTATCGTAGGGCAGGTTGGAAAACATGACATGTCGCACCGCGATGGATCCTGACACCACCAGCAGCGTGTAGCCATCGGGTGTCGCCTTGGCGACAGTGCTGTTGGCGTTGATGCCCTGCCGGTTGTCGATGACCAGAGGCTGTTTCCAGTAGTCGGTTAACTTGGGCGCAATCACGCGAATGGTGGCATCAAGGCCCGTGCCAGCGGCAGCAGAAACCACCATCCGCACGGGCTTTGCGGGATAGGCCTGCCCCACGCCAGTTGACGGGGTTTGCTGTGCCGGGGCTGCGGAGGGCCATGGCGCGGCCAACATAAAGCAAGCTGCGGCACATGCGTGCCGGACAAGGATGATTGCCATGCCGTCCTCCTTTCAACTTTGAACCACGGATGTGCTCCGCAGGACTATTTTTTCACCAGCTTTTGCACCCGCCAGTTCAGTGTGTCGGCGATGTAGATATCTTCATAGGTGTCGAGCGCGATGTAATGCGCCTCGCCGTATTGATTGGGGCCCTTGCCCTGACTGCCGGTGACGCCGAGCACGTTGCATTGCTCGTCGAGTTTCATTACTTTGCCGGCGTGGCCGAAGGCCATCATCATGTGCGAGTTGTCGTTGCACATCGCCAGCCCGCAGGGCGTGCCGGGGTGGCTGCTTTCGCGCACGTAGTTGCCCTGCCCATCGAACACCTGAATGCGCTGATTCGAACGGTCGCAAATGTAAAGCAGGCCCTTGCCGTTCATCACGATGGAGTGCGGCTGGTCGAACTGGGATTTGCCTTTGCCGTTGCCGCCCCAGCTTTTGACGAAATCGCCATTGGCTGTGAACATATGCACGAGGTTTTCGCCCTTGCCGTGGCCCTGCGCCACATAAATTTCGCCATTGGGGCCAAAGGCGAGATCGTTGGGTTCGTCAAAGCATTTCAGGTGCCCAGCGTGATGCCATTCGCCCGCACGTCCGGCCACACCCAGCACCATGAGTATGCGGCCGTCGGCATTCATTTTCACCACGATGTGCGCGCCGGTGTCGGTGCACCAGATGTTGCCTTCGCGATCAATGCGCAGGCCGTGTGGCAAGTTGAATATGCCCCGCCCCATGGTGCGCACCCAGTCGCCCTGTTGCGTGAATTCCATTAACGCGTTTTCACTGCGGTTGAACACCAGAATGTGATTGCGGGCGGTAATCGCGATACCCGAACACGGACCAAAATTCACACCGGGCGGCAACTTGAAAATATCGGCGACAGGCGCGTAACCCAGATCGGGAATGGTGTTGGTCATTGCAATTCCAAGGTTGTGAAAAATCAGGGTGCAGAGTATCAGGTCTTGCCGCAAGCAAAAAATATTCCATAAAAACAGATAGTTACGAATCGCTGCGCGAGTCAGCACAGTGCCGCTGGTAGAATCGCGCGCCATGCTGACCGCGCGCCCAATTTGTAAATCTGCCGCGCACGCCTTGTTGAGCGTTTATTTGTTCAACGTCGCTGGGGCGTACGCGCAGAATTTTCCCGTGCGCCCCATACGCATGGTGATCGGCTTCACACCGGGCGGCCAGCCCGACATTGCCGCACGCATGATCGCGCCGCGTCTGACCGAGCTGCTGGGCCAGCAGGTGGTTGTCGACAACCGTCCCGGCGCGGGCGGCGTGACGGGTTCGCGCATCGTGGTCGAAGCGCAGCCCGATGGTTACACGCTTTTGGCGTCGTCGTCTTCCATAGCAATCTCGCCGGCGGTGTACGCCAACATGCCGTTTGACACCATGCGTGATCTTTCGGGAATTACCACGACTTACTCCGCCGCCTATGTGCTGTCGGTAACGCCATCGCTGCCGGCGAAAACCCTGCAAGACTTCGTCGCGCTGGCGAAAGCAAAGCCGGGGCAGTTGAATTTTTCGTCCGCCGGCAACGGCAGCGGCATGCACTTCGCGGGCGAGATGGTGAAGCAAACACTCAACATCGACATTGTGCACGTGCCGTATAAGGGCGTGCCGGAGGCCATCACCGATACCATCGGCGGGCGCGTGCAATTCACCATGGCGCCGCTCGGCGCTACCATCGGCCTCATACGCGACGGCAAACTGCGGCCACTGGCGGTCTCCAGCCCGAAACGCGTGGCGGTGCACCCGGACGTGCCGGCGGTGGCGGAATTGGGGTACCCCGGTTTCCGGGTGGATTCGTGGGCCGGCATTTTTGCACCAGCCAAAACGCCGCGTGCGGTGATCAACCGGCTTAATCGCGATATCGTGCGTGTGTTGAACGAGGCCGAGATTCAGCAACGCTTTGGTGCGCTGGGCATGGAAGCCGCGCCCTGCACGCCGGAGCAACTCGACAAATTTCTTGCCGGGCAGATTTCCCAGGTGGCGCAACTGGCGAAAAAGGCAGGCATTGCGGCGCGTTAGCCCCGGTTGGGCGGATGGAGGCGGAACCGGGGCGTGGCAGTGGTGCGGCGATGTGCGGCCGCCTTCTCACTTGGGCAAAAATCGTTCAAAATGGCCATTCAGTTTCCCTCAGCGTGACCAGAAAAGGGGTGTTTCCATGGCAGTCAAAAAACTCGGGCATGTCGGTATCTTCGCGCAGGATTTCGAAAAAATGCGTGACTTTTATTCAAAGACCATTGGACTTACGGTGACGGACGAGACACCGACCGCCGCGTTCATGAGTTCGCATCCGGAAGAAGAGCACCATGAGTTGCTGGTGGCCAAGGCGGGCGACGGACAGCGCACCAACGTGCAGCAATTGTCGTTCAGTTGCCAAAGTTTGGCGGACATTCGCGGTTATTTCCAGAAGTTCAAGGAACAAGGTGTGAAAGTCAGCCGCGCGGTGTCACACGGCAACGCGGTGGGGCTCTATTTTTTCGACCCGGAAGGCAATCAGTGCGAGCTGTACTGGACCACGCCGTTCAAGGCGAAGCAGCCTTATGGCGTGGCTGTCGACCTGACGCGCACAGAGAGTGAAATATTGAGTGACATCGAAGCCGATGTAAAAATTCACGGCGCCACCGGCCACCGCGACCCCGCATCGATTGCCCGTCAGCGCGAGCAGTTCATCCGCGACGGCATGCGCGTTTGATGCAAGGCCCGCGTCCTGCGGGCTTTGCGTTTCCAGATGTTCCGAATGATGGCGCGGCGTTGATTACTCCGCGCGAATCCCCGCATTGCGAATCAGCGGAAACCATTTGTCGATTTCGGCCTTGTGGTATTTCGCCAGCGCCGGAACCGTTTGCTCGTCGCGTGGTGGAATTTCCTGACCCAAATCGGCAAAGCGCGCCTTGACGTTGCTGTCGGTCAGCGTATCCATGAAAGCCGCGCTTAGCTTGATGATGATGTCTCGTGGCGTTTTTGCCGCCGCCCACACGCCATGCCACACTTCGAGGCGCAAACCCGGCAGCCCGGCTTCGTCTACAGTAGGAATTTCGGGCGCTGCTGCCTGACGGCTTTTTGCGGTCACCGCATAGGCGCGCAGTTTGCCGGCGCGCACCTGCGTGACCGATCCACCGATTTGCGTAACGTACAGGTCGACTTCCCCCGACAGCAGGGCTTGTATCGCCGGCGCGCCGCCGCGATATGGGATGAATTCCGTTTTCATTCCCAGCCGGTTCAAGAAATAGACACCCGCGATATGTGACGAGCCGCCGACACCGCCCGTTGCAAACTTGAATTTGTCACTGTTCGCCTTCATCCACGCGATCAGCTCTTTCAAATCCTTCGCCGGCACGCCAGGTTTCGACACGATCAACTGTGGGTTGGTAGCGACTTTTGCCACCGGTGCCATGTCTTTCAACAGATCGTAACTAAGGTTGTAGTACGCTCCGTTGACCACATGTGTGCCCCAGTGGCCCAGACTTAACGTGTAACCATCGGGGGCAGAGCGCACCACACGGCCCACACCGATCGAGCCGCCTGCGCCAGTGACGTTATCGACCACGATGGTCTGGCCCAGAAACCGGCGCAGCGGCTCGCTCATGATGCGCGCTAGCGTGTCAGTGGGGCCGCCCGCAGAAAACGGCACCACGATGGAAATTGGCTTTGACGGCCACGCCTGCGCCTGTGCCGGCAAGCTTACGGCAAGCTGGGTCGCCAGCAAGCAGGCGGTGCCGCAAACGGCGTTTTCAACGGGATTCAGCGCCTTCATATCACCTCCTCGATGGTTGATATTGCGTGCAGTGCTCTGATTCAGCCCGGATTTTTTGTAACTTCTTTATGCCACGTCCTTCTGCGGCCGATGCTTATTTGACCTCTATTCTGCGCTCCTTCACCACACGCCGCCACTTGTCGATTTCTCCGGCAATATGCCGCGTGGTGGCTTCCGGGCTTTGCGGATACATATCGCCGCCTGCTTCGGTAAACAGTTTGGTGACTTCGGCGGTGGCCATGACGGCGTGAATTTCCCGATTGAGTTTGGCAACCACGGCTCTCGGTGTGCGCCCCGTGGCGCCGATGCCCGCAAACGAATTCACGTCGTACCCGGGAAGCACTTGCGACACCGGCGGCAGTTCCGGCATTTGCGGTGAGCGTTCCTTCGAACAGATGGCGATGCCGCGGATGCGATTGGTGCGAATCAGCGCGGAAGCGCCAGTGAGGGTCATAAACATGTAATCGATGCGTCCTCCGATCATATCGGTCAGCGCTTCGTTGCCGCCCTTGTACGGAATGTGCGTGGAATCGGTGCCCGCCATGGCGTTAAACAGCTCCGCCGCCAGGTGAAACACCGAGCCCACGCCGACCGAGCCGTAATTCAGTTTCCCGGGATTCTTTTTCAACAATGCCACCAGATCGGCGGCGCTTTTGGCCGGCAGATCGTTGCGCGCGGTGAGCACAAACGGATACGACACGATGGTGGTGATCCACTCGAAATCCTTTACCGCGTCGTATGACGTGGGTACTGAACCGGCATGGGCGGTGAACGCGCCGCTCATCGACAACAGCGTGTGACCGTCGGGCGTGGCTTTGGCGACCAGATTGGCGCCGATGGTCCCGCTGCCTCCCGGACGGTAATCGATAATAAAGGGCTGCCCCAGCCTGTCAGTGAGCTTGGGCGCCAGCACACGAAACAAGAAATCCGTACTGCCGCCCGCGGTATAACCCGAAACGATGCGCACCGGACGCAACGGATAATCCTTGACGGGATCGGCGGCATGGGCAGAGGCAGCGAATCCTGCGACTGCGGCCACTCCGGCAGCTGCCGCGGCGGTCAGCCGGCATTTGATCGTTTCACGCATGGGCTGTCTTCCTTGCATCCACCGCCTCCGTTGTCGGCATTAACCCGCGTGAATTACACCAGTTTTACCAGTTGCTTGCCGAAATTCTTACCCGCGAGTAAGCCAATGAATGCCGCAGGCGCATTTTCCAACCCCTCAGCGATGGTCTCGCGGTACTTGAGTTTGCCGTCGTGCACCAGTTCGCCCAATGCCGCCAAAGCGGGCCGCCACAAATCCATATGATCCGAGACGATGAAGCCACGCGCCTGTATGCGGTTCACCAGAAAGCTGCGGAAATTCCGCACGGCCAGCGCGGACGGATCGTTGTAGCCCGAAATTTGCCCGCAAATGGCGATGCGCGAAAAGGCATTCACGCGACCCAGCACCGCGTCGAGCGTGGGCCCGCCAACGTTGTCGAAATACACATCAATGCCCTTCGGGCAGGCTTGCGCCAGCGCGCTGTCGAGATTACCCGACTTGTAATCGATGCAAGCATCAAAGCCGAGTTCCTTCACCACGTAATCGCATTTCTCGCGGCCGCCCGCAATGCCCACCGCGCGGCATCCTTTCATTTTTGCCAATTGTCCAACCGCGCTGCCGACCGCACCGCTCGCGGCCGACACCACCACGGTCTCGCCCGCTTTGGGCTTCCCGTGCTCGTTTAACCCGATCCATGCCGTTACTCCGGGCATGCCGACTGCGCCCAGATACGCCGATAGCGGCACGTGCCGGGGGTCAACCTTTCGCACGCCCGCGCCCTGGCTCACGCCATACTGTTGCCAGCCGATGGGCGCCGCGACAAAGTCTCCCACGGCGAATTTTTCATGGCGCGATTCAGTCACTTCGCCCACTGTACCGCCTACCATTACCTGCCCGAGTTCGGCCTTGGCGGCATACGATTTGGCATCGTCCATGCGCCCGCGCATGTAAGGGTCGAGCGACAGATAATGCGCGCGCACGATGAACTCGCCCTCTCCAGCCTTGGGCATATCCGATTCGACAATGCGAAAGTGGCTGGCATCAACGGCGCCAGTGGGCCGCGCCGCGAGCAGGACTTGTTTGTTTTTCATGGCCTCTCCTTCTTGAGACCATGATTGTAGCGCGCCGTTACAGCTTTACTTCAAACTCGCCCACCTGCACCACTTCACTACGGCCTTTCAGGCGCAACGTTACTGTCTGTTCCTGCTGCTCGCGCGTGCCAAAACGTGTGGTGAGTTTCAGTTGCAGCGTGGTGGCGCCCGCGACGATTTGCTGGTTGTGGCCATAAAAGTTGGCTTCGACCTTGTATTTGCCCGGTTTGGCCTGTTTGAGCGAAAACGTTTCCGGGCCGTAGCCGCCCGTGTAATCCATCGACATGCGCCCGCCCTGATACGTGAAACGGTTGCCGTAGTAGGCCTTTTCGCCGTTCGGGTCAGTTACCCATAAATCGATGTCGGTGTTATCCGCGTCCCACGACAGCACTACGCGTAAATCCACCGGCAGGTTGCGCAGCAGGCGCTTGTCGAACCGGCTCACGTCGACGGGTGTGCCGGCAGTGGCCACGATGGCATTCAATTCGTCGAGCGCCGTGAGTTCGATTTCCGGAAAGCGCCCATGCCACGGGCGAATCACCACGTCGTGCAGGTGATCCACGGCTTTTTGCCATTGCTGGTCCGCTGCGTACGCCAGACCCAGATCACGGTACGACTGCGGCTCGTTGGGGGCAAGTTCCAGCACGCGCGCGAATACCGGGATCGCCAGCCGCGCCTGGCCCGCCTGCATCAGGCGGTAGCCGAGGATGCGCAGGATGTGACGATTTTCCAGTTCCATTTCCGCAAGGTTGCTCAGCACGCGCACGCCTAGCGCGGTCAGACCCTTGTCGAAGAACGCGTCGGCGGCATCGAGAAAAAACGCCGTGCTGTTGAGATAACCCGCGCGTTCATCCAGATACACGCGATACAAATCATTGCTCGCGGCATCGCGAAAACGCGCAAAGTAGGGCGCGTCGGACGTGGCGCGTTTCAACTGAATACCGATGGTGGCGGGTGCGGACGCGTTTGCCCCCGTACCGCCCGCAACGCCATCCGCGGATTTCGCCAGACGACCCGCCAGCGCGGTGTCGGCTGCTGCGGGGGCTGTAGCGGGCGCGGGGCGCGCTGCGGCGGGCGCAGGTGGTGGCGCAGCAGGACCTTGCTCGGCCAGACGTGCCCGGCTCGATTCACGTCGTTCGTCACGCAGTGCGCCACTGTCAGCTTCCTGCCGACGCAATGGGTCAAGTTGCTTCCTGGCTTCCGGTTGTGGGCGCGCCGTTTTGGGAAAGTCTTTTTCCCACCAGGCGATTTTTTCGCGGAACATGCCCGCCACGCGCTCCAGTTGCCGCGCGCGCTCATCTTCGGCCCGTACGTGCAGCGCGCGGCGCTGGCGGTCGAACTCGGCGCGCAGTTCGGCTGGCGGGACGATGTCATGGCGCACGTAGTCTTCAACGCGGTCGAGCACAATCAGCGCCGTTTCGCGCGAGGTGAGGTTGAACGCCATGCCCAGCCGGCGAATTTCGGCGCGATTCAACCGGTACTCGCCGTCCAGCTCCGCGATGCGTTGCTGCGCCCACGCGGCGGCGGTGAGGTTGTCCGCACCTTGCCCTGCCCGCAGGGGTACGGAAATTGTGTCGGCGGTGATTCCGCCAAGCGTCACGTTGAGGCGCAGCGTGCCGCGCTCACCGGTGAGCTGCCCGGCCACCAGCCAGCGGTTGCCATCCGCCGTGCGCGATGCGGCGGTGAGCAGTGTTACGCCGTCGCCGTTGAGCCCGACGATGCGCGGCTCGATGGTGAGCAAACCGCGAGCCGCTTCCGCCGCGCCCCAAGTGTGTATGTCCAGAAACCTGCCGCCACTGGCATCGGCAATGCGCCGCAGCCGCGCGGGGTCGGCCTGCGCGGCCGCGCCGATGGCGTAGAGCGGTACGCTTAGATTGGAAAAGGGTTTGTCGCCGAAATTGTCGAGGCCATCGCTAAACAGCAGATACTCGCCGACGCCGGGTTCGGCAGTGAAAGCGCCCAGATGCGTCGCGCCGTCATAGGGCGTGGCTTCGAGTGCGCGCTTCAAGGCGCGCCAGTCGCCGTTGACAATGTGTAAGCGCTCCACAGGCTCGACACTGTCGCGCAGGCGCGTCAGCCGCACTTCACCGTTGCCGTTGCCGCCGATGCGTTTGCAGTACGCTTCGATCAGCGCAAACTCGCGGGCACGGTCGCGCGCCGCACCCGAGCCGGAGGCGTCCCAAATAATGCCCACCACCGGCGGCACGCTGCGCGCCACGCCCGTACCATTCACAACACGGGGCGCGGGCACTTCCGCGATGAAGTAAGCCTTGCCTTCGACGTTTTGCGTGTGCACTTCGGGACGCGTGGAGGCAGGCAGGTGCAACTCAAGCAGGCCGCGCGCGAGGTAATCCTTGCGCGAGATTTCAGCTTCGTAATCGGTGCCGCGCGCGCGGAACGTGAGGCCTTCGGGATTGGCCTTGAGCAGCGGTGCCTGCTCGGGGGCACGCACGGTGACGCGCAGATTGAAGCCGGAAAGCTGCCGGGCATAATCCAGCGGCACGCGGTAACGGCGCAGGTTGCCGCTGACAGATAGCGTTTCCGCGTAACGGATCAGCACACGCCGCGTGCCCTGCGCGGGCAGCGGATACACGCGCAATTTATAGTTATTGCCCAGCGTGGTTTGCAGCAGCGCGGGGTCGACGCGCGCGCGGATCACGTCCTCGAACACCTGCTGGCCGCGGGCCTTTTCGACCGGCACGGCTTCACGCAGCACGCCGTCAATATCCAGTGCGAAGCCTGTCACCTGCTGGCCGTCGAGCAGCGGAAATTGCAGCTCGCCTTCCAGCACGCGCGCATTCGGGTTGTGAAACACCATTTCCACAGACGTCAACGCGCGGCTGCCGCTCACTTCCGCGTCGATACGCACGGACTGCAACGCCACCGGCGTTTCCGCGCCGCGTGCCACGTTCAGTGTGGGGGGCTGCAAAACCGGCCGCAGGTCCCGTGCGCCGCCAACCTGCGTGTAGCCCAGTGCGCAGCCGGCGGCGGCGAGGGTGCGAATGTTGCTTATGAATTCTCGGCGATTCATGCAAGTCTCCAGAAGAGGCAAACCGCTCAACAGGCGGGTGCTGACTTAAACGCACGGTGCGCCCGGTTGGGGTTAACGGTTTGAGGGATTGATCATAAGTATCTGTTTTAATGGATATTTTTGATGGGGCTCGCAACAGACTTGCAGCCGCCTCCCGCGCATACGATCATGCGGTGGAGCAATCGTTCGTAGCCAAACAGGGAGAACCCATGAAGCAAAATAAACTATCAGCAGTCGTGGCCGCGCTGGCCGCTGCCGCTGCCATCGTGATCGGTTGCGCGCAGCAGCCGATGCAGGCGGACAGTGGCGCAGTGCCGCGTTATCAGGTTGATCCGCTGTGGATGAAGCCGATGCCGGAAAACTGGATTTTCGGGCAAGTGTCGAGCGTGGCGGTGGATGAACGTGATCACGTGTTTGTGCTGCACCGGCCAAACACGCTGCATGCCGATGAGAAAGGCCGCAATCAAAATCCGCCGACCAACCGCTGTTGTGTCTCGGCTCCGCCGGTGATCGAATACGACGCCAACGGCAACACTGTGCGCGGCTGGGGCGGCCCCGGCCAGGGGTACGACTGGCCCGCGCAGGAGCACGGTATCCACGTCGATCACCAGGGCCATGTGTGGATTTCCGGCAACGACGCCAAGGATCACCATTTGCTCAAGTTCACCCGCGAGGGCAAGTTCCTGCTGCAAATCGGCAAGCCGGGCAAATCAGAGGGCAGCAACAGCCGCACGCAACTCGGCTCACCCGCAGCGATTGAATCGGATGCTGGCGCGAATGAAATTTACGTCGGCGACGGCTACACCAACAAACGCGTTATTGTGTTCGACGCCACCACCGGCGCCTACAAACGCCATTGGGGCGCGTATGGCGCGGTGCCTGACGACGGCAAGCAGCCGCCGTACAAACCGGGCGCAACACCGTCCAAACAGTTTGGCAATCCGCACTGTGTGCGCCGCTCGCGCGACGGGTTGATTTACGTGTGCGACCGCCCCAACAACCGCATTCAGGTGTTCGAGGGCAGCGGCAAATTCCTGCGCGAGTTTTTCATCGAGGCGCAAACCTTGAGCGGCCCGCTCGCTGACATCGCCATTTCACGGGACGCGCAGCAGCGCTTTTTGATGGTGGCCGATGGATCGAATTCCGAGGTTTACATCCTCGCCCGTGAAGACGGCAAAAAGCTTGGCGCCTTCGGCCGCCCCGGCCGCCAGCCCGGCGAGTTCCGCAACATCCATAACATCGCCATCGACTCGAAGGGCAATCTGTATACGGCGGAAGCGGGCTTCGGACGGCGGGTGCAGCGGTTTACGTTGCAGTAATCCTGGCGCAAAGGTATATAAGTATTTGTTTTAATTAAGAATTTTGTATATCTCGCACGATGTGCTGCTGACGCCGGCTGACCGCAATGCGTTCGGTTAGCCAGTTGAGCAGCACCTCCCAATGACTGTCGCCGCCGTCACCGTTCGCCGTTGAGCCACGCTCAAAGCCCTTGATGGCCGCGCGCGCCACCAGGCAACTGCGGTGCACGCGCACAAAGCGCTCGCCGAATTCTTCTTCCAGCCGTGTCAGCGACTCGTCCAGCAGGAATTCGCGCTCTCGCGTGCGCGCGGTGACGTATTTCAGTTCGGCACGTAAGTACAAAATATCGGCCACCGGGATCAAATGCACTTTACCGCGTTCGCTGGCCGAGAGCGCAGTGCGCGGTGCCCGGCGCATATCGGCCAGCGCTTCGGGCGGCGGTGGACGGGATTTTTGCGCCTTGGCCAGCGCTTCCGCCAGCCGTGCCGCGCGGATGGGCTTTAACAGATAGTCGATGGCGTTCACTTCGAACGCCTTTAATGCGTACGCATCATAAGCGGTGGCAAAAATAATCGCCGGCGGGTTCTCGAGCTGGCGCAAGTGTTGCGCGGTTTCGATGCCGTCCATGCCCGGCATACGCACGTCGAGCAGCACTACGTCGCACGGCTTGGCATTGATGAGTTCCAGCGCGGCCGCGCCGCTGGCGGCATCGCCCACGATTTCCAACGGCTGCTTTTCCGCGCAATCAGCGAGCAGATCACGCAGGCGGCTGCGGGCGGGCGCTTCGTCGTCGACGATTGCCACCCGTAGCGCCACGCGCAAGGGCGTCACGGTCATGATCGGGCTTCCTTATTATCCACGCCATCGTTACGATACGGCATAACAATGTGCACCTGATAGGTGTCACCCGTGGCGCGCGTGGTGAGGCTTGCCTCGGCGTCGTAATGTACGCCAGCCGCTCGCGGATATTCGCCAGCGCCATTTTGTTGCCCACGTGGTTGTCGTTGGCTGGCGCGTACGGGTTGCTCAACACCGCATGCAGCTGGCCGCGGCTGGCGTAAACGTTGATGCTGACCACGCCGGGTTCTGTGCGAGGTTCGATGCCGTGATACACCGCGTTTTCCAGCAAGGGTTGCAGCACCAGCGGCGGGATCATCGCATCGGCGGGCATGTTGGTGGTGTGCCACTCGACTTGCAGCCGCTCGCCCAGACGCAGTTGTTCGAGCGCCAGATACTGGCGGCACAGTTCGATTTCGCGCGCGAGCGGTGTCAGCTCGCGGTTGTCCGCCATCAGCACGCGAAACAGTTCCGCCATGTCTTCGAGCGCGGTTTCAGCGCGCTTGGGTTCCTGCCGGATCAGCGACAGCACGGCGTTGATGCTGTTGAACAGAAAGTGCGGGCGGATGCGCGCCTGCAAAGCCTGTAACCGCGCTTCGACGATGGCGGGCGACAGCGCGCGCCCGCGCAGCTCGAATCCATACAGCAAAATGGCGGTTACCAGACCAGTCACCAGCCAGTAGCGCGCGATGCCTGACAGATCCATCGGCAGATACGGGCGCGTCAGCGTGTAGAGCAGGGTGGTTAGCGCCAGCACCAGCACAATCACCGCTGCCGCCCCCGTGAGGTAGGGCAGCCGAACAAGCAAGCCGTTGAGCGCATACAGGACTACCAGCGACAGAATCAGCAGCGGTTCCACCAGCGCCGCGGCTTCCATCAATTGATCGCCGAGCGTGAGCAGCGACGGGCTTTTGATCACCACCGCGAACACCACCGCCACATGCACGCCAAGCAAAATGCGCAACACAATGCCAAGATTGCGAAAATTCGGCAATGAAGCGCCGTAGGCGTTTTGCACCGCCGCGCCGGCGTGAGTGCTGGAGAATTGATTTATACTCCGCGACATAGCTGCATCATCTTATCAGCAATCCACCACCGTTTATTTTTCGACCTTCAGTCCATGCCCGCACAGCGCACCACCGCCTTGTCAACCACCGCGCCCGCCACCGCCAGCAAACCCTGGTCCGGCCGTTTTAACGAGCCGGTGTCCGATCTGGTCAAGCGGTTTACCGCGTCAGTGGATTTCGACCGGCGGCTCGCGGAATTCGATATTGAAGGCTCAATTGCCCACGCGCGCATGCTGCACGCGGTGGAGCTTATCAGCGCCACCGATCTGGCGGACATCGAACGCGGCCTTGGGCAAATTCGTGAGGAAATCCGCACTGGCGCCTTCAACTGGTCGCTTGATCTGGAAGACGTGCATCTGAATATTGAACGACGTCTGACCGATCTGGTGGGCGACGCGGGCAAGCGCCTGCACACCGCGCGCTCGCGCAACGATCAGGTCGCCACCGACATCCGGCTGTATGTGCGCGCCGCCATCGATCACATCATCGATCAGATACGCGCATTGCAGGGAGCCCTTCTTGATCTCGCCGACAAGCACGCCGGCACGGTGATGCCGGGTTTCACGCATTTGCAAGTGGCGCAGCCAGTGACTTTCGGCCACCACCTGATGGCCTACTATGAAATGCTGTCACGGGATGCCTCGCGGTACGCCGATTGCCGCAAGCGTGTGAACCGTCTGCCGCTGGGCGCGGCGGCGTTGGCGGGCACCTCGTACCCGATAGACCGGCAGATGGTGGCGAAGGCGCTGGAGTTCGACGGTGTGTGCGAAAACTCGCTGGATGCAGTGTCCGATCGCGACTTCGCGATTGAATTTTGCGCCTGCGCGTCGCTCACCATGACGCATCTGTCGCGATTCAGTGAAGAACTGATTTTGTGGATGAGCCCGCGCTATGCGTTTATCGACATCGCCGACCGCTTTTGCACCGGCTCGTCGATCATGCCGCAGAAGAAAAATCCGGACGTGGCGGAATTGGTGCGCGGCAAGACCGGGCGGGTGAACGGGCATCTGGTGGCACTGCTGACTTTAATGAAAGGCCAGCCGCTCGCCTACAACAAGGACAATCAGGAAGATAAGGAACCGCTCTTTGACACCATCGACACCGTCAGCAACAGCCTTGCGGTGTTTACCGAAATGGTGCCCGGCATCAGTGTGAACGCCGAGGCCATGCGCGCGGCGGCGGCGCAGGGTTTCGCCACTGCTACCGATCTTGCCGATTACCTGGTGCGCAAGGGTCTGCCGTTTCGCGAGGCGCACGAAGCGGTGGCGCAGGCCGTGCGCTTTTGCGAGGTGCGTAAATGCGATCTCGCGGACTTGAACTTGCAGGAACTGCGGCAGTTTTCCAACCTGATTGGCGACGATGTCTATGCGTCGCTCACGCTGGATGGTGCCGTGAATGCGCGCTCACACATTGGTGGTACGGCTCCGACGCGGGTCAAGTCGGCCATCGCCAAGGCGCGCAAGACTCTGAAGTAAGCGCTGAAGCAGGCGATCCAGTAAACGTCTGGCGGTTACGTGCCGGGCCGGGGGTTTATGGCCGGCGGCCGCCGCCGCCCGCCCGGAACACTGGTGGAATCCATGTATTGTAGCGTCGACGGATTGTTGCAATCCGTGCCGCGCTGGCGTTCGCATTCGGCCTTTAGCGCGGTGTAGCGTTGTTCCTGCGCCGTGGGTTGGCGCTGACCGGCGGCGTTGTAGTTTGGGTTATACCCTTGCCGCCCGGCGTACTGATTTGAATACAGGCGCGGATCGTCGTAGGGCGAGTAACTGCCCGCGCTGCCGCCCACATAGCCGCCGCGCCCGACAATCGCCGGTTTGGTGCTCAACTTCTGCGCATCCTGACCGTCCACGGGCGGGGTTTGCGAGTAGGTAACGTTGCCGTTGGCGTCCACCACTTTGTACGCCTTACGCTCCTGCGCGACCAAAGGATTACTCGCAAGCAGTGCCAAGGCCATCAAAGCCACGCGTGTGAACGCATTGCGTAGGCATGGAAAATTTATCAATAAAATCAACATGATATCGGCCTGCCATAGCGCTGGCGTTCGATCCGGCAAAGCTCTGCGCGGTCGCGTGCCAACTGTTGTCGCGACGCGGCGGCGGCTTGCGCCTCCTCGCGCCGGATGCGCGTTTCTTCCGCGCGTGCGTAAGTGGCATCGCGCCGCGCCTGTTCGCGCTCGGCGGCGGCGAGCGCGCGATTGGCGGCGTCGTTGGCGCGTGCGTCTTGTTGATACTGGCGCAAGTCGGCGTCGCGCTCCGCGCGTGCCATGGCGGCTTCGCGCCGCGCGGCCATTTCGCGATCGCGTTCGCGTAGCAGCGCCAGCCGCTCCTGCTCAGCTTCGGCCAGCGCTTTGGCTTCGGCTTCTCTTGCCTTGGCGACCGCGATAACCTTTTCCGCCTCGATGCGCGCCTGCTCGTGCTGATGCTGGAAATAAAAGCCAGTCACGCCGACCACTAGAGCGCTGGCAATGAGCATCTTCGGCACATTCCAGAACGGTGCTTTTGCCGGTGCTGCCGCCATAGTTGCCAATGTTGCCAATGTTGCCGTGGAGGCCGTCGCGGCGGCCGGTGCCCGATCGCTTGCGCCGCGCAATGCCAGTTTGCGGTCGTACAGCGCACGTTTTTCGGCGTCACCCAGCGTGAGATAGGCCTGTTTCACTGCGTCCAGTTGCACGCGCGCGTGCGGCCGGTAGGTGTTGGCGTCCCGCGCTGGATCAAATTTCTCGGCGAGCCGCTGATACGCCGCGTCAATGATATCGGCAGACGCTGAACTGCTGACTTCCAGCACATCGTATAACGTTGATTCAGCCATGACCTGTTCCTTGCGCAATCTCAATGCAGGGTGACAAATACCGCCCGCAGCGGAATTCTACCCCGACATCATGGCGCGGCGGCGCACCGGGCCCGCCGCAGACGCCGGATCGCCGCTACAATGCCAATTTAAGCGGAAATTCCTTTGCCGGGCTTTGAAAATCTCACGCTGGCGATATTGATCTGGGTGGCGCTGGTGCTGGCCTTTGCCGGGCTGGTGCAGGGCGCGCTGGGCTTGGGCTTTCCGATGGTGGCCACGCCGATGATCGCCGCGGTCACCGACATGCGCACGGCGGTGATTCTGGTGCTGCTGCCGTGCATCGCCACCACGGTGGCGGTGATCTGTCTATCGGGGCCGTTCATGGCGACCTTGCGCCGCTACTGGTTCATGCCACTGTGCATGCTGGCGGGCGCGGCGGAGGGCGCGCGGCTTTTCGTGGTGTTTCCCAAATTTCCGTTCGCGCTGGTGCTGGCAGGCGTGATTCTGTTGTATCTCTACATGGATCATCTGGGGCGCGTGGAATGGGCGTTCGTGGCGCGCCACCGCGTCGCATCCGGCATCGGTTTCGGTTTGCTCGCCGGCCTTACGGAAGGCGCGATCAACGTTGCGGCGCCGCCGCTATTGATGTATCTGCTGCCGCTGCAGCTGGAACGTAATGTTTTCGTGCAGGTGCTCAATTTGTGTTTCACGGTGGGCAAACCCACGCAATTTGTCGTGCTGACAACGGAAGGCGGCGTCACGTGGACGCAATGGGCGGCGACGCTGCCGCTGGTAGTGATTGCGGCTGTCAGCGCCGTTGTGGGCATACGCCTGCGCGACCGCATTGATGCCAAAACTTATCGCCGCTGGTTGCTGCGCCTGTTGTTCGTGATCGCGCTGGTGCTGGTCATACAATACGGGCTGGGCGTGCACTGAAGCGTTTTTAATGGAGATCGGCATGAAGCAGGTGAAATCGTATCTATTTGTTTTTATTATGTTTTTTGCGATGCCGCTGGCGGTGAATGTAGCGAGTGCGGCGGATAAGGATTACGCCAGGCAGCCGTCGACCGAGCGTGTGATCTCGCACGCGGACTTAAGAAAAGCGCTGGCGCAGCCCGACAGCGCGGTGATCCTTGATCTGCGGCGCAGCAGTGACTACGACAAAGACACGGTCACCGTGCCGACCGCGCGCCGCCTGCATCCGGACAAAATCGCCGAATGGAGCGGCTCACTGCCCAGGGACAAGGAAATTGTGCTGTTCTGCGCGCACGGCGGCTCCATCAGCAATGCGTCTGTCGACTACCTGACGAAAAACGGATTCAAGGCGCGGCTGATCGCGGGCGGCATCGATGGCTGGCGAGAGGGTGGCGGCGCCACGGTGCCGAAGCCGCAGTAGCGGCTCGTCAACCGCGCAGCGGTCACTGATCACTGGCAAAAATAAAAAAGGCCATGCAATGCATGGCCTTTTTGCCGGCACGCGGCAGCGTCTTGCGAGCGCTACTTCAGCAGTTTTTGCAACTCGCCGCTTTGATACATCTCGGTCACGATGTCCGAGCCGCCGATGAATTCACCATTCACATACAGCTGCGGAATCGTCGGCCAGTTGGAAAATTCCTTGATGCCCTGGCGGATTTCCGGGTTTTCCAGCACGTTGCATGAGGCGATTTCCTCGACGCCGCACTCACGCAGAATGTTCACCGCATTGGCTGAAAAGCCGCACTGCGGAAAATCCGGCGAGCCTTTCATGTACAGCATGATTTTGTTCTTGCTGATTTGGGATTTGATATCGTCGTGCACGCTCATGGGGGTCTCCAGAATCTCTCAGTCACGCCGGCAGCCGCGAATCGCCAACCCGCTATTACGGCCATATCCGACAAATTCAATAAGGTATTAGTTTAGCGGTCAGCCCAAGGGAGCGTCAAGTTTCACTTTTACCCGGGCGCGCTTCACTCTACCTTCGCCCCTGAAGCCTTGACCACGCCGGCCCAGCGCTTGATGTCTTCGCGCATGAAGCTTGCAAGTTCCGCCGGCGCCTTGATGGCGGCTTCCGCGCCCAGTGCAGACAGGCGCTTGGCAGCTTCCGGCGCTTTGAAATGCGCGGCAAGCTCGGTGTAAAGCCGCGCGATGATGGGCTCCGGCGTGCCGGCGGGCGCGAACACGCCGTACCATGACGTGACATCGTAACCGGGCAAGCCGGTTTCATTGACCGTCGGCACCTCCGGCAGCAGCGCTGACCGTTTGGCGCTGGTCACCGCCAGTGCGCGCAGCTTGCCCGCGTTCACCATTGGCAGCGCGGCGGGAAAGCCCATCGACGCAATCTGCACGTGGCCCGCCACCAGGTCGCTGACGATTTGCCCGGTGCCTTTGTACGAAATCAGCACGATCTTGACGCCTGCCTGCGCGTTGATCAATTCCATCGCCAGGTGATTCGGTGACGCGTGCGTGCCGCCGTAATTCAACTGGCCGGGCCGCGCTTTAGCCAGCGCGATGAGTTCCTTGATTGATTTCACGGGCAGCGAGGGATGTGTGATGATCATGCTCGGAAACACCGCGAGGTTGATCACCGGTGCAAGATCGCGCGCAAAGTCATAGGAGAGCTTGCTGAACAAGCTCATGCCGATCGCGTGCGGCACGCCGCCCAGCAGCAACGTGTGGCCGTCGGCTTCAGCGCGCGCGACAAATTCCGCGCCAATGTTGCCGCCGCCACCCACGCGGTTTTCCACCACCGTGGGATGGCTCAAGCGTTCGGTCAGCCGCTGCGCGCTCATGCGGCCGAGAATGTCGGTGGCGCCGCCCGGCGGGAACGTCACCACCATGCGCACGGTGCGGTTTGGGTACGTTTGTGCGATGGCAAGATTGAAACTCGGGCCGGCGGTCAGCAAGGTTGCGCACACCATCAGCGCGGCTCTAAACATGGTGTTCTCCATGCGTAAGGGTTGCGCTGGATTATAAGGCGGCGCGTCCGCCGCTTACGCGCTCGATGCCCGCCAGATCGCGCCACACATGCACGTCAACAAACTCCGCCAACTGCAACAAGGCGCTGGTGGGTGTAGCCTGATCGTAACCATGTTCCAACAACAACCAACCGCCCGGCACAAGATGCTGGCGCGCGTGCGCGACGATAAATGCGATGTCTAGCAAACCATCGTCACCTGCCGACAGTGCTTGGGCTGGTTCATATCTCAAATCACCGCGTGTGAGATGAGAATCGCCGACAGCCACGTAAGGGGGATTGGAGACGATGATATCGAATTGTTCGCCAGCCACTGCTTCAAACCATCGGCCCTGTACGAAAGTTATGTTTGCCAACTTCAACCGGCGTGCGTTCGCTTGTGCAATTTCCAGCGCAGCGATAGAGATGTCCGCTGCCGTCACTGTAGCCAAGTGGCGTTCGGCGGCGATGCTGATGGCGATGCACCCGCTGCCCGTACCCAAATCCAGCACGCGCGCGGGCTTGTCGTGCGGCAGGCGTTCCAGCGCCAGTTCCACCAGCAACTCGGTTTCCGGACGTGGAATCAGAACGGCTGGCGTCACCTTGAACACATGCCCATAAAACTCGCGTTCGCCCACCAGATAGGCTACCGGCTCGCCTGCCGCGCGCCGCGCCGCCAGCGCACGAAATTTCGCGGCCAGCGGTTCATCCACCGCATCGTTCGCGTGCGCAATCAGATACACATCAGAGACGTCCAGCACATGCCGCAACAGCACGCGCGCATCCACGGCGGCAAGGCCGCTGGCGCGGAGCAGTTCGGCAATGGTTATCATAAGTATTTGTTTTAATTGAATTTATTAGTTGAGCAATAATGCGCCCACGCCGCCCACGGTCAGCGCCACGCCCGCCACCAGCCGCAGGCTTAAATGCTCTTCGCGCAGGATGACCGCGTTGAGCAGCAGCGTAAACAACGGATACGAAAACGCAATTGGCGACACGATGTTCACCGCGCCGCCGTCCAGCGCCGTGTAGAGCGCGAGTATCGCGCAGCAGTTGAACAGCCCCGTCAGCGCGAACCACGTCACGCCGCGCCGGGTGTAGGCGCGCGATTCGGGGCGCGTGCTGCGTGCGCTGATGAGCCAGATCACCACCGCCGACGTGCTGTAGCCCAGCAACGCGGCGGCGAACGGGTTGGGCCACAGCAGCAGGCCCGCTTTGGCGATCACCTGCGCCAGCGCGCGCAGCGCCGCCGCGAGCCACGCCACCCACGAACCTTGTCCCGGCGTAGCGGTCGCCGCTTGGCGCCGCCACACAAGCACTGCCGATCCGGCTACAACCGCCAGCGTTGCCGCCGCCTGCCGCAAGCCCAGGGTTTCACCGAGAAACAGCACCGCGCCCAACACCGCAAACAACGGCGCGGTGCTGCCGATGGCGCCCGCCGTGGTCGGCCCCAGACGGCGATTCGCCTCATACGCCAGCAGCGTAACCGACACCGGAAAAAACACACCCAGCGCGATGAAAACACCGGCGCCCGGCGTGTTCCAGCCTAGCAATGAATGTTGAGGACTGACCAGCAACATCAGCCAGAACAGTATGGCAGCGGACGAGATGCTGACTTTGGCGCCGGCGAGGCCTTCCATATGACGCAAGCCAAATTGCGTGGTGACCAGCGCCGCGGCGAACAGCACCGCGGCAAGCAAGGCGAGGGCGGCGGCCATGAACTGACGGCGCGGCGCGACCGCTACGCCGGCTGCATGTCTTCGGCGAGTTGCGCCAGTTGTTCGGCCTGATGCTCTGCGGCCAGCGCGCCAGTCACGTCGTCAATGTCGCCATCCATGATCTGCGCGAGCTTGTAGAGCGTGAGATTGATGCGGTGATCGGTCATGCGCCCCTGTGGAAAATTATAGGTGCGAATGCGCTCGGAGCGGTCGCCGCTGCCAACGAGCGATTTACGCTCGGCGGCGATCTTGGAATTCTGCTCGCGCACTTGTTTATCTTTGATGCGCGCGGCGAGCACGGCCATCGCGCGCGCCTTGTTCTTGTGCTGCGAGCGGTCGTCCTGGCATTCGACCACCGTGCCCGTCGGCAAATGCGTGATACGGATCGCCGAATCGGTCTTGTTGATGTGCTGCCCGCCCGCGCCCGACGAACGAAAGGTGTCGATTTTCAGATCCGCCGGATTCAACACCACGTCGCCCACATCCGCGACTTCCGGCAGAACCGCCACCGTGCACGCCGAGGTATGCACGCGACCCTGGGTTTCGGTTTCGGGCACGCGCTGCACGCGATGGGCGCCGGATTCAAACTTGAGTTTGGAATACGCGCCGCGCCCAACGATTTTCGCGATCACCTCGCGAAAGCCACCGAGATCGGATTCGTTCTGCGACATGATTTCCACCTGCCAGCGGTTACGCTCGGCATAGCGGCAATACATGCGAAAAAGTTCGCCCGCAAACAGCGCCGCTTCCTCGCCGCCGGTGCCCGCGCGCACTTCCAGAAAGATGTTGTTGTCGTCGTTCGGATCTTTCGGAAGTAATTGTTTTTGCAGGTCTTTTTCGAGGCCTTCGAGGCGCGCCTTGATGTCCGGAATTTCCGCCTCGGCCAGTTCGCGCATCTCGGGGTCCGCTGCCATTTCTTGCGCACCCTTGAGATCGGCTTCAAACTTTTCGTATTCGCGATACAGCTCAACCACCGGCTGAATTTCCGCGCTCTCGCGGGTCAGCTTGCGATAGTTGTCCATGTCGTTGGTGACGTTTTCCGAACTCAACGTGCGGTTGATTTCTTCGAGACGGCGCGATAGTTGCGCGAGTTTCGCGGCGATGCTGGGTTTCATTTTTTTGGGTAACGGCTTATTCCTGCCGCGGAATCTGGTAAAGCCGCGTCAGCAGCGCCGCCAGTTCACCGCGCTCAGCCTCGCTCGCATGATTCAGCGCATGCGTGGGCGGGTGGATCAGCTTGTTGGTCAGCGCCTGCGACAGCGCTTCGATCACGCGCTGCGGGTCTTCGCCATTGCCGAGCTTGCGCAGCGCTCGTTCGACTTCATTGCGGCGTGCGCGCTCGGCGGTGTCGCGCAGCGCGCGGATGGTCGGCACCAGCTCGCGGTTGCCCAGCCAGTGCATGAAATCGGTGACCTGGTTTTCGATAATGACTTCGGCCTGCTCCACCGCGCTTTGGCGCTGGGCCTTGCCCGCGCTGGCGATCTTGCCCAGGTCATCGACGGTGTACAAAAAGATGTCATCCAACTGGCCGACTTCGCCCTCGACATCGCGCGGCACCGCCAGATCGAACATCATCATCGGCCGGTGCTTGCGCGCCGCCAGCGCGCTTTCGACGATGCCCTTGCCGATGATCGGCAGCGGGCTCGCGGTGCAGCACACCACGATGTCGTGCAGCGGCAACTGCGCCTGCACATCGTTCAGCGCAATCACGCGGCCGAGAAAACGATCCGCCAGATGCTGCGCGTGGGCAGCGGTGCGATTGGCAAACGTGATGCGCTTGGGGTGATGCGCGGCAAAGTGGCTGGCGCACAACTCGATCATTTCGCCCGCGCCGATAAACAGAATCGCCTGCTCGGCAATGCTGGGATAAATGCGCCCGGCCAGTTGCACGGCAGCAGCGGCCATCGACACCGTGCTGGCACCAATGTCGGTTTCCGTGCGCACGGTTTTCGCCACCGCGAAGGTGCGCTGAAACAGTTTGTTCAGATGCAGGCCCAGCGTGCCGGCGGTTTCCGCCGCGCGCACCGCGTCCTTGAACTGGCCGAGGATTTGCGGCTCGCCCACCACCATCGAATCCAGCCCGCTGGCGACACGAAACGCGTGCTTCACCGCGCGTTCCTGCGGCAGCTTGTAAAGATAAGGCTCGATCTGCGCGGGCTTCAGCTGATGGTACGCCGCCATCCAGTCCACCGCTGCGCGCGGCTCCTCGGCGTGGCAATAAATCTCGGTGCGGTTGCAGGTGGAAACTATCGCCGCCTCCTGCACCGGCCGCCGCGCCACCAGATCGTTCAGCGCACCCACCAAACGCTCGGCGTGAAAAACCACCTGCTCGCGCACGTTGAGCGGCGCGGTCTGGTGGTTAAGGCCTATGGCGTAGAGTTGCATGGTGCGAATAACGGAATGACGAAAAAACTGTCCAGAGTCGAGCAAACGCCCATTTTACCGTACCACTTTGAGTGCTCGTCCGAACGTGCGGATTTACAAGGCTTTTTTGCCATTCGCACAGGCGTGGCCAAGGCCTTGGCAAATTCTCGACGCCAATTTGATACACAAAATCATACAAAAAGTACGTTGACGCATGCCGACGGCGGGCGTCAACTGAACGCACTTCGTTGATCCGGTCCGGGATGGATTCTCAAACTATCGACTGATCCGGCTGCTGTGTTTGAGTTCGCTGTTGCGCGCGCCCCGCGCGAGGCCTCCGGGGCGTGCCTGATGCGAACCAGCGGTGGCCACCCTCAACCTGGCGTTTGAGGATTATTCCGGGCTGGATTGGCGGAGCTACGATTTGCGTGTGTTTGCCGCTTCTCTATCATCTCTGCCTGTTGCTTTACAGCAAGCTTCCTTGCCTCTTGTCAAAAAGTCAGCGCAATCTGTACTGGAGATGGCGAAGGTTCAGTCTTTTGTCGCGTCGAAAGTTATTTGCTGCTTTTCGTGCCAAAATTATCTGTACTAAACTAAGCAGTGCGATTTCTAATGCATTGTTTTATTTAATTTTTAGTTGACAGCCGATTGGAAAGCTATCAGTAGCTCCGTGATGTCGTGCGGCGTTCGTGCTGTATAAAGTTAGTTAGGCCTCATGCAACATGCTTCCCCTTCGTCGCGCAATTCTTGGCTTGGCAACACTGTTCCCCCTAAGTGTTCGCGCGACTATACTCATGCCCATTCCGCTTGCCGATACAATTAAACGTGCGGATGTCATCGCATTGGTTCGCGTAACTTCGGGCCGCATGGTGCGAGGCAATAAGGATGACTGTGGGGCGCGCTATATCGGCGAAATCGTGCGATCTTATAAGGGCAATGCGGAATCAAAGAGTATAGAGTTTGGACCTTACTACAACCTGCGTATTGGCGGTCGTTACCTGATCTTTCTTGTTCAAGGAGCGTTGGCGCCAGAAAGCTATTTGTCGACAAATTCTAAGCATCTAAACGCGCTCCAAGAGTTCCACCGCGAATGCAAAGGGGTCGCGGCAGCGTACGCAATTATGAATTCTGGTCGTGCTGCTATGCCCATCGAAGATAGTCTAGATAGCATCGAGAAGTGGATAATAGAATGGTCAACCCTAATTGAACCCCCAAAGAATATGCGCATCAGAGAAAACAGAACAATTTCCTATGTCGAAGTTACGGAGTTTGAAAGGGTGTTCCGTTCGTTGCGGTCAGTAAAATGACACCAGGTCTGTGCTTGCACGGGCGTCGTCTTTGGCAGTCCTCGCAGCGTAAACGTCGTGTGAACTAACCCATCGCCAAGTACACAATAGGAGGCAACATGGCTGTAACCAAACTAGCAAGCAGGCCTAAAAAGCAACGCTCGGTAAAAGACCGCGTCAGCGAAGCCGAATGGAAAGTGCGCACGGATTTGGCCGCTGCCTACCACCTGGCGACGATTTACGGCATGACGGACATTATCCTCACGCACTTTTCCGCGCGGGTGCCGGGCACGGAGCATTTTTTGCTCAACGCGTATGGCCTGATGTTTGATGAGGTGACCGCGTCGAATCTGGTGAAGGTCGATCAGGAAGGCAATTTGATCGAGGACATCACCGGCATGGGAGTGAACAAGGCGGGGTTTGTGATTCACGGCTGCATTCACGGCGCACGCACGGACGCGCTGTGCGTGCTGCACACGCATACGCGCGCGGGCATCGCGGTGGCGGCGATGAGCGAAGGCATTTTGCCGTTAAGCCAGCATTCCGCGCGCATCGTCGACAACGTGACTTATCACGACTACGAGGGCATCGCGCTCGACATGGACGAACGTGAGCGGCTCGCGCACGACCTGGGGCCCAACAGCCGCTGCATGGTGCTGCGCAATCACGGGCTGTTGACGCTGGGCAAAACGGTGCGCGATGCGTTCATGTTGATGTACAACATGGAAATGTCCTGCCGCGTTCAGGTGGACGCGATGGCGGCGGGGCGCGACAAAATCACGCTGATTTCAAAGCAGACCGTGGAGCGCACCAGTGCGCAGGTGAATCGCCCGCGCGCGGATAACGAACACCGTGACTGGCCCGCGCTGCTGCGCATGCTGGACCGGCGGGGGGCGGATTTCCGGAGTTAAGGTTGCTGCGCGGTCTATCTTTGTGGTCGTGCCTTGCAGCCCATCTGCACGTTAGCCAACCAGATTTCCATCCCCGTCATTCCATCGAACGCTGGAATCCAGAATCGTAAGTCCGCCCTAAGGGCCTGATTTGACGCTTCGCGTAATTTGAACGAACTGGATTCCAGCCTTCGCTGGAATGACGGTTTGGGTATTGAGTTGTGACGTTTGAATCCATGTGACTTGGCTTGTCGTCATCGACAGCGCGCTAGGCACGCGCGTTACACCTCTACCCCTGCACCACCATCTCAAAATCGGCCTTGGTTGCCGAGCAGTGCGGGCAGGTCCAGTCCTCCGGCACGTCTTCCCAGGCCGTGCCGGGGGCAATGCCTTCGTCGGGGATGCCGAGCGCTTCCTCGTAGATGAAGCCGCAAAGTATGCACATCCATTTTTTATTGTTCATGATTGCTTCAGGTCATCAGCGGCGAGGTTTTGCGCGCAGCGCCGGGCGTTTCCGGCCCGGTGCTGGTGCATCAAAATACCTCAAAAAATAGTTAAATAAAACAGATACTTATGGCGTGTCGGTGCAGCGCGAGACCTACTTCTTGCCCTGCGCAAACAGCGCATCGAGCTTGCCTTCAAATGCGTGATAGTCGAGGTAGTCGTAAAGATCGTCGCGCGTCTGCATGGCATCGACCACATTTTTCTGATGGCCGTCTTTGCGCAGTGCCTGAAACACTTTCAGCGTCGCGGCATTTGCTGCGCGGAAACCCGATAGCGGATAGAGCGCCATTGCCACGTTGGCGCTGGCGAGTTCCTGCGTGGAGAACAGCGGCGTTTTGCCGAACTCGGTGATGTTGGCGAGGATGGGTACTTTCACCGCGTCGGCAAATTGTTTGTACATGCCAAGTTCGGTGATGGCCTCGGGGAAAATCATGTCGGCGCCGGCTTCTACGCACGCACAGGCGCGATCCACGGCGGCGTTCAGCCCTTCTACCGCCAGCGAGTCGGTGCGCGCCATCACTACAAAGTTGCTGTCGGTCTTGGCGTCCACCGCCGCCTTGATGCGGTCGACCATTTCGGCTTTGCTGACGATCTCTTTGTTCGGGCGGTGGCCGCAGCGTTTTTGCTGCACCTGATCTTCGATATGCATGCCGCCCGCGCCGTATTTGATCAGCGATTTCACCGTGCGCGCGATGTTGAAAGCGCCGCCCCAGCCGGTGTCGACATCCACCAGCAGCGGCAGGTCGCAGACGTCGGTGATGCGGCGGATGTCGGTCAGCACATCATCCAGCGTGCTGATGCCGAGATCGGGCAAGCCCAGCGAACCCGCCGCGACGCCGCCGCCGGACAGATAAATCGCCTTGTAACCCGTGCGCGCCGCCAACCGCGCGGAATACGCATTGATGGTGCCGATGATTTGCAACGGCTTTTCGGCGGCGACGGCCGCGCGGAATTTCGCGCCCGCGGACGCAGGCTGGATGGACTTGGCGGGGTTGCCAGAGGACAAATCGGTCATGATGTGGTTACTCCCAAGGGTCTTAAAAGGGTGTTGAAAATTGATTTATGCAAATCGGAAATGATGTCCAATTTGCGGACGTTAAGATTTAACTATGAAAAATGGCTCCGAAACGACTTCAGTGGCGTTATTTTAGCAGTTGGAGTTATAATCGTGGACTCGTAAAGATTTAACACAATTCGGACTATACGCTGGGGAGGGCTGGCGCAGTGGCCGGTGAAGCACGGTGAAGAATGTCTGTCTGATTTTTTGCTGGATCACTGGCCCGTTTTGCACTCTGTCGTGCCCTGATGTGCCCTGACGTGCGCTGTGTGCCTTACCGCGAATACTTCAAATCCCTCAAACAAAGCTAAGTTGGGCGCCGTAAAACCCGCCCGCTCGACGACAAACGTTACTTCCCGCCTTTTTTCAACTACGAATCTTTAGTCATCATGCCCAAAAAATCTCCTGATGAACCCGGCCGGCTGACCGGCACCCAGAGTATAGAACGCGCGCTGCTGTTGCTGCGCGAGATCGCCGCCCACAATCGCACGGGCTCGCGCCTGCTCGATCTGGCCACGCGCACTAGCCTGCAGCGCCCGACCGTGCACCGCATGCTGAAATGCCTGGCGCACGAAGGCATGGTGCAACAGGATCCCGATACGCACCGTTATTATCTGGGTTCAATGGCGTTTGAGCTTGGCCTGACCGCCGCGCCGCGCTTTAACCTGCGCGAAATTTGTCATCCCGCCATGGTACGCATCGCCGAGGCCACCGGCGACACCGTGTTTCTCACCCAGCGCAGCGGCCCGGATGCGGTATGCATCGACCGTCACGAAGGCACGTTTCCGATCAAGACCTTCACGCTCGACATCGGCATGCGCCGTCCGCTCGGCGTCGGCACCGGCAGTCTGGCGATTGTCGCCGCGCTGCCCGAAGAGGAAATCCAGGTTGTCCTGACCAACAACCAGCCGCGTTTTGAGGAATACGGCGTGTCGGGCGCAACCTTGCAGGCACAGGCGAGAAAAGCACAGAAGCTCGGCTACTCGATGCGCGAAGCGCCCACGCTCGCCGGCGTGCGCTCGGTCGGCCACGCCATCCGCAATCAGTCGGGCACGCCATTCGCCGCGCTTTCGGTTTCGACAATTTCCAGCCGCATGACGGAAAAGCGCGTGATCGAAATCGCCGCACTGCTGAAGAACGAAGTGCGCCTGATCGAAAAACAGCTCAGCAACGGCATGTGAGTATGGCCGTGCGGGCAGCGAATAGGGCTGGCACGGAGCAGGCCACATGATTGATTTGCCGGGGTTGCCGCAAAAGCCGTTTGCGCGCGACGCGGCGTGCCCGCTCGATGGCGTGCGCGTGCTCGATCTGTCGCGCGTGGTGGCGGGCAATATGGTGAGTCTGCTGCTCGCGGATTTCGGCGCGGAAGTCGTCAAAATCGAAACGCCAGAAGGCGATGCGCTGCGCGACTGGCTGGTGGGCGGCGTTGCCGCCAACTGGAAGGTTTACGCGCGCAATAAGAAAAGCGTGTGCCTCAATCTGCGTAAAGCGGCGGCGAAGGATTTGCTGCTGAAGCTGGTGGGCACCGCGCAGGTTTTTATCGAAAACTTTCGGCCCGGCACGCTCGAAAAAATGGGCCTCGGCCCCGACGTGCTTCACGCGCGCAACCCGAAGCTGGTCATTGTGCGCGTCACCGGCTGGGGCCAAACCGGGCCGTACAAACACAAGCCGGGTTTCGGCACCCTGGCCGAAGGCATGTCGGGCTTTGCGGTGTTGAATGGTTTTGCCGATCGAGAACCGGTATTGCCACCGAATCAACTGGCCGATTGCACGGCGGGCACCTACGGCGCGTTCGCGGTGATGATGGCGCTGCGCCATGTCGAAGTGGCCGGCGGGCAGGGGCAGGTGATCGATCTGTCGCTGCTCGAACCCTTGTTCACTTTCATGGGGCCGCAAGCCGCCGCGTACAAGGCGGGCGGCAAGCTGCGGGAACGCACCGGCAGCCGCTCCACCACCGCTGCGCCGCGCAATGTGTATCGCACCAGGGACAATGGCTGGGTCAGCATGTCGGCATCGACGCAGGCGATGACCGAGCGCCTGTTTCGCGTGATCGGTCGCGCGGATCTGCTGGAAAACCCGCGTTACAAAACCAACGCCGAGCGTGTCAAGCACGCGCAGGAACTCGACGCCATCGTCGGTGATTTCATCGGCCAGATGACGCTTGCTGAAAATCTGGAATTTTTCGACAAACACGAAGTCACCGTCGGGCCGGTCTACGACATTGCGCAGTTCGTGCAGGACCCGCACGTGCGTGCCCGCGAAATCGTCGCGGAATATCCCGATGACGAAATGGGCACGATACCGATGCACGGTGTGGTACCGAAAATGTCGCGCACGCCCGGTGCGATCCGCGCGCCCGCACCGAAACTTGGCGAACACAATCGCGAGATTTTGGGTGGGTTGGGGTTGAGCGATGTGGAGATACAATCGCTGGCGGAAGGCGATGTCATTTACGCCGGGCCGCAGCGGAAGAAGTAGTCGCGCAATGTCAGCTGTTTTGCCGCCGGATCGCAAAGCATAGAAACAAAGCATAGAAAATTTGCACTATCACCCCGCCGTCGTTCTGGCCTGCTCCGGAATGCCGACTTGAATCGCTTGTGCAGCTTCTTTCGCTGTTTTGCAACCATTGATCGAACCTGAAGGATCAGTCATGACTCGTGAACTCCCCGTCTGGCGCTCGTTGATGTATTGCCCGGTCAACGTCGAAAAGTACGTCGACAGGGCGCACACGCGCGGCGCGGATGTGATTCAGCTCGATCTTGAAGACAGCGTGCCGATGGCCGAAAAAGCCGGGGCGCGCAAACTCGTCGAAAAAGCCGCTGCGCGCGTGCGGCGTGGCGGCGCCGATGTGGTGGTGCGTTTCAACCAGCCGCTGTCGATGGCGGTGCGCGACATTGAACACGCGATTTGCCCTGACGTCGATGCGCTGGCCTGCACCAAAATTGGTGGCGTGTCGCACGTGCAACTGCTCGACGAGCTGGTGAGTGAACTCGAAGAAAAACGCGGTGTGCCCGTTGGCCGCACGAAATTCATTGTGATGGTCGAAACCGCTGCGGCGTTTTTCAGGATGCGCGACATCGTGAGCGCTTCGCCCCGCATCGTGGCGTTCAATCTGGGTGGCGAGGATTTTGCGCTCGACAACAATATGCAGCCCACCGGCGAAGCGTTGCTCTACCCGAAGCAACAGATGATATTTGCCGCCAACGCCGCCGGCGTGATTCCGCTGGGCTTCATCGACAGCATCGCGGGCTTCGGCGACTGGGAGGCATTCCGCAAAATGGTGCGCCGTTCACGCGATTTCGGCTTCATGGGCGCGGGCTGCATCCATCCGGGACAAGTCGCCATCGTCAATCAGGAATACACGCCGGGCGACGCGGAAGTGGCTTACGCGCAGAAGCTCATCAAACTGGATGACGAGGCCGCCGCCAGCGGGCGCGGCTCGTTCACGCTGGATGGCAAGATGGTGGATGTTCCGATCATTGTGCGTGCGCGCAAGCTCATCGCGCGGTATGAGGCGATCAAAAAGCGCGAATCGCGCACGCTGGCGGCAATGGAATATCGAGCCTAAAAATATCAATAAAAACAATTAGTTAGATCACCATGCCAAAGCGGCTCAAAGTCGCCGTCACCGGCGCCGGCCTGAAAAACAGCCCCGACGGACGCGAAGGCTGGGCCGCGCGTGCGCATCTGCCGGCGCTCAAAAAGCTTGCCGATATTTACGATGTGGTGGCGGTGTGCACGACGCAACAGGAAACCGCGCAAAACGCAGCGCGCCATTTTGGCGTGCCGCATGCCTTCGATAACGTCGAACACATGCTCGAAGCGCTGCCGCAGATCGACGTGGTGTGCGTGTCGGTGCGACCGGTGCACCACTACAAGGTGGTTTCCGCCGCGTTGCGCGCGGGCAAGCATGTGTATTGCGAACAGCCGCTGGGCATTTCGACTGCCGAGGCGCGCGCCATGACCGCACTGGCCAAACAGGCAGGCGTGCGCACGGTGATCGGCCACCAAAGCCATTACGAGCCCGCCACGCTGCACATGGCGCAACTGGTGCGCGAGGGGTATATCGGCCGGCCGCTGTCGTTCAATCATACGTACTTTGTCGGCAACTACATCGTGCCGCGCCCGTCACACCGGCAATGGCTGTTCGACGCCGGCATGGGCGGTCACCCCGGCTATCGCAGCGGCCACAGCCTTGACCGCGTGATGAGCGTGCTCGGCTGCGACATTACCGCCATCTCGGCCGACATGGCAGTGCAGGTACCGGAGCGCATCGCCGTGGACACCGGCGGCGTGATCCGCAGCAATCAGGTGGACAACATGAACTACCTGCTGCGCATGCACACTAAAGCCGGTGAGCCCATCATGGGCACGATGCAGACCTCGTTTACCGCGTGGTACGGCAGCGGCAACCATTTCGAGGTTTACGGCACCGAGGGCATGCTGATGCTTGCCACCGGCAGCTCGCCTGACTGGAACAAAAAAACCGGCGAGGGCGACCCTTCGCGCGGCGAACTCAAGCTCTATGGCGCGCGCGCCAATTTGCGCGAGTACGCCGCCAACCCCACGCCGCCGGAGCGGCTGCAGAATCAGTACCGCGAAATCGCCATCCCGAAAAAGCATTACTACGTTGACGGCATGGATCGCGGGCGCGGCGCGTATCTGGTGGCGCAAACCTGGCACGCATTTGCACAAGCGATCAACAAGGGGTATGAATGCAGCCCCAGCTTTCGTGACAAACTCAAGATTCACCGCGTGTGGGATGCCGCCGAGGCCTCGGTGGAAAAGCGCGCGTGGGGGTATGTGGATTACAGCGGAATTTCCTAGAACCAGGCAAACAACCACCAACCAAGGAGCAACCATGATTTACGAAATGCGTACCTATGACCTCAAACCCCGTTCGCTCGCCGAAGTGGAAAAACGTTTCGGCGAAGCCTACGAAAAACGCAAGACCTATTCGCCGCTGACGGCGTTCTGGCACACGGAAATCGGCCCTTTGAACCAGATCATTCATGTGTGGGGATACAAGGATCTGGAAGAACGCAATCGCATTCGCGCTGCCGCCGTCGCCGACAAAGTGTGGCCGCCGAACATCAGCGAATTCATTGTCAACATGCGTTCCGAAATTTTCATGCCGTTTTCGGTGTCGCCAGAATTGCCGCCCGCCAAGATGGGGCCGTACTACGAAATGCGCACCTACACGCATGCCGCGGGTGACTTGCCCAAGCTGCGCGCCGTGTGGGAAAAGGGTGTGCCGGAGCGCCTGAAATTCAGCCCGCTGTGCGCGGCGTGGTATTCCGAACTCGGCGGCCTCAACAAGTTCGTGCATATCTGGCCGTATCCGTCGCTGGATGCGCGCAATGCCACGCGCGACAAGGCCTCTGCCGCCGGTGTGTGGCCGCCGAATGCCGCCAAGCTCGGCCTGCCGGGTTACAACCTGGTGGCGCAGGAAAATAAAATCATGATGCCTTCCGCGTTTTCGCCGTTGCAGTAAGGCGTGCGTTTGTTGCCGTAGCCTGTATGAAGCGACGCGCAATACGGGAACATTGTTCCCGCAATACGCTGCGCTTCTTGCGGGCTACGCTTTGTTTGGCTGGCGTTATCGTGCACGCGACATCGGCGTGTGCCGCGGCGGCGCCCGCTGTTTCGGCGTACCCCACGCGCCCGATCCGCTTTATCGTTCCCAATGGCGCGGGCGGCACCACCGATCTGGTGGCGCGCGCCGTTGCTCCCAAAATCGCCGACCGGCTCGGCCAGCAAGTGGTGATCGACAACCGGCCCGGCTCCGGCGGCATTGTCGGCACGGAAATCGTGGCGAAAGCCGCACCCGATGGCCACACGCTGCTGATGGGCACCATTGGCAATATCGCGATCAGCCCGGCGCTCTACCGCAAGCTCGGCTACGACCCGCTGCGTGATTTCGCGCCGGTCACACAACTGGCGTCCGCCGCCTACATGTTGCTGGTGCATCCTGCGCTGTCGGCAAAATCGCCGAAGGAACTGGTGGCGCTTGCCAAGGCCAAACCCGGCACGCTCAATGTCGGTTCTGCGGGCAGCGGTACCGGTTCGCATCTCACGGGGGAGTTGTTCCAGTCTGTTGCCGGTGTGAAGTTCACGCACGTGCCGTACAAAGGCAGCAATCCCGGCCTCACCGATTTGATCGCGGGGCAACTGCAGTTGTTCTTCAATGGCATTCCTTCGTCCATGCCGCACTACCGTAGTGGCCGCCTGCGCGCGCTGGCAGTGACCACCCCCGCGCGCGTGGCCCCCGCGCCGGAGTTGCCCACCATGGACGAAGCGGGTTTCCCCGGCGCGCAATCAACCTCGTGGACGGGCATACTGGTGCCGGCGGGCACGCCGGCACATGTAGTCGCCACGTTAAATACTGCCTTCGTGCAGGCGCTTCAATTTCCGGAGGTCATCGCGCGGCTGACGGCAGACGGCGCCGTGCCTGTGGGCAATTCGGCGGCGGCGTTTGACGCTTACATCAAAAGCGAACTGGTAAAGTGGGCGCGCGTGGTCAAAACTTCCGGCGCTGTTGCACAGTAAGCAAACGTAAGCGCGGTACCCTGTTACACGTCATCACACATCGAGGCTGGCATGCGCTGGTTAATCATAAGCATCTGTTTTTATTCATTTATTTCTATATCGGCTCAAGCGGCCGACAGCGTGTTCATCGAGGAACTCACGTGGGTCGAGGTGCGTGACGCCATCAAGGACGGCAAAACTACGATCATTTTTCCCACCGGCGGCACCGAGCAAAACGGGCCGCACATGGTGCTCGGCAAACACAACTTCATTGTCAAACACGCGGCGGGCGAAATCGCGCGGCGGCTGGGCAACGCGCTGGTGGCGCCGGTGCTCGCTTATGTGCCCGAAGGCAATCTCAATCCGCCCAGCGGGCACATGCTGTTCCCCGGCAGCATCACGCTGCCGGAGGAACACTTCATCAAGGTCACCGAATACGCCGCGCGCAGCTTTCGCGTCAACGGCTTCAAGGACATCGTGCTGATCGGCGACAGCGGCCCGAACCAGAAGGGTCTGCAATCCGCCGCCGCGCGGCTTAACAAGGAATGGGCCGATAGCGGCGTGCGCGTGCATTACATCGGCGATTACTACCACTCACCCGCATTCAATAAATGGCTGCGGAGCCAGGGCGAAACGGCGGAAAGCATCGGCACCCACGCCGGCATCGAAGACACATCCGAACTCATGGCCATCAATCCGGATTACATCCGCAAGGACAAGCTTGCGCCGGGCGGGGATTTCAAAGTGACGGGAGTCAGTGGCAATCCCGCGCGCGCCAGCGTGGCTTATGGCAAGCAGGGGCTGGAGTTCAAGATTGCGGCTGCGGTGGCGCAGATAAGGAAGGTGGTTGGCGGGCGGTGAGATAGGGAGCAGGTTGCCGCTTTTGCGGAATTTGATATTACTGTAGCCCAACATACCAAGGTTTATTAACTAATTGATTTTGTTCAAAATTTCCTGAGTAAACCATGGAATGTTAAGCGGCGCACCGGGATGTTGTACGGTGTTTTTGCTGTATAAGACTAGGTAGCCACTACGACAACATATCCCCGAACGTGTCCAGGACAACCACGCGATTCTTGAACTTCGAGCGTTTGCAGTCCCGGGGCGCCGGCGCGATGACCGTCATCAAACTGATGATGGCTTGCAACGATCTGTCGCTGGCGAATCAGTCGCTGGCGGAGTGGAAGAAGGAACTGCCGCCTGGTATGAGAACTCGCCAGACTGGCGCTGGAATGTACTTCGTAAGGACACAGCTTGCGCACCTTCACGAGGGATTGAAAGTCATCGAAGAAATCAAGAACGACCCACAACTCATGGCGCTAATTGCGCGTTGTGACGGTCAAACGCAACAGTCCTTCAAGGAACTTGAACAGTTTCTTCCCAAGGCACCGAAACGCAGTGAGTTTGAGCAGCTCGTCGGCCGAATTCGCCACAACCTGACGTTCCACTACGATGAGAGTGGAAAGCTCATTAAACAGGCTGTTGCTGATCGAGCAGTTTGCCCAGATGTAAGAACGTCATCGATAACGAGAGGCAGCACCGCTCGTCTTTGGCATTTCAAAGTTGCCGACGACATCATAGACAGTATCGTCGTTCGCCAAATCTGGGCCATACCACATGACAAAGACCTCCGAGCTGAAGCTGATCGCATCGCCGACCGCGTACATGAGATCTTTCTTTGGTTCGTCGACTTCTCAGGGGAGTTCATATGGAAGTAATGCGAAGGCTGATGGCTAACCCTGCGGTCCACCGGATGCTGCGCGATAAAGCCGCGCAGCGCCGGTGACTTCGGCGTTGGACACAAAGGTCGTTGCCTCGTTAGCTAATCTGGCCGGGCAAGCGAACCTTGGGCCTTGATTAGGGCTTCGCCGGCAACGGCTTAACCACGCCATGCCCCGCCCCACGCCAAGCCTCAAGCCCGCCTTTCAACTTCAGCGCGCCCTGATAGCCGCTTTCGTACATCAGCTTGGTCGATTCGCGAACGCGCGTATCATCCGTGTCGTAAAGGATCACGGCTTCGGTCTTGGGCAGTTTCAGGCTATCCAGCCGTTCCTTGAATTCCGCGCTCGGCACGGAGATCGCGCCGGCGATATGGCCTTGCTCAAACTCGGCGCGTTCGCGCAGGTCGACAACGACAGGGCGCGGCACGCTTTTCAGCAGGTTGGCGGCGTCGTGCACCGATACTTCCGGCCCGCCTTTGAGGCTGTGCTGCGAGAACACGTAGACGCCGACCATGATGAGGATGGGGATCAGCCACTGGCGGGCCATGCTCGTTGCTCCGGTGTTCGCTTTCGACGTCTGTCGGCCAATACCGGCTACGCCGCCGGCGGCGCTGAGGGTGAGAAGGCGTCGCTGTAAAACGCATCCTCCGGCAGCCTGCACTGCGTAGTGAAATCGCGACGCGCGGATTCGATGACAATGGGCGCACCGCAGGCGTACACCTGATGTGCGGACATGTCGGGAAAATCCTGCATCACGGCCTGGTGCACGAAGCCGGTGCGGCCGGTCCAGTTGTCTTCGGCGCGCGGCTCTGACAGCACCGGGATGTAGGTGATGCCGTGTTCGCTGGCCCAACGTTGCGCGAGCGCATCAAGATACAGGTCATCGTGCACGCGGCAGCCCCAATAGAGTGTCATCGGGCGTTTGATGCCCTTGTGGATGGCGTGTTCGATGATGGCCTTGATCGGTGCGAAGCCGGTGCCGCTGGCGAGGAAGATCAGCGGCTTGTCGCTGTCTTCGCGCAGGAAAAACGTGCCGAGCGGGCCTTCAAAACGCAGGATGTCTTTTTCTTTCAGCGTGCCGAACACGAACTGGCTGAACGGCCCGCCGTAATTGCGCAAATGCAGTTGCAGCATGGCGTCGTCGTGCGGCGGGTTGGCGAGCGACAGGCTGCGGCGGATGCCGGATTTGGTGGTGACATCGATATATTGCCCGGCGAGAAACTGCAGCCGCTCGCTCGCCGGCAGCCGCAGTTGAATCATCATCACGTCGGGTGCGAGACGCTCAAGCTTTTGCACGCGGCACGGCAGCGTGCGGATGGGAATGTCTTTCACGCCGCTCACTTCGCGGCATTCCACCACCACGTCGCTCAGCGGCTTGGCCTGGCAAAAGAGCGCGTAGCCGTTGGCCTTGTCGGCGTCGGTGAGCGTGGCGATGCTGTAGTTGCCGTAATCGACCGTGCCTTCGAGGAGCTTGCCTTTGCAACTGCCGCAGCCGCCGTTGCGGCAGGCGTAGGGGATGTTGTAGCCCTCGCGCAGCGCGCCGTCGAGGATGGTTTCGTAGCCGCTGACGCTGTAACTGTGGCCGCTGGGCTTGAGGGTGACTTGGCGGGGCGTGTCGGACATGGCGTAAAATGCTTTGTCTATGCGGCGATTACTGATTATCGGATGTGGCGACGTGGGCGCGCGGCTGATACCGCTGGCCCGCCCGCGCTATCGCGTTTATGCCTTGACGCGCGATGGGGCGCAATGCGCCGCTTTGCGCGCGCGGGGCGTAACCCCCATTGTGGGCGATCTGGACAAGCCGCACACGCTGTCCGCGCTCGCCGGCATTGCGCACGATGTGGTTCATCTTGCTCCGCCACCCGCCAGCGGCGCCACCGATAAGCGCACCGCGCATCTGATCGCTGTACTGGGGAACCAGCGGGGAAACCAGCGCAAGACAAAAAACATGCGCGGCAGTCTACCACAGCACTTTGTCTATATAAGCACCAGCGGCGTCTATGGCGATTGCGGCGGCGGCCTTGTGCCCGAAACGCGGCCTGCGCGTCCGCAAACCGAACGCGCGCAACGCCGCGTGGACGCGGAGCGGCGGTTGCGTGCGTGGGGCGTGCGCAGCGGCGTGGCGGTGTCGATACTGCGCGTGCCGGGCATTTATGCCGACGGACGGCTGCCGCTGGCACGGCTGCAACGCGGCACACCGGCGCTGGCGGATGCCGACGACAGTTTTGTGAACCACGTGCACGCCGACGATCTGGCGCGGCTGGTGATGGCAGCGCTCGCGCGGGCGCGGCCGGGGCGCGCGTATAACGCCGTGGACGACGTACCGCAGAAAATGGGGGACTACTTTGATCTGGTGGCGGATCGCCACGGCCTGCCGCGTCCGCCGCGCATCGCGCGCAGCGAGGCGGCGCGCGTGATTCCGGAAAACCTGCTGTCGTTCATGAGCGAATCGCGGCGGCTGACCAACCGGCGCATCAAGCAGGAATTGCGCTTCCGGCTGCGGTACCCGAGTGTGCATGCGGGGATACCATCGTTGGTATGAGCGCCATGAGTGATTCCAGCGTACTGCTGGTTCTGACCAACGTGCCGGATCGCGATACGGCGGACAAGATCGCGCGCGGGTTGATCGAGGACAGGCTCGCCGCGTGCGTCAATATTCTGGCGGCGTGCACGTCGGTGTATCGCTGGCAGGGTGCGGTGGACAACGCCGAAGAAATTCCGCTGCTCATCAAGACCACTGGCGCGCGTTACACGGCGCTTGAAGCCGCCATCCGCCGGCTGCATCCGTACGAACTTCCCGAAATCATCGCAGTCCCACTGGTGCGAGGCTTGCCGGCGTACTTGCAGTGGGTGGCCGCTGAAACCCAGGCTGTTTGAGTGATATATGTATAAGTATTTGATTTCATTGATTATTTTTTTATTGTCCGCTCAGGCTTCGGCGGCTGGTAAGGATTTGCTTGAGCCCGAGCAGGCGTTTCGCTTTTCCGCGCGGGTGCTCGATGCTTCCAACGTCGAGGTGCGTTACCAGATCGCCGACGGCTACTATTTGTATCGCGAGCGCTTTGCGTTTGCCGCCGAGCCGGGGGCGAAGCTGGGCGAGGCCAAAATTCCCGAAGGCAAAAAGAAGAAAGATGAGTTTTTCGGCGAGGTGCAAACGCATCGCGGTGAACTGAAAATCGTGGTGCCGGTGGAAACTGCCGCCGACGGCAAGGTGGCGTTGAATGTGACGTCACAGGGCTGTGCCGATGTCGGCGTGTGTTATGTGCCGATGGAAAGCAAAATTCAACTGTCGCTGATTGGCAGCGCGGCGGCGGCGGGGCTGCCTGTGGGCAACGGCACGAAAGATAGCGGCGACCCGCTGGCGCGCATGATGGGTCAGGGGCCGGATAGGTCGGATAGGGCCTCGTCAGCGGCGGCCGAAGACTCACGCATCGCCGCGATGTTTCAGGGCAGTTTCTGGCTGCTGATTGCGAGCTTTTTCGGTTTTGGATTGTTGCTGTCATTCACGCCGTGCGTGTTACCGATGATTCCGATTCTGTCGGGCATGATCGTCGGGCGCGGCCAGGCCGTCACGCGCGCGCATGCGCTGGCGCTGTCCGCGGCCTATGTGCTGGGCATGGCGATTACCTACGCGATAGCGGGCGTGGCGGCGGGGCTGTCGGGGGCGATGCTGTCGGCGGCGCTGCAAAACCCGTGGGTGCTCGGCAGCTTCGCGGCGCTGTTTGTGGTGCTGGCGCTGTCGATGTTCGGCGTTTATGAATTGCAGTTGCCGGTGACTGTGCAGTCGCGGCTCAGTGCGGCCTCCAACGCGCTGCCGGGTGGGCAATATGGCGGGGGGTTTGTGATGGGCGCGCTGTCGGCGCTCATTGTCGGGCCGTGCGTGGCGGCGCCGTTGGCGGGCGCGTTGCTCTACATCGGCCAAAGCCGCGACGGCGTGCTTGGTGGCGCGGCATTGTTCGCCATGGCGCTGGGCATGGGCGTGCCACTGCTGGCGGTGGGCGCATCGGCAGGCACGCTGCTGCCCAAGGTCGGGCCGTGGATGGACGGCGTGAAGCGGTTTTTCGGCGTGCTGTTGATCGCGGTGGCGATTTATCTGGTGTCGCCGCTGCTGCCGCTGGCCATGCAAATGCTGGCGTGGGGCGCGCTGCTCATCGGCTGCGCCATGTGGCTGCGGGCGATCGATCCGCTGCCGGCGGATGCGCCGGGCTTGGCGCGCGCGGGCAAGGGCTTCGGGTTGATCGCACTGCTGGCGGGCGCGGCATATGTGGTGGGCGGGCTTTCCGGCGCGAAGGATATTTTCCAGCCGCTGTCAGGGTTGACCGCACCCGCCGTTCAGACGGCTTCACAATCAGCCGCTAGTAATGAACCGCTGTTCAAGCGGGTGACTACCAGCGCAGAACTTGATGCGGCGATTCAGGCAGCAGCAGGGTCAGGCAAGCCGCTTTTGCTCGATTTTTACGCCGATTGGTGCGTATCGTGCAAGGAAATGGAGCGATTCACCTTTACCGATGCACAAGTTCAGGCACGGCTGGCGGGCATGGTCAAGGTGCAAGCCGACGTCACCGCCAACAACGCCGAGCACCAGGCACTGCTGAAACGCTTCCGGCTGTTTGGCCCGCCCGGAATTATCTTCTTTGATAAAAATGGAAAAGAAATCAATGGGTTACGTGTAATCGGCTTTCAGAATGCCGAAAAGTTTGCCGGCATGCTCGACGAAGTGCTGAAATTCTGATCTGTCAGCAAATTTCGTTATCTTTCTCCAAAGTTCTCTAAAATTCATTAAATGATGTCCAGCCGGTTGGTGCGGTATTCTTTTTTTGCGTTTGTGGCGCTGCTGGCGTTTGCCGCCGGCGTTTGGCTTAACCCGGAACGTCAGGCGGGGCCAGCTGAACCAACGGCTGCCGACGCGCTGTATGCAATAAACCTCCCTGATCTGCAAAATAAGCCGCAAAAACTCGATCAGTGGCGCGGTAAGGTGTTGGTGGTCAATTTTTGGGCTACGTGGTGCGAACCGTGTCGCAAGGAAATCCCATTATTCGTGCAAATGCAGGAAAAGCATGGCGCTAAAGGCTTGCAATTTGTCGGCATCTCCATCGATCAAGCTGATAAAACCAGTGAATTTGCTGCCAACTTCAAAATAAACTACCCCAATCTGATCGGTACTTTCGACACTGTAGAGGTTTCGCGGCTGGCGGGTAACAAACGCCGGGTGCTTCCCTACACCATCATTTTGGACCGAAAAGGCCAAATTTCCGCCACTGAAATGGGGGGCATCACACAGGAAAAGTTAGACGCGCTGCTGTTGCCTTTGCTTTGATCGGTGATTAAGCGGCTAAAATTCGCCAAATTCGAGCAAAGTGGTATCATCTTCGCCGTAGTCGCGTTGAACTTTTTCGGGCTTTATTAAGCGATGGCAAGTCGCGCGAAGCCATATTTGGCCACTACAAGAGATGCGACAGGCTAATCAACATCGCAGTAGGAGGACGGCATCGTGGCCAGTAAATCCCACAAAAACATACTGCTGCTGAACGGCCCCAACCTGAATCTGCTCGGCACGCGCGAGCCGGGCATTTATGGCAGCGACAATCTGCCGGCCATCGAACAACGCCTGATTCAACAGGCCAAGGCGGGCGGTGCCACGCTTGAGGCGTTTCAAAGCAACTCAGAGGCCGACCTCGTCAACCGAATCCAGCAGGCCGCTCGCGATGGTGTGGATTTCATCATTATCAACCCCGCGGCCTACACCCACACCAGTGTGGCGATGCGTGACGCGCTGGCGGCCGTGGCGATACCGTTTATTGAGGTGCACTTGTCGAATGTGTTCGCGCGTGAGGCGTTTCGGCACCATTCGTACTTTACCGATATTGCTGTGGGCATCATCAGCGGTCTTGGTGCCAAGGGATATGAGTTAGCGCTGGCTTACGCATTGGGCCAACCAGAATATCGTAAGTAAAAGATAATAAAATCATGGACTTACGAAAAGTTAAAACACTGATCGATCTGGTGCAGCAGTCGGACATTACCGAACTGGAAATTACCGAGGGTGAAGAGCGCGTACGTATTAGCCGCGGTGGCGCCGTGGTTCATGCCGCACACCCTAATACGGGCTTGGCGCCAGTAGTGTTGCCCGGCGCGTTTGCGCCTGCCGCTCTGGATTTGGGCGTTACTCCGGTGCCCGCCGCCGCAGCTGTCCCCAACGCGCCTGCGATGCCGGAAGCCGTCGAGCCGCAAGGCCATGTGCTCAAATCGCCGATGGTCGGCACGTTTTATCGTGCGTCGTCACCAGGCGGAAAACCGTTTGTCGACGTTGGGCAAGCCGTCAAGGCCGATGAAACCGTGTGCATCATCGAAGCCATGAAACTGCTGAACGAAATCGAAGCGGGCGCCGAGGGCGTAGTCAAACAAATCCTCGTCGAAAACGGCCAGCCGGTAGAGTACGGCCAGCCGCTTATGGTGATCGGCTAACCCGGACGTACCCTGCGACTTACGCCTCACGCCTAACGTCTCACCCCTCACGCTCCACACATGTTCGGCAAAATCCTCATCGCCAATCGCGGCGAAATTGCGCTGCGTATCCTGCGCGCGTGCCGCGAAATGGGCATCAAGACCGTGGCGGTGCACTCCGAGGCTGATGCCTCGGCCAAGTACGTGAAGCTGGCAGATGAATCGGTGTGTATCGGCCCCGCGCCTTCCGCTGCGAGCTATCTCAATGTGCCGGCCATCATCAGCGCCGCCGAAGTCACAGACGCCGAGGCGATTCATCCAGGCTACGGATTCTTGTCGGAGAACGCGGATTTCGCCGAGCGCGTTGAGCAGAGCGGCTTCACCTTTATCGGCCCGCGCGCGGACACCATCCGCCTGATGGGTGACAAGGTGAGCGCTAAAAACGCGATGCGCCGCGCGGGCGTGCCGGTGGTGCCCGGTGTGGATACCGCGCTGCCCGAAGAACCGAAGGAAATCATCAGAATCGCGCGTGAAATCGGCTACCCGGTCATCATCAAGGCGGCGGGCGGCGGCGGCGGGCGTGGCATGCGCGTGGTGCACACGGAGGCCGCGCTGGTAAACGCCGCCAATACCACGCGCAGCGAGGCCCAGGCCGCCTTCAACAACCCGATGATCTACATGGAGAAATTCCTCGAGCGCCCGCGCCACGTGGAGATCCAGGTCATCGCCGACAAACACAAAAATGCGCTGTATCTGGGTGACCGTGATTGCTCCATGCAACGCCGCCACCAGAAAATCATCGAGGAAGCGCCGGCGCCACTGCTGCAATCGCGTGCCCGCGTGCGCACCGGCGAACGTTGTGCCGACGCGTGCCGCAAAATCGGCTATGAAGGCGCGGGCACCTTTGAATTCCTCTATGAAAACGGTGAATTTTATTTCATTGAGATGAACACGCGCCTGCAGGTCGAACACCCGGTGACCGAAATGATCACCGGCCTTGATCTTGTGCAAATGCAGATTCGCATCGCGGCGGGCGAAAAACTCGCGCTGCGTCAGCGCGACGTTGAGCTCTCCGGCCACTCGATTGAATGCCGCATCAACGCCGAAGACCCCTACAAATTCACGCCCAGCCCGGGCCAAATCACCTCGCTGCACATGCCGGGCGGCCCCGGCATCCGCGTAGATTCGCACGCCTACAGCGGCTACAGAGTGCCGCCGAATTATGATTCGCTCATCGGCAAAATCATCGCCTACGGTGACACCCGCGAACAGGCCATCGCGCGGCTTGCCATCGCACTATCGGAAACCGTGATTGAAGGCATCAAGACCAACATCCCTCTGCACCAGGAACTCTTGCGCGACGCGGCGTTCCTGCGTGGCGGCACCAGCATTCATTATCTGGAGGAGAAGCTGGCGAAGTTGGTGAAGGCGGAGTAAATGTGTAAACCGATCGCGCGCACCAACTATTAAGTAGTAGTGCATCTCGCGCTGCCGCGTAGTGGCATTGCCAAAGTTGAAAGTGGTTATACACAAACAAAAATCCCGGCCAAAGCCGGGATTTTTGTTCAAATAAAACAAACACTTATGCAGCGGCCAACCCTGCCATTGTGCTTTTCATTTTGCCCAGCGCCTTGTTTTCGATTTGTCGTATGCGCTCGGCTGATACGCCGAATTCATCCGCCAGATCGTGCAGCGTGGCCGGGTCCTTTTCGGTGAGCCAGCGCGCCTTGATGATACGGCGGCTACGGTCGTCGAGGCTTTCCAGCGCTTTTTCCAACCCTTCGCCACGCAGCCGCGCGTTTTGTTCCTGTTCAATGACCGCTACCGGCTCAGCGTCTTCCGATGCGAGATACGCGATCGGGCTGTAGCTTTCTTCGTCTTCGGCACCACCGGGTTCAAGGGCGACATCCTGTCCGCCGAGACGTGTTTCCATCTCGACCACTTCTTCATCCTTGACGCCGAGTTGTTTAGCGATGGCTTTGACTTCGTCGGTGCCCAGCGTGTTCAGGCCTTGCTTCAGGCTGCGCAGGTTGAAGAAGAGTTTGCGTTGCGCCTTGGTGGTGGCGATTTTAACGATGCGCCAGTTGCGTAGAATGTATTCGTGCATTTCCGCGCGGATCCAGTGCACTGCAAACGACACCAGCCGCACACCGCGGTCGGGGTCAAAGCGCTTCACTGCTTTCATCAGACCGATGTTGCCTTCCTGAATCAAGTCGGATTGCGGCAGGCCGTAGCCCATGTAACCGCGCGCCATCGCGACAACCACGCGCAGGTGTGACACCACCAGCGCGCGCGCGGCTTCAAGATCGCCCTTGTCGCGAAAGGCGCGGGCGTAGCCGGTTTCCTGTTCTTGCGTCAGGAACGGAAAGCGGCTGACGGAATGGATATAGGAATCCAGATTGCCGCCCGCCGAGGGCATGGGTAACGCCGGTAATGCAAAGGTTGCTTGTGTAGACATATAACCTCCCTGTCAGTGGTGTGCATTTTAGCACTCTTGGGGTTAGAGTGCCAATCTATGGGAGGGTTCCCCAGATGATATTATAAAAATATCAATAAAAACATATAGTTATGACTTTTTCCTGACTGGCTGGCTAGCGCTCTGCGCTGGCAACCCCGGTCGCCTTGACCACTTTGACCCATCGCGCCAGATCAGATTTCACCAGCGCGCCGAATTCCTCCGGCGTACTGCTGGCAGGGTCGGCGCCCTGCTCGACCAGCCGCCGGCGTAGCTCCGTGCCTTCGAGCATTTTTCGGATGCGTTCGTTCACGTTGCTGACCAGCGGCCGCGCCGCGCCCGCCGGCATGAAAACGCCGAACCACACCTGAACGTCAAAGCCTGGCACGGCGGACTCGGCCACCGACGGCAAATCCGGCAACGCCGGGCTACGTTTGGGGCTGGCCATCACCAGCCCCAAACGTAGCCCGG
>OMIN01000043.1 GCA_900299145.1 Betaproteobacteria bacterium | reverse complement strand
CGCGCACGGCGGCTGGCACAAAGCGATCCAGCGGTTTGCCGACGACCTCGCTCGCCGTGCACCGGAACACCACTTCGGCCGCCGGATTGAACAGCACAATATTGTGCTGTTCATCGATGCTGATGATTGCGTCCTTGGCCGCCGCCACCAGGCTGTCGTGGAGTTGTGCCTCGATCTTCGCGGACATGTCCTTGCCCCGTCCTTGTGGCGTATTGATTCGTGAACCACGATACCGCAATTGGCGGCTGGTCACAATTGTGCCGCGTGACGGCCCGGAACCGCAGGGCCGGTTGATCTGAGTCAAAGATAGGTTTTGATGGCGAAGCAAGCTAGACAGCGTCACGCATTCAGAGGCGGCGGTTGCGGACATCAGCTGCATTGACGGCAGCTGGCCGTCGAGCTCTTGCGTGGCTGACCCCGTAATTGAATCGGGTGTCCGGTGCAAACTCACAATCAGAACGGAGTTCTCATGAAACTGGCTTTTATCGTATGCTACGAACACGTAAAACCTTCCTTGATGGACATGTTGCGCGCATTGCGGATTGACTACTATACCCATTGGGAACAGATCAAGGGCAAGGGGCATGGCACTGAACCGCACGTGGGCACGGGATCGTACGTGCGCATGAATGATGCATTGATGATCGCTTTCGAAGACGAGGCGCCGCTGGCCGAACTGATCCGCGCAATTACTACCTTTAACGCGAAAGTGTCCCGCACCGACGAACGCATTCGTCTGTTTCAGGTGCCACTGGAGCGCATGATCTAGTGGCTTCAATTCCAGCATCGCTACCACCAGCGCCGCAGCTTACCTTTCTGGGCGCGACTGGCACGGTAACCGGTTCCCGCTACTTGTTGTCGACTGGCGCCGGGGATGTGCTGGTCGACTGCGGTCTGTTTCAAGGGTTGAAGCAGCTGCGACTGCGAAACTGGGATCGTCCGCCATTTGAGCCGGCGCGCGTGGCGGCGGTGGTGCTCTCTCACGCCCACATCGATCACAGCGGTTATTTGCCCTTGTTGGTCAAGAACGGTTTTCGCGGCCGAGTCTATTGCACGCCCGCTACCCGGGATTTGTGCCGCATACTGCTGCCCGATGCCGCGCACTTACAGGAAGAAGAGGCGGGTTACGCGGGTCGTCACGGCTATTCCCGGCACCGCACGGCGCTGCCGCTATTTACACAAGCGGATGCCCTGCAAGCGTTAAAACATTTGACCATTGTGCCTTGTGGCGAGCCAGTGATGCTGGCGCAAGGCGTCTCATTCACACTGTTGCCCGCCGGCCATATTCTGGGGGCAGCCATTGTGGCGTTCGATATACGTGGAACCCGCGTGGTGTTCTCCGGTGATCTGGGCAGACCGTGTGACCCGGTCATGCGCTCGCCAGCCAGCGTGGACACTGCAGACTATGTGGTGGTCGAATCGACTTACGGCAACCGGCGTCATCCGCCCGATGATGCCGAGCAGGTGCTGGCGGCCCACCTGAATCGCGGCCTGCACCGGGGCGGTGTGGTGGTGATACCGGCATTTGCGGTGGGGCGGGCGCAGTTGCTGCTGCATTATCTGGCACGCTTGAAGCAGCGCCGCGCCATTCCCGATGTGCCGGTGTTTCTGAATAGCCCCATGGCCATCAACGCCACCCGCATTTATCACGAGTATCACGCGGAGCATCGCTTGTCTCCGGAAGATTCCAACGCGGCGTGTTCGGTTGCCACCATGGTCAACAGTGCTGAGGATTCGCAGGCGTTGAATGCGCGCGGCGGGCCGATGATCATCATCTCAACCAGCGGCATGGCCACGGGCGGCCGTGTACTGCATCATCTGAAGGCATTTGCGCCCGATCCGCGCAACATGGTGTTGTTTCCAGGCTATCAGGCGATGGGCACGCGCGGCGCGGCGATGATTGGCGGTGCGGACGCCATCAAGATTCATGGGGTGTATGTGCCGGTACGAGCCGAGATCGTTAGTATGGACAGCCTGTCGGCACACGCCGACTACAACGAAATTCTGGCGTGGCTTGGCGCCATCAAGCAAGCGCCCCGAAACACTTTTATCACGCACGGTGAACCGGCTGCTGCCGATGAATTGCGCCGTCGCATCACCGAGACTCTGCATTGGCCGTGTGTAATTCCTGAATACCGGGATAGCGTGGTGCTGGCTGGCAGCACCTAGCCGCGTCGGGTCGTGTTTTCGTATTGTCGTGCCGCGGTGCCGGCGAGCGTGGCATCGCGCGCTATTGTTTCGCTATCGCACCTCTATCGCGATTCTATCGCGCCCCTATCGCGCCACCAGGCATATCAACCCGCCTGCTGTATGGGCTTGAGGATGCAACGCATGGATCATGCCGTACAGGCCTACGCCGGCAATAACTGCAGCGGCAGTCAGGCGCAAGGCCTGGCGTTTGAGCGGATGACGGGCGCGGCGCGCAAGGCCGCCGATCATTAACATATTCGGCAACGTGCCCAAACCAAACGCCAGCATGACCATACCGCCCTGAATCGCGTCACCGGAGCCCAGTGCCAGCAACAAAACGGCATACACCATGCCGCAGGGCAGCCAGCCCCACAATATGCCCAACCCCAATGCCTTGCGGGCGTCATCGACGGGTAGTAGCCCCCGCGCCAGAGGCTGCACGCGGCGCCAAAGCATGGCGCCCGCGGCCTCGAGCGTGCGCACCAGCGGCGTCACGCCTGCAAGATACAAGGCCAGCAGGCATAACGATAGCGCGGCCGTAAACAGAAGCCCTTGTTGAAGCGGTAGTGACCCTCGCAACATCATTCCCGCCTGACCCAGTCCGCCCGCGAGGGCCCCGGCCACGGTGTAGCTGAGAATGCGTCCTGCGTTGTAGGTCAGCAGGTAATTTACTTGCCGAGTCGTGCCGCTGCCCGCTTCCGAAGTGCTGGTTGCGCGCCCGGTCAACAAGCACGCAATACCGCCACACATGGCTGCGCAGTGCACGCCGCCCAGCAATCCCGCAGTAAACGCCGCCAGCGTCGTGGTTTCAAGCCATTGCATCAAATGACCCGCGAGAACTTGTCCAGTGTTTGCGTTTGCCGAAGGTAGGTGTCAAACACCATGCAAATATTTCGCACCAGCATGCGCCCCTTCGGCGTGACTGTAATCTGGTGTGCATCCAATTCCAGTAGTCCGGTCCGTGCCAGACTTTCCAGCTCCTGCAACTCATGCGAAAAATAGTTATTAAAATCAATGAGATATGATGATTCGATGTAGCGCTTGGACAGTGCAAAGTCGCACATCAGCCGTTGAATCACGGCTCGCCGCATCAGATCGTCACGAGCCAAGGTCATGCCGCGTGCCACCGGAAATTGCCCGCGATCAATGGCGCGGTAGTAATCGTCCAGCTCACGGTGGTTCTGGCTATAGGTTGGGCCAATCTGGCCGATGGCTGATACGCCCAAGGCCAGCAAGTCGCAGTCGGCGTGTGTGGAGTAGCCCTGAAAATTGCGTTGCAGCCGGCCTTCCCGTTGTGCGACGGCGAGCGCATCATTTTCGCGGGCGAAGTGATCCATGCCGATGTAGACATAACCGGCGGCGCGTAAGTGCGTAACCGCCAGCCCGAGCAGTTGGAGTTTGACCTCCGGGGCGGGGATGTCGCTGTCACGGATCCGCCGCTGGGATTTGAAGCGCGCGGGTAGATGCGCGTAGTTGTATACCGCCACGCGGTCAGGGTTGGCGGCAATAATCCGGTCCAGCGTTTGGCGGAATGTCAACGGCGTTTGCTTTGGAAGGCCGTAGATCAGATCGACATTCACGGACGCGAACCCTTGTTGCCGCGCCGCATCCATCACGGCCAACGTCCGCGTCTCGCTTTGCACCCGGTTGACCGCCCGCTGCACTTCAGCGTCGAAATCCTGCACCCCCAGGCTGATGCGGTTAAATCCCATTGTGCGCAGGGCCGCGATACCGGCGGGGTCCACGGTGCGCGGATCCACTTCAATGGAAAATTCGCCGTCGTCCGCAAATTCAAAATGCGAGCGCAATGCGTCAAACAGGCGCGACAGCTCCGGCGAATCATAAAAAGTTGGCGTGCCGCCACCCCAATGCATCTGCGCCACGCGATAAGGCGTCTGGCGCCGTGCCAACAATTCGGCTTGCATGCCGATTTCTCGGTGCAGGTAGTCAAGGTATTGCCGCGCCTTTGCCGGGTTTCGCGTCGCGATCTTGTTGCACGCGCAGTAAAAGCACAGCGTGCGGCAGAATGGCAGGTGAACATAAATCGAAAGCGCGCGCTGCTCCCTGACAGCGTTGCCATCGGCCTCACCATCGGTGGCCCTCGTCCGGTACTGATCCGGCCCGAATTCGGGTGTAAACCGATCCGCAGTCGGATAGGAGGTATAGCGCGGGCCGCTGCGATCAAGGCGGCGTATCAGTTGCGGATCGAATTCGAAAGGCAGCGGCAGCACATTAATACTCAGCCACGAATGGGGGGCTTCGGATGGTTCTGGGTGGCTCTGGGCGGTTGTATTTAAATCAGGCACCCAGTGTCGCCTTGCCGCAAAATCCCGGGTTGATCCAGGTCAACACCGGAAACGCTTACTGACCCGTAGATTCGCCAGTTGACTCGTTGCTGGTTTGCAAAAGATAGCAAGTCAATGCACTGGAAGCCGCCGTAAACAGCCAGAACAGGAAAAACCCGAGTGTGTAGATGGCTGTGCGGCTGAGTTCGACAGGGTTGCCGAAAACATGCAAGTCTGCGGGGTCAAGCAGGGTGAAGAAAACCATTTCCGCGGTGCCTCCCACCAGAAATGACGGCCACAATATCCACATTGCACGTTTCATGGTGGCCTCTCTGATTACTCGCGTGGCGAAAGCAAAATGACCGGGGTGCCGGGCACCACGACCTCGCCGGTCAGCCGCCATGTGTGTTGTTGATCTTCCAGCGTAATCCGCCAACGCCCCGCTGTGAGGACAGGAAATGCTCCGCCGTGGAGGCCGTCTGACGAAGTGGTGAGCGGCAACACTCTGTCAAGCGCAGGACGTCCCGGATGCGCCAGACACAGCAGCAGCGGCCCAGTAGCCGCCGGCGTACCATTCAGCGTAATCGCCACGCGGTTGTATTCCGCGGTGAAGGCCATTTGCGCTCGCAGGCCCAATTGCCGCGCGTTTGCATCGCGTGCCAGCGTCTGGTTAATGGCCAATCCCCGCTTGTAGTAATCGTCGGCCACCATGCCGTCGCTCGTTGCCACTGCGAGATACGTGGTAATCACGCCGGCCACAATGACAGCCGCCGGCCCGGCCATCAGCAACCATGGCTACGGTTCGTGCCGCCAATGGCCGGCCGCTTCAAGGCGAGTGTTCATAAGCCCTCCGCTATTTGATGATAAAGCGCGACTTTTCGATGGCCCGCGTGGCGGGTTGATCCATATCTTCAACCTGAAACAGGATGCTGTGCGAGCCCGGCTTGTTCCGTGCGGGGTCGACTTCCAGAGTTACTACGACGGATTGCGTGGTTGCCCCCGCCACGGAAACCGGCGCAAAGGGCGTCACCCGCATATCGTTTAACCCCGAAGCCTTTATCACGTATCGATGCGCCTGTTCGTCTGTGTTCATGATTTGCAGGCGATACACGTTCTCGATCTTGCCCTCGCGGGTTTCGCGCATCAGGGCCGCCCGGTCGCGAATGACGTCCACCTTGAGCGGGGAACGCAACGCGAGTGCGGTTGACCAGACAGTCACGATAAGCAGCAGCAAACCGATGTAGACCAGTACCCGTGGGCGAAATACGCGGGCCGCCATTTGCGAAGAGGTCCAATCCTGTTTGAGTGCGTTCTGCGTCGAATAGCGGATCAGTCCACGAGGGTAGCCCATTTTGTCCATAACCTGATTGCAGCCATCCACGCAGGCGGCGCAACCGATGCATTCGTATTGAAGTCCGCGCCGGATATCGATGCCCGTAGGGCAGACTTGCACACAAATGCCGCAATCCACGCAGGCGCCCAGCCCTTTAGCCTTGTAGTCTGTGCTGCGCGCGCGCGAGCCGCGCGGTTCTCCGCGCTGGGCATCGTAGGTAATGATTAGTGTGTCCGGATCGAACATGGCGCTCTGGAAGCGAGCGTATGGACACATGTATTTGCAAACCTGCTCGCGCATCCAGCCCGCGTTGCCGTAGGTAGCGAAGCCGTAAAATAGCATCCAGAAAGTTTCCCACGGCCCTGGTGACAGGCTGATGACCTCGCCGAGCAATGTCCTGATCGGCGTGAAATAGCCCACAAATGTTATGCCCGTCCACAAGCCCACGCACAGCCACAGCAAGTGCTTGACGGTCTTGCGCAGCAATTTGTCTGCATCCAGTGCAGCACCATCCAGCCGCATGCGCCTTGCGCGGTCACCTTCGATTTTGCGTTCGATCCACAGGAAAATTTCGGTGTAAACGGTTTGCGGACATGCATAGCCGCAGAACAATCGTCCACCGACCGCCGTGAACAGGAACAGTGACAGCGCTGATATCACCAGCAGGCCCGCCAGAAATATGAAGTCCTGCGGCCAGAGTACCATGCCAAGGATGTAGAACTTGCGCGAGGCCAGATCAAACAGCACTGCGGGCCGCGCGTTCCAAGTCAGCCATGGCAGGCCGTAGAACAGCAATTGGGTCGCCACCACCAGCCCCAGGCGCCAGTGCGCAAACCAGCCACTGACCGCGCGCGGATAAATTTTCTGTCGAATCTCGTAGAGCGGCGCTTCGCTTGCGGGCTGCTCAATGTCCTTAACCACCTTTAGCGGTACGGGGGAGGCCATTATTCCTACCGCGAAAGCCCATACACGTACGCCGTCAGCAGATGCACCTTGCCTTCATCGAGAAAGCCTTCGTGCGCCGGCATCGATCCCTTGCGGCCTTTGCTGATGCTTTCCATAATGGCGGCATCCGATGCGCCGTGCAGCCAGATATCGTCCGCAAGATTCGGAGCGCCAATGGATTTATTTCCGGTCCCGTCTGCCTTGTGGCAGGCCGCGCACAGCGTATCGAATTTAGCCTTGCCACGTGTTGCGCGCAGGCCGTCAAATGTACGTCCCCCGAGCCGGAACACATAGTGCATTACATCGCGCACGTCCTCGTCACCGCCCAGCGCGGCGCCCATGGGCGGCATCACGCCTTCGCGTCCGCGTGAGATGCTTAGACGAATGGTCTGTGGGTCTCCACCATGCAGCCAGTCGCCATCCTTGAGATTGGGAAATCCTGGTGACCCACCGGCATCCGAGCCGTGGCATTGCGCGCAATAAGTCAGGAACAAACGTTGCCCCATCTGCCGCGCTTCAGCATTACCGGCGAGAACCGGGATGTCCTGTTTGAGAAACTTCTCCAGCGCCGGGCCGTAGATGGCTGCGGCTGTAGCCTGTTCTTCCTGGTAAGCGCCGGTGGATGTCCAGCCGTATTTCCCGGCAAACTTACCCAAACCTGGGTACAACGCAAGATAGGCCAATCCGAACAGCACGGTGATCACAAACAGCCACATCCACCAGCGAGGCAGGGGGTTGTTGCGTTCTACAAGATCTTCATCCCAGACATGTCCCGTGGTTCCCACGTCGTCCATCGGAACACGCCGGCTGGAAAATCCGAACAGCAATATCAGGCACGCCACGATGCTGGCTAACGTCATCACGGTGACATACACGCCCCATGCGTCATGAAAGAAATCACTCATCGCGTCCACCCCATTCCCCGGCGGATTTGGCGAGGGGTGCATCTTCGTGCAAAACGCTATGCGCGGCCTGCCGGAAATCGCCTTGCTTACGCGCACTCCAGGCCCACAAGACGATGCCAATAAAGGTAAAGAACGCCTCTACTGTCATGATGGATCGCATCCCGTCCATGTTTTATCTCGCCTATCTTGCGTTTCTCAGTAAGATGCCCAGCCCCTGCAAATACGCCACCAGTGCATCCATCTCGGTTTTGCCTTTGACACTGGCGGTGGCCGTGGCGATGTCTTCATCGGTGTACGGCACGCCGATGTGGCGCAGGGCACGCATTTTTGCAGGTAGCTGCCCGGCGTCTATGGGCGCCTTGTCGAGCCATGCGTAGGCTGGCATGTTGGATTCCGGTACCAGATCACGGGGGTTGATCAAATGCAGCCTGTGCCACTCGTCCGAATAACGTTGTCCCACGCGCGCGAGATCCGGTCCCGTGCGCTTGGATCCCCACAGGAAAGGATGGTCGTAGACGAATTCACCGGCTACCGAGTAGTGGCCGTAACGCTCCGTTTCGGCGCGGAACGGACGTATCATCTGCGAGTGGCAGTTGCCACAGCCTTCGCGGATGTAAATGTCGCGGCCTTCCAGCTGCAATGCTGCATAGGGCTTTAAGCCGGTTACCGGCTGCGTGGTCGATTTCTGGAAGAAAAGCGGCACGATCTCCACCAATCCGCCGACGCTGATGACCAGTATCACCAGGACGATGAGCAGCCCGATGTTGCGCTCGATCAAATCATGTTTGAATACACTGTTCATGCTGATCCTCTTACGCGTGTGCAAAGGCTTTGGCCGGTTGTAGCGCAGGAATGGGAGCATCAAAAGGACGTTGCCCCGCGACCGTTTTCCAGATATTCCATGCCATGATCAGCATGCCGCTGAAATAGAGCACCCCGCCGATTAGCCGGATCATGTAATAGGGGTAGGTAGCTTTCACCGACTCGACAAAGGTGTAAGTCAGTGTGCCGTCATCGTTTACGGCACGCCACATCAGGCCTTGCATCACGCCGGCGATCCACATCGCGGCGATATACAGGACGATGCCGATGGTAGACACCCAGAAATGCAGCGTGATGGCTTTGACACTGTACATTTCATTGCGGCCAAATACGCGCGGAATCATGTAGTACTAAGTGCCCATCGACACCAGTCCCACCCAGCCCAGGGCGCCGGAGTGTACGTGGCCCACGGTCCAGTCGGTGTAATGGGACAGCGCATTCACGGTCTTGATGGACATCATGGGCCCCTCAAACGTGGACATGCCGTAAAAGGACAGCGAAACGACCAGAAATTTCAGGATGGGATCGGTGCGCAATTTGTGCGAGGCGCCCGAGAGCGTCATGATGCCGTTGATCATGCCGCCCCATGAAGGCGCCAGCAGGATCAGGCTGAACACCATGCCGAGTGATTGCGCCCAGTCGGGCAGGGCAGTGTAGTGCAGGTGATGCGGCCCCGCCCACATGTAGGTAAATATGAGCGCCCAGAAGTGCACCACCGACAGCCGGTAGGAATACACGGGTCGTTCAGCCTGCTTGGGAATAAAGTAATACATCATGCCCAGAAAGCCCGCCGTGAGGAAAAAGCCGACGGCGTTATGGGCATACCACCACTGAATCATCGCGTCCTGCACCCCCGCATAAGCCGAGTAGGACTTCCAGAGCGTGACAGGCACCGCGGCGCTGTTGACCAGATGCAACACGGCGACAGTCAGGATAAATGCACCGAAGAACCAGTTGGCCACATAGATATGGGGGGTCTTGCGTTTGGCAAGCGTGCCGAAGAACACCACGGCGTATGAGACCCAGACCAGGGTAATCAGGATATCGATGGGCCATTCCAGCTCGGCGTATTCCTTGGCGCTGGTGTAACCCAGGGGCAAGGTAATGGCAGCCGCTACGATGACCACCTGCCATCCCCAGAACGTGAAGGCGGCCAGACTGCCGCAAAACAGACGTACGTGACAGGTTCGCTGGGCTACGTAGTAGGAGCTGGCAAACAGGGCACAGCCGCCAAAGGCAAATATGACCGCGTTGGTGTGCAGTGGGCGCAACCGCCCGTATGACAGCCATGGCGCCAGATTCAGCTCCGGCCAGATCAACTGCGCGGCCAGTATCAACCCCACCAGCATGCCTACGATGCCCCACACCACGGCCATGATGCTGAACTGGCGAACTACTTTGTAGTTGTACGTATTGTCCTGCATTTGAACTCCCGTAAACATGCCTTGCGTCTTTACATCATTACGTCAAAAGCTGATCGTATCTTTGCGGGCTTTTGATCCATTGACCTGCGTCAAACGAAACCTTTACTGGGGATGGCTGTCGTCATCCATCAACACGCGATAAGCGGGCCCATCCAGATCATCGAATTGCCCGGATCGCAGTGCCCACCAGAAAGCGGCGCCGACAATGAACACCAGCACCACTGACAGCGGAATCAGCAGATAGAGAATTTCCATGGTTATTCGCGACTTGCGGCGGACGTGAGGCTGTCACGCAATCGCAGGGAATTGCCGAGAACCAGCAACGACGATGCCGACATGCCTATAGCCGCGACCAGCGGTGTTACCAGACCCAGGACCGCCAGCGGCACGGCCACAACGTTGTAGGCGACGGCCCACAACAAATTCTGGTGAATGATGCGCAGCGTACGGCGGGACACGTTGATAGCCGTTAATACGGGTTCGATGTGGTCCGTCAACAGCGCCACATCGGCGTTCAGGCGCGCCACGTCCGTACCCGAAGCCATGGCGATGGAAACCTGTGCCTGCGCCAGCAGCGGGGTATCGTTTACACCATCGCCCACCGCCGCCACGACAGCGCCTTGCGCCTGCAGTTTGCGCACATAGTCGAGCTTGCCGGCGGGCGTGGCGTTGCCCGAGAAAAAGGCGATGCCCAGCCGCGTGGCTACGCGCGCGACACAGGGCGTCCGGTCACCAGACAGCAGGTGCACTGCGGTCCCTAGCGAGGAAAGCGATTCGACCACGTATTTTGCATCCGGTCGCATGACATCTCCCAGTGTGAATAGCGCCAGCCATTCGCCTTCGCCGCCCAGCGCGACGGTTGTGACCTCGTCGCTGACAAAAGCCAGTTCCAGGGGGGGCGCTACACCGGTTAATTCGGCGACAAATTCCGGCGAGCCGATGCGTAGGCGCTGCCCGTCGACTATGCCTTCCATGCCCTTGCCCGTGGTATGGCGCAGCGCGCCTACTGGCGTCTTCTCGAGATTGCATCCTGCCTCAACCAGCGCACGCGCAACTGGATGCCCCGAAGCGCTTTCGAGCGATGCCGCCGTCGCGATGGCGGCATCGCTGGATAGCCTTCCCATTACCAGCACTCCGATCAAACTCATGTGCCCGCGGGTTATCGTGCCCGTCTTGTCAAACACGACATCGGTGGCTTTTGCCAACGCCTCAAGCGCATGGCCGCGTGTGATCACAATGCCCTTGCGCGACAGGTTGCCGGTGGCGGCCGCCAATGCCACGGGGGTCGCCAGAGACAATGCGCAGGGGCAGGTCACCACCAGCAAGGCAATGATTACCGGCAGTACGCGCGTGGCGTCGATAAACCACCACACTGCGGCGCTGGCGGCGGTCACCAGCAATAGCGCGAAAACAAAATGGGCTGCGGCACGGTCCGCCAGAGACGCCAACCGCGGCTTGGACGCCAGCGCGCGATCCATCAGCCGCACGATGCCCGCCAGCGCCGTATCTTCGCCGACTCGCGCAATACGCACGGCGAGCACACCGGAGCCATTGACCGAACCCGCGATCACATTGTCCCCGGGGCGTTTCATTAGCGGCTTCGATTCGCCGGTCAGAAGTGACTCATTGACGCTACTGTTGCCTTCCACAACCACGCCATCGCCGGGCAGGGGTGCCCCTGGTCTTATTTCGACAACATCGCCCGGTTGCAGCAAGGCCGCGGGAATATCTTCCCTCTGTAGCCTGTCTGGGTACCGGGGCAGGCGGGTCGCGAGGACAGGAATCAGGCGCGCCAGCCAGTCCTGGTCGCGGGCTGCATGGGTTCGGGCGTTTAGTTCCAGCAAGCGGGCGCCCAGCAGCAAAAAGACGAACATGCTGATCGAGTCGTAATAGACGGCGCCTGGCCCGCCGGTCGTGGCGGGCAAACTGGCGGCAAACGCAGTGATCAGACCGATGCTCACCGGCAAGTCCCGGTTCAAGGTGCGCGCTGTGAGGCCCTGCCACGCGCCGCGATAGAACGGCGTGGCAGACCAGAACATCACCGGCAAGGTCAGGGCCAGCCCTGCCCACTTCATCAACCGCTCTATGTCGGCCGGTAAGTCGCCATCGGCCACGTATGCCGGATAGGCATACATCATCACCTGCATCATGCCGAATGCAGCCACGAACAGCCGCCAAAGCAGCGTGCGGCGTTCCCGGGCCAGCAGGATCTCGGAACGGCCACGGTCGTACAATTGCGCCCGGTAACCCAGCGCAGCAATGGCTGCGAGTATCGAGCTTAGTTTCACCTGCTGTGTTTGCCATCGGACCCGCAGCCGGTTGGCGCCGAAATTCACGATTGCGGCGGTGACGCCATTCATCCGCAACAGGCGCTGCTCAATCAACCACAGGCAGGCCGCGCAGGTAACGCCTTCAAGAAGCAATGCAACTTCGGACTGATCCGCGTCAACTTGGCGCACGTAACCGGCCTGCACCGACGGCAAATCGAACTCAAGAAATTTCGATACGGCCCGCTGACCGGCCGCAGTCGGCGCAAACGCGCTGCGGTTGCGATAGTAAGCGTCCAGGCCTTGCCCCGCGATCAACCCCGCCACGGCCTGGCAGCCCGCGCAGCAGGTATCACGGGCCATCCCATTTACCACCACCGGCCATGCCTGCGCGCCCAGCGGCAAGCCGCAGTGAAAACAGGCTGACGGGCTGGTGGCTTGTCCGGATGAACGTCCGAAGTCCTGGTATGCGGTGGCTACCATGGGAAGCCTATGCGAGGCCTAACGTTAGGCCTAAGGTGAGGACTAAGGGCAGCAGAACATCAGCGCCTTGCTGATTGTTGTGAATCCGCGCAATGCCGTGGAATGTCGGCTTAAGCGACTTTTGACGCGCGTACGACGCGTGACATGCCAATTTGAACTTCAACGAATGCGGCGCCCGATGCACAAACACGCGCGCTCTTCCTTTTTACGTATCTACAAGTGGGGGAATGGGGTGGCAGCATGCTATGCCGCCGCAGACTCCGGCACTTTGACTTGCATCAAAGCGCCATACGTCTCTGGGCCGCCAAGCGGGCGCCCGGCGGTGACTTTTGAGATTATAAAAAAGTCAATTAAAACAGATGCTTATAAAATTCGTGCTTGGTGGCCCCAGCGGTGCAAGCGCAGTAGCTCGCAGTTGCTCTACGCCACGAATATCCGTAAGCCACTCTCGCCGGCGATCACCGCTCAATGCCGTGGTGGTTCTCGTGCTCCCAACGCCAAAGTCAGCTGCGCCACGCCCGCATCGTTGCCATGCGAAATGGTGAATCCCAAGTCGCGCGCCAGCGCCAGCATGCGCTCGTTGCTGCGTAGCGTGGCGCCGGTAAGCTCGCCGGTGCCGCGCGCGGTGCAATAGGCAATCAGCTTTTTCATCAACACCGCACCAATGCCGTGTCCCTTCAGATCGGAGCGCACCAGAATCGCGAATTCGGCACTGCGGTTGTCGGGGTCGGTGATCGCGCGCGCCACTCCCCAGGTTTCGGCGCCGGGCTTGCCATCGTCAACGCTGGCGACAAAGGCCATTTCGCGGTCGTAGTCGATTTGCGTGAAGCGCGCGAGCTGGTCGTGCGAAAACACACGCACCGCATAAAAAAACCTCAAACGAAGGTCGTCCGCGTCAACGCGCTGCATGAAGTTCACGTGCTGCGGTTCGTCTTCCGGGCGTATCGGACGTAGCAGGATTTCTCGGCCCAGCACGGTAACCGGCTCCTCCAGTTCGTTCGGATAGGGGCGTATCGCCAGACGGCGGGCGCCATCCGCTTCGGGCGACGCGATGCGGATGCGCGCGTCCAGCGCGATGACGCCGGTTGCATCGGCAAGCAGCGGATTGATGTCGATTTCCACAATGCCGGGCAGATCAATCATCATTTGCGCCACCTGGACCAGCGTGCGTTGCAGTGCGTCGTGGTCGGCGGGCGGGCGGTCGCGATAGCCTTCAAGTAGGCGCGCCACGCGCGTGCGCGAGATGAGTTCCGCGGCGAGCAGCGGATTCAACGGGGGCAACGCCACCGCGCGGTCGGCGACGACTTCCACCGCCACGCCCCCCTGACCGAATAGAATCACCGGACCGAACAGCGCGTCCACCGCCGCGCCGACGATGACTTCGTGCGCCTTGGGTTTCACCACCATTTGCTGCACGGTGTAGCCGGTGAGTTGCGCGTTCGGCGCCTGATCGCGCACCCGTTGCGCCATTCCGGCCGCGGCCTCGCGCACGGCCTCGGCACTGGTGAGATTCAGCGCCACGCCGCCAACGTCGGATTTATGCGTGATTTGCGGTGACAGAATCTTTAGCGCCACCGGAAAGCCGAGTTCGCCCGCGATGCGCGCCGCTTCTTCAGCACCGGTGGCAGTGGCGGTGCGAACCACGGGGATACCGTAGGCGCTTAACACGCCGCGCGCTTCGGCTTCGGTGAGCCATGCCCTGCCGGCGCGCAGTGCTTCATCCAGCAGATGCCGTGCAGCGGTTGCTGCACCCGTGAGGTGCACGGGCGCGGCCGGCGGCGTTTGCATCAGTAACTGCTGATTGCGGCGATACCCCGCGAGCTGCAGGAACGCGGTCACCGCCTGTTCGGGCGTGTCGTAGCAGGGGACGCCCGCCTGCTCGAAAACTTGCCGTGCTTCGGCGACAGCGCCAGAGCCGAGCCAGCAGGCCAGCACGTGTTTGCCGCCGGCAAGCGGCGCGCAGGCACGCGCGATCTCGGCAGCGGGCACGATGGCGGTGGGCACGTGCATGAACAGCACGGCGTCGTTGTTCGAATCGTCCAGCAGCGCCTGCAACGCCGCCACGTAGCGGGCCACCGGCGCATCGCCGATGATGTCCACCGGATTGGCGCGTGGCCAGGTGGCGGGCAGCGCCGCGTCGAGCTTTTGCAAGGATTCATCCGACAAGGCGGCTAACTTACCGCCACGCAATGACAACGCATCGGCCGCCATCACGCCGGGGCCGCCGCCGTTGGTGAGTATGGCAAGCCGGTTGCCCGCCACCGGCTGCGCGTGCGCCAGGGTTTCCACGGCGTCGAACAGTTCCTGAATGGTATCGACACGCAGCAGGCCCGCGCGCCGGAACGCCGCGTCGTACACAGTATCCGACCCGGCCAGAGCCCCAGTGTGCGAGGCTGCGGCACGCGCGCCTTCGGGCGCACGGCCCGCCTTCACCACCAGCACTGGTTTGTTGCGGGCCGCCGCGCGCGCGGCCGACATGAATTTGCGCGCGCCGCTGATCAATTCGATGTAGAGCAGGATGGCGCTGGTGGAAGCGTCGCTCGCCAGATAGTCGAGCAGATCGCCGAAGTCGGCATCAGCGGCTTCACCCAGCGACACGAAATGCGAAAAGCCGATGTTGCGCGACTTCGCCCAGTCGAGCACGGCGGTGGTGAGGCCACCCGACTGCGAGACGAATGCGATGCCGCCAGGCAGTGCGGCGGTGTGCGCGAAACTCGCGTTCAGTCCGGCATGTGGCGCCAGCAGGCCGACGCAATTGGGGCCGAGTACGCGCAACAGATGCGGGCGTGCGGCTTGCAGCATGGCCTGGCTTTGTGCTTTGGTCAGGCCGCCACTAAGCACAACCGCGGCGCGCGTGCCGCGAGCACCGAGTGCCGCGATCAGGCCGGGCACTGTCGGCGCAGGCGTTGCGATGACCGCGAGATCGGGCGCTTGTGGCAAGTCATCGATACGTGCGTAGGCCAGGTGCCCGGCGACGCGCGCGTGCGAGGGATTCACCGCGTAAACGTTGCCGGTAAATCCGCCCGCCAGCACGTTGCGCATGACGGTCGCGCCCACGCTACCTGTGCGGTCGGAGGCGCCAATGACGGCAATGGATTTCGGACGGAACAGATATTCGAGGTTGCGGAGGGTCATGGGATTCCGAGGTTACGGGACTATTGGGCTTTCGGACCAGGCGGTATGAAGCTCGATGGGTCTTGGGGGGTATCGGATCATAAATGGGGTAAGGCACCTGGGCGCTGGTCGGATCCGCTTCGACTGTCGCCGAAGCGGCGGTTGCTGCCTTTGACGCAAATCAAGCTGCAAGGGTGTTTAAAAAATATTAATTAAAACAAATACTTAGATAGGCTATTCGATTTAAGTCGGTGCGCCACTACAATAACACCATGATCCCGTGGTTAGAGCGCTTCCAGCCGTTTCCGCCGCTTGCGTGTGCGCTGGCGGAGCCCAACGGCTTGCTCGCGGCGGGCGGCGAGTTGAGCGCCGAGCGGTTGATCGATGCCTACCGTCAGGGCATCTTTCCGTGGTATTCCGAAGGCCAGCCGTTGTTGTGGTGGAGCCCTGATCCGCGCATGGTGCTCACGCCCGGTGAGTTCAAAATCTCGCGTTCGCTCGGTAAACGGTTGAAGAAAGGTGATTTCGAGGTGCGCGTCGACAGCACGTTTGAAACCGTGATGCGCGCCTGTGCCGCGCCGCGTGGAGCGCGGGCGGGGACATGGATTACCGATGGCATGGTGGCAGCGTACACCGCGCTGCACCGGCGCGGCCTCGCGCATTCGGTGGAAACCTGGATTGATGGCGAACTCGCGGGCGGGCTGTACGGCGTGGCGCTGGGGCGCATGTTCTACGGCGAATCGATGTTTACGCGTGCAACCGACGCCTCGAAAATCGCGTTGGCGCACCTCGCGCGCCAGCTTCAGCGCTGGGGCTTTGGGCTGATCGATTGCCAGATGAATACTGCGCATCTCGCCTCGCTCGGTGCGCGCGAAATCCCCCGTGCGGATTTTGTGCGGCAACTGAAAGTCTTGGTAAACTGTGAGCCGCCTGCCTTGTGGCGATTCGACGCAGACTTGTTCGCATGACTTATCTCACCGAATTCCCGCTGTCGATTTTGCAGTTTTATTCGACGGCGCCGTATCCGTGCAGCTATTTGCCGGAGCGGCTCGCACGCTCACAGGTGGCGACGCCCAGCCATTTGATCGACGGCGCGGTCTATGGTGAACTGGTGCGGGCGGGTTTCCGGCGTAGTGGAGCATTTACCTACCGCCCGCACTGCGATCAATGCCAGGCCTGCGTGCCGGTGCGCATTGTTGTCGATGAATTCAACGCCACGCGAACGCAAAACCGTTACTGGCGGCGCCATGCGGCACTCACAACGCACCGGCTTGATCTGCATTACCACGCCGAACATTACGCGCTGTATCTGCGCTACCAAAGCCACCGTCACAGCGGCGGCGGCATGGATCAGGACAGCCGTGAGCAGTACCGGCATTTTCTGTTGCAAAGCAATGTCAACACGCGGTTGATTGAGTTTCGCGACAACGGCGCGCTGCGCATGGTGAGCATCATCGATCAATTGGGCGACGGGCTTTCGTCCGTCTACACATTTTTCGATCCGGATGTGCGTGGCTCTAGTTTCGGTACTTACAACGTACTATGGCAGATTGCACTGTGCAAGGCGCTGGGGCTGCCTTATCTGTATCTCGGGTACTGGATCGCGCAAAGCCGCAAGATGGCCTACAAGATACATTTCCAGCCGCTTGAAGGCCTGCGCGACGGGCGCTGGCAGCCACTGCAACACGCGGAGCCGTGACCACGGCGGCTGAAACATCCCTGCCCGTCGATGCCGCGGCGCTCGATGCGCTGCTGCCGCAAACCCAATGCGGGCAGTGCGGCTACAAGGGTTGCATGCCCTACGCTGAAGCGATGGCCGCCGGCGAGGCGGAAATCAACCGCTGCCCGCCAGGCGGCGAAGCTGTCATTGCCGAACTCGCGCGTTTGCTAAAACGTGCACCTCAACCGCTGGATGCTTCGTGCGGTGCGACCCGTCCGCCCGCTGTGGCCGTGATCGACGAAGCGTGGTGCATCGGCTGCACGTTGTGTATCAAGGCCTGCCCTGTCGACGCCATTGCGGGCGCGGCCAAAGTGATGCATACGGTGATTGCCGGTGAATGCAGCGGCTGCGAGCTGTGTATTCCGCCCTGTCCGGTGGATTGCATCCGCATGGTTGCGCTTGAGCCACCGCCGGCGCAGGCTACGCGAGTTGCGCGTGCGGCACAGTTTCGCCGCCGTTATCTGGCGCGGCAGGCGCGGCTGGTTAGATTGGCAAACCCGAAAAAGGCCAGCGCGGAAGTGGTGGAAGCGCCGGTTACGGCGGCACGGGGCAAAAAACAATCCGCAGTGGAGCGGGCACTGGCGCGCGCGCGGGCGCGCATCGGGGATGTAAAAAATTAAATTAAAACAAATACTTAAGATATTCCGCGCTGACCAATTAAGCCCGCTATCGGCCGAATATCCCGCGCAGGCCTTTGACGGCATCCAGCGGATTTGAACCGCCGCCGGACGGGGCGACGGTTGACGCACCCGCGGGCGCCGAGGCAGCCGGTTTGGCGCCAGCTTCATTGGTAAAGCCGCGTGAACCGGCGACGGGCGCGGCGTTTTGTGTGGGCGCGGAAGCGCTCGCGGACACGGGCGTAATTTGTGGTTCGAGGCCATTGGGCAACGTGCCCATGCGCGGCGTCAGTAAATCACCGAGCTTGCCCAGCCGGTCGGCCGGGCCGGGATGCGAGCCGAACAAATCTGCCGTTGCCGCGTCGCCACCCACGCGCGCGTTAAGCTTGTGCAGCACTTCGGCGAGACCGAAGGCGTTGTAGCCGGCGCGCGCGGCGAGTATGACGCCCGTGGCGTCCGCTTCGTATTCGGATTCCTTGTCAAGGCCGCTGATAAATAAATTCTTGAAAAAATCGAGCGCGGCTTTGCCCAGCACGTTGCTGCCGCCGCGCGAGGCGGCGAGATTCGCGCCCGCCGAAACCAGCCGCTGTTTTTGCATCACGCCGATGTGATGTTTTTTCACCACGTGTGCGATCTCGTGCCCCAGCACGCCGGCCAGCTGCGCTTCGTTGTCGAGAATATCGTAGAGGCCGCGCGTGATCAAAATTGTGCCGCCCGGCATGGCCATGGCGTTGATGTTGGCGGCATTGGCGACGCCGAAGCGCCACGGAATGTCGGGCCGCTCGCTTTGCGAGGCGATCCACCGGCCGACGCGATTGACATAGGCCTGCACGTTGGCGTCGTCCACCAGCGCGATTTGTCCGAGCAGCCGGCCTGCAAGATCACGACCGATCTTGATTTCTTCTTCTTCGCTGATGCCGGTGGTGGCGGCGGCAATATCCTTGCCGGCACTAAGCAGATTGCCCAGATCAAAGCCGCGCTGCGCATGTGCCGCGCCGCAGGTTACAGAAAAAATAAATAAAAACAAATACTTATAGATAGCCATCATGGCCTCCACTAATAACTGACTGATGAGGCCTTGAGCCCCTGCGCGCTGGCGAACGATTGCCCGCCCGCCTTATCCACGGCGTAACCATCCAGCAGAGCGAGTTGCTCGGTGTTGACCGTGGCCCTGTCATCGAAGGCGTTGCCAATGGTTTCCTTGTCGAAGCCGCGGATGCCAACCGTCGTTGTCGTGCGGCTGGGCTGCGAGCGACCGAACAGGCTGAAACCGCCGCTGCCGCTACTGCCACCTGACGCGGCAGCCGTGCCAAAGCTCACATCCGTGGTGAGCGCCCAGCCGCTGGCGTTTGCGGTTTTGATGTTCAGCCAGCCGCCTTGCTTGGCGGTTGCTTCGCCAGTGGTGCCACGGGAAATCTGCGCGACCGGTTTGGCGTCGAACCGCGGCTCGGCACGCAAGGGTGCGTCTTTGGCGAACGTGACAGGATCGGCCTGGGCGTGGGCGCCTGCCACCCAGACCAAACTGGACACGGCGGCGATGACTACAAAACACTGGCGTAGCGAAATCATGAAGTCTCCCACTACAATGGGCGTAACGAGTTGGATGGGAATGAT
>OMIN01000042.1 GCA_900299145.1 Betaproteobacteria bacterium | reverse complement strand
GCCACACCCACCGCACCTCTGCAACCCCTAGGCGTCGAACGCCGCGCCGACCACCCGCTGCATCGCCTGCGCGAATTCATCAGCGGCTACGCGGGCCGCGTGCTGCTGCTCGCCGACAGCCCGGGCCGGCGCGAGACCATGCAGGAATTTCTCGCCGAGTACGATCTGCGGCCCGCCAATGCCGCAAGTTTTGAAGACTTTCGCACGTCGCCCGCCCCATTCATGCTCGGCGTGGGGTTGCTCAACAGCGGTTTTGTTCTGACGGATGAAGCCGGCGGCAACTTCGCCCTCATTACCGAAAATGAACTCTATGCCACGCAGGCGCGCAGCCGCGGCACGCGCGAGGCGCGCAAGAGCACCGCCGAGGGCATGCTGCGCGATCTGTCGGAGGTCAAGCCTGGCGATCCGGTGGTGCACGAGCAACACGGCATCGGGCGCTACCTCGGCTTACAGAGCATGGATCTTGGCGAGGGCGACACGGAATTTCTGACGCTCGAATACGCCAACGGCGACAAGCTCTATGTGCCGGTGTCGAGCCTGCATCTCATCAGCCGCTACAGCGGCGCGTCACCCGAAAACGCGCCGCTGCACACCCTGGGCGGCGAGCAATGGGAAAAGGCCAGGAAAAAAGCCGCCGAACAGGCGCACGACACTGCCGCCGAGTTGCTCAACATTTACGCTCAGCGCGCGCTGCGCAAAGGCCACGCCTTCGGATTGAAGCATCACGATTACGAAGCCTTCGCCGAGGGCTTTCCCTTCGAGGAAACGCCCGATCAGGCAGCCGCGATCAAGGCGACACTCGATGACCTCGTGAGCGGCAAACCGATGGATCGCCTGGTGTGCGGCGACGTCGGCTTCGGCAAAACCGAAGTCGCCTTGCGCGCGGCGTACGTAGCTGTTGCCGACGGCAAGCAGGTTGCCGTGCTGGTGCCGACAACCCTGCTCGCCGAGCAGCATTTCAACACTTTCACTGATCGTTTCGCAGGTTGGCCGGTCAAAATCGCCGAACTGTCGCGCTTTCGTTCGGCGAAAGAACAAAGCGAAGCGCTGGCCGGGCTTGCCGCGGGCAGCGTCGACATCGCCATCGGCACGCACAAGCTGGTGCAGCGCGGCGTCAAGTTCAAAAACCTCGGCCTCGTCATCATCGACGAGGAGCATCGCTTCGGCGTGCGCCACAAGGAGCAATTGAAGGCGTTGCGCGCGGAAGTCGACGTTCTGACACTCACCGCCACGCCGATCCCGCGCACGCTGGCCCTGTCGATGGAGGGACTGCGCGATTTTTCGGTGATTGCCACAGCGCCACAGCGGCGGCTCGCCATCAAAACCTTTGTCTCACGCTTTTCCAGGGCGCTCATTCGCGAAGCGGTGCTGCGCGAATTGAAGCGTGGCGGGCAGGTTTACTTTCTGCACAACGAAATCGACACCATCCGCACCATAGAAGAAACGCTGACACAGTTGCTTCCCGAAGCGCGCATTCGCGTCGCCCACGGCCAGATGCGCGAACGCGAGCTGGAACTCGCCATGCGCGATTTTTACCAGCAGCGGTTCAATATTCTATTGTGCACAACGATCATCGAAACCGGCATCGACGTACCCACCGCCAACACCATCATCATCAACCGCGCGGATCGGTTTGGTCTCGCCCAACTACATCAGTTGCGTGGGCGCGTCGGCCGCTCGCATCATCAGGCCTACGCCTATCTTCTCTTGCCCGACGAAGGCAACGTCACCTCGCAGGCGAAAAAGCGCCTCGAGGCCATTCAATCGATGGAAGAACTCGGTTCCGGGTTTTTCCTTGCCATGCACGATCTTGAAATCCGCGGTGCAGGTGAAGTGCTCGGCGAATCGCAAAGCGGCGAAATGCAGGAAGTGGGCTTCAATATGTACGCCGCCATGCTCGACACCGCCGTGCGTGCATTGAAGGAGGGCAAGACACCCGACCTTGCGGCGCCGCTGGGCGTCACCACCGAAATCAATCTGCACGTGCCGGCGCTCCTGCCCGACAGTTATTGCAGCGACGTGCACGAACGCCTCGTGCTCTACAAGCGCCTCGCCAGTTGCGGTGACGACGAGGAATTCGAGCGTCTGCGCGAGGAACTTATCGATCGTTTTGGCGAACTGCCGCCGCCCGCGCGTGCGTTGATCGAAAGCCACCGCCTGCGCCTCGCCTGCAAGCCGTTGGGCATAGCGCGCGTCGATGCTACCGAGACAGCCATTCAGTTGCAGTTCGTGCCCAAGCCGCCGATCGATCCGATGAAAATCATCAACCTCATCCAGACGCGGCGCAATTTCAAACTCGCCGGTCAGGATAAACTGCGCATCGAAGCCGCCACGGCCGATGTCACCGCACGCGTCGCACTCATCAAACAGGTTTTTGCCCTGCTGAAATAGACAATTAAATAATTCAATAAAAACAGATACTTACATTAATCCACTCACGACCAACCATGCCGCGCAAGCGCCACACGCCGCCGCCGATTTCGGGCTTTGACATGCTCGCCGAGCAACGCATCCGCGAAGCGCAGCAAAGCGGTGCATTCGATGACTTGCCGGGCGCAGGCGCGCCGCTCAAACTCGACGACGACGCGATGGTCCCCGAGGAATTGCGCGCAGCCTACCGGATACTCAAGAATTCCGGCTACGTGCCGCCCGAAGTCGAAGCGCTGCGTGATCTGCGCGAGATCGAACAAATGCTCGAACGCGAACACGACTCCACCGAACGCAGCAAGCTCGCGGCGAAATTCAACGTGCTGCTAGCCCGCGCCGGTGCGCTACGCGGGCGAAACATCGCCATCGACGATGCGTATTTTCAGAAGGTGGCGGAGAAGCTGGCGCGAGGGCGCGGGTAGCGTTCTCTTCGTAGGTTGGGGTTCGCAAGCTCACCCCAACCTACGACTGCTAACTACGCAGTTTTCACCTGCCGTGGCTGCATCGATTGCAAGATTGCATCCACCAGCGTCTCGGGATCCTGAGCACCCGACACCCCCACTGCGCGGTTGAAAATAAAAAACGGCACGCCGCCGATGCCGGCATTGCGCGCTTCCATATCACCGGCAACCACCACGTCGCGGTCGGCATCACTCGCCAGCCACTCGCGCGCCGCTGCTCGATCCAGCCCGCCCTTTGCCGCCACATCCGCGAGTGTATCGACATCCGTGATGTTGGCGCCGTTGACGAAATACGCTTCGAAAAGCACCTCTGCCACCGCGTCCTGTTTGCCGTTTTGCTCGGCGTAATGCAACAGGCGGTGCGCGTTCACGGTGTTGGGCTGCACCTTGATGTTGCTGAACGCAAACGGAATGCCGACAGTCTCGCCGACTTTCGACACGCGCTCATAGGTGTTGCCGCGTGGCCCGAACTTGCGGCTGATGTATTCGGCGCGCGTGATGCCTTCGGCGGGCAGATCGGGATTTAACTGAAATGGTAACCAGCGCACGGCCGGTTTGACATCGGGACGCTGCTCGGCGAGCAGCTTCAGCGCTTTTTCGAGTTTGCGCTTACCGATGAAGCACCACGGTCAAACCACGTCCGACACGACATCGATTTGCAGCGGGACATCCATTGAGCTTGCGGTGGTCATGCGTCACCTCATTGAGTGAAATAGTTTTGATACTGCTCGCGCAGTGTAGCCTTCAACATCTTGCCCGTCGAGGTTTTGGGAATCGCGTCGACAAACAGCACCGCATCGGGCAGCCAGAATTTGGCGAACTGCGGCGCGAGATGCTCGCGCAACGCTTCCGCCGTGGCAGTTTGCCCGGGCTTTAGCACCACCACCGCCAGTGGCCGTTCATCCCACTTCGGATGGGGTGCCGCGATCACCGCGGCCTCCAGCACTGCCGGATGCGCCATCAGCGCGTTTTCGAGATCGACGGAGCTGATCCACTCACCGCCGGATTTCACCAGATCCTTGATGCGGTCGGCGATTTTCATGTAACCGTGTTGGTCGAGCGTCGCGATGTCGCCGGTGCGAAACCAGCCATCCTCGGTCCACTTGTCCTTTTCAGAAGGCAACTCGTGATACCCGGCAGCCACCCACGGCCCGCGAATCTGCAACTCGCCCATGGCCTTGCCGTCCCACGGAGCCTCACCGTTTTCCGCCATGGTGCGCAGCTCGACGAACGGCGGCGGCACGCCCTGCTTCGCACGCACCGCGTATTCCTCGTCAGGCGCCAGACCATCAAGCTCTCGCTTGATGAAGTTGATCGCGCCCAGCGGCGAGGTTTCAGTCATGCCCCAGCCGTGAATCACGCGCATGCCGAACTGATCGAACGCGCGAATCATGGACTCCGGCGCTGCCGCGCCGCCGCATACCATGCGCAGATTGTTTTGCAGCGTCCAGCGCTTCGGCTCCTTTTGCAACGCCTGCAACATGCCCATCCATATCGTCGGCACGCCCGCCGACAACGTCACCTTTTCGCTCTGACACAAATCGAGCAAGTTCACTGCATCCAGATGCGGCCCCGGGAACGCGAGCTTCGCGCCTGTCATCGCCGCGGAAAACGGCAGCCCCCACGCGTTCACGTGAAACATCGGCACCACCGGGCACAGCGAATCGCGGTTGGACAAGCCCAGCACATCCACCGTCGCCGTCGCCAGCGCGTGCAGCACGATGGAGCGATGCGTGTACACCACGCCCTTGGGTTTGCCCGTGGTGCCGGAGGTGTAACACATGCCCGCCGCGTCATTCTCATCAAGATCGGGCTGCGCGAACGCGGGTGCGCTGGCGAGTAATTGCTCGTAATCATCGCAGCCTGGCGGCACGGCCGCGCCGGTCAGCGGCGCTACGATCACGCGCTCGAACTTCACCTGCGAGCGGAATTTTTCAAACAGCGGCAGCAGTACGTCGTCGACAATTAAAAAGCGATCCGCGGCATGATTGGCGATATAGGCGATATCATCCGGATGCAGGCGCAAATTCAGCGTGTGCAGCACGCCGCCCGCGCACGGAATGCCGAAATAGGCTTCCAGATGCGCGTAGTGATTCCACATCAGCGTCGCCACGCGGTCGCCTTTTTTAAGACCAAGCTTTTGCAGCGCCGCGCCAAGCGCCCGAGCGCGGCGGTGAAAATCCGCGTAGGTTTGACGATGCAGTGATTTATCCGGCAGGCGCGAGACGATTTCCGTCGCGCTGTAAAGCTGCCCCGCGCGCCCCAGCACATGCGCGAGCGTCAACGGAAAATTCATCATCGTACCTTGCATGGATGCCTCCTTTTCACGAGTCGCGCTGGCGGCGCCAGCCACAAAACCTATGCCGCAGGACGTTGCGTCTTCTTGTAGCGGCCAATCGGCACCAGCTCGGCGGTGGTACCACCCGGCGCCTTGAATTTCACCGGAATCACCCCGGGGTCGCTGACGATTTTGCAGCCCTGCTTTTTGATTTCATCGGTGTATTTTTCGATGTCGTCCACTTCGATCGCGAAGTGATGAATGCACGGGCCTTCGCCGGAGGCTTTCGACTCGGCAGACTGTGTACCGTCGTCGTATTTGATCAGCGTGAAATCCATCGCGCCGTCGGTCAAGTGGCGAGACAAATGGTCGCGCGTCTTGCGCGTTTCCACTTCCCAAAAGCCAAAAACCTTTTGATAAAACGCGGTGGTTTCCTCGAGGTTTTCAACTTTTAACGCGAGGTGCACGATGCGGCTGTCCATGGCAATCTCCTGAAAAATGAAGCAATCAAAATTCGTACCCGGCGGCCGCAAGCATCGGCCGCGCGGCGGGCGACGTCAACCGTGAAATGAAATCTCGCGCTTCAGCGGTGTGCCGGCTGTTCGCCACACCAGCCGCCGAGTAGGTGGCCTTCATCTGAAATTCATCCGGCAGCGGCGCGATGTAGCTCACACCCGCGATAGGCAGAATCTCGCTGTTCTGCGTAATGCCAATGGCGCGCGCATCGCCGCTTGCAGCGAGCCAATTCATTGCGGCATTGCCGTTGGGAAAAAATTTCAGGCGCGGCTGCACCTTGCTCGCGATGCCGAGCTTATCCAGACACGCCATCACGATTTTTCCTGCCGTGGCAATCGCCGGGTCGGGAAACGTAATCACGCTCGCGGCAAGCAACTCCGTGCGCAAACTTGCGGCATTCGACACATCAGGTTTCGCCACGCCCGCGCGCACCGCCACACCCGTGCCCACTTTACCCAGATTGCAACGCGGCGGCTCGGCGTAGCCAGACACGATCAGTTCATCAATCATCGCGTCGGTCAACACGATTGCATCCACCGGTAGGCCTTCGTTACCGGCCAGTGCACGCGCCTTCATGGCACCCACCGCACCGAACGCTGCGCGCACATCGTTGCCGGTGTCGCGCTTGAAATCGGCGATCACTTGCTGCACTACGGCCTGCGCTGCACCGGCAGATAAAATACTCAATAAAATCATATACTTAAAATACTAACTATCTCCCACCGCATCCGCAATGGCATCCCCCATCTCGCGCGTGGAAGCCCTGCCGCCCATGTCCGCCGTCAGCACCTTGCCGGCCTTGACGACGGCTTCCGTGGCACGCTCCATCAATTCTGCCGCTTGCAATGCGGCTTCAACCTTGTGTTTGCGGCCCAGCCATTGCAACAGCATCTGGCCCGACATGATCATCGCGTACGGATTCGCAATGCCCTTGCCCGCGATATCCGGTGCGGAACCATGCGTGGCCTGGGCCATCGCGCGGTCTGGCCCGGCGGACAGGCCCGGAGCCAGCCCCAGCCCGCCCACCAGTGCGGATGCCGCATCCGACAAAATATCGCCAAAGGTGTTGGTGGTGACGATCACATCAAACTGCTGCGGCTTCATAATGAGCTTGGCAGCCATGGTGTCGACCAGCACTTCGTTGAACGTCACGTCCGGATATTCCTTTGCCACCTTGCGGCATTCCTCGGCGAACATGCCGCACGCGAGCTTGAACACGGTGTCTTTGTGCACGGCAGTGACAATCTTGCGCTGCCGCGTGCGGGCGATATCGAACGCAGCACGTGCAACCTTCTGCGAACCTTGGCGCGTAATTACGCGGATGCCGATGGTCATGTCCGGTGACGGCCGAAACTCGCCGTACCCCAGATGCACATTGCGATCCGGCGGAAATCCTTCATTGTTTTCGCGCACCAGAATGAGATCGACATCCTTGTAAATGCACGGAATGCCGGGATACGATTTCGACGGGCGGATGTTGGCGAATAAATCGTAATGCCGCCGCAGAATCGGATGCGGATTGATCGAGTTCGGATTGTTCTTCGGATATGCCTGATGCCCGATCGGCCCCAACACCCAACCATCGAGCGTGTCGAGCTTGTCCAGCGTGCCTGTCGGCAGCGTATTGCCAAGTTCCTCGAATGCCTTCTTGCCGATGGGCACCGGATGCCAGTCGATGGCGCAACCCGCTTTCGCCGCCGCCGCGCGCATCACCTTGATGGTTTCAGGCACGACTTCCAGACCGATGTCGTCCCCCTCCAATATGCCTATCCGCAGCGGCCTGATCATATGCCTCTCGCTATATCCAGTGCGCACAAAGGGGCGGATTTTATCACGCAGCCCATAGTGTCCCTGCCACGCGCGTGGCGCCCATCCGCGCTACCCTGTACACATGACACCACTGCACACCGCGCGTCACGCCGCTGAAGCACATTTGATCTGCGGCCACCTTGAAACCCATGGAATCGCCGCCGTCGTGCGCGGCGAATTCCTGTTGGGCGGCCTTGGCGAGCTGCCTGCCGGCTTGTGCCAAGTGTGGATCGTCAATGACAACGAATTCAAGCGTGCAGATGCTTTGCTGCGGCAATTTCTGCAAGGCGAAAAGGCGAACGAGCGCCTCCGCGAACCCTGGCGTTGCACAAACTGCGGCGAATTGCTGGAAGCTCAATTTACCGGCTGCTGGCAATGCGGTATGGCGCGGCCCGGCTAGCATGTCGCATCGGTTGCAGGCGCGCACGATCGACGTGGCGGCGAAGCTGAAAATTGCCACATGGCAATGCCACACGCCACACCACGCACTCACCGCACACCCATAACCATTTGATTTATTTATGTTTTTCTAGAAACCATAGCGGATTGCGCTGTCCGGTAAGGTCACCGCACAGCGCAGATTAAAGTTTGCAGGCAGTGCAGCCGAAATCTAGTACCACAGCAACAAGATTTCGGGAGTTCATCGGGCATGGTCTATTTGACCTCGGCCTACAATACCTGGGTAGTTATCGCGTCAGTACTAATTGCCGCATTCGCGTCGTATGTGGCGCTGGATCTTGCCAAGCGCGTGCGCGGCGGCCAGCGCAGCGCTGCGCTAACCTGGTGGGTTTGCGGTTCTCTGGTCATGGGCACCGGCATCTGGTCGATGCATTTTGTCGGCATGCTTGCTTACTCGCTGCCGATCGCCCTGGGTTACACCAAATTGCTCACCGCGGTGTCATGGCTGGCCGGCGTCGGCGTCTCTGCAATCGCGCTCGCCATCGCCGGCAGCGGCACACTCACCGCGCGCCGCGTCGTTGGCGGTTCGCTGTTCATGGGCGGCGGCATCTGCGCCATGCACTATCTTGGCATGGCCGCCATCGATTTGACCGTGCCCATCGTCTGGAACCCTCTGCTGCTGAGCATTTCTGTCGCAATCGCGGTGGGTGCGTCAGCCGCGGCACTGGTGATTTTCGCCCTGTTGCGTCATACCGACCCCGAGCACGAAGTACGCTATCAACTCGCCGCGGCCGTCGTGATGGGGCTCGCCATCAGCGGCATGCACTATACCGGCATGGCTGCGGCCAATTTCCCCACCAATACATTGTGCCTGAGCGCCCACTCACTTGCCGGCGAAAGCCTGGGCACGCTGGTCATCAACCTGACTCTGCTGCTACTTAGTCTGACGCTGAGTACTTCACACCTGGACGTACGGCGCCGCCTGGCCATTTCCCTGCAAGCGGCAAACGACAAGCTGCAAAGCGCCAACGAGGAACTGCAAAAGCGCGCGTTGCGCGACCCGCTCACCGGATTGCCCAATCGCGTGCTGTTCGAAGACCGGTTGGCGCTCATTGCCGCACATAAGGCCCGCGTGCAACATGGTGGCGTCGCAGCGGACAGGAAACTCGCCGTGCTGTTCGTGGATCTTGACGCGTTCAAGCCGGTGAACGATTCCTACGGCCACGCTGCGGGTGACCAATTGCTGGTCCAGGTCGCCTCTCGCCTGCGCCGCGCCGCACGTGGTTGCGATACCGTCGCACGCCTCGGCGGAGACGAATTCGTGCTCTTGCTGGACGACCTCTCCAGCGCGGAAGATGGAGAACGCTTGGCGCAACGCATTCTGCAAACGCTGACTACGCCGTTTCAGGTACTCGGGCACGAAGTACAAATTTCCGCCTCAATCGGCATCGCGATATATCCCGATCACGGCGATGCCGACACGCTGCTGGTTCACGCCGACGCCGCCATGTACGCCGCCAAACACGCGGGCAAGGCAGGCTATTCGATGTTCGAGCCGCACATGAACGCTGACGCACGGGAACGCCTCAGTCTGCAAAATGATCTGCGCCATGCGATCACACTGAGTCAGCTCGCGCTGCACTATCAGCCAAAGATCGACGGCATTCACGGCCAGATGATTGGCGTGGAGGCGTTGCTGCGCTGGCGGCACCCGGAGCGTGGTTTCATCAGTCCGGCGGTGTTTATCCCGATCGCGGAACGCAGCGGATTGATCAAGTCCATCGGCGATTGGGTGATCGAAGAAGCCTACCAGCAGATGCATGCCTGGGCGAGGGACGGGTTACGCATGTCGGTAGCCATCAATCTGTCACCGCTGCAATTGCGCGAAGTGGAACTGGTGACGCGCATCGACCAGACGCTGGCGAAAAACCACCTGGATCCATCGCAATTGCTGTGCGAAATCACCGAGTCAGTGGCGATGGACGACATCCAGGCCACACAACAGGTATTCGACGGACTCGAACAAATCGGCGTGTTCCTGTCGATCGATGATTTTGGCACCGGATACTCCAGTTTGAGCTTCCTGCGGCAATTGCCCGCACGCCAGCTCAAGATCGACCGCGGCTTTGTGGTTGACCTGGAAACCAATGCTGATGCCCGCGCGGTGGTGGACGCGGTAATTCATCTTGCGCACGCGCTTGATCTTCGCGTCGTTGCCGAAGGCGTGGAGACCGAAGGTCAATATGACATTCTGCGCAGGCTGGGATGCGACGAAATGCAGGGATATTGGTTCGCGCCACCCATGCCCGCCAACCAATTGCTGGAGTGGGTCATGAAGCACCAGCCCGCCAGCGCAACGCGACTACCGCCCGCCGAACCGTGCGTGCGTACCCCGCTGTACGTGATTGATGGCGAAGTGCTGCCGGCATAGGCCGCCTGCGGCCGATATCCATCAGCCTCACTAAACCAGTCTGACCGCCTCGGTGCATTGGTTGACACCGCGGCAACCTCAAACTTAGACTGGCACACTCCCTTTACGCATGACTAACGCAGGAGTTTCGAGGTGACAACCACGGCCACGGCAGCCCCGGCTGCAACTGCAACAAAAACCGCCATTGTGCTCGCGCCGGTCAACGACCTCACCCGCAAGCGCACGGAGGAATACAACGCCATCGCGACGGAACTCGGCGGCCACGTTAAATTCGCGCTCGTTAATTCCGACAAATCGTTCGAAGACATCGTGCGTGCAAGCGCCGGTGGTATCGCCATTACCACGCCGGTGTATCGCGCCATACGCGAAGGGCTGATCAACGATCTGGTGCAAAAAGTCCCCACCATCAAACTGGTGCAAGCCGCGTCCGCCGGCACCGACCGCTTCGATAAAAAGCGCCTTGCCGAGTTGGGGTGCGCGGTGGCCAATCACGGTGGCGCGAACGCGGTGGCTGTTGCGGAACACGCGATTGCGCTGATGTTCGGCATCTCGCGCAAATTTCATAAGCAAATGGCTGACGTGCGCGCCGGGCTTTGGAATTCGGAAATCACCGCGCTGCCGATTCCGGAATTCCGCACGCTGGTGGGCAAGCAGGTTGGCATTATCGGGCTGGGCAATGTCGGCTCGCGTATCGCCAAGCGGCTGCAGGGCTGGGAATGCAACGTGGTGTTTCACGACGTGCGCACGTTCGACGATGCTTATGTCGCGGCCGCCGGCGCGAAGCCGATGCCGCTCGATCAACTGCTCGCTACCTCCGACATTGTGTCGGTAAACGTGCCGCTGGAACGCACCACGCGCTATCTGATTTCGGATCGCGAACTGGCGCTGATGAAGCCTACCGCAATTTTAATCAATACCGCGCGCGGCCCGGTGGTGGAAGAAGCCGCGCTGGTGCGCGCCTTGCGCAACAGGCAAATCCTCGGCGCAGGGCTGGATGTCACGGAAAAAGAACCGATTGATCTGGAAAATCCGCTGTTCGGCTTTGACAACGTAATCCTCACGCCGCACATGGCGACGCGCGCTCTGGAGTCCGACCTGAATACCTTGCGCTTTGTGGTGGCCAATATCGACAGGTTGGCGCGCGGCGAGGCGCTTCAATCGGTGGTGTTGCCGGTCTAGGTTGTGGGGCAGTAAACAGTGAACCGTGAATAGTGAACGGTAACCCACTCGCTGTTCACCGCTAACTGCTCACTGTCCACCGCAACTGCATTAGCAGCCGGCAGGTCGGAACGCGTAGCGGTTCCGACACAGGTGTGCAGCACCGGTATCGTCCGTCGGAACCGCTACGCTTTCCGACCTACGCCACTGTTCACCGTTTACTGTTTACTGTTCACCACGCACCACTACTACATCACCAGCTCAACCAGATAAGGCCCATGCCGGTCCAACCCCCGCTTGAACTGCACCGCCAACTCATCGAAGTTGGTGGCCTGCCCGCCTTCCACGCCGAAGCCTTTGGCGATCATTACCCAATCCAGATTGGGGTCGCCCAGCGTCAGCATACTGGTGGCGTAGGGCCCCGGCGTGCCGGCGCCGACGTTGGAAAGCTCGTTCACCAGCACTTTGTACGCACGGTTGGCAAAAATTACGACGGTAACGTCCAGATTCTCGCGCGCCATCGTCCATAGCGCCTGCTGCGTGTAAAGCGCGCTGCCGTCGCCGATAAGTGCAATCACCTTTCGATCCGGCGCGGCGATGGCGGCCCCAACAGCTGCGCCCATTGCCCAGCCTATGGAGCCGCCCATAATTGACAGCCAGTCGTGCGGACGCGCACCCATGGTGTCCCGCGCCAGCGTGCGGCCGCTGGTAATGGTCTCGTCGAGCAGGATGGCGTTGTCAGGCATCATCGCGCTGAAAAAGGCGCCGATGGCTTCCAGTGTAATCGGCCCTGTGGGCGCGGCGTTCCGGTAAGTCGGCGCGCTTGCGAGCGGAGCCGTGCCGCGCGCACCGACTGCGTCAGCCAGCGCTTCTAGCGCAGCTTCCAGATCGTCTTCCACGCCAGCCACCTTGATGATCTCGCAGCCTTCGGGCGTCAACACACTGGGCTTGTTGGGATAGGCAAAAAACGCGATGGGCTGCTTCGCACCCACCAGCACCATCTGGCGTGCGTTCTTGGTCGCTGCCAGCGCGGGATCAACCAGAAACGGCAGCATGCCCACCGGCGCGCGGCCCGCGCCACGCTCAAAGCGCGCATTGGCGGATTCGCTCATCAGTTCGCAACCGGTTTTGGCGGCGATGCGCGCGGCCCAATCCAGCGCCTTGCAGCGGAGCGCGGCGCCGCCGAGCATCAACATGGTTGTCTTGCCGTTTTTCAATGCGCGCGCGCCGTCGGTGATGGCCTGTGGTGACACCTTGGCGCGCGGCGCCGGTTCCGCCACCTGTGCCGGGCCATCGGCTTCGCCCCATGCGGTGTCGGCGGGCAAAATCAGCGTGGCAATTTGACCCGGCGCGGTGCGCGCCGCCTGTATCGCCAACGCAGCATCAGCGGCGATGCTTTTCGATGACGGCGAAGTCTTCACCCAATCCGACATCGGCCGCGCCACGCCTTCGATGTCGGAGGTGAGTGGCGCGTCATATTTGATGTGATAGCCCGCGTGCTCGCCCACCACATTGACCATGCCGGAGCGCGCCTTCTTCGCATTGTGCAAATTGGAAATCCCGTTGCCCAGGCCCGGCCCCAGATGTAACAGTGTTGCCGCCGGCTTTTCCGCCAGACGGTAATAACCATCGGCCGCGCCCGTCACCACGCCCTCGAACAAGCCGAGAATGCAGCGCACGCCTTCGATGCGATCCAGCGCTGCGACAAAGTGCATCTCAGAAGTGCCGGGGTTGGCAAAGCACACGTTCACGTCACCGTTGAGCAGGGTGCGCACCAGGCTTTCAGCGCCGTTCATATTTTTCCCTTTAAAACAATTACTTACAACACAATATATTAATCCGCCCGCGCCCCCGAAGCCTTCACCACCTTCTCCCATTTCGCGCTGTCAATTTTCATGAACGCGGTAAACGCCTCCGGCGCGCTGGCCACGACGTCGGTGCCCATGCCCGCGTAACGCTCTTTGACATCCGGCGAAGTCAGCGCCTTCGCCGCCTCGGCGTGCACGCGCGCGAGACGCTCCTTCGCCATTTTCGGCGGCGCGAAAAGGCCCCACCACAAATCCGCTTCGTAACCCGCGAGGCCCGCCTCGGCGATGGTAGGCGTGTCGGGCAACACTGGCGTGCGCTTCGCGCCCGAAATACCCAGCGCGCGCACCCGGCCCTGCTTGATGAACGGCAGCGCGGCGGGAGGCACGTCGAACAGCATTTGAATCTGCCCCGCGATCATGTCCGGATACACTAGCGCCGTGCCCTTGTACGGCACGTGCACAATGTTGATGCCCGCCAGCAACTTGAGCAATTCGCCCGACAGGTGAAATTGCGTGCCGATGCCTGACGAACCAAAATTCAACTTCCCCGGTTGCGCCTTTGCCAGCGCGATAAATTCCTTCAGCGATTTAGCCGGCACCTGCGCCGCCACCATCATCACCGTGGGCGACACGCACATTTGCGTCACCGCGGTGAAATCGTTGATCGGATCGTACGGCTTGCTGCTGTAAAGATGCGGGCCGATGGCGTGCGTGCTGGTGGTGCCCATGGTCAGCGTATAACCATCGGCAATCGCGCCCGACACAATCTTGCTGCCGATAGTGCCGCCCGCGCCGGGGCGGTTGTCAACGATCATTTGATAGCCCAACTGCTCCGACATTTTTAACGCGAAATGCCGCGCCAGAATGTCGGTCGCGCCCGCGATCGGAAACGCCACCACCAGACGCACGGGTTTGGTTGGAAAATTTTCCGCCGCCCGCACAACACCTGTAGCTAACGTTGCGAAGGTTGCAAGGGTTGCGAGGGAGATCACCGTCACCGCCGATGTAATACGCACAGGAAAATGCTTCATAAAATATTGAATAAAATCAGATAGTTAAATCAATGCCCGTTTACGCCACCACACGCCTCATGAGATCGATCAGCTTCGACTTGGCCTCAAACCCCACGCCCGGAATAGCCGGCATGGTGACATAGCCGTCGACGATGGGCGTGTTGTCGGCAAAGCCGCCGAAGGGCTGAAACACGTCCGGATACGACTCGTTGCCGCCCAGCCCCAGCCCCGCCGCGATGTTAAGTGACATCTGATGCCCGCCGTGCGGACAACAGCGCCGCGGCGACCAGCCGTTCTCCTTCAACATTGCCAGCGTGCGCAGGTATTCCACACAGCCATACGACAGTGCGCAATCAAACTGCAGCCAGTCCCGGTCACTGCGCATGCCGCCGTGACGGATCAAGTTGCGCGCGTCCTGCATCGAAAACAGATTCTCGCCGGTAGCCATCGGATGTTTGTAGTGCTGCGCAAGTTCAGCCTGCAACTGATAATCCAGCGGGTCGCCCGCTTCTTCGTACCAGAACAATCCATAGGGCTCCAGCGCTTTGGCGTATTCAACAGCCGTCTTCAGGTCGAAGCGCCCGTTGGCATCCACCGCGAGATTCCTGCCGCTGCCCACGACCTTGATCACCGCTTCGATGCGCTTCACGTCATCCGCCAGCGAATCGCCGCCGATTTTCATTTTCACCATCGAGTAGCCGAGGTCGAGATATTTTTTCATCTCATCCTGTAACGCGCTCAAATCCTTGCCGGGGTAGTAGTAACCGCCCGCCGCGTAGACGAACACTTTGTCGTCCGTCTTGCCGCCGTTGTAGCGCTCGGCCAACAGTCTGTAGAGCGGCTTCTCCTCAATCTTCGCCACCGCATCCCACACCGCCATGTCCACCGTGCCGATGGCCACCGAGCGCTCACCGTGGCCGCCGGGCTTTTCATTGGCGAACATCGCCGCCCAGATGCGATGCGGATCAAGGTTGTCACCCGCGTCGTTCAACAACGATTTCGGATCGGCCTCCATGATGCGCGGCACAAACCGCTCGGCCAGCAAACCGCGCTGCGCGTAGCGCCCGTTGGAGTTAAAGCCGTAGCCGATGACAGGCTTGCCGTCGCGCATCACATCGGTGACCACCGCCACCACGCTCGCGTTCATTTTGGAAAAATCGATGTACGCGTTACGGATTTCAGAGGCTATGGGTGCGGCAGCGGAGTGGATGGCGGTGATGCGCATGGGGGTGTTACTTCAGATCAATGGAGTGCCGAAGTTTAGCTTGTGCAATGCCGGCTCGCCACCGGGACACGCACTGCAGGAAATTTCGCGTTATTCACGCTGCGCGAGAAACCAAGCGACCGACGGTTCCGGCCTGGCGAGCATGAAAACGTAATGCGCCAAGCCTGAAATCGCTGGCTACGCTATCACCGCCCCCACATCCGCCAACGGCGCATTCCAGACATCGTAGCCATAAACCCAGGTCGGATCTGTGGCGTTGCGCATCCACGTGTTTTTGCTGGAGGTTTGCTGTATCTCTGAGGCGCGCGGCAGGCGGTTGGCTTCGTAGCGTTTGAGCGCTTGCGCGAAGCCATCCGGGCCAACGTTTTCAAGGCAGCGCGAGAGCATTGCAGCGTCTTCCAGCGCGCTCGCCGCACCCTGCGCCATATAGGGCGTCATGGGATGACAGGCATCGCCCAGCAGCGTGACACGGCCTTCGCACCAGCGCGGCAGAGGGTCGCGCTCCATCAGCGCCCACTTGTGCACTTCCGGGCAGGCGTCGACGATGTCGCGCACCTCCTGGTGAAAGCCGGCGTAGGCTTCGCGCAGCACCTTGAGATCGCCTTTTTGCGACCACGACTCGCGCGTCATCCATGAGGCGTCTTCGGGCTGACTGGTCACAAAATAAAGTTCATCTCGGTTGGCGGTGACGTAGTACACCACCATGTGCCGGTCCGGCCCCCACCACTTGGTACGCAGCGGGTTGATCTGCGCGTTGCCCAGCAGCCGCGCGGGATAGGTGGTGCGATAGGCCACGCGCCCGGTAAAGCGGGGCTTCTCCGGCCCCAGCATCCATTCACGGATCACCGAATGCACGCCGTCGGCGCCGATGACGGCATCCGCGCTGACGCGGCTGCCGTCGGCAAACGCCAGTGTCACTTGGCTGGCGTTTTGGTCAATGCCCACCAGCTTGTGGTTAAACCGCACCAGCCCCGGCGGCAGCACCGATTCAATCGCCGCATGCAAATCCGCGCGATGCATCAACAGGTACGGTGCGCCGTATTTCTGCTCGATGGCCTCGCCCATCGGCAACTGGTTGGTGGTTTCGCCCGTATCCCACACGCGGCTCAAGCCCGCCGGCGAGGTATACGCCGTTTGCTTCAGGCGCGCCTCGGTGCCGAGCTTGCGGTGCACCTTCATTGCATTGGGCGTTTGCTGGATGCCCGCGCCGACGCGCGCAAAGCGTGACGCCTGATCGTAAATGGCCACTTCAAACCCCAGCCGCGACAAAAACACGCCCGCGCACATGCCCCCAATGCCGGCGCCGACAATGGCGATCTTGCCCTTACTGTTGGCCATAAATACCCCCTCCAAATGTTTCCATTACTCGATGACTATGTTCGCATCCTGAATTACTTTGCGCCACTTGGGAATTTCGGCGCGAATGTGCGCGGCGAACTGTTCCGGCGTGCTGCGCGCGATATCCAGCGCCGGAAATTTCTGCCGCAATCCGCCCTGCTCCAGCACTTGGCCCAACTTCGCTGACAGCGTGTCAACATGCGCGCGCGGCGTCGCTGCCGGCGCCAGCAGCCCGAACCAGATGGTGCTTTCGAATCCCGGCAGGGCGGCCTCGGCCACTGTGGGCACTTCAGGCGCGGCCATAGCACGCCGCGCGCTGGTCACCGCCAGCACGCGTATTTTGCCTTCACGCAAATAATTCAGGCCGCCACCCTCGAACATCAGATGCACCTGCCCCGCCTGCACGTCCACCATGGCGGGCGCCGCGCCCTTGTACGGGACGTGTACCAAATCCAGCTTCGCCATGGATTTGAACAACTCGCCCGCCAGATGCTGTGAGGTGCCCGCCCCGCCGGATGCAAAACTCAGTTTCCCCGGCTGCGCGCGCGCCAGTGCAATCAACTCCTTTACCGATTTAGCCGCCACCGCGTTGTGCACCACCAGGTACAAAGGCGTGGAAAAGCAAAATGTCACCGGCGCAAAATCGCGCTGCGCGTCATACGGTAAATTGGCGCGCGAGGCGGGGTTGATCGCAAGGCTCGTCACGCTGCCGAAAAACAGCGTATAGCCATCCGGCGTCGCGCGTGCCGCCACCTGCGCACCAATGATCTGCGTGGCTCCGGGCCGGTTCTCGACAATGATTTGCTGGCCCAGCGGCTCGATTGCCGCCGCGGCCAGCGCGCGCGGAAAAATATCACCCAACCCACCCGGCGGGTACGGGGAAATAATGCGCAAGGGCCGCGTGGGAAATCCCGCGCCTGCGTTTTGCGGCTGGGCCTGCACGTGGGTCGCCAGAGTGCACCACAGCGCGGCCGCCATACCGGCTCGTATCAAGTGTTGCAAATCACGCAGCGGCCGTCGTCGCCAGTCGCGCAGGAATTGCACTTCTTTTGCCTGCATCAGAAAAGAAAATCGAAAAAGGAACGGGATTTTAACCGGTAAGATTGTACGAACCCTTCGGCCTGCATCGTCAAAAGCGAAACAGGAAGAAACCATAAGCATTTGTTTTTATTGAATAATTTAAAAATTCACCTTCGCTACGTCTACGTAACAGGCACATTGGCCCGATCCGTCGCAATCCGCCCATCCACCAGCTCAATGATCCGGTCACACCGTGCCGCCAGCCGCGGATCATGCGTCACCACCATGAACGCCGTGCCCTGCTCCCGATTGAAGCGCCGCAGCAGCTCAAAGATGCCGTCACTCGAACGCGTATCGAGATTACCCGTCGGTTCATCCGCCAACACCAACCGCGGCGCGCGTATCAGCGCACGTGCAATGGCCACGCGCTGCTGCATGCCGCCGGAAAGTGCCGCGGGCTTCTTATGATATGCGTCGCGCAAGCCCACGGCATCGAGCAGCCCTTCGGCACGCTGGCGGGTGTCTGCCTGCGCGCCCTCCCCACCCATCATCGCCGGCAGCATCACATTCTCCAGCGCGGAAAACGCCGGCAGCAAATGATGAAACTGAAAAATAAACCCCAGCGTGGCGTGGCGCGCGCGCGTACGTGCGTCGTCATCCAGCAGCGTGACGTCGTCGCCATTCAAACGGTAAACGCCATCGGACGCGCTTTCGAGCAATCCCAAAATATTCAACAGCGTGCTCTTGCCCGAACCCGACGGCCCGATCAACGCGGTAAATTCCCCCGGCTGCAACGTCAGATCAATGCCGTGCAGCACCTCCTGCTCGTTGGGCTGGCCCGCGTTATAGATTTTGCGCAACGCCGACAGCGAGACCAATGCGGTAGTTGTCATATGCGTGCGCTCACGCCAACTTACGCACGGATGGCCTGCGCCGGATCCAGCCGCGCCGCATTGCGCGCCGGCAACACCGATGCCACCACGCCCAGCACCGTGGCCACCGCCAGCACCACGAACATCAAATTGAAATCAAACTCCAGCACGAACAGCGGCGTGCCGCTGGCGCTGCGCAGGATGCCGCTGAATACCGCCACCAGCAACAAGCCGAATGCCGTGCCCGTCAGCGCGCCGGCGAAGCCCACCACCGCCCCTTGCAGCAAAAATACCCGCTGCATCTGCCCGCTCGTGGCGCCCACCGCGCGCAGGATGCCGATCTCCTTCCTTTTTTGTACCACCGACACCACCAGCACGCTGGCGATTCCCAATACCACAACTATGGCCACAAACAACCGGATCAGCCGCGTCATGATGGTCTGATTGCCCAGCGCGGTGAACACCTGCGCGTTGGTCTGCGTCCAGCTTTCCGCTTGCAAACCGGTCAGCGCGCGCAGCCGCGCGGCCACCTCGGCTGCCTGCATGAAATCCCGCGCGCCGACGTCTATGCTGGTAATGCGCCCGCTGATGTTGAGCAGGCTTTGCGCGGGCCGGAGTGCGATGTACACCGTGCGCCGGTTCAGGTCGCGCGAGCCCATGTCGAGCAGGGCGCGTATCTGAAACACTTCACCACGGCCGTCGGACGACTGCACGCGAAAGCGGTCGCCGGGTAGCGCGCCCAGGTCTTTCGCCAGATCAATGCCGATCAGCGCATCCCCTGCCTCCAGCCGCAACGCCCCCTGAACCACCTTGTCGTCAAGCCGCACCACGCGCAGGTAACGATGCAGGTCCGTGCCGGTAATAATGACTGAACGCGTCGAATCGCCCTTCACCGCCAGCGCACCGCCGCTCGCCACCGGCGCCACCGCAAGCACGCCCGGCGAGGCTTCCGCGCGCTGCAGCAGCGCGGGCCAGCCGTCGATGGTGGTTAGCCGCTGCGGCCGCGCCTGCACGCTTGCAGCGCGTGGCGCGCTATCGGTTGGCGCGATCAGCGGCACGGCGATCTCATCCAGCGGCTTCACCACCACATGCGGTTGCGAACCGGTGACACGGCGTATGAGATCCCCCTGCACGCCGGTGAGAATCGCGGTGATGAAATAGATCACGCCCACGCCGACTGCTGCGCCACCGATGATCAGCGCCGTCTGCATGCGCCCTTCGCGCAAAAAACGCAGCGCCACGATGAATTCAAATCCGCCGGTCATCGCAGGCAACCATGAGCTTGTTGTTCAGCGACGCTCGCGCACGCGCGCGCCGGGCTCGATATCGCGCGTGACGATCACGCGGTCGCCGGGCGCAAGACCTTCGAGGATTTGCACGCGCCCCTGCGTCTGCACGCCCACACGCACCGGTACGCGCGCCGCGGTGTCTGCTGCCGTGTCTCCCCTCAACACCATCACGTAGGGAGCATCTGTCTGCAGCTGGCGCACCGCGTCGGCGGGCACGATCAACGCCTGCTTCAACACCGGGCCGGTAAGATCAATCGACACCGTCATATCGGCCTTCAAAAACGGCGGCGGTTTGGGAATATCCAGGCGCACTTCCACTGTCCCGCGCGCGGCATCCACGCCCGGCGCGATGTAGGCAATCACCGATTCGAATCGCTCATTCGCAAACGCTTCGGCGGCGGCCACCGCCGCGCGGCCGGGCGCCAGCAGCGGCAGGTTTTTCTCATCCACCTGCACAATGAGCCGCGCCGGCCCATCGAGCGCCAGCGTCATCATGCGCCGCGCGGGCTGCGCGATATCGCCGGGCTCGATCAGACGCTCCAGCACCACGCCGGCGGCGGGCGCGCGGATTTCAGTTTGTGCAAGCCGCGCCTGCGCCAGCGTGAGCGCGGCATCGGCCTCCTGCAGCTGCATGCGCGCCTGCTGCGCCTCGACGCCCTGCGACTCCTGCGCGCTCACCTGCGTGCCGGCGGCGGCCCACTGACTGCGCGCCACCTGCAACTGACGCTCGGCTTCGTCCACGCGCGACTGGCTGATGAAACCTTTCGCCAGCAAATCCTGCGAGCGCTTGAGTTCCTTTTCAGCCAGCGCGACATTCGATGCCGCCTGCGCGCGCGATTCACGCGCAGTGGGTAATGCCAGCGAAGAAACCGATTGCACGCGCGCCCGCGCACGGTCCCGCGCGGCCTGCGCCTGCGTCACCGCCGCTTGCAACTCGGCCTGTTCCAGCGTAACCAGCAATTCCTCTGCGCGAACGCTCGCACCCTCGCGCACGGCCACTTTTTGCACGCGGCCGGTGATGGTGGCGCCGATATCCACGCGCGCCGGCGCCAGCACGCGCCCGCTTGCCACCACACTTAGTTGCACGTCCTCGCGCTTGACGGCAGCCACGTCGACCAAGACCGGCGCCGGACGCGTGAAAAGATAGACCGCCGCCGCCGCGATCACCAGCAGCAGCCCCCAAAGCCATCGCCTGGCGAGGATCATGATTAAAAATACTCAATAAAAACAGATACTTGCGATTTCACCTCAACTTACTTCACGCTCACTTCACTGGCTCCCCGCCGCGCCAGTCGCCACCGAGGGCGCGCACCAGATCAGCCGTCGCCACGCGCCGCGCGCGCAGCGCATCGGCGCGATTCAGCTCCGCAGTTAACAGATTGCGCTCGGCATCGATCATTTCAAGCTGGCTGGTCAACCCATTGTCAAAGCGGATGCGCGCAAGCCGCAACGTGTCGCGCAGCGCAGCTACGCGCGCGGCTTCGGCGTCAAACACTTCACGCGCGCGTGTCTGCGCCGATAGCGCCTGCTGCTGAGCCGGCCACGCCGCGGGCAAATCAGACTTTGGTTTTGCAAAGGGCGGCCAGATATTCCAGGAAGACAACGAAGGAAAACTGGAGCACCCCGTCAGCCCGGATATAAT
>OMIN01000041.1 GCA_900299145.1 Betaproteobacteria bacterium | reverse complement strand
TGGCGGAGAGAGAGGGATTCGAACCCTCGATAAGCCTTTTGAGCCTATACTCCCTTAGCAGGGGAGCGCCTTCGACCACTCGGCCATCTCTCCGTTTTGTTGCTCTATCTTGACCGTATGGGTCAAGGTACATCTTCATACTCTGTTACGAGTGGTCGAAGGCGCTTTGGCTTCGCCAGCGCCGGATTTTACGACGGCCGCTGTTACCAAAAATCGCGTGACCACTCGGCCTGCGCTGCGACCGAAATTCTTTTCTACCTTGCGATTTTACCGCAATCTTGCCGGCGGCGATTAACTTGCCTGATCCAGCCCGAATGCCTTGTGCAGCACTCTTACGGCCAGTTCGGTATATTTTTCGTCGATGACCACAGAAATCTTGATTTCTGAGGTCGAAATCATTTCGATGTTGATGCCTTCTTCGGCCAACGTGCGAAATGCGGTGCTTGCGATGCCGGCGTGAGAGCGCATGCCGACACCGACGATGGACACCTTGGCTATTTTTTCGCCGCTGACAATGCCGCGCGCGCTGATGTGTTTGACCACCGGTTCCAGCGTTTTCAGCGTCTTTTGGTAATCGCCGCGCTGCACGGTGAACGAAAAGTCGGTCAACCCATCGTGTCCAACGTTTTGCACGATCATATCGACGTCGACGTTGGCGTCACCCACCGGACCGAGTATCTGGTAGGCAATGCCGGGCCGGTCCGGCACACCGAGTATCGTGATTTTGGCTTCGTCGCGACTTGACGCGATACCTGAAATGATGGCCTGTTCCATGCCTTCGTCTTCCTCAAATGTAATCAGCGTGCCTTCGCCTTCGACATCTGGACTCGACAGACTAGACAGCACCCGCAACCGCACCTTGTATTTACCAGCGAATTCCACCGAGCGTATTTGCAACACCTTGGAGCCGAGGCTAGCCATTTCGAGCATTTCCTCGAAGGTGATGGTTTTCAGCCGCCGCGCTTCGGGCACGATGCGCGGATCAGCGGTATACACTCCGTCTACATCGGTGTAAATCTGGCACTCGTCCGCCTTTAACGCCGCCGCCAATGCCACGCCCGTGGTATCGGAACCGCCGCGCCCCAAAGTGGTGATATTGCCCTGCTCGTCCACACCCTGAAAGCCTGCCACCACGACCACGCACCCGTCATTCAAGTCGGCACGCATGCGGTCTTCATCGATCTTCAGGATGCGCGCCTTGGTATAGGCACTGTCGGTAAGTATTCTTACTTGCGCGCCCGTGTAGCTGCGTGCTTTGACGCCGATATCCTTGAGCGCCATCGCCAGCAACCCTATGGTGACCTGCTCGCCGGTGGAAACCATCACATCCAGCTCGCGCGGATCGGGCAGCTGCTGAATCTCTTTGGCGAGCGCTATCAGGCGGTTGGTCTCGCCTGACATCGCGGAAACAACTACAACAACCTGATTCCCACGCGCGTGCCAACGCGCCACGCGTTTCGCCACGTTCTTGATGCGTTCAGCACTGCCAACCGAGGTTCCACCGTATTTTTGTACTATGAGCGCCATGCAAAAATTAATGTGTCCCGAATCAAAAAAGTGGACGATTATATTTGATTTTATTGGAAAAATCGATATATTCTATCCCTGCAACCTGTTACGCCACCTGCTTAAAGTACCGATTCTCATTGTCTGACGACAATGGGGCTCCAAAGCAGGCTGGGGAACGGAGCACATAACCGCCAGTCAAAAGGGCGGATCTAATAACTCGAGGGGATTTAAATTGAAACCGTTTTCCCGTATCAAGAATCCGCGTGATATACGCAAGAAACTCGGTCTGAACCAGATGGATTTCTGGTCTGCCATCGGTGTCACGCAAAGCGGCGGCTCACGCTACGAAAGCGGCCGCTCCATGTCCAAACCGGTGCGAGAATTGCTGCGGTTGGTGTATCTGGAACACGTACCGCTGGCCACCGCCAACGGCGCCGACCTGCACGTCGCGGCATTGCTGCGCGAGACCAAGCCCTCGCTCTACGCCGAACTTCGCGCTCAGGCCGGCAAGAAATAAACGCCGCTTCCGCGCGTCTGCGTGGTGAGCTGGCCGCATAGTACGATTTGGCCCGGATTCATGACTGGGGAAGTGCTGACGTGGCCTGCCTTTTGATCTGGTTCGCCCTAGCGACCTAATTCGCCGGGCGGCATTTCCCAACCGCAATCGCGCCCAGCAGCAGCGCGCCACCGGCCCAGCACAACACTGGCGCCCACTCCAGCACGCTCGCGTATTGTGGATGCTTGGGTAGACCCGCCAGCACAGCGATAATGCGACTCACTGCCGCAGCGGCGAGCATGGCGAACAGCAATCCCAGAGACAGCCCTTCGCGGCCGCTACGCCCCGCTGATGTTGCAGCGGTAAAACCGCACATCAGCATTCAACCCCAAGCGCCTCCAGTAACCGCTTGCGCATCAATCAGCATTTCCAGCGAACCTGCAGCCGCGGAGACGCACGCTCCCGCCGCCCCCAGAAAAGCGGCTACAGTCATCACTGCATATTCTCCAAAGCGTTTGCTCAACGCGCCGCCAGGCATCATCGCCACGCCGAAACCCACCCAAAAAACTGGCAACAACCATTCGAGATCACCGGGCTTGGCAAACCGCAAATACTGCACGCTGGCGTTAATCGACACATGAATCTGAAATCCCAGAGCCAGCAGCAGCGCGCCCGCCAGAAACGGCCACGATCGCCCCGCGACGTCGGCCGGTTCCGGTGTTGGTGAAACCGGTGCCAGTGGCCTGAGCTTCAATCGCCGCTCTACAAAAATAATGCCCGCCGTCGCCAGCAACAGGCTCACACTGGAGAGCACGAACGGCCAGCGCGGATCGATATTTTTCAGGGTAACGCCCAGATAAGGCGCGACTGCGCCACCGAGCGCCAGCCCCATCAACATCAGCGTGTTCAGGGCTGGCAAGCTGGGCTGCGCGGCATATTTCGACAACAGAACCCACGGCGGCGCGCGCAATGCGGACGAAGTCGCCGTCCACACCAGTGTCAAGCCGAGCACCACCGCCGGCGCCACTGCCGGGCCAAGGTTGTACGCGCATGCAGCAAAGGGCAGCAACAGGAAGGCCACGCACGACACCGCCGTCATTGCCATCATCAGTGGCCCAAGATTGCCGAGCATTTTTTGCGTGCGGTCGGCGGCGACACCCACATAAATATCCATTGCCATAAACACCAGCTGATCAACCAGCAGGATATAGGGCACCCAACTCGCCGATATACCTGCCCCCTTCAGTAAGGTCGGCAAAAATATGACGTAAATTGTCCATGTGGTGACAAAAAAGAACTGCACCAGCGCCATGTACAGCGCGATCCCCGAGGGTACCTGCGCTGTTGCCGAATCGTTTGTTGTGTTCATGTGTGAAATATTACCGCCACCCCCGCCTGTTGCGCTTGCCAGATAAGCTGCGATTCCCTATCGCGCTAAAGCGCCGGATTTTCACCCAACCCAAGAAAAACTAAAAAATTCAATAAAAACAATTAGTTACGAAAAATCCGGCAATATCGCACAGCGCATTTTTTAGTTGGCACGGTAACTGCGTTAATGGCAGCCGAGTGCAACCCTTTATCAGCCGCCATGATCATTCAGATAAACGATTACCGCGCCAGAAAACAGCAAGTATCCAGCGATTTGGATTTTCGCGACATTTGTGGCAACACCGTACGTCAGCGCAAATACGATCCGCGTCTCGCACCCAGCCCGGACTTGCCCGATCAGTTCGATAACTTTAACGCCAGGGACTTCATCGACCGCGCTTACGGGCTGGCAACGCAAATCTGATTACCGATGGGTGATCGCGCCGCCAGCGCCCGCAATACCGCGCGCCTATGACGCTGCCGCCGCCACGATGCGCTCGCGCGTGATCGGCATGTCACGCACGCGCACGCCCGCTGCGTTAAAGAGCGCATTGCCGATGGCCGCCGCCACCGGGCCCTGCGTGCCCTCGCCCGCGCCCACCGGCGGCAACTCCGGCCGGTTGATGAGGGCCACTTCCACGTCCGGCACTTCGGTGAAGCTCAAGATCGGGTAGTCGTCCCAGCTCGCCTGTGTGATGCGCACGCGGTCGTATTTCACTTCTTCCTTCAGCACGAAGCTCACCGCCTGCACGATGCCACCTTCGATCTGGTTGGTGAGGCCGTCGGTATTGATGATCTGGCCCACATCCACCGCGCTCCAGATCTTGGTAACGCGCAGTTGTTCGCCCAGTTCCACCTCGGCGATCATGGCCATGTAGCCCGCCGCGTTCTTGTAACGCGCAAAGCCCACGCCGCGGCCCTTGTTGTTGGCGCCCTTTTCCTTCGGCTGCCACTTCGCCATTTGCGCGACTTTTTCCAGCACCGCCACCGCACGCGGGTCTTTCAGGTGCCGGATGCGAAACGCGATCGGGTCGACATCCGCTGCAAGCGCCATTTCGTCCATAGAGCACTCAATGGCAAACACGTTGGTCTGGCTGCCCAGCCCGCGCAGCGACGACACGCACAACAATTGATCCGTGATCAGGTGATTGGTCACGCGCTGATTCGGGTAATCGTAAATCGGCACCCCGTTGCGATGACTGCCGCCGCCCGGCAGCGGTGGGTTGCCTGTCGGCGCGCGCGGCAGGGATTTTTCCGTGTACCACGCCGCCAGCAGGTTGCTCTTGCCATCGACGCGGCCCGGCCGCGAACCATGGCCGTGACTCCAGATATCCATGTTCCAGTCCGTCACAAAGCCATCGGGCGACAACGTCGCGCGTGTTTTCACCACCATGGCGGAGCTGAACGGCTCCCACTGAAACTCTTCGTCGCGCATCCACTGCAAGCGGATGGTGCGTCCCGGCACCGAACGCGCAATCACCGCTGCGTCGGTCGCCACAAAGTCGGCCGCGTTCTGGCCATAGCAGCCCGCGCCCTCGACGTGATGCAGCACCACATCTTCTTCCGGCACACCCAGCGCCGGCGCCAGTTCCACACGCAGCGGGTAAATGCTCTGGCTGTGCGTCCAGACCGTATATTTGCCATTGTCACAACGCGCCACCGCGCACGAGGGTGCCAGCGACGCATGGGCGAGAAACATGCGGGTGTATTCGGCTGAAAACTCCTTACCCTGAGCAGGCGTACCCTTTTTCTCGCTGAACACTTCGGTTTTGGGCGTACGGGCGAGCAGATAGCGCGGATTGAACTCCGGCAGTTGTGCCACTTCTTTCCACTTGGCGTTGCGCCGCAAACGCGCCTGTGCACGAATCGCCTGTTCCTCGCGCTCCGCCACCACCGCCAGAAAGCGCCCGTCTTGCACCACTGCCACCACACCGGGCATTTTCTTCACATCATCGATATCCACCGAGAGCAACTCGGCAAACTGGCTCGGTGGGCGCACCACGCGCGCATGCACAAGGTCTGCTGTTTGCATGTCCTGCACGTACACTGGCTTGCCCAGCACCTTGGCGGGAATGTCGATGCGTTTTGCGCCCGTGCCTACGATTTTGTGCTGCGTGTGCGCCTTGGGCTTGGCTTCGCCCGTGGCTTCACGTTGCAGAAGGTCATCGCTGGTGACATCCCAGTAACTCACCGTGGCGCCGGACGGTGCTTTTACTACGCCGTCGTTGACACTGAGTTGTTCTATGGACACGCCGAGCTTCACACCCGCGCGCGCCAGCAGCAGTTCACGCGCCTCGGCCGCGGCATATCGAAACGCCACGCCGGATTCCTCGATTGAGCGGCTGCCGGAAGTCGTGCCTTCGTTCGGGCTGGTGGGCGTGGACGCCGCAGTGACTTTCACGCGGTCAATGTTGACATCGAGTTCCTCGGCAACAATTTGCCGCACCGCCGTCAGGATGCCCTGGCCGATTTCGATTTTGCCCGGCCTCATATCGACCGTGCCATTCTTGTTAATGGTGAGCCATTGCGAGAGCTGGCGGTTGATCTCCAGACTGCCGGGGAGTTTACGTTTTGTAGTGGTCTCGGCCATGATTAGCTCCTCGCTCCGGACATTTCCGCGGCCGCGCGCTTGATCGCCCGCACAATCCGCAAATGCGTGCCACAGCGGCACAGGTTTTTCGACAGCGCTTCCTTGATTTGCGCGTCGCTCGGCGACGGGTTCGAATCCAGCAGCACCTTGGCCGACATGATGATGCCGGTGATGCAATAACCACACTGCGCCGCCTGCTCTTCGACGAACGCCGATTGCAGCGGATGGGGTTTCTCTTCCGAGCCGATGCCTTCCACCGTGGTGATCGACTTGCCCGCCACCGCGGATACCGGTACGTCACACGCCTGCACCGGCTTGCCGTCGATGATTACCATGCACGCTCCGCATTGCCCGGCACCGCAGCCATAGCGCACGCCCTTGCAGCCGGCGTCATTGCGCAGCACGTACAACAGCGGTGTTTCCGCCTCCGCCGCCACGTTCAGCACGCGGCCATTGACCGTAATTTGCATTCCCTCGCCTCGTTAAAATTTATTAATTAAAACAGATACTTACAAAACATTCCCTGCAACCGTCCTCGTGTTTCACCGCGCCGCGCCGTATACTGTACGCCCACCCGCCGCCCGGTGAACCCATGAACTCCCACGCCGACATCGATGCGCTGAAAGGCCGTATCGAACAGTTAACCCTTGAGCACCGCGATCTAGACGATATCATCGCACGGATATCCCAAACCACGCCGCACGATGAATTGCAGGTGCAGCGCCTGAAAAAACGCAAGCTCTTCGTCAAAGACCAGATCACCGCGCTGGAACGCCAGTTGACGCCGGACATCCCGGCCTGATTTTCTGTCTATTGGCGCTGCCGGCGCAGCGCAAGATGCAGCGCAAACAGGCCCAGCGCTACCAGCCAGAACAACGACCATCCGGCGATGGTCAGCCCGAGGAACTTCCAGCCCGCTTCAGCGCATTCGCCCGAACCCATCAGCACCTTGGTCACCACGTCAGCCAGCGGAAAGCGCTTGAGCATGTACTCCAGCCCCGGCCCGCACGACGGAACCAGATGCGCCGGCAGACTTTGCAGCCACACATGCCGCGCCGCCACCGCCGCGCCCAGCGCCGCAAACACAAACGCCAACAACCCATACGCCATTATCGCGCCACGCCGCCGCGGCCCGTGCAACGCCGCAATCAGAAACACCGCCGCCACCGCATAAAACGCCACGCGCTGCACCATGCCCAGCGGACACGGGTTCTGATCCTCGACGTATTGCAAGTAGTACGCGTAACCGAGCAACGCGGCGCAAACCGCAAAGCCCGCCGCGAAACCCTGTCGCGTGGTGAGTGTCTTCAGTGTCATGGAAACAAGTTTACCGTAAACTCCTGCTATTGAACCGGAAGTTTGGCGCGTGCCCAATGCTGCAGACGGTTCACAACGGAAGTTTATTCCGCGTTCCGATTTTTCCACGCCGGATTTGCAGGACCACCGTGATACACATCACCCGAACCATTGCACTGAATGAAGCCGAACTCGCAGAAAGTTTCGTGCGCGCGTCCGGCCCCGGCGGGCAAAACGTCAACAAGGTTTCGACCGCGGTGCAACTGAAATTCAACGCCGTCGCGTCGCCCTCGCTGCCGGATGACGTGCGCGCGCGGCTGCTGGTGCTGGCCGGCGCCCGCGCGAGCAGCGACGGCGTTATCACCATCACCGCGCAACGCTTCCGGCTACAGAGCCGCAACCGCGCCGACGCGCTGGAAAAGCTCGTTGAGCTGATCCGCGCGGCTTGCCACAAACTCAAACCGCGCAGGGCCACGCGCCCCAGCCGCGCTTCAAAAGAGCGCCGTCTCGATAATAAAAAACAGCGTTCGGAAGTCAAACGCGGCCGCAGCAACCGCATGGATTATTAGCCGCCAGCACACATTGACGGCACAAGCCGTACTCACTAGACTGGCCGCGCGTTGGAACTGTTGGCGGGGCAGCGGGTCAGAAACGCCAGCGAAGCAAGGTTCCGGGATTAAAATTTTCCCATATAATTCAAATACTTAGGATAATTTAATGACGATGAAAATGGTGTTGGGCAGTCTCGCAATGGTGGTGGGCGTAGGTTACGGTGCGGCGGCCATGGCGCAAGCCAAGCCCGATGTGCTGGTCAAGCAGCGCCAAGCCGGCATGACCATGATCGGCAAATACTGGGGCCCGATCGCAGGCATGGCTTCCGGCAAAGCGCCTTACAACGCCGAAACCGTGGCACGCAACGCCCCGATACTGGAAGTGCTTTCCAAACTACCGTGGGATGGCTTTCAAGAGAGCACCAAGGACATCAAGAGCGCAGCGCTGCCGGCCGTGTTCACCGAGCAGGCCAAGTTCAAAGACGGCTCGGAAGCCATGCAAAAAGCCGTTGCCGCGCTTGCAAAAGTCGCCAAGGGTGACGAAGCCACGGTCAAGAATGCGCTGGCCGAAGTCGGCAAGACCTGCGCCGGCTGCCACGACAACTTCCGCGCCAAGCAGTAAGCGCGTTTGCGCTCCGCGAAAACCCCGCTGCCGCGGGGTTTTCTTTTTGTGCTATCGTTTTTGCTTCATCGACATTGACCTTGCAGAGTGAAACACCATGACACCGACCACGCCTGGTTTGCCAGCCCTGCTCACCGCACTAATTCTGCCACTCGTCTTCGCCCTGAATGCCCACGCGCAACAAGGCAAGGGTGACGCCAAACGCGGCGAATACCTTTCGCAAGCGGGCGGCTGTCTGGAATGCCACACCGAAGATGCCAAAGGCGCGGTGCCCTTTGCCGGCGGCCACGCGCTGAAAACGCCTTTTGGCACTTTCTACGGTCCCAATATCACACCGCACAACGATGCCGGCATCGGCAAGTGGACCGAAGCTGATTTCATCAATGCCCTGCGTAACGGCAAACGGCCCGACGGTGCGAATTACTTTCCGGCGTTCCCGTATCCATCGTTCACAGCGATGACGGATGCCGACATGCGTGACCTTTTCGCCTATCTTAAATCGCTGCCGGCCAATGCAAAGCCCAGCAAACCACACGACGTCGGCTTTCCGTACAACGTGCGGCTGGGGGTTTCCTTCTGGAAAATGCTTTACTTCACGCCCGGCGAATTCAAAGCTGACCCGAAGGCCACCGCGCAGGTAAACCGTGGCGCGTATCTCTCGACCGCACTGGGCCACTGTGGTGAATGCCACACCGCGCGTACCAGCATGGGCGGCCTGCGCAAAGACCGCCATTTCGCTGGCGCCACCACTCCCGAAGGCAAAACCATCCCCAATATCACGCCGGCCAATCTCAAGAAATGGCGCGATAAAGATTTGATCGATTTCCTCGGCAGCGGCATCACTGCCGACGGCGACGAACCGGCCAAGGCGATGGCCGATGTCATCCGCAACACCACTGGCAAACTCACGCCGGAAGACTTGGCGGCGATGATCGCCTACTTGCGGTCGATACCGGCGATTGAGAGCGAGAAGAACGAAAAGAACGACAAGGCTGTGAAAAAATGACCCTCACAGCCGGATAAGCTCGGCCAGAACGCGGGATTACTGAATCACGTCGATTGGCGCGGCCGCCAGTTCCCAGCGCAGCAACCAATCCAGAAATTCCTCGCCGGGCATGGGACGCGCAATTGCATAGCCTTGCCCCTTGTCGCAACCCAAATCACGCAGGATGTTGCACGCCATCGGGTCTTCAATGCCCTCGGCAATGGCCGGAATGCCAAAACCCCGAGCCAACAGGGCGATGGATCTCACAATCGTATTATCACGGGAACCGTCTCTCAGATCCGTGGTGAACGATTGATCGATCTTGATCTCGGAAACATCCAATTCACGCAAATACTTGAATGCGGAAAATCCGGCGCCAAAGTCATCGATGGAAATCTTCACCCCGGCCGCGCTTAACAGACCAAGGATTTTTTTTGCCTGATTCACATTGGACATGAGCGCGGTTTCGGTTAGCTCCAGTGTCAGTAGCGGCGCCGGCAACCCGCGTGATTCCAGCGCCCGTACCACGCGCTCGGGCAGCTGGTCATCGTCCAGCAGGCGGGCGGACAGATTGATCGACACAGGGATTGGTACAGCCGAGTCGTACCACAGCTTTGCCTGATCGAGCGTCAAATCGAATATCGCATAGGTGAGCGGACCTATGACCGACGACCGTTCCGCCATCGGAATAAATGAACCGGGCAGCACAACGCCGTCCTCGGGTGAGCGCCAGCGCACGAGTGCCTCTGCGCCAATGACCTTTCGGCTCGTCAGATTAATCATCGGCTGAAACTCGACGAAAAGTTCTTTTTGTTCGATGGCTTTTTGCAGACGGCTGGCCACCAGCCGGGGGCGGTCATCGGTGTCCATTCCCGCGCCATACACCGCAAAGCCGGCACTGTTGTTTTTGGCGCTGCTCAAAGCACGGCCGGCCCTGGCGACCAAGGCATCGGCGTCAGTGGCATGGTCTGGAAAGAGCGCAATGCCGATCGACGCACCGACCTGAATGCGGTTGCCGGAAACCATTATCGGCTCCCGTATCGCGAGCCCAATCTTGTCGGCCGTAGTAAGGGCGGCTTGAGCCGTTTCCGCGCCGGTCAGGATGGCTGCGAATTCGTCGCCTCCCAACCGCGCGACGGTATCCGAGGCGCGCAGCACATTTCTGAATCGTCGCGCGGCGACGACCAGCACGTTGTCACCCGCCACGTGACCAAAGTTATCGTTGACCTCCTTGAAGAGATCGAGATCGATTTGCAGTACGGCAAACGCGGCGGCATTCCGCCGTGCACTCTGCAAGGCCTGATCCAGTCGGTCGAAGAACAACGAGCGATTCGGCAAACCAGTCAGAACGTCATACAGACTGAGTTGCTGGAGACGCGCACGTTGACTGTGAATTTCCCGATGCAGGCTTGCGCGGCGCAAACTGTTGGATAGCACATTGCCGAGCAGATCGGCTTCCAGTTTTTCCTTCGGGATATAGTCATACAGGCCAAATTGCAAGTCTTCGGCAACAAGGCGTTCGTCACCGTGGTTGGTAATCATCACCACCGGCAGATGCGGATCGTTTAATGCGCCAATATCAGCAAGTAATTCAGAGCCGATGGCGCCCTCCACGTGATAATCAAGCAGCACGCAGTCAAATTCATTACCGTCCAGGTGTTCCCTCGCCTCCCGGATCGATCCAGCTTCTGTCGCGGAAAACTTGAAAGGCGTTCCGGCAAGGGCGTGGCGCACGCGTGCGCGGTCAACGTCGTCGTCCTCGATAATCAGCAGCCGCAAGGGCGAACCTCCCGCAGCAATCTCAGGCAGACACGACTCCGTCATTTCAACACTCCGTTAATTTGCGGCGCCGACGGGTGGACAACCAGCCGGGAACGTTTCCACACGGCCCACGCAGCCAATGCGCAAGCTGGCGAACTGCTCATGTCAGATCCGCCTGGATGTATTGCTTTGGGATGCGTCTGGCCCCTTCCGAAGAACAGCGCATGCTTCTCCCCCAACCCTGTGGTTCTGACACGCTGAATATCGGCGCGCCGCGGCAATACTTGAGGATCAAACCGTGGCTGCCTGATTTCTTCTTGTGTATGAGCCACTTGCGACAACGTCATCGTTGCGCGAGCCTACCGGCTTACAACCTACGCTAAGGTGACTGTCTCCATGAGCCGGCTCAGGCCAAGCCAGACTGAATCGACCAAGACGGATCTGCGGGAAAGTCAGCAGATCCTGCGCCGAAAGTTATTTATTTTTCTTGAAAATCAGATAGTTACAAAAAACCATCTGGACGCACCAGAGCAGCGTATCAATCTGGCGGAGAGTGTGAGATTCGAACTCACGAAGATCTTGCGACCTTGCCGGTTTTCAAGACCGGTGCATTCAACCGCTCTGCCAACTCTCCTTGTGCATCCCAACCCCTGCTGCGAGTCTCGATTCCCGCACGTCGACTCGACGCTTAACTTGCGTTACAAGCCAGACAGTACTGTTGCACTAACCCGCGCAACAAGACCAATGCATCGGCTCCGAAGTAACCACAAGCGAGGCTGATCTCCGACACTACAGTGCATTTGCCCAGCCCTGTTATCAGCCGCCGAGCCAACCCGCCAACAGGATTACGTCCAATAATATCATGCATTATCAATTGCTTAACGCATTCCAGCGCACCGAAATTCGGTCTATTCCCGATTGCAACTTTCACCAATCTCCGGTAGTCTAATCCCGACGAAAACGCTATGATTTTTTTGCACAACCAAAATCGCAGCGATCTCGTCATCACATAATAACGGAGGAAACCATGCAACCGGAAACCCAAAACCAGTCAGTGCAGTGGGGCAGCAGCACCGACGTAGCTGTTTCGCAGAACCGGGTTCTACGAAACACTTATCTGCTTCTGGCGGTGTCGCTGATCCCGACCATCATTGGCGCTGCTGTTGGCACCAGCCTGTTCAATTTCAGCTTTATGCGCGCGAGCCCGATTATTGCATCACTCGCGGTGCTGGCTATTTTCTACGGCTGGATTTTCATGATCGAGAAAAACAAGAACACAAGTCTCGGCCTGTATCTGCTGCTGGGCTTCACGTTTTTCATGGGCCTGCTGTTGGGGCCGTTGCTGCAAAAAACGCTGGGCTTCCGTAATGGCGGTCAACTGGTGATGATGGCCGCGGGCGGCACAGCGGGCGTGTTCTTCATCCTGTCGGGCATTGCTGCCAACGCCAAGCGTGATTTCAGTTTCCTTGGCAAGTTTGTCATGGTTGGCGTAATTGTGGCGATGCTGGCGGTGGTGGCGAACATCTTCCTGCAAATCCCCGCGTTAAGCCTCGCGCTGTGCGGCGTGTTCATCATTCTGTCGTCGGCCATTATTCTGTGGCAGATCAACGACATCGTGCGCGGTGGCGAAACCAATTACATCTCGGCGACACTGACGCTGTATGTGTCGATCTACAACATCTTTACCAGCCTGCTGCAGATACTGGGAATAGTCGGTGGCGACCGCGACTGATTTCCGGCCACTCCACAAAAAAGACGGCCAAGGGAAACTTGGCCGTTTTTTATTGGCGCTTTGTTGGCATTAACCGACCGCTAGCGACGATCTCTTGTTTTGCCCTTCGCGCGGCGCTCGCGTTCCCGTTCATTCAGGCCGCCACCAGCCCAATTGGCATTGGGCCTACGCTTGCGCTCAAACGGGTTTTCCGAGGACTTGAATTCCACCCGTAGCGGCGTGCCCTGCAGCCGGAAAATATCGCGAAAAAAATGCTCCAGAAAGCGCCGGTAGCTGTCCGGCACCTTTTCAAGCGCATTGCCATGAATCACGATGCGCGGCGGGTTGGAGCCACCCTGATGCGCATAGCGCAGCTTGGGGCGGTTCATGCCCGAACGCGGTGGTTGCTGACGGGCCACAGCGGCAATCAATGCACGTGACAGGCGCGGCGTGGAAAGCTTTGCCATGGCCGCCGCGAACGCCTCATCCACCGATTTCAGCACGGCGCCCACACCCTGCCCTTTGAGCGCAGAAATAAAATGCAGGCGCGCGAAACTCAAGAAATCGAGCTTGCGCAGCAAATGCACCTTGATCTGTTCGCGTTGATACTCTGGCAGGCCATCCCACTTGTTGACCGCCACCACCAGCGCGCGGCCCGCTTCGAGTATGTAGCCGGCAATGTGCGCATCCTGATCGGAAATTTCCTGCTGTGCGTCGAGCACCAACACCGCCACGTTGGCATCCGAAATCGATTGTAACGTCTTGATTACACTAAACTTTTCGACAGCCTCCGTGACGCGTCCCTTGCGCCTTACCCCAGCGGTGTCGATCAGCGTATAGCGTTTTCCGCCGCGCTCGAAATCAATATGCACCGAATCGCGCGTGGTGCCTGGTTCGTCGTAGACCACCACGCGTTCTTCGCCGAGCAAGGCGTTGACCAGCGTCGATTTGCCCACATTGGGCCGCCCGACGATGGCGATGCGCGGCACTTCGTCTTCATCTTCATCGTCTTTGGAAGCATGCGGATAATCCGCCAGCACGATGTCCATCAGATCAGAAATGTTCTCGCCATGCGCCGCTGAAATCGGCAGCGGATCCCCCAGCCCAAGTTCATGAAACTCGGCGGCAGCGGCAGGCGCACGCCCTTCGGATTTATTGACCACCAGCCACACGCGGCGGCCGGTCTTGCGCAGCTCGCCGGCAATGGCGATATCCTGAGGCGCAACGCCATTGCGGCCATCGACCACGAACAATACGCTGTCTGCCTCGTCCACCGCCTGCCGCGTCTGACGCGCCATTTCCCGGTACACGCCTTCGGCGGCAACGGGTTCCAGCCCGCCGGTATCAACCACCAGATAAGGCTTCGGCCCGACACGGCCTTCGCCGTAATGGCGATCTCGCGTCAAGCCCGGCAGGTCTGCGACGATGGCATCGCGCGTACGCGTCAAGCGGTTAAACAGCGTCGATTTGCCAACGTTGGGCCGGCCAACGATGACGATGGTGGGCTTCACCGGAACCGCTATTCGGTGCGCAGCGCGAACACGCCGCCGTTGCGCGTTTGCACCACGAAACTGGAAATATCCAGCGCCACCGGCGGCGCGGCAATGGCACTGCCGTCCGTGGCAATGCGCCCGACGAATGCGCCGTCATCGCGCGACAACAAATGCACAAAGCCCTGATAGTCGCCGACGATGACATAGCGCCCGAACGCCAGCGGCCGTGTCAGCGCGCGGCCAAACAGTTTGTCCTGCTTCCACACGCTGGCGCCGGAGGATTTATCCAGTGCCAACACGGCATTCTTGTCGTCGGTGACGTAGATGTTGCGAAAATCCGCGCCGATACCGCTGAAACTTGAAATATCACGCGCCCAGATCGCCGTGCCGCGGCTTGCATCAAAACACACGGTACGGCCCTGATACGCAGCGGCGCAGGCTCGCCCGTCGTCCACCACGGGCGGACTGGTAACATCCGCCACGCGCTCCAGTTCAGTGGTGCCCTTGGGCAGCGCCACCACGCTATCCCACAATACGCTGCCGCCCACACTGCTCATCGCCACCAGCCGTCCGCCCGGAAACCCGGCATAAACCGACCCTCGGCTGACCACGATGCCAGCGTTGCTGCGCACCGACAGCGACGGCGCCGAACGCTGGAACGCCCAGCGCCGCTTGCCGCTGGCCAAATCGAACGCGTGAATGGCGCCATCACCCACGCGCGCCACCACCAGGTCGCCCTCAATCACCGGCGGTGCAAGCAGCTCACCCGCGGCCTGCGTTTTCCAGAGTTGCTTCCCCGAAGGGTCGAACACCGCCAGTTCTCCGCGTGCGGTTCCCACGGCCACCGCCGTGCCGCTGGCCGCGACGCCGCCGGATATCGGCTGCCCGGCACTAAAACGCGCAGTACTGGCGCCGTTGGCCGCATTGAAAGCGGCGATCTGCCCATTGGCCGCCGCTGTCCACACGGCATTGCCGGCGACCAGCGGGAACAGTACGGTCTTGTCAGCCGGCCCTACTGTGCCCTGCCAAGCCACGGACACATTGACCTGCGGCTTGAACACCGGCAATTCCGCCGGTTTGACTGCCGGCTTTGGAGAGCCGAACCAGCTGTCATAGGTGCGGGAAACCGCCGAGCAGCCACCAACAACCGCGGTCAGCAGCAGCAACCTCGCCGCCGCGCGCCGATGCATCATTTTTTCGCCTCGGCAGCGGCGGGGGCTGCGGGTGCGGCGGACGCGGCAGGAGACTTGGCTTCTGCCACTTTGGTGTCGCCCAGCGCATCCATTTTGATTTCCACCAGTTGCCGGTATGAGCTGCGCACATCGGCTTTTTCCAGCGCGATCTGATAGGCCGCGCGCGCCTCGGCACGTTTGTTTTGTGCTGTCAGTATGTCGCCACGCAGATCAGCATAAAGGCCGTCGAATGCCGCCACATGCTTGGTGTCGAGCAGCATTAGCGCTTCATCGAATTTTTTTTCATCCAGCAAGACGCCGGCCAGTCGCAGCCGCGCGACGTCGCGCATTTCGTCTTCCTTGGCGTTGTCGACGACCCATTGCAGGCGCTGCTTGGCGTTGGCCAGATCGTTGGCGTTGGCGAAAGACTTGGCGGCGCGCAGCGCGCCCATGCTGGCGTACGCTGTGCCGGCGTGACTGGCCGCCAGTGTCGCTGCAATTTCCTGCACCTTCTTCGCTTCATTGGTCTTTTCGGCGGTATCGAGCTGGCTGTAGAGCATGGCGGCAGAGCCCGATTGCTGCGCGCGGTAATAGCGCCACGCCTGCGTGCCAGCCACGCCCACCATCACCACCAACGCGCCAGTACTCAGAATGTTGCCGTACTTGCGCCACCAATCCTTGATGGCCGCTATCTGTTCCTGTTCTTCTAAATCGTAAGCCATTGATTACATTCCGTTTTTATCATAGTCACGGCATCGGCCAGCGCCACCGTTTTCTGTTCGTGCGTGGCGCGCAAGGGTTTCACCGCCAGCGTACCCGCTGCCGCTTCATTGTCGCCGATGATAACCGCGAACCGCGCGCCGCTGGCGTCGGCTTTTTTCATCTGGGCCTTGAAACCGCCGCCACCGCAATGCAATACGACATGGAGTCCGGCATCGCGCAATTGTTCCGCCGCTGCGGGCGCAATTTTGTCCGCAGCCTCGCCCTGATGCACCACGTAAACGTCAGGCTCCAGTTTGGGCATCGATGCCTTTCTGGATTCCAGCAGCAGCAACAGGCGCTCGACACCAATGCCAAAACCGCAGCCCGGCGTGGCCTTGCCACCCAGTTGCTCAAACAGGCCATCGTAACGCCCGCCCGAACATACCGCGCTTTGCGCGCCCAGCGCGCCGCTCACCCACTCGAACACGGTGAGATTGTAATAATCGAGGCCACGCACCAGCCGCGGGTTAATCACGTAAGGAATACCCGCGGCTTTCAAGCCATTCAACACCGCATTGAAATTTGCGCGCGACGCTTCGCCCAGATGATCCATCAGCTTGGGCGCAGCTTCGATCACGGCTTGCATCGCCGGATTTTTGGAATCGAGGATACGCAGCGGGTTGGTCAGCAAACGGCGCTGTGCGTCTTCGTCGAGCACTGCTCGATGCTGCTCAAAATACTCAATCAGCTTGCCGCGAAACGCACGGCGTTCCTCATTGCTGCCGATGGTATTGATTTGCAATTTAACGTTGTCGATGTCGAGGCGCTGCCACAACCGCCGCGCCAGCACCAGCATTTCGATATCGATGTCCGGGCCGGGAAAACCCAGCGCTTCGACACCAAATGTGTGATATTGGCGGTAGCGGCCCTTTTGCGGGCGCTCGTGACGGAACAACGGACCGGAGTACCACAGACGCTGCGGGCCGTTATACAGGAGGTTATGTTGCAAGGCCGCACGCACGGTGGGTGCGGTGCCTTCCGGCCGCAGCGACAGCTTGTCGCCATTCATCGAATCCTCGAAGGAATACATTTCCTTTTCGACGATATCGGTAACCTCGCCCACGCCGCGCACAAACAGACTCGTGTATTCGACGATCGGCGTACGGATGTTGCGATAGCCGTACTGCTGAAAAACCTCGCGCACGTTGTCTTCGAGGTACTGCCACAGGTAAGCCTCGTCCGGCAGCATGTCGTTCATGCCGCGGATGGCGCGTATTTGATCACTCATGCTGCAGACCGGGTGGATTTGGAAGTGGCGGGATATTTGTCCCGCACGTATTGTTCGACAATGCCCTGAAACTCTTCGGCGATATGCTCGCCCTTTAACGTCACCGTTTTTACGCCATCGACGAACACTGGCGCCACCGGGTTTTCGCCGGAGCCCGGCAAGCTGATGCCGATATTCGCATGTTTGCTTTCACCGGGGCCGTTCACCACACAACCCATCACCGCCACGCTCATGGTTTCCACGCCGGGATGATTGCCACGCCACTGCGGCATCTGGTTGCGCAAATACGTCTGGATGCGATCGGCGAGCTCCTGAAAAAACGTGCTGGTGGTGCGCCCGCAGCCGGGGCACGCAATCACCATCGGCGTGAATGAACGCAAGCCCATGGTTTGCAGGATTTCCTGCGCCACGATGACTTCGCGCGTGCGGTCGCCGCCGGGTTCGGGCGTGAGCGACACGCGAATGGTGTCGCCGATGCCTTCCTGCAACAACACGCCCATCGCCGCCGTGGAAGCCACAATGCCCTTGCTGCCCATGCCGGCTTCCGTCAGCCCCAGATGCAGCGCGTAATTGCCCTGCGCGGCGAGATCGCGATACACCGCGATCAGATCCTGCACGCCACTGACCTTGCACGAGAGCACGATTTTTTCGCGGCCCAGTCCCATTTTTTCGGCGAAAGCGGCACTGTCAATGGCGGAGGCTACGAGCGCGCGGCGCGTGATCACGGCGGCATCTTCGGGGTGCGCCGACTTCGCGTTCTCATCCATCATGCGCGCGATCAGTTCCGGATCGAGACTGCCCCAGTTGACACCGATGCGCACGGGCTTGTCGTACCGCAGCGCCATTTCAATCATGGTGGAAAATTGCTCGTCGCGTTTGGAACCGCGCCCGACGTTGCCCGGATTGATGCGCAACTTGGCGAGTGCCTCGGCGCACGCTGGATGCTGCGTGAGCAGCCGGTGGCCGTTGAAATGAAAATCCCCTACCAGCGGCACCGTAATACCCTGAGAGCTCAATTGGTCGCGGATATGTGGTACGGCGGCGGCGGCCTCGGCGGTGTTGACGGTGACGCGCACGATCTCCGAACCGGCACGAGCCAGCGCCGCAGCTTGTGCCACGGTACCGGCTATATCGGCAGTATCGGTGTTGGTCATGGACTGCACCACGATGGGCGCGTTGCCGCCGATAGTCACGGAACCCACACGCACCGGTGCACTGGCACGACGCGGCGCGGGGCCGTAAGCAGGTAAACAGTTCATAAAAAATTCAATAAAAACAGATACTTAAATAACTTTCGCAGCGCGGCACGGGCTATTGCAGCCTTGTTTTGCCGCTACTCCAACCTGAGCCGCGCAACATCTTCGCGGGTGTATGCCAAAAGATCGATCGGATTGCCGTTATAACTGAGTTGCACGCGCGACGAGCCACCAACTACCACGCTCAACGGCGGCTTGCCCTGAACGCGGCGCTCGCTACCCGCTTCGTTGGTGCGCGAAAACACGATATTGCCTTCGCCGTCGCGAACCTCGACCCACGACTCACCGCTAAACACAAAGTGCAAGCCACTGGCCGCGCCGCCGGCAGGATCACCACTCTTTTTCAGGGCGAGTGCGGCCGGCCGAGCGGGCGCTTCCACCGCTGGCGTTACAGATTCTGATGCAGTGGGCGCTACCGTGGCGCTCACTGCAGTGGCGGGGACCGCACCCAAAGGCGGAGCGGCGTCGGCACCGGCTCCCTCTGCGTTGCCGGCCTTCGCAGTGGATGGCGCAACAGGCGCAACGGGTGCCGTAGTTGGTGCATTAACCGGCGCATTGACCACAAATTCGTAGTACGCCAATCCCAGTACGACCGCCGCGATACTACCCAGCCACAACGGCATGCGACGGAATGGACTGGGCTCCAGCGTGTCGCGTGAACCGCCGCGCAATCGATCTTCGATAATAGTTTCGCGCACCACTTCACGCGGTTCCGGGCGAGGCGATTCACGCGGCTGGCTGGGCAAATCGCGGGGCACCTCGCGGGATGCTTCAACCGTAACGTCATGTGCGGGCTCCTGCACCTTTCCGGTTTGAATCGCCGGCGAAACCGCCGGCGGCGCTTCACGGGGCGCTTCACTCGCGGCCTCGCGCGGAATTTCACTTGCCGTATCGTAGGCAGGCGCTGGCGCGGCCGATTCCCGCGCCACCGGCGGAACCTCGCGTGCGGGCGGCAGCACGTTCACCACGATGGGGGCCGGCGGCGGCGAAGCTGAAGGCCTCGGCGCGAGTAACGATTCGCTATCCAGTTTCAGCAGCCGTGCATAACTGCGGATAAAGCCGCGTGCAAACACAGGCCCCGGCAGCCGTGCGTGGTCATCGGCTTCGATGGCATTGATTTGCGTGGCGGATAATTTTAACTGCCGCGAGATATCCTCGATCGACAAACCCTGTGCCAGGCGCGCGGCCTTCAAGGCTGCGCCCGGCGAAGCCGGGACGGCTGGCGCGGCGGGCGTGGTCGAAGCGGGGCTGTCCATACCGCCTACTCGAAGCGCCCGGCATCCAGCGCGGCAGTTTCCTTCGAATCGGGAAAGCGCGTGCGCAATTGATGGGCAAGACTGTCCACCGTCACCGTGTCGCCCAGCTGCCGCTCGGTGCGCAATTTCAACCACAGAATTTCCGGGCTGCCATCGGCCACCGGGATCAGCCGCGTGAGAAAGCTGCGTGCTTCAGTATAGGCCTTGCGTTCAAAGGCCAGGCCAGCCAGCTGATACAACGCCTGAATCTGATTGGGCTGGGTTTTCAACGCACTCCGGAAATAATTTTCCGCCGTCTGCAGATCATTCAGACGCCGCGCACACACACCCGCATTGACGTAGGAACGATCCGGATACTGGTACAGTGGATCACTCACCGCCAGCAAAAAGTGCTTGATGCCCTCGGCCTCGCGCTTGCGCGTGCACAAAAACGTGCCGTAATTGTTGTTGGCGTCGGAATCACGCGCGTTGATACGCAGCGCCTGCCGGAAGCTTTCCTCGGCGCTGCGGTCGTCTTTCAGCTCGATGTAGATCAAGCCCGCCACGTTGTAGGCGGGGCCGTAAGTTGGGTCGGCGCGTTGCGCGATGCCGGCTTCTTCCAGCGCGATCCCAAGATTACGGATTTCCAGATAATTCACCGCCAAGTCGGTATGAATGCGCGCCCGGCCGCGGGCATCGTCATCGGTGTCGGAAGTCGTCGATTCGGTGCGCTCCGTGGGCCGCGGCTCTTGGGGCGTGCCGCACGCCGACAACAAAAAAATACCAATAAAAACAAATAGATACGAAATTTTCACGGCACGACCCCCACGGCTGAAGCCGGTTCTTTTTCGACCACCGGAATGCGCGCCAGCCGCCGCTCGGCACGCCGTGTCTTGTCGGCCACCTGCCCCGCCAGTTGCCCGCACGCCGCCGCGATGTCATCGCCGCGCGTCTTACGCGTAGTTGCGACCAGCCCCGCGCGCAGCAGGATTTCCTGAAAGCGCCGCACGGCATCGGGCTTGGACCGCGCGTAGCCGGAACCCTCGAACGGGTTGAACGGAATCAGATTGATTTTGCACGGCACGCCCTTCACCGTTTCGATCAATTCACGCGCCTGCGCCACGCTGTCGTTCACGCCATCGAGCAGCGTGTATTCAAACATCACAAAATCGCGCGGCGCCTTGTCGAGATAACGCACGCACGCCGCCAGCAATTCACGAATCGGATATTTTTTGTTGATCGGCACCAGCACGTTGCGCAACGTGTCGTTCGGCGCGTGCAGCGACACCGCCAGCGCCACGGGACATGCCTCGCGCAGACGATCCAGTGCGGGCACTAGGCCCGAGGTTGATAACGTCACTCGCCGGCGCGACAACCCATAGGCATCGTCGTCCAGCATCAGTTGCATGGCCGACACCACGTTGTCGAAATTCGCCAGCGGTTCACCCATGCCCATCATCACCACGTTGCTGATGACGCGCGCCTCACCCTTGTTGTTATTTGCTCCTTCGTAGGCGCCCAGACATTTGTTCGCCCACCACAACTGGCCGATGATTTCAGCAGTGGTCAGATTGCGGTTAAAACCCTGCCGCCCGGTGGCGCAGAAAGAGCATTCGAGCGCGCACCCCGCCTGTGACGAAATGCACAACGTGCCGCGCGAGGTTTCAGGAATGAACACGGTTTCCACCGCGTTTCCCGTGCCGACATCCAGCAGCCATTTGCGTGTGCCGTCGGCGGCGGCGGTGTCACGCATCACGCTGGGGCCGGCTATGACGGCATCAAGCGCCAGACGCTCACGCAGCGGTTTGGAAATGTCCGTCATAGCACTGAAACTGTCGGCGCCTGCCTGATGCATCCAGTGCATCAACTGCCGGGCACGAAAGCGGCGCGGCGGGTTTTCACCCAGATTCGCGCAATACGCGGTGAGTTCAGCCCTACCCAATCCTAGCAAATTGACGGGCATATCTGCGGGCCTATCACCGGGTGACCTGCTAGCGCGGACAAATATCGAGTGTTGCGAAAAAATAGGCGATTTCGACGGCGGCGTTTTCCGCCGAATCCGAGCCATGCGCGGCGTTGGCGTCGATGCTGTCGGCGAAATCGGCGCGGATGGTGCCTTTGGCGGCCTTTTTGGGATCAGTCGCGCCCATCAGATCGCGATTTTTCTGGATGGCGTTATCACCTTCGAGTACCTGAATCACCACGGGGCCGGAGACCATGAAATCCACCAGGTCCTTGAAAAACGGCCGTGCTTTGTGCACCGCGTAGAAACCCTCGGCGTCCGCGCGTGACAATTGCATCATGCGCGCGGCAATGATTTTCAGCCCGGCGTTCTCAAACCGCGTGTAAATCTGGCCGATAACGTTCTTGGCCACCGCATCCGGTTTGATAATCGATAAAGTACGTTCAACAGCCATGATTTACAGCCCTTTTACAAATGGTTGCCACAAATTTAAATTAGCCTAGAAGGATAGCACGATAAGCCGTTGAAATAAAGAGACTTCATGGAATTGCTGCCCCGCAACAATTCCACATAAAACGGCACGTGCAAGGCTATTGTTGAGGCCCAACAATGCCGTGCGTGGCCGACACGCAGCGCCCGGCGGAATCTTGCAAGCACGGCGGCGGAACGGGCACGGTGAACGTCTGCGGTGCGATGTACGGACCGACAAAACCGTCCGGATCCGTGGCGCGATAGCGCATGAAATACGTGCCGGGTTTGGGGCGCGGCAAATCGATTTCGGGCTTGTCGAGCGAACGCGCGGTGACCACCTGGGCAAACTTCACATCGCTGGCCATCTGGAACTCGAATTTCTGGCCCGGCTCGCCCGCCCAACGGAATTGCAGGTTTTCATCACCGATTTTTGGTGGCTCCGGTTGCGCCGGCGGCGCCAGCAGCGCAAACGACGCCACATCGCCATACGGGCCGCGGTCGCCGTCGCGCCGCAAACTCGCCACGCGCCAGTAGTAATCGCCCAGCGGCAGCTTTGCCACTGCCTGCGGCCCCTTGATCGCACGGTTTTCATGCACCAGCGATTTGAAGCCGGCGTCTTTTGCCACCTGCAAATGGTAGGTCGCCGCTTCGGTGTTTTCCGCCCATTTGAATTCCACCTCGGCCGCGCGCACTTTACCCTTGGGCGCGGGATACGACGTGAGCGGCGGTTCCGGCCGCGCCTTCAACGTGAACGCATGCGTGGCGTCGCGCCCCTCCAGCCCGCGCGCGTCGACTGCGCGCACGCGCAAAAAGTAGCCACCGTCATCAATATTTGTTAACCGCACGTCGGGCGATTTCGACAGCAGTTCCGCCACCACCACGTTGAACTCGGCATCGCGCGCCACCTGCGCACGATAGGCGCTCGCGCCCGGCAGCGCAGGCAGCGCAAACCGAAGCAGCGGCCGCTCCTGCAATTTCGCGAGCTTCGACACATCAGGCGAGGCGAGCAGTGTCACCGGCTCGGACACGGACTTGCCGGCATCGACCACACTGCCAAAGCCGGCATCCAGCCGTTTTTCTGCCTTGGCATCCGTGCCACCCTCAGCATTCGCCACGGCGACCACGCCCGACAACACTTCGCCGCGCGTCTGGTTCGCTTGCGTATCCATGGTGACGCGAAACTCGGTACCGCGCACCGCCAGTGACGCGAGCGGCGTGTTCACGCTGTTACGTGTTTGGGTGGCACCGGGCTTGAATTTTTGCACCAGCGATTCGACACGGCCGGTTGCCAAGCGCATCGCCGATTCGAACACGCCCACGCCGCTGTAAGTACGCATGCGCTCAACCTGCATCTGTGTCGCCGACTGCACGCGCACGGTGGAACTATCCTGCAATTTCAGTGTGACGTAACCATCCTTGCCGGTTGTCACCTGCGCGCCTTCAGCGAGCGATGCCCCGACCGCCAGAACGGACGCCACACCGCCGCCCGATGCCGCCTTCACGTCACCCTGCACATGCGACACCGTGGCTGTCGCGGGCGCGGATTTCAGCATGGCGAACGGAATGCGCACCGTTTCGCCCGGCAAAATCAGATTGGGATTGCGCTTGTTGTTGTAGCGCGCCACCTTCGGCCAATCGGCGGGCGTGGTTAAGAGACGCGTGGTAACGCCGATCAGGGTGTCTTCCTTGACCACCGTGTAAGGGAAATCGTCAGCGGCGTACGCGCGCGGCGCGAGGCCCAGTACGAGCGATACAACCCACGGCGCAATGCGCCAAGCCGTAACAGGAGCCGCTACCCGCGAGACCGCTTTTCGCACAAAAGCCTCTGACAAATTATTCAATAAAAACAGATAGTTAAGATCGGCCTTTACCTGCAATACCTTGTATACGCCAGCCAGTTTACAGACCGCAAATCCGGCGCACATTGTTGGGGCAGCGCGGCATGGCGTGAAGGCACTCCATCACACACCCAGAGAATTTACATATATTTTACAATCAAACGCGACATGTAATCGTCAAAGTCGCAACGCAACGCTTCGAGTCCGGTACATCCCCGGCGCGCGCCGCCTGACCCAGACGCTCGCCCAACAAGCTCAGCGCTGCAAAACCATAACTCGTGCCCGCACCAGCCATGGCGTGCCCGATGCGCCGCACCGCCTCGAAATCGCGCGCCGCGATGGCCGCGGCAACCGCTGCTTGATCCAACCGGCGCTGGTTCAGAAACAGCGGCACCAGGTCAGCCATATCGCTCTCCACACTAATCACTATAGGTTCAAGCGCCACTTTTTCCTCGCCACTATTGTTTTGCGGACGCAGCCGCACTCGGCGCCAGCGCCTCGGATAAAGCTGCCAGCAGGCTCGCTCGCGTCATCGGTTTTTCGACAATGCTATTACAACCGGCAGCCAGCGCGCGCGTGCGTTCCTCCTCACCTTTGTGCGCGGTGAGCGCCAGGATCGGCGCACTGAATCCACACATGCGCAACGTGCGCGTGGCCTCGCTGCCCGCCACCACCGGCATATCCATATCCATCAGCACCACGTCGGGGCGCTTGGACAACGCGGCCTCTATCGCCTGCTCGCCGTTTTCCGCCTGCAGCACCGTCAAGCCCAGCCGCTCCAAGTGACGCACCACCAGCGCGCGAGTATCCGGCATGTCCTCGGCCAGGAGCACCACGCCTTGCAGTAGCGCACGCAACTCAGCCCGCGGCGTACCTGAGGCCACGGCACCCTGTGATACTGCCGAGGCCGCTGACACCGGCGCTGCTGACGCGGCTTGATCTAGCCCCACCGCCGGTGCTGCAACTGTCACCGTAAACACAGTGCCTTGGCCGGGTGCACTACGGACTTTGATATCGCCACCCATCAACCGCGCAAGGTTGCGGCTGATGGTCAACCCCAGCCCGGTGCCACCATGTTTCGCTGCCACACTGCCGTCGGCCTGCTGGAATGCCGTGAATAGCCGCTTGACCGCGTCCTCGCTCATGCCCGGCCCCGTATCGACCACCGCCAGCGTGAGTTCGCCGTGGCTCCACGACGACACCACGCTAATCTCACCCTTGTCGGTGAACTTGATCGCGTTGCTCAGCAAATTGAGCACGATCTGGCGCAGCCGGAAGGCATCGATTTCGAGCATCTCCGGCACGCCCACATCATCGGTCTTTAACGCCACCGGCTTGCCACGCAATAGCGGCTGCACCGTTGTCACCGCATCTCGCACCACCGAACGCGCGCTGTCCGGATGCCGCTGGATGGTGAGCTGCCCTGCCTCGATCTTTGCCTGATCGAGCAGATTATTCACCAACGAAAGCATGTGCTGACAATTGCGATCGACAATCTCGCCGTTTTTCATGCGCTGCTCGCGGCCCAGCGCGCTGTCGTGCCAGTTGATGTTGTTAAAGCCCATGATCGCCGTCAGCGGCGTGCGCAACTCATGCGTAATGTGGGACAGAAATTGGCTTTTCAGCGCATCGGCCTGCTGTGCCGCGCGCTTTTCCATTTCGAGCCGCTGATTTTGCCGGAACAGCTGTACCTGCTGATACAGCACGCCCATCAAATGCGCCAGCACTCCCGTAGACATCGCAAACAGCAGCCCAACGGCCTGCCCGCGCGAAAGGGCCATGGCGCCAAATGCCACTGTGAACACCAAAACCAGTGGCAATACACCCCATTGCACCGCGCCACGCCCGCGCCAACGCGGCGCACCCGCCACCAACACCAGCAGCAACGCGCCGACGGCCATTGAGGCTTCCCACGCGAACGCACGCGGCTTCAACACGTGACCGCCGAGCAACAACTGCGCGGTCATCGCCTGCATCTTTACGCCCGCAAGGCGCCCCAGCGGCGTTTGCACATAGTCGCCCAGCGCCGCACTCGAGCTGCCGATCACCACGTGTTTGCTTTTCAGCGCCGCGCGCAAGGCTTCGGCCAGCGGCGCCATGCCCGGCGCGTCGGAAGCCGCCAACACCACCTGATAAAACGGCACCGTGCGCAGCGACTCCACGTTCTCCGGGTAACGGAGCAACGCCTCGGACAGCCCCGAAACCGGCCATGATTTGCCATTCATGGTTACAAGCCCATCACCCAAGACGGATTGCGGCACAGCGCCGTCGGACGTGGCGGCGTTCAGCACTGCCAGTGCCATCGACGGCACCAGTTGCCCGTATGCTGCAAAGGCCAACGGCACGCGACGCACGATACCGTCGCCATCGACAGGCGCGCTGATCACCCCGATGCCTGCGGTCTGTGTCAGCGACGTGCGCGGAAGCGTCAGATCCGCCAGCGGATACGATCCCGTGGCGGGCGCGGCGCCCCATGACTTTCGCGCAAGCTGCGCGCGGTACGCACCGTCGCGCTCAAAGGTATACGGCAATGCCGCGGCGGCCAGCACCGTGCGCGCATCAAGCGCCGCCGCCAGCGCCTCGTCGCCCTTGCGCGCTTCCGAAAACAGGATGTCAAAGCCGACGGCCAACACCCCTGCTTCACGCAGCCACTGCGCCACCAGCGCATACACCTCGCGGTCGTACGGCCACGGGCCAAGACGGGGCTGCAACTGCGCCACGGATTCTTCATCGACATCAATGACCGCCACATCGTCAAATGCCACGCGCGGCGCAAACCAGCGTCCGTGCGCGTCAGTCAAATCAAAATCCACGCGGCGAAATGCATCACTGGCGGAAAGCAGCAGCGTCAGCAGCACGGCGGCCAGTGCGAACAGCGCCGCGCGCGGCCAATACGACCACTGATCAAGGCGCGCGATCATGCGCAAGCCACCCAGCGCGGCACCACGCCCGGCTTGCCTTTGGCCGCCTGAAACGCACAGTCAATCCCCAGCCCC
>OMIN01000040.1 GCA_900299145.1 Betaproteobacteria bacterium | reverse complement strand
CGCCTGCGCTGATCCGTACCCAACAATTCATCCAGGAGCACACCCCATGATGCCCGCCGAATTTGATATCACCGGAAAAGTCGTTTTCATCACCGGCGCCGGACGCGGCATCGGCAAGGGCATCGCGCAAGTGCTTGCCGAGGCCGGGGCCGACGTGGCGCTCAATGCGCTGACGCCGAAATATGTGAATGCCACGGCGGCAGAGATCGCCAAATCGTCGGGCCGCAAAGTCGTTCCGGTAATCGCCGATGTCACCAAAGCCGACGACGTGAAGCGCGCCGTCGATTCGGTGCTTTCTACGTTGGGCCGCATCGATGTGCTGGTCAACGCCCTCGGCGATTCCATTCGCAAGCCGCTGGTGGCGCTGCCGGGCAAGGAGGGTGCGGCGGCCAGCGATGACGAGCTGAAATTCATTATCGATATCAACCTTACCGAGGCGCTGCTGTGCACGCGTGCCGTCGGCCCACACATGCTCGCGCGCAAAACCGGCAAGGTCATCAACATTGCGTCGTGGACAGCGCATCAGGGCGGCCGTGATCTGGTGCTTTACACCACGGCCAAAACCGCGCTCGCCGGTTTCACCCGTGCGCAGGCGCTGGAGTGGGCGCCGTATCACGTGCATGTGAATTGCATTGCGCCTGGCATCTTCCCGGACGTCGTGACCTCCGGCGAAGAGCGCTTCAAACAAAGCACGCAGCGCGCGGAGCAAACCGTCCCGTTAAAGCGCGCAGGCAAGTTGCGCGAAGTGGGCCTGCTCGCACTGTATCTCGCGTCCGACGCCTCGGACTACATGACGGGGCAGACGTTACTGCTTGATGGTGGCTTGGGGCTTTAATGCGCGAGGCGTGAGGAGTAAAGTGTGAGGCGTGATAAATAAGGGTGTTATTTAAGTATCTGTTTTTATTGAATTTTTTATCACATCGCCAACACTAATCGTCCTTGATCACCTCGCTGCGTTTTCTGCGCAGCGCCGGCACGGCGAACAGCAGCAGCAATAGGCCTGTCGCCACCATAAAGCCGCAACTGATCGGCCGCGTAAAGAACACCGACGGATCGCCATCCGACAGCAACATCGAGCGCCGCAGATTCTCTTCCAACAGCGGCCCCAACACCATGGCGAGTATCAGCGGTGGAAACGAACAGCCGAGCTTCACCAGCACATAGCCGATGAATCCAAAGAATGCCATCAGCAACACGTCGGTACCGGACGAATTCAGGCTGTAAATGCCGATGCCCATTAGGGTCATGATGATCGGGAACAACATCCGGTAAGGCACTTGCAGCAGCTTCACCCAGATGCCAATCAGCGGCAGATTCAGCATCAGCAGCATCAGGTTGCCGATCCACATGCTCGCAATCAGCCCCCAGAACAAATCGGGCCGCGCGGTCATCACCTGCGGGCCGGGCGTGATGCCATGAATAATCATCGCGCCCAGCATCAGCGCCATCGACGCACTGCCCGGCACGCCGAGCGTGAGCATCGGCACAAACGTGGTTTGCGGACAGGCGTTGTTGGCGGTCTCCGGCCCCGCCACGCCCTCTATGGCGCCCTTGCCGAAACGTGACGGATCCTTGGCGAGCTTCTTCTCAGCCATGTACGACGTAAACGCGCTAATGGTGCCACCCAGGCCCGGCAGCGGCCCGAACACCGCGCCAATGGAACTGCCGCGCAGCATCGGCCCAAAGCATATTTTTAAATCTTCCCAGCGCGGCATCAGGCCGGTGATTTTGCCCTGCAGGATGGTCGGCGTGATTTGCGCACTGCCAAGATTCTTCACGATCTCGGTCAGCCCGAACACCCCCATCGCCACCACCGCAATGCCCACGCCATCGTTAAGTTCCGGGACGCCGAAAGTAAAGCGCGCCTTGCCCGACGTGACATCCGTGCCGACAATGCCCAGCAGCAACCCAACCACCACCATCGCCAGCGATTTCAGCAACGAGCCGGTTCCCACCACCGAGGCACACACAAGCGCCATCACCATCAGCGAAAAATACTCCGGCGAGCCGAACTTGAGCGCCACGTTGGCAAGCGGCGGGCCTACCAGCGCGATGATCAGCGTGCCCACGCAGCCGGCGAAAAACGAACCGATCGCCGCCATTGCCAGCGCAGGACCCGCGCGCCCCTGCCGCGCCATCGGGTGGCCATCAAGCAGCGTTACCACGGAGGAGCCTTCGCCTGGCAAATTCACCAAAATCGCCGTGGTGGAACCCCCGTAATCCGAGCCGTAGTAAATACCCGCCAGCATGATCAGCGCCGATATCGGCGGCAACGTGTAAGTCAGCGGCAGGAGCATGGCCATGGTGGCGAGCGGCCCGATGCCGGGCAACACGCCGATCATGGTGCCGAGGAATACGCCAAGAAAACAGTACGCCAGATTCTGCAACGTCAGCGCCACGCTGAACCCCAGCACCAGATTCTGCAGCAACTGTTCCATTACTTGCTCCACCAGAACAATGGATAGGGCATGTCGAGGCCATAGGAAAATATGGCAACAGCCCCCGCGGTGACGCACACCGCCAGCAAAATCGTTTCGCGCCAGTGCACGTCTTTATGCGCCAGCGCGCAGCCGGTAATCAGCACCAGCAACGAGGGCACAAAGCCCAGGTTCGCCTCCATCATCACCGCAAACAGCGCCAACGCAGCGGTCAGCACCAGCCACGGACGAAAGGCCCAGGTGTCGAGCCCCAAGCCTTCGCTGCTTTCACTTTCAATCCTGAAAGCCAGACCGCCAATGAGCACGCCAAAGCCGATCAGGATACCGCCCAGCCACGTCGGAAAATAGCCCGGCCCCATTTGCAGCGCGCTGCCCATCTCATAATCGCGCGCGAGGTAAACCGCCAGCGCACCCAATGCCACAAACAGTATTCCGCACCAGAAGTCCTGCGGATTCTTGATGGTCAGTCGCACGCTTTCTCCTCGCCGGTTGTCGCTGACAGGGGCAGCGCGTAGCTTACCGCGAATCCGCGTGCGTTTGCCGTTGCCGTGGGGCCAAGCTATCCGACGCTATTCGAACATCCTGCCCGCCCGTTCAAGGCCTATAATCGTCCACTCGAATCATTTGCCAGACAACCAGGATAGTCTGAGTTTGCAATGAACAGCCCAGAACCGGCATCACATCAGTCAGACGTGCTCCTGAGCAAGCTCGCGCGCCTGGGCCGTTTTATCGTGTTTTTGTGCACGGCGGGCTGGCTGTTTCCGCATGCCAGCACCGAAGGCATGGACCTCACGCAAATTCAGCAGGATCGCATTGCCGGCAAGCCGTAGCGGCTGGGGTCGCGTCAGAACTTCAGCCCCAGTTCCTTGACCTGCTTCTCCAGTTCGACGTAACTGCGTGCCAGATCCGCGCGCAGTTGCTCCGGCGTCAAGCGCTCGGCAGGTTCGCTGCCATCGGTCGCCAGCTTTTGCGCCATGGCCGGCGCGTGCATGCCGTCGCTCACCACGCGATTGATGGCCTGAATAATCGGACGCGGCGTGCCCGCCCGCACCCACAGGCTGTAGCGATTGGTGATCTTGAAGCCAGGAAAGCCCTGTTCTACAAGGGTGGGCAAATCCGGTAACGACGAAGCGCGCGTCAACCCCAAAGCCGCGACACCACGCACCTTGCCGCTGCGTATCGCCGCCGTGGCGGACATGGCGCTGGTCACGCCAAGATTGACTTCGCCGCCCATCAACGCCAGCAGCGACGGCGCGCTGCCCTTGTACGCCACGTGCTTCAGCTTCATGCCAGAGAGCTTGGCGAATCGTTCCATGCCAAGATGCACCGTGCCGCCCACGCCCGAACTGCCGGTGTAAGTCAACGGCTTGCCCGCCGACAGCGCAACCAACTCCTTGATCGTTTTCGCCGGCACGCTCAGGTTGGCGAGCAGAATATACGGTTGCTGCGTCGAGGCCACCACGGGGTCGAAGGTCTTGAGTATGTCGAACGCCACGCGCTTGGTGGCGCTCTGAAACAACAGCCCGTCGCCCGATTGCAGAATGGTGTAACCGTCCGGCGCGGATTTGGCGGTCAACTCCGACGCAATCACGCCGCCGCCGCCGGGACGCGGATCGACCACCGCGTTCTGCCCCCACTTCTCGGTCAAAATCTGCGCCGTGGCTCGCGCCACCATGTCCGAGCCCGCGCCCGGCTGCACGCCGATGATGATGCGTATCGGCCGCACCGGATAGCCGGGCACTTTGTCCGGCGCCTTGTCCTGGGCCCAAGCTGCGGTGCCGCAGGTCAACAGCGCCGGCATTATCCAGCAAACCGTGCGGTGAACCGATTTTGTGAAATTCATGGCCATGCCCCCGTTAAATGCTATTCGGGGCATGTTAACGACGGCGGCCGTAAGAGGTCAACCAGCGGCAGCGCAGGCTCTGTCAGCCATCGGCTCCAGCGTGAAACACCAATCCCGCATGCTCACGCAGTGCGTGGAATTTGATCGCCGGCCAGTGTTCGTGCGCAACTTTGATCTCGGCATCGTGTGCGGCCAGAAACGTAGGCGCTTCCACCGCATCATGCGCCACGCGATGCGCGTTGGCATCGATAAAACGCTTCAACTCTTTCGGGTCGTCCGCCGTCACCCAGCGCGCGCTGTTGTAGCGCGCGGGCGCGAGCCGCGCTTCGCAGCCATACTCGTGTTTGAGGCGGTGTGCCACGACTTCAAACTGCAATTGCCCTACAGCGCCCAGCAGCAGCATGCCGCCCGCCACCGGCTTGAACACCTGTATCGCGCCTTCTTCGCCGAGTTGAGCGAGGCCGGTACGCAATTGCTTGCTGCGCAATGGATCGGCGATCTCGACGGTTTGAAACAGCTCCGGCGCAAAAAACGGCAGGCCGGTGAATTGCAAATCCTCGCCTTCCGTCAGCGTGTCACCCAATTGCAGCACACCGTGATTGGGAATGCCGATGATATCGCCGGCGTAGGCATCTTCCACCAGATCACGCCGCTGCGACAAAAACGACACCACGGTGTTGGGCCGGAAATCCTTGCCGGTGCGGCAGTTCTTCAGCTTCATGCTGCGCTCGAAGTGACCCGAGCACACACGGATGAAAGCGATGCGATCCCGGTGGCCGGGGTCCATGTTCGCCTGGATCTTGAACACCACACCGGTGAATTTGGCTTCCAGTGGATCGACCGCACGCTGAATCGCCCGGCGCGCGCGTGGCGGCGGCGCAAATTCGATCAGCGCATCCAGCACTTCCTGCACGCCGAAGTTATTGATCGCCGAGCCGAAGAACAACGGTGTCTGCTGGCCGGCCAGAAAGCTGTCGCGATCAAACGTCGGCGACACGCCCTGCACCAACTCCATTTCCTGCCGCGCGTGCGCGAACACATCGCCGAAGCGTTCGGCGGCAGCGGGATTGTTCAGCCCAGAAATCGTTTCGTGCCCGCCGACGCGATCCTCGCCCGCGATGAACACACGCATGCTGTCGTGGAGCAAATCAAACACGCCCTTGAACTGCTTGCCCATGCCCACTGGCCAAGTGCACGGCACCACCGGCATGCCCAGCGTGCGCTCGATTTCGTCGACCAGATCCATCGGCTCGCGCACTTCGCGATCCATTTTATTGACGAAGGTAATCACCGGCGTGTTCTGCTGGCGGCACACCTGCAACAGGCGCAGCGTTTGCGGCTCGATACCGTTGGCGGCGTCAATCACCATCAACGCCGCATCGACAGCGGTCAACACACGGTAGGTGTCTTCGGAAAAGTCACGGTGACCCGGTGTGTCGAGCAGATTAATTACGCAATCGCGGTACTCCATCTGCATCACAGAGCTAGCCACCGAAATGCCGCGCTGCTTTTCGATTTCCATCCAGTCGGATGTGGCGTAGCGCGAAGCCTTGCGCGACTTCACGCTGCCGGCGATGTGGATCGCGCCCGCGTAGAGCAGCAACTTCTCGGTGAGCGTGGTTTTGCCCGCGTCCGGGTGCGAGATGATGGCGAAGGTGCGCCGCCGGGTGACTTCTTTGTCGATGCTCATAAATACACTGCGTGCCTGCCGCAAAAAAAGGCGCGCATGATACGTCTTTTTTTATTTAAAATCAAATAGATACGAGAACCACCGCTGACCAGCCCCCGTGACTTGCGGGTGACGCTACCCGCGCTCGAACTCGATCTGGGTATCGGTATCGTGCCGGCCCTGCTCAAATATCTCGCGCGTATTGGGCCGTTCCCAAACGATTTCCAGCAAGTAATCGTCCGGGTCAAAAAAGTACACGCTCTTCTGGCTTTGATGATCGACGGCGCGATGGATGGCGACGCCCGCGTCCTTCAACGCAAAATAGGCTTGCTTCAGATCTTCCTCAGTTGCCACCGCGAACGCCAGATGCTTCATGCCCAAGCCTTGCCGCCGTCCCAGCCCCGACGGCGGCCGCGGAAACGCGTCCGGGTCGGTGCTCGGGAAAAGATCGAGCGTGTTGCCGTACTCGCCCAGCGACAAAAACAGCCCGCCGTGATCCGGATCCTGCTCCAACACCTTGAAGCCGAGGATGCCGGTATAAAACGCCTTGGAGCGTTCAAGATCGCGGACGGTGAGCAGCACGTGGCCGATACGTTGGAGTTTGATCATGAGTTTTTGGCGGGAAGTTTGAGCCGCAGCCAGTTTCACCGGGCACTGAAACCGCGCATGCCGGAAAAGGATTCAGTATACGCTCGCGGCGCAGGCCGCGCGCCACGTGCGTTGGTCGATCGCATCAACGCGGACATCCATACTGGGCTGGCGGATTCAGAAGCCCAGAAACGGTTGCCGCTGTCCCTCTCAAGGCCTTCGTTAATGCATGCTACGGATTTCGCGCTTTGCGCTGGCGAATGCGGCGCGCCGGGCGCAAGTGATTAGTAGGTGGTTGAGCAGGCGCAGATCAGCCCTGAGTACGAGTCAAAAAAAGTGTATAAACTCAATAAGTTATATCGCGTCACCGGACATACCCAGCCTTTTTGTTACTAGTGAATGACCCCAGCCGGAGGAAACATGATCAAACGCGCGTTGCAGTTATTCATCACCGCACTGCTGTGTGCCATGAGCACGGGCGCGCTTGCCCAACCGGCCTATCCCGACCGCCCGGTGCGCCTGCTGGTGCCTTTCGCGCCGGGCGGCGGCACGGATATCGTGGGCCGCGTGGTGGCGCAGCACATGAGCGGCGTGCTGGGGCAATCGGTGGTGGTTGACAACCGGCCCGGCGCGGGCGGCAGCCTGGGCGAGGAGATGATGGCGCGCGCCACGCCCGACGGCTACACCATCGGCATGGTGTCGGGCTACGGCACCAACGCGGCGATCTACAAGCTCTCGTACGATCAGGTGAACGACATTCAGGCCGTCATCGCCATCGGTGACTCCGGCATGATCGTCGCGCTGCACCCCGGCGTGCCGGTGAAATCGGTGCAGGATTTCATTGCCTACGCCAAAGCCAACCCCGGCAAGCTCAATTATTCTTCCAGCGGCACCGGCGCCATCACGCATCTCGCCACCGAGTTGATGAATGTAATGGCCGGTGTGCGCACCACGCACATCCCGTTCAAAGGCACAGGGCCTGCGCTGACCGCGCTGCTGTCGCGCGAAGTGGATTTTCTGTTCGGCAGCATGCCGGCCACGCTGCCGCACATCAACGGCAACCGGCTGCGCGGCCTGGCCGTCACCACCAAAAACCGCCTGGCCTCACTGCCCAATATGCCGCCGCTGTCCGAGGCGGTGAGCGGCTATCAGGCCGTCATCACCTACGGCCTGATCGGCCCGAAAGGCCTGCGTGCCGACGCGCTGCGGCGCTGGAATACGGAACTCAACAAATTTATCGAATCACGCGACATGAAAGAGCGCCTCGCCAAAGACGGCATCGAGCCCGTGGGCGGCGCGCCGTCCGTGTTTCAGGAAGTTATCCGGCGCGATGTGGAGCAGTGGAAGCGGGTGGTGAAGGAGGCCCGGTTGAGCTTCACGAGTTAAATGCAGAAAATGTAGCCCGTAAGAAGCAAAGCGTATTAGCAAATTGCATAACGACCCAAGCTCAGCGACCCGGCCCACAGGACGCCACGATTGCAACCGCGACGCGATGGCCGGGTTCGCTGCAGCGCATGGTTAGGCGATTTCATTCGAGCTTGGAAAGAAGCCGTTCCGCAAGGTCAACTGCATACTCGACCTGCTTGCGGTCAAGTGTCGAGGAATGGACCTGCTTATTCCGGATCATTCGCAGTTCGGTGAGATTGGCAATATCGTCCTGACTGAGCACGCCTGACTGCATTGCCTCCTCTGGCCAGAAAGTGTGTCCGCGATCTATTCCGGCCTTTTTGAGCTTTTGTTTGAATGACTCTTCGATCTTGTTCCAGAGCAAGATTAGTCGTTCAAGTGTCGGTGCGGGTTTGGGATCTCCCAATGCGACACCGAAGAGGTTCTTGAGGAGGAGGACGGCAATCTGGTGGTAGGCGAGTAGATACTGCTCGTCCACGCTCAAACCAGTGCCGTCGTGGTAGAGCTTGTTGCGGATACGATGGTAATGCTCGATGTCGGCCTCGTCGATGCCGGTAAGTCGCGAGCCGGCGTGCTGCCAGAGGAGACCAAGCAAGCCAGGGAAGCTGTTCTCCACAGCATCCACATCCTTGCGGGGGACTTTGATACCGGATTTGTTGGAGGGAAGTGCGAGGAAGGTTCGGATCGAGGTTTCAACTGAGTTGTCGATGCTGATGAACGCAATTCGGCGATCGAAAGCCGTCTCAAGGTGAATATGAGAATCTGCGTGCCGAAGCAGCTCAACCGCGCCAGATGCCCAAGTGTGTTCCATATGGTTCGATTACTGAGTGAGCGCGAAATCGCCTAACTAATTTTATACAGCAGAAACGCCGTATAACGTCCCAGCACGATTAATAACATTCCAGATAAAAACATAAAATAATTCAACAAAAACAATTGCTTATAACACAAACCCCATATTTTCAATACCTTTAACAACGGCGCGAAAACCAACATCTCATTGTTTGCCATACCGTATTCACATTCAACAACGTTGCCGCAGTTACGGTTTTGAAGTTGATGCGCCGCCAAACAAAAAACATGTGCAGGCGTCGCGATCAATGCCGCACTGCCCACCGCTAGCCAAGTGGCAACCGATTCAGAAGCGACGACTTTACCCATCAAGCCACCACCACCGGCGCACGCAGGTGCCACCCGGTTTCCCGCTGATAGGCATCCCCTGCACGGAACAAGGTGGCTTCATCAAACGGCCGGCCAACCAACTGAAAGCCCACGGGCAGGCCGTTATCGGCAAAGCCCGCCGGCACCGCCAGCGATGGCAGGCCCAGAAAATTGATCGGGCGCGTGTTGCGCGTGATGCGCGCGAGCATGGCCATGACATCACCCGTGGCGCCGGGCGCGGTTTCGGCGCGCGTGGGCAGTGGCATGGTCATCACCGGCGTGTGCAGCACATCGACGCGGCTGAACACCTGCTGCACAAATTCGGCGGCGATGCGCGCGCGGGCGTTGAGCGCCTCCAGGTAGCTCACCGCCGGCACCAGCAGGCCAGCCTCGGAGCGCGTGCGCACTACGAGTGAAAAATCCTGCGGCCGTTCGCGCAGCCAGTTGGCATAGATCGTCGCGGATTCCACCTGGCCGATGGCGTTGGTAAGCTGGTAGGTGTGCTGCGGGTCGGGCACATCGACTTCGACGATGCGTGCGCCGCAGCGGCGCAGCACGGCAAGGCTGTCGTCCATCGCGCGCTCGACATCCGCGGTTATGCCCTCAAGGTAGTGGTTGCGCGGCACGCCGATTTTCAAACCGCGGATGCGGCCATCAAGCAGCTTCTCGTAGCGCGGCACTGGCTGCGTGCTGGCGGTGGGGTCGTTCGCATCCGCGCCGGCGATGACGGCGGTGAGGCGCGCGCAATCGCGCACGGTGCGCGTCAACGGCCCCACGGTATCGAGCGACCACACGCGCGGCAGCAGCGCATAACGGCTCACACGCCCGTAGGTGGGCTTCAGCCCCACCACGCCATTGGCCGCCGCGGGCAGGCGGATCGACCCACCCGTATCCGAGCCCAACGCGCCATAGCAGGCGCGCGCGGCCACCGCTGCACCCGAGCCGCTGGATGAACCACCGGTGATATGTGCCGGGTTCCAGGGGTTGCAGCAATCGCCCCAGTGTTCGTTGTGCCCGGCGGGGTTGGCGGCAAACTCGGCCATGTTAAGCGTGCCCAGCCAGATGGCACCCGCCTCCGCCATGCGTGTTGCCACGGTGGCGGTGGCGTTGGGGCGGTAATCGCGCAAAATTTTGCTGCCGCCGGTGGTGATGCGCCCGGCGCGGTAAAACATGTCCTTGTGTGCGAGCGGCACGCCATGCAGTGGCCCCAGCTTTGCGCCACGTTTGATGGCGCGATCGGCGGCACGCGCGGCGCGCAGGGCGTCTTCTTCTTCAATCGCGATAAAGCAATTGACCGTGGGCTGCACGGCCTGTGCGCGCGCCAGGCAGGCGCGGGTGACTTCCAGCGAGGACACCTTTTTGCGGCGTATGGCCTGCGCGATCTCTGTCAGGCTCAGGTCAAGCAAGTCGGCGGTCATTTGGCAGCCTGTTTGGTGCGAACTGCACGAACTGAAAGGCGCGACAGTGTCACGGCAAAATCCGTCGGCTGCGCATTGAATTCATTGCGTGCGCCTTCCGCACGCGCGGCGTTGTTGACGCGCGCCACCTCCTGCGCGATTTGTGCGGCGCGTTCATCGCTGACGGCATAGCCGCGTAAATCGGCGGCGACTTTTTGCAGCGCGGCTGCGTTGACAGGTTGCGACATTCTCGACTCCTCCTCGGGTTCCCACGATCTTTGCGTGCGGCAGCGCCCGCCTATTCGAGCTTGATGCCGGCCTGCTGCACGGTTTTGCGCCACAGCGCGGTTTCGTCCCTGATGCGCGCGGCGAATTGCTCGCGCGTGGCCACCGAGGGCACTATGCCGTCGCCGGCGAAGCGGTCGGTCATTTCCTTGTTGCGAAACGCGCGCGCGAGTTCCGCATGCGCCTTGTCGGCGATGGCGTTGGGCACGCCTTTCGGGCCGATCATGCCTTGCCACAGCAGCACTTCATAGCCGGCAACCCCGGCTTCGTGCAGCGTGGGTATGTCGGGCGCGGCGGCAATGCGCTCGCGCGTGGTGACGGCGATACCGCGCAGGCGCCCGCCCTTGACGTGGGGGATGGTGGGCGGCGCGTCGCCAAACAGCAGCGCCACCTGCCCGGCGATGGTATCCACCAGCGCGGGGCCGGTGCCCTTGTACGGCACGTGGATCATTTTCAATCCGGCCATGGTCAGAAAAATTTCGCTCGCCAGATGCGTGATGCTGCCCGCGCCGCTGCTGGCAAAGCTGAGTTGCCCGGGTTTGGCTTTCGCCAGCGCGATGAATTCCTTGACGGTGCGCGCGGCAACATTCGGGTTCAGCACAACAATGAACGGCCCCTGCGAAATCTGCGCGATGGCGGTGATGTCATTGACCGGGTCAAACGACAGTTTGTAAAAGCTCGGGTTGACCGTATAGCTGCTGCCCATCAGCGTGTAGGTGTAGCCATCGGGCGCTGCGCGCGCACCGAGCTCGGCTCCGATCACGCCGCCCGCGCCGGGGCGGTTATCCACGATCACCTGCTGCCCCCACGCATCCGTCAGCTTTTGCGCCGCAATGCGCGCGATGATGTCCGTGCCGCCACCCGCCGCAAAGGGCACGATCATGCGGATGGGCTTGTTCGGGTAAGGCGCCAGCGGCTGTGCCGCATGGGCGCAAAGGACACAGGCGGCAAAGATGGCATGGAGTGCAACAAGGCTGGGCAGGAGACGCATGATGAAGTCCGGCAATTTCTGTAATTTTAATTGGGCAGATGATGAAGCATCAGTTGGCAAGATGCCTTGCGAATGCGTTGTTCAGCCGGGCTTCCGCCTCCAGAAGCTTGTTGTTGCGTTCTGCCAGCCAGGCCCGATCCCGGCCCAGTGTATCGCGGGCAAGGCCGATCATGCGCAGCACCTCGGCCGGTTGCGGGCCGCCGATGCCCACGCGCGTGCGCACCATCGATTCCGGCGACAGTGTGGCCTTGAAGGTGGCTTCGTCGAGCGGCAATTTGGCCAGTGGCTGGCCATATTTTTGTGCGGATTCGGCGTAGAGCTTCACGCCTTCCGCGTACGGAAATTGATGCGGCAGCCAGTTGTTGGCCTTGGCGTGGTTAACCACCACGGTGGCAAAGTGATGCCCCACGCGAAACGGCACCTGATGCAGACGTTGCAGGGTTTCGGCAAGTTCCATCGAGGTAGTCCAGTCGCCATTGAGTTCTTCCAGCGAGCGCTTGCCGTCAATGCGCAATGCCTTCATCACGCCGTTGAACTGATTCAGCATTTCCACGCCCCAGACAAAGGTTTTCGACGGCTCGAACGCGGCTTTGTAGTCCGTCATGCCCGGCGTGATGTTGTGCGCTCGCAGCAGCATCAGTTGCGTGCTCGCCACCACATCCGACGCCTTGGCGCGCGCGGTCATCACCACGCCGGGGTTCAGCTTCTGCGGCATGGCGCTGCTGGTATAGGTCTGCGTATCATCAAGCAGCAGCCACGGGCGGCTCTGGTGATATTGCGTGTGAATGTCCTGCAACATCGCGCCGATGCGTATCGCCACCGAGCTCATGATGCCAGCGGCTTCGAGGGGCACGTCAAAGCTGATGACCTGCCCCGAATCGTAGGAATTAACCACCAGACCATCAAAGCCCAGCAGCTCCGCCAAACGCTGGCGATTCAGCGGCCAGCTTGAATTGGCGAGCACCGCCGTACCCATCGGACTCAGATTCACCCGCGCATACAATTCGCGCAGCCGTTGCGCGTCGCGCGCAAACGAATCGGCGAACGCCATCAGGTAATGACCGTAACTCACCGGCTGCGCCTGCACGCCATTGGTGTAAGCGGGAACAAAGGTTTCGGTGTGTTTGCTGGCGATGTCGATCAACAGCGCACGTGTCGCGAGCAGGGCTTCCGCGCTATCGAGCACCGCGCGCCGCAGGCGCATGGCGCGTACTGTCGCCCCCATGTCCTGGCGGCTGCGCCCGCTGTGAATCAGCGTGGCGTCCGCGCCGGCCTTGTCGGAAATGATGCGCTCCACCTGCATGACATCACTGGGCCGCCGCCCGCCCGGCTCGCGCGCCTGCATGATCGAATACTGCACGCCCTCGGCAATGGGCCTGGCTAATCGCGCGGGGATGATGCCTTCCTCCAGCAGCATTACGGTGGAGGCCATATTGATGCGGCCAAACCAGTAAAACGTGTCCTGCGCCTTGGCCAATGCGCTGGTGGCGTCTTGCGTGATCACACCGCGAATACGATAGGCCTGCTGCTGACATTCCTCGGTGGTCTTGCATGGCGTTTCGCGAACATCGGCAGCTGCGGCGGCCAGCGGCAACAGGCCTAAACACAACGTCAGTACATTGGGGAGCTTCATGAAATGTCCTTGGGATTACGGGGGCGAGAAGATTCGCCAGACCAATTATAGGCAACAAGTGCGAGTAAAGACTGCAGCCCCCGGCAACCGATCAAGCACGATCTTTGAATAAAATCACATAAAATCAGATAGTTACGGAATATTTACCAAAATGCTCATCCACCCCTGCCGCACTTCTGTGCAACTGTGAGAAACTGCGCGCGCCAAAGCCCGGCGGCGGCGCAGCGTTCAAAGCATTTCGACCGCACGGCGCACGAGCACTGGTAGCTACGTCAAAACCCGGAGGAGTAACGCATGCGCGTGTTCAGATGGTTGGCCGCCCTGGCAGTAGTATTCACATACACAATGCACGCGGCGCACGCCGCATGGCCCGACAAGCCGATTCGGCTGGTGGTGGGCAGCGCCGCCGGTTCCGGGCCCGACATCATTTCGCGCGTTACGGCTGACCGGCTGTATGGCGTATGGGGCCAGCGCATCGTGGTTGATCCGCGCCCCGGCGTTTCCGGGTTATTAAGTGCCGACATCGTCACGCGTTCGGCACCCGATGGCTACACGTGGATGATGATGACCTCCCAACTCTTCATCGCCACCGCGGTTTTCTCCAATCACAAAATCAATCTGGCGCGTGATTTTTCGTCGATCAGCCTCATCGGTACCGTGCCCTACGTGGTCGTGGTGAATCCGTCGCTTGCCCGAACCATTCCAGAACTCATCGAAGCCGGCAAGAAAGCGCCGGGCGCGCTGCGCTACGGCTCGGCGGGTGCTGGCAGCGCGGAGCATCTGACCGGGTTCATGCTCGGGCACATGGCTGGCGTCAACTTTTTGCATGTGCCTTACAAGGGCATTCCACAGGCGGTGGCTGATACCGTGGCACGCGAAGTTCACTACAGCACGCCGGTGCTGCCGGTGGCGATGCCGTTCGTGCAAAGCGGGCGGCTGCGCGCGCTGGGGGTGACCACGCGCAAGCGCGCAGCGCTGATGCCCGATGTGCCGACAGTCGCAGATACCTTGCCGGGCTTTGAAAATTTCGGCTGGTATAGTCTGGTGGCGCCCACCGGCACGCCGCCGGAGATACTTGCCAAGGTCAGCGCCGAAGTGGTGAAGGCGGTAAAGGAACCGCAATTCGGCGAACAACTGAAAAGCCTCGGCATCGAACTTGTCGGACTGCCGCAGCCCGAATTCGACAACTTCCGGCGCACCGAGACCAGGCGCATGGGCGACATCATCAAGGCCGCCGGGGTCAATCTGAATTAGCGTACGGCCTCAATACTGAATACCAAAACTCCAATAAAAACAAACACTTAAGGCTTCATCAACAATTTACCCATCACCACGCCCTATTCAAACACGCGGTGCGCGCGCGGCGCTTCGCTGAGCGGAATGCGGTCGTAAATCGGCACCTGAAATTTGCCCTCGGCGAGCATGCGCAATAGATCGTGAGTGCATTTCGCGCGCAACTCCGGCCAATCGTCGAGCGTGTGAATGGTGAAGTAGCGGAAGGCGCCACTGCGCCACGGCTTTTTCTGGATGGCGTCGTACATGTCTCCCTTCGGCGGGCCATCGATGCGGCCGTACAGCAGCACCATGCCAAAGCGTTCCAGCGCATCGAAGTACTTGATGAGGTAAGAACCGCCGACGCAGTCGAGCACCAGGTCAACGCCACGCCCGTTGGTCAATTTCAACACTTGCTCGACCACGTCGCCCTGCTTGCGATCGATGATCTCATCGCATCCTTGCGCGCGCGCGAACGCGCCGCGGTCCGCCGAACTCACCACGCCGATCACGCGCTTGCCGTACGCCTTGGCAAGTTGCACCAGCGCCGCGCCCACGCCGCCTGCGGCCGCGATTACCAGCACCGAGTCATACTGAAAGCCCTTGGTAGCGGAGTTGAGCAAGTGCCACGCCACCTGATAATTCGCAAGGCCCGCCACCTGTTCCAAGTCAACGCCATCCGGCACCGGATAAATGCGGTCCTCCGGCCCGGCCAGATACTCCGCGTAACAGTTGGCACGTTCTGCAAACTCGCGCGCGCACACAAACACATTCTGCCCGACCTTGAGTTTGGTCACGGCAGAGCCCGCTTCCACCACGGTGCCGCTCATTTCGATGCCGGGAATTGCGGGCAACTTGGGCATCCACGCATACACGCCCTTGCGCACGTAAATTTCCGGCATGCACACGCCGATGGAATGCGCCTTCACCAGCACTTCATTGGGGCCGGGCTTGGGCGTGGGCAAGTCGACGTACTTCAATACGTCGGGGCCGCCGGTTTCGGTGATGCGTATGGCTTTCATGAAGGCTCCCGTGCTACGGCATCTGAAAGCGCACGGCGACGGCTGCGCTGGCGATCACCGCCATGTCATGGCCATCGCCCTCCGGAATGTTGAGTCCGCCCTTGATGACTTTCACCGTAACCTGCCCGTGCGGCAGGCTGGCTTTCACTTTGTCTGCATCCACCTTCGCCGGCTCCTGCACGCCGATGGTGACTTCCACCTGCATCTCTTTGGAATTCAGCCCCAGCGAACGGATGAACGCGAGCGACGAATGATGCAGCGCATCCTGCACCGCGCGCAGCGCCGCCTTGGTGTAATCGCCACCGTGCAAATCGTTGCCGGTGCCCAGTTCGAGTATGAAACGTTTCAATGGCATGGTGTTCTCCCTTATTCGCTCTAAACATCGAGACGGACAATCGCCGCCGCCTGTGCCAATACCGTCGAGCCGGTGCCCGCGTCGTTGACGATTTCCAGGCCGCCTTCGTAGACCTTCACCGTGCCGGTGCCGTGCGGCAGCACTTTTAGCACCTCGGCGGTGTCCACGCGCTCGGGCTTGGGCACGCCAATCAGCACCTCCACCTGCATGGAATCGACAGGCTTGCCGATGGCGTCCGCCACATTGAGCGAGTTGTGCCACAGTGCATCACGCAGCGCGCGCACTGCTGCCTTGGTGTAATCCGCGCCGCGAATATCCGTGCCCATGCCAATTTCCAGCGCCATGCGTTTCATGGTCATAGCCGTTCTCCCTGAAAAAGTTGATTCCTGTAGATTCTAATCATTCTAATCCGCATTCGCGGCAAATCGAACTTATTCGTTCGACTCGCGCATGCGCACTGCGCGCCAGTCGCGCGTTACCCGCCCCTTGGCCGTGCCAGCCATGGCGTCTCCGCTGATGCGGCCCCTATAGACGACATTGTTGACGGTAAAGCTGATTTCCTCCCCACGCAGACGGCCATTGTCGATTGTCACGGCGACGTTGTCGATCTGATAGGCGCCGTAGATGCGCTGGTAATGTTGCTCAAGAAAAAGGGTTTCGCCTTCCGCCAGCCGCCACGCCCCCGCCACCTGCGCAGGCACCACATACAAGTGCGCGATGCACCAGCTCAAACACGGCTCGGTGCGCACACTTTCGTCCGGCTCCCAGCCGCCGCCGATTTCGTAGGTGTTCGACACCACGCGCGCGCCAGGCTTCAGGCGCAGAAACTTCGCCGCCAGCGTGTTCAGGTGATTCGGCAATAAAAACAAAGGCATCACCGTGGCTTTGGAAATATCGGCCTCGAACATGTCACCCTGCGAAAACGTGGCCTTATCCGACACCCCCGCGAGAGTGGCCGCGCGCCGCGACAGCACGACCAGATCCGGGTTGTATTCCACGCCGTGCGCCCGCGCGCCGCGCCTGGCGGCTGCGATCACCATGCGCCCATCGCCGGAACCCAGATCGATCACATAGTCGTCGCGGGTGACATCGGCCATGTCCAGCATTCTGTCGAGCGTGGCATCGGGCGTGGGTATCCAAACCACGTCCTTGCCCGGCTGGCCTGGCACGGGCTTATAACTGTCGGGCGGTGATTGCGCGGAAACAGGATGCGTCGCCAGCAACACACTTACCACCAGCCATGGCCAAATGCAGCGAAACGACGAAGTCTTTGTGAACAGATCAAGCGGTGACATGCGTGAATTTTACCGCCGGAAGGTCCGCGCCAACATGACTGCCACCACCTGCACCGTTTGGCGCGGCAGCGCTTGCGCTATATCATGCACCGCCATGCCACGCCGACGAATTTGATCGAGGAGACCTTTATGCCACCCGCCCAGCCGCCAGCAACCCCGGGCGAAAAAGTCACCGAAATGACCTACGCCATCCTGCCCGACCGCATGCCGCCGATTCCGGCTGACGAGCTGACGGACGAACAGCGCAAGGCGGTAGCCGATATCACCTCGGGCTTGCGTGGTGAAATCCGCGGGCCGTATTGGCCGATCCTGCGCAGCCCGGGATTCCTGATGAGCGTGCATCGTGTCGGCGAGTACACGCGCTATCACTGCAAGCTCGACCACCGCATTAATGAAATGGCGACTCTGATGGGTGCGCGCGCATGGACACAGCAGTATGCGTGGAACGCCCACTATGGCAAGGCGGTGAAAGCCGGACTCGCACCAGCCACGCTCGACGCTCTGGCCGAAGGCCGCCGGCCCGCAAACATGCAACAGGATGAAGCCGTGCTCTACGACTTTGTCACCGAAGTGCTTGCCAATAAAAGCGTCAGCGACGCCACCTACGCCAGCGCCGTGGCGCAGTTTGGCGAAGAAGGCGTGATCGACATCCTCGGCATTGTCGGCTACTACTCCATGCTCGCCATGATCATGAACGTTGCGCGTACCGGCTTCACGGACGGCAGGCCGCTGCCCCTGATACCCACGCCCGTGCAACTGAAATCGATGATGCCGGGTACGGCGTCGCCCAACGACTACACCATGCACCCGTCGCAGGCGAAAGAATTTGATGGACGCACCTAGACACGGGAAACAGGGCTTCTTCCGTCGCACCTCAACGCGATTACCAAAACGTGCATCAGTCCGGCGAAAAGCCCAATCGTCTGCGAGTTCTGGCTGAAGCCTTCCGGCTCTATACCGAGCGGCGCCTGCTGTTCGTATTCGCCATGGGGTTTGCCAGCGGCTTGCCGCTGCTGCTCACCATGGGCACCTTGCAGATCTGGTTGACCGAAGCGGGCGTATCGCTTACGGCGGTGGGGCTGTTTGCGCTAACGGGCACGCCTTACACGCTAAAGTTTTTGTGGGCGCCGCTGGTCGACCGCGTGCCGGTGCCGCTGTTGTCGCGCCGGATGGGACGCCGGCGCAGCTGGATGCTGGTGATACAGGCGTGCCTGATGGTTTCGATTTTTGCACTGGGATTGAGCGACCCTGCCGCGCACCCCCTCCACACTGCCGCGTGGGCGATTGCGGTGGCGTTTTTTTCGGCAAGTCAGGATATCGTGATCGACGCGTATCGCATCGAAATTCTCGATCCGGCGCAACAAGGTGCGGGCGCCGCCATGACACAAGCAGGTTACCGGTTTGGCCTCATCGCGGCAGGCGCGGGGGCCTTGTACCTTGCGGACATCGTGACCTACTGGGCGGTCGTGTATGCCGCGATGGCGCTTCTGGTGCTCGTGGGCATGGCTGCCGCACTGCTGGCGCCCGTGCCCCCGGAAGATACGCACCACCGCCCGGACGGAATCCCGGCGGCGCCCGCGCTGCACGCGATGGTCATCGAGCCCTTTCGGGAATTTCTCACTCGCCATTCGCTAACGTCGGCACTGGTAATACTGGCTTTCATTTTGCTCTACAAATTCGGCGATGCGTTCGCCGGCTCGATGGCAAATCCGTTTTTCATCAAAATCGGTTTCAGCAAAACCGAGATCGCAAACGCCAGCAAGATTTTCGGTGTGTTCGCCACGCTGGCAGGCGTATTCCTTGGCGGTCTGCTGGTCAAACAATACGGCGTGTTGAACACGCTGCTATGGTGTGGCGTGCTGCAAATGCTCTCCAATCTGATGTTCGCCGCGTTGGCTATCGTCGGACGTGACGTCGGATTTCTGTATCTGACCGTGGGTATTGAAAACATTACCGGCGGCATGGCGTCGTCGGCGTTCGTGGCGTATTCGTCCCTGCTCTGCAACACCACCTATACCGGTACGCAGTTCGCGCTGCTCACTTCTTTCATGGCGTTTGGCCGCACCTGGCTCTCCACCAGCAGCGGCTGGCTCGCCGAACACACCGATTGGGTGACGTTTTTCGCCGTCTCAACCGCAGTGGCGCTGCCGGGGCTTTTGTTGTTGGTGTGGATGACGCGACACCTGCCGCTGGAACGGCAGATTCACCAGCCAACCTCTGACAATAATACCAATAAAATTAAATAGTTATATGTACACGATCCTGCTGATGCATGGGCTCACCGGCGCGCCCGACGTACAGCGTACCACCGGCCATCTCAGTTGCCCTTATTCAACTGCTCCAGCAATTTTTCCGCCACGACACGTTCCTCAAGCCGGTAGTCCTGCAACTGCGGTTGCGAATCGCGAATACGGCTGATGTTCAGCACAATGCTGTCGTATGTTGCCTGATTGTCAGCACGAATTTCCGCCAGAAACGGCAGTAGCCGGCTTTCGTGCAAGGCTATCTGCGGCACGGCGTTGGGCTGATACTGCCGCAGCTTGAAAGCCTGCGCCGTCACGGTAAACAGCATGATGGCGATAAAAGCATAGGCCAGATAGCGGCTCATCGCGGACTCCGCTCAAAGTAGTAGCGCGCGCGTTCGCGCGTTCGCGCGTCCAGCGTTGTTAGATATGCGGCTGCCAGCATTTCGCTTTCAATAATGGTCTGCGTCGTGCGCAGGCGTTCAGCATACAGTGCCTGCTTTTCCAGCAGCTGGGCGTATTGCAGCCGGTAGTTCTGCCACAGGCTGCACGACACCAGGATCGCCGCCACGCACGAGAGAACGATGGCCTCGCGCCGGGTCAATTTACTCGAGGGGCTTTTCATAGGTCGCCTCCCACGTCCATTCGCGCAACTTGCCATTGCGATTACTCCACGCCGTGCCGCGCAGCACGGGCCGGCCGAACACCTGCTCCAGCCGCACCTCGCTGCGCGTCAGCCCCATCGGTGAAGAAGACACCCATTGTGCCGCCGTGCCGCGCACCATACCTTCGAGCGGCAGGTTGATGCGGTCGTTGTAAGGGCCAACCATCTGCACCAGCCCGTGGATGCGCTCCCCATTGGCCGAGAGCAACAGCTGGCCCGCGGCCTCCTTGCCCCAGGGCCGCGTGGCGTCCTTCCACTGGTCCGCATTGGTAATACTCCAGCGCCAATAACCGGTCAAAGGGTTGCGCGCATCCGGCAAAAGCGCCGCGCCGTTCGCCGCGTACGAGAGATACGCGCGGTCACGAGTCGCAAAGGCTTCGCCAACCTTGAGCTCAAGCAGGTGGCGCCGGCCTCCCCGGCGCTCAATCAAGGCAAATGCCGCAAGACGACCGCTGCGCGCGGTGCCTGCAAATGGCTTTGCGGCAATACGCAAGTCGATGCCGGCAAACCGTTTTGCCATGGACACCAGCGCGTCCGGCCGCGTGGCCAATGTGCCGTCACCATTGAAATCCACCCACATATACAGATCGCGCATCTCGTCGCCCTCGACGATGCCGTTGCCGTCGGCATCGAGACTTGCCAGGACGGCGAATGCATTCTCCCAGCGTTGACCCTTGAACGTGTTGCCGATCAACCGGGCGGGATCAATGTCGACTTTGGCGCCGGGCAGGAAATCCGGCAAATGCAAAATTGCACACAACTCCGTACCGCCAAACCATGCGTGCCAGGGCTTGCCCGGCGTGCCGGGCGTACCAAAGCCCACGCGGGCAAATTGCGGAAAGTGCGGGTAACTTAGCGCCAAAGCGGTAAGCCGCTCCGTTCCAACATAAAGCACCGTGGCATCGGACTGCGCGCGCGCGCCACCTTGAACAAACAACAGGCTGACAAAAAGAAGAATCGCTCGCATCATGACGGCATCGCTACGGTGTAGGCGCGGAGTAGCCGCGGCGGAAAAGGCTGCCTGGATCGTGCTGCCTCAGATAGCCGCGTGGCGCATCTGCCTTGGGTGCATCCGCCTTCAGCGCGGGAGCCGCGGGCACAGCGCCCGGCAACACCACGGGGATTTCGGGAAACGACTCCAGCTTAGCATCGCCGGGTTTCTTGCGCGCCATTTCCCAGCCGGACACATCGGTGCTGGGCGCACAGCCAGCCAGCGCCATTGCCGCGGTCGCAGCACTGATAGCGGCCAGCGATACAACACCTTTCATGGTGCCGTGCTCCGCTTCATTTTCTCCAGCAGCGCCTCGCGGTGCGCGCGCGCATACTCATGCAGCTTATCCGCGCTCTTCCATTGAAATTTTTCGACTTCCAGATAGCTTGACGCGGCCATGGCGTCTGCGGCCGGCGGATACGGTTCGCTCACCGCCGCAAAACGGCGTCCGTCTTCCCATACGGCAAGGGTGGCAACGCCGAGGAAAGCCGCCACCGACAGCAACGCCACGGCAGCGAACCGCCCTGCAGTGCCCATGCGCCATGCAGTCTCGCCTGGTGCTGCGACAGACGCAGGCGGCGCTATCGCTTCGCGCCCGCGCGCGGAAGCGAGCCACAGGCATAGCGAAGCCGCCGCCATGATGAAAAATCCGAAACGCGTGATGGGGATCGTCGAAACATTGGCGAGATCATAAATCTGCACGTAGATCAACAAACAGGCGGCCTGCGCGCCGACAGCAAATCCGCCGGGTTGCCTTGCGTGGCGGATCGCACGCGCGAGCAACACACCGAGGAACAACAGATACGTCACAAAGCCACCAATGCCCAGTTGCAACCCCCATTCGATCCACGCATTGTGCGCGTGGCCGTATTTAGGGCCGGGCGCATCACGGTATTGCGACAGCCGGTTCTCGAACGCGCTCCACACGGCGTTGTAACCAAACCCGGTGTAGGGTTGCTCGGCCAGCAGCTTTACGCTGTCGGCCCATATTTCCGTGCGCGAGGTAAACGTCGGGTCGCGGCCCATGCGCAAAGCGAAGTTATCCCACTTCGGGCTGGGCAGGCTGACCACAAACGCGGCCATGGCAAGTGCCACCAGCACGGCGTATACGCGCCAGCGCCGGGCCTTCACCACGAACCACAACACTGAAGTCAGGGTGATCGCAATGATCGAGCTTTTGGAATCGATATAGATCAAAAACGCCGCGCCCGCGGCAATGCCAAACGCCTGCAGCCAGCGAAACCGCTCTCGCCTGCGAAACAATCCCAGCAGAATCAGCAAGCCCAGCAAAAAGCCAAACTGGTTGCGATGGAGCGTGACGCCGGTAAACGTCTGGCCCGTCGTGCCGTAACCCAGGGCGCCCACCACGACAGATCCCACCATGATCGCTGCGACCAGTTGCAACACATTGCGAAAAATATGCTGCAAATCCGCGTTAAAAGTCAGCACGTAGGCCAGCAAAAACACCATGCACAGCGCCGACATGTAAATGCCGGCCAGCGTCATGTCGTTGTTGGCGCTCCACGCGAGAGACCACACGATATAGGCAAACACCAGCAGCACCGTGCCTTCGCCCAGCGCCACCCGTGCCATGTCGCGCCATCGCTGCGCGACGGGTAACAAACAGAAAATCAGCGCAAGGTGTTCGTAGTAGCTCGGTTCCTGATTGGCAAGCACGTAAATCAGCGCGCCAAACTGCATCAAAAATACGTCAAGCGCCTGACGCAGCCGCGACTCGACGCCGTAACGCAAAAAGAAAATCGCTCCCGCCACGACTACGCTCAACGGCGTGAACAACTGCCCCCCCAGCAGCTTGAATAAAACCGCACTGATCACCAGAGCCGCAAAGTGCGTCATTTCGCCGGTGGCTCCTTGCGGTCTTTCGTGCGTTGAAAGGCCATGGCACGTGCGTGCGTGTCCTTGCCCCACGGCAGCGCCTCGCGTGCCCAGGCGGCAAAATCGCGCTGATCAAAACGCGGCCACGGACTGGGTTGCTTCTCCAGAAACTGTTTTAGCGCGGGCCGATGTGATTTCAGGGTATCGATGCTCAAGCGCCCGCGCGCGGCAGCATCGCCCTTGACATACGCCTCGATAAAATCGCCGGTCACTTGCAAAATCAACGCTTCCGAGCCGAATGCGCCAACACTGTGATCGCCCTTGGCCACCAGCCAGTATTGCGGTGCTTCACTGATGTAACGAAAAGCCGAATTCCGATAATCCGGATGGTCATCGGTCCCCGCCACGTGCAGCCCCGCCACGGCACCGACCTGTTTTACATCCGCGCGGCCCGGCGCACTGTACTCGAACGGATAGCTGTAAACGACAAAAGCCTTGACGCGTGGATCACGGTGCACTTTGTACACCTTGCCGTCACGATCCCGCACCGGCAGACCGCTCATGTGCAGCGCCGTAAGCGTGCCCGACGAGTGTCCGAGAATCGCAAGCCTGCCCAGATCAAGCGCGGGCCAGCCTTCGCGCCTTTCGGTGTTGATTTTTGACAACCTGTCCAGCACGAACAAGCAATCCTCGAACCGGTCCACCGGCGCGTCATTACGCTTGCCGGTCTGGATGTCCGGGTAAATATCGGCGAACGTCTCGTTGACGCCCATTTGCTCGTGCAGATCAAAGTGAAACACCATCGCCAGCACAATGCCCCGCTTGAGCAGCATTTCCGCCAGCGGCTCGTAGTGATCCACGTGCGCGCCCCAGCGAAAGCCTTGCGGCGCGGAGAACAGTGCCACCGGCATTGGCGGGGCTTTACCTTGATCTGCCTGTGCTGACAGCGCGCCGCGCGCGGGCAAAGTGATACGCACATTGACATGCCTTTGGCGCGCGGTATCCAGCCAGACTTCGCGCAGCAGGCGAAACGAGGGTCCAGCCTCGGTTTGCGCCGCGTGCAGCGGCGTAGCGCAGAGAACACCGATCACCGCCATGAGCAGGGCGCAGTGAGCCAACAGTCGAGGCAGCATCAGTAAGCCCAATTTGCCGCTGCTTTCCACAAAATCGCTTCGCGCATCATGCTGCCGAGTAGGGGTGTTCCCGTATCTTCTTCGGCGCAAACTATATCGCTGGGCCCGGATGGGGTCAATTTGCGATCAATCGTTTGTTGCATGCCACACCATCATGGCAAAGCGTCGGCGTCACGCATAAAATGCCGCGTTAGTGTGATGGGCGACCGTTGCGCCCAAACAGAACGAAAAGGTATCGACAGCCATGCAAAACCCAGCGGCCGAAATTTCCGTACTCGCGGGCGGCGACTGCGGCCCCGTGCACGGGCCGAAAGATGGTTTCCCCATTGAGCGCTACAGCGAACTGGTGCGCCCGGTGCTGGCGCGGGCGGACATGCGCTTTGTCAATTGCATGCGCACGTATTCAACACGCCCCGTTGCCAATGAACGTGCGCCGCAAGTGGGGCAGACGCCGGCGATGGCGCAAATCTTCAGCGATTGCGCCTTCGACGCCGTCACCATGGCTAATAATCACACGTACGACAATGGCCCCGATGCCATGCTCGATACACGCACTTACCTGCAAAGCCGGGGCATTGCGGTTACAGGCGTGGGCCGCGATCTGGCCGAAGCATGCCAGCCCGCGATCATCGAACGCCAGGGCGTCAAAGTCGGTTATCTGGGCGCCTGTTCGGTGTGCTCGCAGGGCAGTGAAGCGGGCGTGAACAAGCCGGGCGTCGCGCCGCTGCGCGTAAAAACAGCCTACGATCCACGCGGCCCGAACGCACCGGTGCGCGTACTCACCGAGCCGGTTGCAAGCGATCTGGCCCGGTTGCTGGAAGACGTACGGCAGCTGCGCAAACAGGTGGATGTTGTCATCGTGGCGCTGCATTTTGGTTTGTTGCGCATTCCGCGCGTCATCTCGGACTATCAGGTTACCGCCGCGCGTGCCTGCATCGACGCCGGGGCGGATCTCATCGTTGGTCATTCGCCGCATGTTCCGAAGGCCATTGAGGTTTACAAGGGCAAGGCGATTTTCTACAGCCTTGGCGTGTTTTGCATGACGCGCACCGGCTCTGCCGGCGATTGGCACGAACCACCGTGGGTACAGGGCGCCATCGGCAATTACGCCGAGCTCGACCCGGACTACCCGTTCATGCCCTACGGCAGGGATAGCACCAAGAGCCTGCTTGCCAAGGCTGTGGTATCCAAGGCTGGGGTGAAGCGCGTGTCTTTCCTGCCAATGAAAATCGATACGTTGTACCGGCCCGAAGTGTTACGCGCCAGTGATGCGCGCTTTGACGAAATCCGGCAATACATGGATTGGGCCTCGAGGGGTTTCAATCACCGCTTCATCGTCGAAGGCGATGAGATCGTGGTGACGGGGCAGTAGGGAACAATAGGGAACAATAGGGAGCAATAGCGTGCGTACGCCGGCACATCACAACAAGGGGCAAAGATGACAGTCAGAATCGCGTTGCCGCTGCTGGCAGCCGTGCCGTGGCTTGTTACGCCAGGCGCGGCATTGGCGCAGCAGGAGTACCCCGCAAAGCCGATTCGCATGATCGTTGGCGTGGCCCCCGGCGGCGCGACGGACATTCTGGCGCGGGCGGTGGGGGCGCGGCTTTCGGAGGCGTTGCGCCAGCAGGTGATCGTGGAAAACCGGCCGGGCGCCAATCACATCATCGGCGGTGAGATTACCGCCAACGCGCCGCGCGACGGCCATACGCTGCAAATGATTCCCGAAGGGTTTGTGATCAACGCATCAATGTATGCGAAGTTGCCTTTCGATCCGCTGCGCGATTTCACGCCGGTCGCCATCGTGGCATTGGTACCCAACGTGCTTGTGGTGCATCCGTCGATGCCCGTTCGCACAGTGAAGGAATTTGCCGCATTTGCCCGTGCAAAGCCGGGGCAGCTGAGTTACGGCTCATCCAGCGTGGGTTCGCCCAGCCACATGTCGGGCGAGCTTTTCAAAGTGATGACCAAGGTCGATTACACGCACGTACCCTATCGCGGACAGGCATTGGCGCTGGTGGATTTGATGGGCGGGCACATTCAATTTCTGTTTCCGTCGATCCCAGCGGCCGTGGCGCACGTGCGTTCGAAAAAGCTGGCGGCACTGGGTGTCACCACGATGCAACGCGCCACCGCGCTGCCCGACATTCCGACCATCAATGAAGCGGGCGTGACGGGTTACGAAGTGAGCGGCTGGTATGGTGTGGTCGGCCCGGCGGGGCTGCCGCAGGCGGTAGTCGCGCGGCTGAACAAGGAGATCAACACCTATCTTCAAGCACCGGACACGCGCAAGCAATTGTCGAGTGAAGGCGCCGAGCCGCGCACCGCAACACCGGAAGAATTCGGCGCGACGATGGCGAAGGATCTGCAAAAGTGGGCGAAGGTGGTGACAGCCGCAGAGATCAAAATCAAATAGCGCTGCGCGATATACACATAAGTATCTATTTTAATTGACTATTTTTAATATTAGCGTTTTGTACCGATTCGCCTGTAACGCTGCCTGCGACTGCGCGGCTTTGCGAATCGTTACGCTCGGCATCAGTGCACTGCTGTTGCTTCCCGCGACGGTGTTCGCGCAACCCGCCGCGCGCTTTCCGTCCAAAGCCATCCGGGTGGTCGTACCGTATCCGGCGGGAGGCCCCACCGACACGACGGCGCGTTCGATTTCGCCGCGCATGATCGAAGCGCTGGGTCAGCAAATGATTGTCGACAACCGCGCCGGCGCTTCCACCGTCATCGGCACGGAAATCGTCGCGCGCGCGCCGCCCGACGGCCACACGCTGCTGCTTACCACCAGCACCGTGTCGCTAAACCCGAGCGTGTTCAAAAAGCTGCCCTACGACGTCGAGCGCGATCTGATTCCGGTTACGCAGGTCATCGCTTCGCCGTTCGCACTGCTTGCACACCCATCGCTGCCGGTGCGTACGGCTTCCGATTTGCTGGCGTTGATCCGGTCGAAACCCGGACAGATCATGTATCCCTCGTCGGGTGTCGGCAGCGCCAATCATCTCGCGGTGGTGCTGCTGTCGCGGCTGGCGAAAATCGAACCCGTGCATGTGCCTTACAAAGGCACGGCGCAGGGCATTGCGGATCTCGTCGCTGGCCAGGTACAGTTTTCGCTCAACAACCCTCTAACCTCGTTGCCGCTGGCGCGTGCGGGTAAGTTGCGCCTGCTCGCGACCACCGGCTCGAAGCGCCTGCCGCTGCTGTCCGAATTGCCGACAGTGTCAGAAACCGTGCCCGGTTATGAATCGGGCAATTGGCACGCGCTGTTCGCGCCGGGTGGTACGCCGAAGGAAATCGCCACCCGGTTGCAACACGAGGTCGCCCGTGCCCTGGCCGCACCTGAAGTACGCAACAAGTTACTCGAGGGCGGCGTCGATCCGGTAGGCAGCACGCCGGATGAGTTCGCCGCCTACTTTCGTGCAGAACTCGCAAAGTGGGCACAAACGGTAAAAACCGCGAAAATACAAATCGAGTAGCACGGATCGAACAAGACGGGTCTCACGGCCACTGCGCCCTCCACGCCGCATGATCAGCACCTATCAACTCAAATCACAATGGCAACAACTGCTGCGCCCAGCCGCCGCGTGGCTTTACCGCATTGGCGTCACGGCCAATCAGATTACGATAGGCGCCTGTTTGATTTCCGTCGCGCTCGGCACGATGGCGCTGACACATCCTGACCGTAAGTATCTGTTTTTATTGATTTCTTTTTGGTGCTTGCTGCGCATGGCGGCGAACGCACTGGATGGCATGCTGGCGCGCGAATACGGGCAGGCGTCGAAGCTGGGCGCGGTGTTGAATGAAACCGGCGACGTGATTTCAGATGCCGCTTTGTATTTGCCGTTTGCGCTTGTTGCGGGCACTCAGTCCTGGCTGGTAGTGGCAGTAGTGCTGCTCGCGCTGCTAACCGAGTTCGCGGGCGTGCTCAGCGCGGCACTCGGCGGTGAGCGTGCCTGTCACGGCCCAATGGGCAAGAGCGATCGCGCACTGGTGTTCGGCATCGTGGGCTTGCTGGCGGGCAGCGGCTTGCCGGTCGCGGCGTTCATCAATGAACTGTGGCTGCTGGTAATCGTGCTGCTGTTGCTCACCATCTTCAATCGCGTGCGCGCGGCCGCCGCCTGCAAGAGCGAGGCGCGATGACAGCCACACGCAAGGCCGAAGAACGCTTTTTCGACACGCACGACGGCGTGGCGTTGTTCTATCGCCGCTGGCCCGCGCCGCAGGGCCCTGCCAACCAGGCGATCGTTATTTTCCATCGCGGCCACGAGCATTCCGGGCGACTGCAGCACATCGCCGATGAATTGGCACTTGGCGACTACGACATTTACGCTTGGGACGCACGCGGTCACGGCCGCTCACCCGGTGCGCGCGGCGACAGCCCGAGCTTTGCAGCGTCGGTGCGCGATATCGAATTTTTCATACGCCACATCACAGCCGCGCACGGCATCGCGCCGGCAAATATCGCCATCATCGGCCAAAGCGTCGGCGCGGTGCTGGTGTCGGCATGGGCGCACGATTACGCGCCGCCGGTACGTTGCCTTGTGCTGACCGCACCCGCGTCCAAGGTGAAGCTCTATGTGCCGTTCGCGCGGGCGGGCCTGGGCTTGCTCTACAAGTTGCGCGGGAATTTTTTTGTCACTTCCTACATCAAGGCGAAGTTCCTCACCCATGACACCGCGCGCATCGCTTCCTACAACACCGACCCGTTGATCACGCGCGATATCTCCGTGCGCATCCTGCTGGGGCTTTACGACGCCGCTGACCGCGTGGTGCCGGACGCGCAGGCCATCACGCTGCCCACACAAGTTCTGATTTCCGGCAATGATTGGGTGGTCGAACAAGGGCCGCAGCGCCGCTTTTACGAAAACCTGGGGTCCAGCATCAAGGAACTGGTGGAATTGCCAGGCTTTCTGCACGACACGCTGGGTGAAAAAGACCGTCATCTCGCACTGGAGAAGATTCGCACTTTTATCACGCGCTGTATGGCAACGCCCGCCACGCCAGTTGTGCTACTCGACGCAGACCAACACGGGCATACCCATGACGAAGCGCGTCAAAATGCCGCACCGCTGCCTGCGTTGTCGCCGAAAAATCTGCAATTTGCCTTCACGCGCCTGTCCATGCGCACGCTGGGCCGTGCGTCTGACGGCATCCGGCTGGGGCTCGAAACCGGCTTCGATTCGGGCGCAACGCTGGATTATGTCTACCGCAACGAAGCACGGGGCACGCCGCCGCTGGGCAAACTGATCGACCGCAATTACCTCGATGCCATTGGCTGGCGTGGCATCCGTGTGCGCAAGGCCCATTTGCAACTCGCCATCGCCATGGCCGCCCGGCGCCTCTGGGACGCAGGGCTGCCGCTGAATGTGCTGGATATTGCCGCCGGCCATGGCCGCTATGTCGTCGATGCCCTCAGCAGTCTGCCCGCGCGACCTCAATCCGTACTGTTGCGCGACTACCGCGAAGCCAATGTACATGCAGGCACACGCCTGCTGGATGAAGCAGGGCTGTCTGATATGGCCCGCTTTACCCCCGGCGATGCGTTTGATGAAAACGATCTTGCCACCATTACGCCCGCACCCACCATCGCCATCGCTTCCGGCATCTACGAACTGTTTCCAGACAACGCCAAAGTGATGGCATCGCTGCGCGGGCTTGCGCGCGGCGTTCGTCCCGGCGGTTGCCTGATCTATACCGGCCAGCCATGGCACCCGCAACTGGAGTTCATCGCCCGCACGCTCACCAGCCACCGCGGCGGCGAAGCGTGGGTGATGCGCCGCCGCACGCAGCAGGAACTCGATCAACTGGTGCGGCACGCGGGATTTACCAAAGTGGAGCAGTGGATCGACGAATGGGGCATTTTCACCGTCAGCATGGCGGTTCGCAACTGACCCATGACCGATCCAGCTGTCGCCGTGGAACGCCGCCCGTGGCCGCGCGCGGCCTTATGGCTGGCCGCGCTGGGCGCGCTGTTTTTTTCCAGCTACAACACCGCCAACTGGCTCGCCAGCCAGCGCGCCCACGTGCCGTCCATTGTGTTCGGTTGGGAAAGCGCGGTGCCGTACTGGCCGTGGACCATCGTACCCTATTGGTCAATTGATCTTTTTTACTGCGCCTCCCTGTTCATCTGCGCCACGCGGCGCGAGATCGACACGCACGCACGCCGGCTGCTGGCCGTGCAAATCATTTCCGTCACGATTTTCATCATTGCGCCACTGCGCTGCACCTTTGTGCGGCCTGAAACCACGGGCCTGTTCGGCGCCCTGCTCGACGCGCTGCTGCTTTTTGATAAACCATTTAATCAGGCGCCCGCGCTGCATATATCGCTTTTGGTCGTTCTGTGGGTGCGCTACCTGGCCCACCTGCGTGGCGCGTGGCGGCTGGCATTGCATGGGTGGTTCGCGCTGATCGGCATCTCGGTCTTGACCACTTATCAGCATCAATTCTTCGACATTCCCACGGGACTATGGGTGGGCTGGTTTTGTGTCTGGCTGTTTCCCGACCACGGCCCTTCCCCGCTCGCCGGCGTGCGCCTCACGTGCGATGCCCGCCGCCGTCAACTGGCCATGCGCTATCTCGCCGGGACAACCGCCTTTGCCACCCTGGCGCTGATCGCGGGCGGCTGGGCGCTGTGGTTGCTGTGGCCTGCAGGGGCGCTGCTGTTAGTGGCGGCCCTCTATGCTTCTCTGGGTGCGGAAGCCTTTCAGAAAAGCGCCGATGGCTCACTCAGCGCGGCGACCCGCTGGCTGCTGATGCCTTATCTGCTCGGCGCACGCTTGAATGCGTGGTGGTGGACACGCAATGAACACGGAGTCAACGCCGTCACGCCGCAGCTGTGGATCGGCAGGCTACCCACGGGCTCTGGGCCGCCGCCCGCCGCCGTCGGAGCCGTTGTGGATTTGTGCGCGGAATTGCCCTGCAATCTGCATGGGCGCGCCTATGCCACCGTGCCCGCGCTTGACCTCGTGCCAATGAACACGGCGGTACTGGAACGGGCCGCGCGGGCTATCGACAGCGCCATGGCGCACGGCCCTGTGCTGGTATGCTGCGCTCTGGGCTATTCGCGCAGCGCCGCTGCCGCCGCTGCATGGCTTATCGTACACGGCCTTGCTGCCAGCGCCGTGGCCGCAGTTTCCCTCATCCGTGCCGCCAGGCCGCAAATCGTGCTTGGCAAAGAACAACTTCGGGCACTGGATGCGCTGGCAGCTCAGTGCCGTCAACCATGATGCCAACGTACGCCGGGTGGCTCGGTGCTGGCATCGTTGCCGTACTGACAATAGCCACTATCATTGACGCGATACTCAAGTGGCGCGTGGCGCGCGGGCAACCCCATGCAGACATCGACAACGTCAATGCGCGCATCGCATCGTGGTGGGCCATTGCCGCCATCACTGGCCTCGCAGCATGGGCTGGCGCACTGGCCGTATTCGCGCTGTTCGCCACGGTGTCGGTTTTGTCGCTGCGCGAATACATCGCCGCGCCCGTTCCCTTGCATACGCCGCGCCGCTGGATTGCGGGGGCCGTGATTTGCGTCATTTGCATGGCCTGCATACCCGCGCTGATGACACTTGCCTTGCCAGAAAGCGGCCGGCAGCGAGGGCACAATGGGCTGCTACTGATGTACTTTTTAGTGGTGGTGCAGGCGAGCGACGTTTTGCAATACCTGTGGGGCAAATGGCTGGGCCGCCACCCCATCGCACCAGCGATTTCGCCATCCAAGACAGTGGAAGGCTTCACGGGTGGCATTATTTGCGCCACGCTGTTGGGCGCTAGCCTGTGGCGGCTTACGCCATTTACCTTGCTGGAGGCCGCAGGCGTGTCGTTGATGATTACATTGCTCGGCTTTGCCGGCGGCCTGGTGCTGTCTGCCGAAAAACGCGCGCGTGGCATCAAGGATTGGGGCCGTCTGATTCCCGGCCATGGCGGCCTGCTGGATCGCGTCGATTCACTGTGGCTGGCTGCGCCACCTTTTTATTGGTGGGTACGCGTGTGCCACACTTGAACACCAAAACCGCCGCGGGACTACGCCAGTTCAGCCTTTCCCGCGAGTCAGCCGGATGATGCCGAACATCAGCACCAGTCCCGCGAGCAACCCGCCGCCCGCCGCGTAAATCGACATCTGTTTCACTTCTTCCAGCAGGTTGTTGTTGAACACGTTGGCCGACAGATGCAGATGCACAATTTTCCATTGTCCATCGCGCTTGGCGCAGGTGACCGACCAATTGGAACTCAGCTTGAACGGGCCCCTGCGGATTGGCTCAAACTCGTCTTCCATCGTGCCGTCAGCCACGGCGATGTCGCCGAAGAATCGCGCGGGCGCTGAAACCTTGGCCTTGGTCTTGTAGGTCTTCAGAATCGCCTCGCCGCTACCGACCATGCGCCGGTAGTAGGCCTTGATCTCAGCGTGGCCGCGCGATGCCTCAGCATTGAGCCAGATCACCGTGGCTTTCTCGTCCATCTGCGCCACCATGCGGTCAATGTTCTGCTCATTTATGCCGCTTTCCATTTCGGCGAAAATCTTGAGCAGTTGCTTGCGATCTTCCACGTTCGGGTCGGCGCCATCGGCCGCAAATACACTGTTGAAGCTGCCCAGTGTGAGCATCAGTAACATTGCGCGCAAGACTTGCGCAATTAACAGGTGTTTCAGCATGGCATTCTCCCATTGCAAACCAGATTTGCAGCTGCCCATGCAGCCAGGGCCATTGTAATGCAGAATATTCAGGTGCTTGCGCTGGCCTTGCTCAACGCCACCGTGTTGAATGCTCAAGCGGCACCGCGCACGCTAACTGGAGATCGCCATGCCGTCCAACTGTTCCAAACTGGCCTTTACATTTCCACCCGCACACGGGGGTGTGGGTGCCGTGTTAGCCGCTCTCTTGACGACCGCCACGCCGCTGCACGCGCAAAAATATCCTGAAAAAACCATCCGCTTGATTTCGCCGTATCCCACCGGCGCTTCGCAAATCCTCGCACTGCTGATTTCCGAGAAACTCGGTGCGGCGCTGGGCCAGCTGGTGTACGCGGATTTCCGGCCGGGCGCGGGCGGCAATATCGGCATGGAGCTTGCTGCCAAAGCGCCCGCGGACGGTTACACAATCTTGCAGACCAGTGCGTCGATGGCCATCGGCCCCAGCCTCTACAAGAAATTGAGCTTCAACGCGTTGCGTGATTTTCAGCCCATCGCGCAAACCGCGAATGTGCCGAACGTGATTGTGATTCATCCGTCCGTGCCCGCGAAAACGCTGAAGGAACTGGTACAGGTGGCCAAGGCCAGCCCCGGCAAATTGAGTTACGGCTCCGGCGGCGTGGGGTCGAGCAATCATCTGGCGAGCGAGATGTTGAAGGCCATGGCCGGCATCAACATGATTCATGTTCCCTACAAGGGCGCCAGTATTGCGCTCACGCACATCCTGAGCGGTGAAATCGACGTGGTCACGGTGACGGTGCCCGCGACGATTCCGTTCATCAATGGCGGCAAACTGCGCGGCCTTGCGGTGCTTGCCACGGCGCGCGTGCCGACGCTGCCCAACGTGCCCTCGTCGAAAGAAGCGGGTTTCGCTGATCTGCTGTGTGATTCGTGGTACGGCGTGAAAGTGCCCACCGGAGTGCGCGCTGATATCGTCGACCGGCTCAACAGCGAACTCAGAAAACTCATGCACGCGCCGGACACGGTAAAGCAGCTCACGCGCGTCGGCATCGACGTGGTGACCAGCTCACCCGCTGAATTTCAGGCGTTTGTGAAGGCCGACACTGAACGCTGGGCAAAGGTGGTACGCGAAGCCAATATTCGGTTAGAGTAGCCCCGCGCGGTGCGGCGCGCACTTTTGCCGCACGGCGAATGATAACAATAAGTATTTGTTTTTATTGGATTTTTTATAATTCATCGAGGAGAAACCCCATGCCATTCACGCCCCGACTGATCCTGGCTATTGCAAGCCTCATTGCCGGCATGTTGCCGGCGCTGGTTCCCACCAACGCGCACGCGCAGCAACCGCCGCTGTTCACGACATCAAAAGTTGACGGCACCGACGGCGTTTACACCTTCCGTTATCAGAATTCGCTGTCGATGTTTATCGTCACGCCTGCGGGCGTCATCGTCACCGACCCCATCGGTTATGGCCGGCCGCAGGCGGTGCAGACCTATCTGGAAGAAATTCGCAAAATCACCGACAAACCGATCAAATACGTGCTCTACAGCCACCATCACTTTGATCACATCGCCGGCGGTAAACCGTTCAAGGACGCTGGCGCGCGCTTTGTTTCACACAAGCGCGCCAAGGAACGGCTGATTCAATTGGCTGATCCGCACACCATTATCCCCGACGAAACCTTCGACACCAAAAAGGTCATCACGCTGGGCGGCACGACGGTGGAAATGCTCTACATGGGCATCAACCATTCCGATTCCACCGTCGTTATGCGCCTGCCAAAAGAAAAAATCATCTTCACCGTCGATACCGTCGCCGCCGGGCAGTTTCCCGGACGTGGCATGATCGACTCCTACCCCATTCAGTGGGAAGAATTCCTGCAAAAACTCTACACCATGGATTGGGAGCGCTTCATCCCCGGCCATCCTGGCGTGAAAGACCGCCTCGGCACCAAACAGGACGTGCAAGTCGCACTCAACGTTTTGCAAACCGCCTCCGCCGCCGTCAAGGCCGAAGCGCAGCAAGGCAAGTGCTGGGACCCCGTGGAAAAAGAAATGAAGCTACCGCAATTCGCCGGCATGCCCGGCTACGATGCCGGGCTGCCATTTGTGCTGCGGCGGTTTTGCGGGCTGTGGGGGCGGGGAACTTGATGGTCACAATGTCCCATCAATTAAGTGCCAATTCCAATTTTCCCAAGAATGGTAGTTGCGAGCATTCGAAAGTACGTACGAGCTTCTGTAACTGCATACGAATGGTTACCAATCGCACCATCTGCGGAAGTCAATTGGAAAATAGGTTTACGCGCTTCCTGCGCCATCGGAACCAAACTGCGGTAGTGCTTCAGGCGGGCAAGGCAAAAAGAATCAGTTTCTGGTGCAACGTTCTCTGGGGGCAATGCCAGGACGCTTGACCGGTAGACCGACGGAATGCGCGCCGCCCATTTGTCGTAAGCCTTGACAGGCCGCGACAAACGTTCTGTGTGCTGCTGGACAATGTATCCGGCAGGTTGTATCAATCCCGCAGGCAATTCAAACGAGGGAATCTCCCAGTTGGAAACCCTTTTTTGCCAATCCGCACGCCATCCTCGCAGCGTTGGCCCAAGGTTGCGAAGCCCTTGCAATGAAAACAAGTCAGCGGCCAGCGGAATCACAATATGATCTGAACCAATCAAAGCAGATCTATTGATGGCACCGAGATTCGGCCCGACATCCGCAAGAATCAGGTTGGCATTTTGTTGTTTAGCCGCCATTTGTGAAACCTGCCAAAACGCCGAGAGAACGCGAAACGGGCGATACAGCGTGCCTGACCCAAGGCTGTTGGGCCATTCCTGCGATAAGAAGTCCTCAAATCCGGCAAGACCGAGATCCCCTGGAACGAGACCGAGACGAGGTGTAATCTGTTTTACCTCGGGTGGAAGAATATCGCCCACTTCGGTCAGAGGGCGAATACACTGAAACACCGTGCGCGCGCTCTGCACCGAGGTGTCGTTGTCCCACAGAGATTCGAGTTGCTCCTCGGGCAAAAATGCAGACGTGAGATTCGCCTGCGGGTCAAGATCGATGGTGACGACCCGCTTGCCCATCTCCGAAAACATCCAGGCAAGGTGATAAACAAGCGAGGTCTTACCAACGCCACCTTTGTTATTAAAAAAGGTCAATACGGGGATAGTCATGAGCGGCGCCTCACTGTGACCAGAACCGTATTCGCCTCAACCTGAAACTCCGCTGACGGATTGCCGTTCTTTGCCAACTCACGCTGCGCCGTGGCAATACCCACGCCAAAACGCTGAACGTAGCCCAGCACTTTCATCGCCTCTGCAATGTGAGGATTGCGATAGTCGGATACACCCGGCTTGCCAAAATTCTCAATGGTCACGATACCGAAGGGGCCGCCCGGACTATGTATTTCAATACGATCGTCAAACCAGTACACACGTATTGGCGCATTCGTATTCTCGTAAGTGCGATGCATGACGGCATTGCGTGCAAGTTGTTGCAATGCGGCCAATGGGTAAGTACTACCTCGCTGCTCGGTCGCCTCAGAAGTAATATCAACTGTCGTGGAAATGTGCGCCTTTAATTTTGCATCAAGCTGCCGAAGCATCGTCGGCAAAGTGCCTTCAATACGCTCCTCATCGGCAATGGGATCGCCCCATTCCGTGCCGCTGATGCGCAGGAATTGAATGTATGCGCAAGGCAGCCACGTACGAGGGCTATTGCCGATTGTCAGTACACCGAGTACCGTTGGTATCTTTTCGTCGGCGGCAGCAATCATGCGGCAGGCCGCCAATCGTTGTTCAAATGATCGTTCGTTGGCCTCGATAATGTCCGGGGCGAATGCGTTCGGCAAGTATTCGCCCTCAAAAGCATTTCGATTCAACTCTTCAAACGGACAAACAGGCAAAGGGCACACGTCGAATGGCAAATCACGATGACGCCTTTTTTCATTTAGGAGCCGTTCATCCTGCGCGTTGGCTATAGCACGGCGTGGCCCAACGCGAATCCAGATACGGCCTTTGTATTTAACCGGTGGCGCGTCGGCGGGCATCACAATGACAACAGCAAGATCGACACCCTTGATTGCGCGCTTTTCAACAAGCAAGGCGGGAGGTGGAAGAATATTGCCGTTCGAGCGCAAATCCGCAAGGGTCGTTAACAACTGATCGGTGATGGCAAGTCCTGAGGGCTGTCCATTATCCTTCGCGCCCACGAAGAGAACGCCTGGTTGCCGGTGGTTCGGAAGATCGTTCGCAAAAGCGCAAATCGCCTGCGGACCCTTATCTGGCGCATCACCTGACCAAGACTCCTTTCGCTCTACCCGGTCGGATTCAAGATCACTCAGTAGAGTCTCTAGCTCTGCGTCCGAAAATTTTTTCATAGTGATCTATGATAGCCGGAATTGATACTTGAGAATGTCATCGCTTGCTACGCCTTGCAATGGTTTTCACATAAAATATTGTTTTTATTCAATTTTCGTTTAAGACAATATAAGAACGCATGTCCCTTAAGTGGAGTTTTTCCGCCTTGGTGATCCCATCAGTGTCGGCCAGACAACTTGAATCCATGCGCAACTTTAGTTGCCTAACTCTGTTATGGGTCTGTCTGGTTTCTACAATGGGAATAGCCTGTCTCTTATACACATCTCCGAGCCCACGAGACGTAGAGGAATCTCGTATGCCGTCTTCTGCTTG
>OMIN01000039.1 GCA_900299145.1 Betaproteobacteria bacterium | reverse complement strand
TGTGGAGCAAATGCAGCGCCTGCGAAACGGTGCTCTACCGCACCGATCTGGAAAAAAATTTTCAGGTGTGCCCGAAGTGTGCGCACCACAACCGCATCAGTGCACGCGAGCGGCTCGACGGCTTGTTCGATCTTGAAGGGCGCTATGAAATCGGCGCTGGGGTGTTGCCGGTCGATACTCTGAAGTTCAAGGACAGCAAGCGCTACCCCGACCGCATTATTGAAGCGCGCGAGGCCGCGTCCGAAGAGGACGCGCTGGTCGTAATGCAGGGAAGTGTCGAAACCGTGCCTGCGGTGGCGGCGGCATTTGAGTTCAAGTTCCTGGGCGGCTCGATGGGCTCGGTGGTGGGCGAGCGTTTTGTGCGCGGCGTGCAGACGTGCCTCGATCAGCGCTTGCCGTTTATCTGCTTCACCGCCACGGGGGGCGCGCGCATGCAGGAAGGCGTGCTGTCGTTGATGCAAATGGCAAAAACCTGTGGCGCGTTGACGCAACTCGCGCTCGAGAAGTTGCCGTTCATCAGCGTGCTGACCGATCCGACCATGGGTGGCGTGTCGGCGAGTTTTGCGATGATGGGTGACGTGGTGATCGCCGAGCCGGGTGCGCTGATCGGCTTTGCCGGCCCGCGCGTCATCGAGCAGACCGTGCGCGAAAAACTGCCGGAAGGTTTTCAGCGCGCGGAGTTTTTGCTCGCGCACGGCGCCATCGACATGATTGTCGACCGGCGCGAGATGCGCGGCAAACTCGCGCACTTGCTGTCGTTGCTGCTGCGGCAGCCGGCAGCTGCATAAAAAATAAAATAAAAACAAATAGTTACGTAAACTCACCATGGCGCCGAGCGCATTGCCCGACACGCTGGACGGCTGGCTTGCACACATCGAGCGCGGGCATCCGCAAAGTATCGCGATGGGGCTCGACCGTGTGCGCGTGGTGCGCAATTCGATGGCGCTTGTGCCGCCTTCAACGATGACCATCTTCACCGTTGGCGGCACCAATGGCAAAGGCTCGGCGTGCATGATGCTGGAGTCGATTTTGCAGCATGCCGGCTACAAGGCGGCCTGTTACACCTCGCCGCACTTGCTGCGCTACAACGAGCGGGTGCGCATCGCGCGCAGCGCCGCGGATGACGCGTCGCTGGTGCGCGCGTTCGCGGCAGTGGAAGCTGCACGCGCGAAGGTGGATGTGCCGCTCACTTACTTTGAATTTGGCACGCTGGCGGCGATGGCGCTCTTTGTCGAAGCGAAGGTGGATGCGGCGATCCTGGAAGTGGGCCTCGGCGGGCGCCTTGACGCGGTCAACGTATTCGAGCCGGATTGCGCGCTGGTGATGAGCGTTGCGCTGGACCACATGGAATATCTGGGTGACACGCGCGAGAAAATTGGATTCGAGAAAGCGGGCATTTTTCGCGCGGGTAAGCCGGCGATCTATGCGGAAGCCGATCCGCCGCAGTCGTTGCTGACGCACGCGGCCAGCATCGGCGCAAGGCTGCTGCTGCGTGGCCGCGATTTCGACATAAAGCAGGCCGCGAATCACTGGGGTTATCAGGGCCCCGGCGGCGCGCGTCACGCGTTGCCGTGGCCCGCGCTGCGCGGTGCCTATCAGTTGGGTAACGCGGCGGCATGTCTTGCCGCGTTGGATGTACTGCGTGACCGATTGCCGGTAACCATGAACGACATCCGCAGCGGCTTGTTGACCGTGGAAAACCCCGGGCGCTTTCAGGTGTTGCCAGGGCAGCCGCTGGTGATTCTCGATGTGGCGCACAATCCGCACGCGGCGCGGGCACTTGCGGGTGGTCTCAAAAGCCTGCCGCGCGGGGGGCGTACGCTGGCGGTGTTTGCGATGCTGTCGGACAAGGATGTTGCCGGCGTAATCGCCGTGCTCAAGCCGCTGGTGGCGCAATGGTTTGTCGCCGGTTTAAGCGGGCCGCGTGGCGGTACGGCAGAGGCGCTGGCGGAAAAATTGGCGGCGGCGGGTGTCACGGCGGTGGCGTGCTTTGCCGATGTTGAGGCGGCGCTACAGGCCGCTCGTGACGTGGCGGGCGTTGATGATAAAATCATTGTGTTTGGATCGTTTTATACCGTGTCCGAGGCGATGCAGGCCGTACAGAAATTGCAGACGCGTCCACTGAAAACCTGATCGCCATGGCGAAGCCTGTCAGCGAAGAAGAACTGCAACTGCAAAAGCGCGCGCGCCGGCGGCTGATCGGCGCGATTGCGCTGGGGGCGGTGATTGCGGCGGTGTTGCCCATGGTGCTTGATTCCGAACCCAAGGCGACCTCGCAGGAGGTGAGTATTCAGATTCCATCGCCGGACGCCAAGGGCAGCTTTACGGGCAAGGGCTTGCCCGCGCCAGGCGGTATTGCAGCAGTGAAGGGCGGCGATGCCAAGGATTCCACGCCCTCAGCGCCCGCCGTGTCCAAGGACGTTTTGCCAGACCCAGGCGCCTCAGCAGAAAAACCGTCGGCTAAGGCGGCGGAAAAAGCGTCAGAGAAAGCCGCAGAAAGGCCTGCCGAGAAAGTAGCCGAGAGGGCTGCCGACAAGGCCCCCGCCAAGGGTGCGGAAAAATCAACGGAAAAAGCAGCGGAAAAAGCGGTGGAGAAATCAGCCGATAAGCCGCCAGCAACCAAGCCTGGCCCTGGTACGTTCTATATTCAGGTGACGGCACTGGCAGATACAGAAAAGGTGAAGCAGGTGCAGCGGCAGATCGCCGATGCCGGCTTGCGCTCGTACACCGAAGTGGTGGCGGCTGGCGCAGGCAAGGTTACGCGCGTGCGCGCCGGGCCTTTCACCACGCGCGATGAAGCCGAACAGGCGCGGGCGAAGTTAGCCACGGCTGGCTTGGAAGGCAAAGTTGCCTCTCAGTAACTATTTGATTTTATTGAGCAATTTTTTTCTGCTTGCGCCGCGCTCCCTGCCCCCAGCCGCCGTGGTGGTGCGGGCAAACGCAACGGCTGTGCCCGCGCGTCCAAGGTCGAAGGCGCGTGACAGGGCGGACCCGCGATGACACTCTTCGATCATGTCGTGCTCACGATCATCGGCTTTTCGGTGCTGACTGGCTTGCTGCGTGGATTGACGCGCGAGGTGATTGCACTGGCGGGCTGGGTGGTGGCGTTTTTTGTGGCAAGCACGTTTAGCGGTGATGCGGCGCCACTGCTGGCCAAGCAGATTCCCGATGACAGTTGGCGGGTACTGGCGGCGTTTGTCGCCGTATTTTTCGCCACACTGATCGCCATGAGTGTGATGGCGTTGCTGGTATCCAAGCTTGTCAACAGCGCGGGGCTGGGCTTCGAGGATCGTATGCTGGGCGGATTATTCGGCTTTGCGCGCGGATTGCTGCTAGTGCTGGTGTTGGTGCTGGTGGCGGGCATGACAGCGCTGCCGCGCCAGACGGTATGGAAAGATGCTATGCTCTCCGCGCCGCTGGAAAAGCTCGCGGCAACCGTCAAGCAATGGTTGCCGCAAGACTGGGCAAAATACATTGCCTACGGTTGATGCGGCGTTTCCCCGTTGATGTAACAGTAACAAGGGCCAGGCGATGTGCGGAATTCTCGGTGTCGTGGCAAGAACGCCGGTAAACCAGCTGCTCTATGACGGGCTGCTGGTGCTGCAACATCGCGGCCAGGATGCGGCGGGTATTGTCACCGCTGACGGCGCCAACTTTCATTCGCATCGTGGCATGGGCATGGTGCGCGACGTGTTCCGCACGCGCAACATGCGCGCGCTCTTCGGCAGCGCGGGTATCGCGCACACGCGCTATCCGACGGCGGGCAATGCCTCGTCGGTGGCGGAATCGCAGCCGTTTTACGTGAATTCGCCGTTTGGTATCGTGTTGGGCCACAACGGCAATCTCACCAATACCGAACAGCTGAAAATCGACTTGTTCCGCTCCGATTTACGCCATGTGAACACCGGTTCGGATTCTGAGGTGCTGCTTAACGTGCTCGCACACGAGCTGCAAAACAACGCCACCAATTACAAGCTCGATCCGGCAACAATATTTGCCGCAGTGTCTGGCGTCCACCGGCGCTGTCAGGGTGCGTATTCGGTGGTGGCGATGATTGCTGGCTACGGCATGCTGGCGTTTCGTGATCCGTTCGGCATTCGGCCGCTGATATTCGGCCGCATGGAAACTGCCACGGGTTATGAATACATGGCGTCATCTGAAAGTGTGGCGCTCGATGCGCTGGGCTATGAAGTGGTGCGTGACGTGGCGGCGGGCGAGGCGATTTTCATCGACATGGACGGCCAGTTTTACAGCCAGCAGTGCGCGCCCAAAGCCACGCTGAATCCGTGCATTTTCGAGTTTGTGTATCTGGCGCGGCCCGATTCGGTGATGGACGGCATTTCAGTGTACGAGGCGCGGCTGCGCATGGGCGAAAGTCTTGCCGAGAAAATCAAACGCCAGCATGGGAATCTGGACATCGACGTAGTGATTCCGATTCCAGATTCCAGCCGCCCGGCGGCGATGCAGCTTTCGAAGCATCTGGATTTGCCTTATCGCGAAGGTTTTATCAAGAACCGCTATATCGGCCGCACCTTCATCATGCCGGGGCAGGCGGTGCGCCGCAAATCGGTACGGCAGAAGCTGAACGCGATCGACATGGAATTCAAGGGCAAGAACGTGCTGATCGTGGATGATTCGATTGTGCGCGGTACCACCAGCAGCGAAATTGTGCAGATGGCGCGAGATTCGGGCGCACGCAAGGTGTACTTCGCCTCGGCGGCGCCACCGGTGCGCTTCCCCAATGTTTACGGCATCGACATGCCGACGCGCGAAGAGTTGATCGCCAGCGATCGGGACGACGACGAAATCGCGCGTGAAATCGGCTGTGACCGGCTGATTTATCAGGATCTCGACGCGCTGATCGACGACGTGCGCAGCGTCAATCCGGCGGTGAAAAATTTCGAGGCCTCGTGCTTTGATGGCAAGTATGTGACTGGCGATATCACGCAGGCGTATCTCGACGGCGTGGAACAGGAACGCCGCGACAGCAGTAAGAGGGCACGTGATTCGGCTGCGCAACAGTTGGCGCTTGAGCTGGAAACGTCTGAATAATCAAATAGTTATGTAATGGTTATGCTGAGCTTGCGGTGAATTGCGGTGAACCATGTATAACGCGCTGGCCTTTCGTGAAACACGCACCGAGGTTATGCATGCGTTGATGCGCGCTCACCCGCTCGCAACGCTGGTGGTGCTGACGGCGAAGGGACTTGAGGCCAATCATATTCCGCTGCTGGTCGATGCGTTTCCCGCGCCTGATGGCGCGCAGGGTGATTCGGGGGCTGCAGCTTCTCAGGGTTCTCTGGGCGTCTTGCGCGGTCACGTGGCGCGCGCAAATCCGGTTTGGCGCACGTTCGATGCCAGCGCCGAAGTGCTCGCGGTGTTTCAGGGGCCACAGGGGTATGTGACGCCTTCGTGGTATCCCTCGAAGGTGGAACACGGCAAGGTGGTGCCGACGTGGAATTACGCCGTAGTGCACGCATACGGGCCACTGGTCATTCATGACGACGCCGAATGGCTGCGCGGCCTGGTGACGCAGCTTACGCAAAGCCACGAAGCCGCGCGCGAGCGGCCATGGCAGGTGACCGATGCGCCTGCGGATTACATCGACAGCATGCTGAAAGCGATTGTCGGCATTGAGATTCCGATCAGCCGTCTCGAAGGCAAATGGAAGCTGAGCCAGAACCGCTTGCCGCAGGATCGCGAAGGTGTGATCAACGCGCTTTCAGAGCAGAGCGCGCAGGGTGATCCGGGCAGCGCGGCGATGCTCCGCGAGATGGGCGTCGTCAGTGTGAAGCCGGCGTGAAAACCGTTGTGCTGGGCGCCGGGTTGCTCGGCGTCACCTCCGCCTACTATTTGCAGCAGCTTGGCCATGAAGTCACCGTAATTGACCGGCAGGCCGCGCCCGCAGCCGAGACCAGCTTTGCCAACGGCGGGCAGATTTCGGTGAGCCACGCCGAGCCGTGGGCCAATCCTTCTGCGCCGTTTAAGGTATTGCAATGGATATCCAGGGAAGATGCGCCGCTGTTGTTGAGATTGCGCGCCGACACGCGCCAGTGGTCATGGGGGCTGCGGTTTTTGCGTGAATGCACGCCAGCGCGAACGCGGAATAACATCGGGCAAATCGTACGGCTGGGACTTTACAGCCGTGAAATGCTGCAGGCGTTGCGGCGTGAAACCGGGATCACCTACGATCATCGCACGCAGGGCATTTTGCATTTTTATACCTCGCCGCGCGAGTTTGAGGCCGCCCAAAAACCGGCGGAATTGATGCGCGAACTGGGTTGCGAGCGGCGCGTGGTGTCGCCTGGCGAGGCGGTGCGGATCGAACCGGCGTTGGCGCATGTGCGCGACCGTCTGGCTGGGGCCACTTACACAGCGGAAGACGAATCGGGTGATGCGAATCTCTTTGCGCGGGAAGTGGTGCGGTTGTGCCGTGACCGCGGCGTGCGCTTTTTGATGAGCCACACGGTGACGGCGTTGCGCACGGCGGGTGGGTCGAAAGGTGAGCAGATTGACCACGTGGAGGCGACGGA
>OMIN01000038.1 GCA_900299145.1 Betaproteobacteria bacterium | reverse complement strand
TTTGAATTGCCCAACTGCGGTAAATCCAGTCGCGCGCCTGCACGCCGTTGGCAACGGACTTTACGCCTTCCGCGTGAAACGCGTGCACCTGTTCGCGCGTGGCAAAGCCTTCCTCGAAGCCCGCCGCCGACCAGCCCACCACCGTTTGTATCTGCAGGCCCACGCCGATGCCGGCGCGTGGCGGATCGTCATTCGGGTAATCCCCGTCGCGCCATTTCGGATCGAGCATGACTGCCTGCCGCACCGATTCCCAGATGAAATTGCCCTGCCGGTTGGCGCGCGCCATCGGCGTTTGCGGAATCGCCACACTCATGAAATCCGGAAAGCTCACCGCCCACTGCATGGTTTCAATGCCGCCCATGGAGCTGCCCGCCACCGCCACCAGCTTTTTGATACCGAGGCACTCAGTGAGCATGCGATGCTCGGCCTTGACCATGTCGCGAATGTTAAAGCGCGGGAACGCCATGTTGAGCCCCGAGCGCGTCGGTGACGTGGTCGCGTTCGGATCGGTCGAGGCCACGCCCAGCGTGTCGGGCTGGATCACAAAGTACTTGTTGGTATCAAAAGCGCCGCCGGGCCGTACCCACGCCGACTGGCTGTTGCGGTTGCCCTGCAAGCCGTGGATCGAAAGAATGGCGTTGCTCTTCCCGGCGTTCAGTTTGCCGAACGTGATGTACGTCATCCTGAAATCCTTGATGACTTCGCCGCTTTCGAGCTGCAAGTCGCCGAGCTGGCAGGTCTGCGCGGGCGGGGTTTGCGCGAGCGCGCTGAGCGTGAGCGTCAGCGAGAACACCGCAGCCGCCGTGGCGAATATCACATAACTATTTGTTTTAATTGACATTTTTATCCTCTCACTACGAATCACCACGTATCTGGTTCTTGTCAATAATCTGCTTCCAGCGCGCGTGATCCTTGCGCACGAACGCGGCAAACTGATCGATGCCGATGTGCTCCGCCTCGGCGCCCTGCGTGGCGGCCACATCGGCAAATTCTTTCGAGCGCACGATGTCGGCGGTCTCCTTGTCGAGCGCCAGCAGGATTTTTCGCGCGACACCCGGCGGCGCGAACAGCCCCTGCCAGTTGTCCACGCCAAAGCCCGGCAGGCCAGCTTCGGCGATGGTCGGCACGTCCGGCAGCAACTTGCTGCGCTTCGCGTTGGACACTGCCAAAAGCAGCAGCCGCCCCGACTTCACATGTGGAATCACGCTCGGGAACGTGGCAAACGATAAATCAGTTTCGCCGCCGATCAGGCCCGCAATGGCGGGGCCGCCACCTTTGTAGGGCACGTGTGTCAGGTCGGCGCCGGTGGTGGCCTTGAACAGTTCGCCGGTCAGATGACCGAACGCGCCGGCGCCGCTGGAGGCAAATTTGAACGGGGCTTTCTGTTTTTTTGCTGCCGCAATCAGCTCGGACACCGTTGCCACTTTGGTACGCGGATTCGCCACCAGCACATTCACCACCGACACCACCTTGCCGACGGGCGCAAGATCCTTCAACGGATCGTACGGCACTTTGCGGTAGAGATTCGGCCCGATGGTCACCGGCGAATCCGAGGCGAACAGCAGCGTGTGGCCATCGGCCTCTGCCTTCACCGCGAGTTCGGTGCCGATCATGCCGCCCGCACCGCCACGGTTGTCGACCACCACATTTTGCTTTAATGCAATTTGCAGCCGTTGCGAAAATACGCGGGCGAATATGTCCGTAGCGCCACCCGCCGCGAACGGGCAGATCACGCGCAAGGTTTTGCGCGGCCATTCTTCCGCTTGCGCCCAAACGCTGCTACTGAATACAGCTGCAATCGCGGCGGCCGCCCGCACACACATCACCTTCATCACGCCGCCTCGTACAGGTAACCGCTGGGCGTACCCTTGATGGTGGTACGCTCCATGTGGCGTATCTGGTTCATGTCGAAATCACCCAGCGCCAGATGCATGGTGCAACGGTTATCCCACATCACGATATCGTGTTTGCGCCACTGATGGCGGTAAACAAACTCGGGCTTCACCGCGTGTTTGTTGAGAAAGCTGAGCAGCGGCGCGCTTTCTTCAGGGGTAAGGCCGGCAAACTGTTTGACCTTTTCACCAAGATACAGTGTCTTTCGCCCCGTCTCGGGATGCACGCGCACCGCCGGCTGCGCCACCGGCCGCTGGCGCGCGAGAAACGCCGCGCGCTCGGCGCTCAGCGTGTCGAACTTGCGGCTGCGCGTGTGGATGCCGTGAAGGCCTTCGAGCAGTTTTTTCATGCCGTCGGACAACGTGTCGTACGCCATGTACATGTTGGCAAACATGGTGTCGCCGCCGACGTCCGGCCGCTCCAGGCAGCGCAGCAGCGAGCCCATCGCGGGGGTCAGGCTGTGGCACAAATCGGAATGCCAAAGCCGGCCGGTGTAGCGTGACTCGCTGGGCTTGCCGTCGGGCTTGGGCCGCGTGGTGACGATGGTGAGTTCCGGGTACTGCGGATCGGTGTCGGGCGAACGGTCGTTGTCGTCCAGCTCGCCAAAGCGGCGGCTGAAAGCAATGTGCTGCTCACGTGTGACGTGCTGCTCGCGAAACAGCAGCACTGAATAGCGCAAAAACGCGCGCTGCACTTCTTCAAAGACGCTGTCGCTGATGGGCTTGCAGATATCAAGCCCCAATACTTCAGCACCCAGCGCGTGGGACAATTTTCGAAACTCCATGGTGCGACTCCCTGTAAATTCGATGGACTATTCCTGTGGTATGCCGGTCTCGCGAATGACTTTCGACCACGCCAGATACTGATCGCGCGTGTGGTTGGCAAGCTCCACCGCCGTGGAGGTTTGCACTTCCACACCCTGCTTGCCGATTTGATCGCGGATTTCGGGGCGCGACAATACCGTATGCAGGTCGCGCGACAGGCGCGCAACGATGTCGCGGCTCATGCCCGCCGGGCCAAACACGCCCTGCCACGGCGAGATCGACACGCCGGGCATGCCGGCTTCGGCGATAGTCGGTACTTCGGGTGCGAGCGAACTGCGCCTGGGCAACAGTACCGCCACCATGCGCAATCGACCCGCCTGTGCCTGCGCCAGCGCGGGAATGGGGGCCATAATGGCGAATTGCAGACGCCCGCCCATCAAATCGGTAGTCGCTGGCGCATCGCCCTTGTAGGGAATGTGTGCAATATCCAGTTTGGCGAGCGACTTTAACTGCGCGGTAGCGACGATGCTGCCCGCGTTGCCGGTGCCATAGTTCACCTTTCCCGGGTTGGCGCGCGCATAATCGAGCAACTCGCTCAGTGTCTTCGCCGGCACCGTGGGCGACACAAACACAATGAAGGTAACGTGCCCCACCATGCCCAGCGCACTGAAATCCTTTACCGGATCATAGGGCGGCACTTTGCGTAGCGCGGGCGCAGCTGACATCGGCGTGTTGGTGCCCAGAAACGTGGTGTAGCCGTCGGGCGCCGCCTTGATGACAATATTCGCTGCCAATACGCCGTCCGCGCCGGGGCGGTTGTCGACCAGCCATTGCTGCCCCATGACCTGCGTCATCTGTTGCGCGATGATGCGCGCAATACCGTCGGCTGAACCGCCGGGTGGAAACGGCACGATGTAACGAATGGGCCGGTTGGGATAAGCCGTACTGCCGCCCTGTTGAGCCTGCACATGCGGTATTGTTGCAGCCATTAACACGGCGCCCAGCAAGCCATGGAGCTTCATTGTGTTTCCTCCAGAAATCAATCCACTTTTGCGCCGGATTCCTTGATGACTTTCGCCCACTTCGCCACTTCCACCTTGACGTAAGCGGCAAACTGCTCCGGCGTGTTGTTCACCGGATCAAAGCCCAGCGCAGATAATTTTTCCCTGGCGTCGGGGGACACCACGATGGCGGCGACGCTGCGATTCAGCCTGTCCACGATGGCTTTGGGCGTGCCAGCGGGCGCGAAGAACGCGATCCAGGTGTAATCCTCATAGCCGGGATAGCCCTGCTCGGCGACAGTGCCGACCTCCGGCAGCGATGGCATGCGCTGCTGGCTGGTAACGGCAATGCCGCGCAGCCGGCCCGATTTGATCAACTGCACCGACGGCGGCATGGCTGTCAACCCTATCGGCACCTGCGCCGCCACGGTGCCGAGTATCGCGGGCATCGCACTGCTGTACGGCACATGCTGGATGTTGAGCCCCGCTAGCAACTTCAACAGCCGCTCGCCGGTGAGATGCGGCGTGGTGCCCGCACCCGCCGAGCCGTATTGCAGCTTTTGCTTTTTGCCGAGCGCGATCAACTCCTTCAGATTGTTAGCCTGTGTCGTCGGGTGCACAAAAATAATATTCGGGCTGGTGCCCGCGTTGATAATGGGCGCGAAATCCCTGAACGCATCGTAGCCGGGGTCTTTGTAAAGGCTCACGCCCACCACATACTGGCTGCTGTTACACAGCAGCGTATGTCCGTCGGGCGTCGCCTGTGCAGCGATGCGCGTGGCGAGCGTGCCGCCCGCGCCGGCGCGATTGTCCACCACGATGGCTTGTCCCAACTGCTCCGACAACTTTTGCCCCACCAGCCGCGACATGATATCGATCGGCCCGCCGGTGGAACCGCCAGCCAGCACGCGGATGGCCTTGCTGGGCCACTCGGCAGCGTGGCTTGCCGGAACGGCAGCGACAAAAACAGTCAACACGGTTGATACGGCAGCCGCCCATTTCACTTGCATGTCATTCTCCTCCGGCGGCGCCGGTCGTGGCACAGGCATGCAACACGCCGGCCGGTATCTCTTGTAAAATTATATTTTAAAACAAATACTTAGACATACCCTGCTGTCGAGGCTGTTGCTCGCGGTCTTAACGTGGCCGGGCAGCCCCGCAAGATTCCGCCTATCGCGCCGCGCCGTCAAGAACAAGACGGCGGCCGGCACCGCTACGGTGAAGCTGGCACAATCTCGGCCTCCATAAATCACCTCAAAAGCTTCTGCGGAAACCCATGAACAAAAAAATCGCGGTACTCGGCTGCGGCGCCATCGGCAGCAGCGTCAGCGCAGACCTCACGAAAGCGGGCCTCGACATCACCGTCATCGACCAATGGCCGGCGCAGGTCGAAAAAGTCCGCACCGATGGCATCGAAGTGACGATGCCCGACGGCGTGGTGAAGACACGGCTTAACGCGCTGCATCTGTGCGATCTGTCGTCAGCCAGGCTGATGTTCGACATCGTGTTCATGTGCGTGAAGTCAAACGATCACCGCTGGCTGGCGGAATTCATCAAGCCTTACCTCAAACCCGATGGCGTGTTTGTCGCCATCCAGAACGGCTTTAACGAAGAATCGCTCGCTTCCATCATCGGCAAGGAGCGCCTGATCGGTTGCGCGGTGGAACTGTCGGCGGAAATTTTCACGCCCGGTTTCGTCAAGCGCAACACCACGCACAAGACCACCTGGTTTGCCGTCGGCGAGCACGACGGGTTTCTCACGCCGCGCGTAAAAGAGATTCAGGCCCTGCTCAATAACGTCGGCGTGTGCGAAATCACCGGCACCATCCAGAGCGCCAAGTGGACCAAACTTATCGCCAACAGCATGACCATGGGGCCGTTCGGGTTGCTGGGCCTGGGCAATACCGAGGCCGCGCATTTGCCGGGAATGTTTGAATTGTCAGTGGCGCTGGGCAAGGAATCGGCCGCCGTCGGTGAAGCCATGGGCCTGCGGATGGAACCGATCTTTGGCCTGCGCGCCGACGAATTCGCCGGCAGCACCGAAGAAAACATCGTCACCGCGATGAAGACGCTGCTCGGCCATGTGAGCCGCGGCCGCACCGCGCCGATCCACGATCACATGAAAGGGCGCATCAGCGAAATGGCGTTCATCAGCGGCCTCGTCGCGCGCAAGGGCAAAGAGCTGGGCATCGATACCACCTGCAACGCGGCCGTGGCGGAAATCGACCGGCGCATCAATAGCGGCGAGTTAGCGATGGACCGGTCGAATTTTGAGTTGCTTAAACAGATGACCAGCAAATGACCAGGCCGAGAAAGTAAGCGTAAGTATTTGTTTTAATTTACTTTTTTTCAGAGGCATTTTCCAACGTCCACCCCCCGCCCAGCGCTTTGACCAGTTGCGCTGCCGCCGTCAACCGCCGGCCCAACAGCGACAGCGCCGTGCGTTCGTTGTTGAGCAGTGTGGTCTGCACGGTGACCACATTGAGGTAGCTGACTATGCAGGCTTTGTATTGGTTCACCGTGAGTTCGACCGATTGGCGTGCGGCGATCACCGCGTCGTTTTGCACCTTCGCTTCCTGCTCCAGGATGCGCAGCGCGGCAAGCGCGTCTTCGACATCCTGGAACGCACCGAGCACGGTTTGGCGATAGGTGGCGACGCTCGCGTCATACGACGCTATCGCCTGATCGGTAAGCGCCTTGCGCTGGCCGCCATCGAAAATGGACTGTGCGAGGTCCGGCCCCAGCGACCACACGCGACTGGGCGCACTTAACCATCGCGACCAGCTTGTGCTCTGCAATCCGGCGCTGCCCGAGAGTGTAAGCGACGGATAAAACGCCGCCTTGGCCACGCCGATTTGCGCATTGGCCGCTGCCACGCGCCGCTCGGCGGCGGCAATGTCGGGCCGGCGTTCCAGCAATTCGGAGGGTAAGCCAGCCGGTATCGCGGGCACGGCGGCCTTTACCAGCGCCGGCGGCAAGCCAAGCTCGGCAGGCGCCACGCCCAGCAGCGCTGCAATGGCGTGCTCCAGTTGCGCGCGCTGAACACCCGTGTCGATGGATTGCGCCTGCGTGCTCTTTAACTGCGCCTCGGCCTGCGCCACGTCCACGCGCCCCGCCAACCCGGCCTTGTAGCGGTTTTGGGTTAGCTGCAGCGACTTGGCGAAGGCTTCCGCGGTTTCATCGAGCAGTTTCTTTTGCGTATCAAGCACGCGCAATTGCAAGTAGTTGATCACCAGTTCCGATTGCACGGAGAGGCGCGCGGATTCGAAATCCGCCGCACTCGCGTCCGCACCCGCCTGATTCGATTCGATATTGCGGCGCACGCGGCCCCACAGGTCGGCATCCCACCCGGCATTGGCGCCGATGTCATAAGTAGTGGCTGCAGCGCGCGTCCCCGAGCCCGCGCGTGTCACGCCGGCACTCGCCGACACCGTGGGCAACAATGCCGCACGCGCCGATTGCACCAGCGCCTGCGCGCGGCGGTAGTTCGCTTCCGCCACGCGCAGACTCAGATTCGACGCGGTGACTTTGTCCGCCAGCACGTTCAATTGCGGATCGGCGAAAACCTCCCACCATTTGCCGCGCGTCACGTTGTCTCTCGGCTCGGCAATTTTCCAGTCTTTGTTTTCCTTGTACGCCGGCGGCGTGACGGTTTGTGGGCGGCGGTAATCCGGGCCAAAGGCGCAGGACGCCATAACCGACGCGACAGCCAACCACATCAATACATTCGCGCAATTCTTCATTGTCTTCATTGCGATAGCGCCGCCGGGTGCGCCGACTTGCCTCGCAGTTTCAAGGTCCACAACCGAAAACGATCCATGTAGAGGTAAACCACTGGCGTTGTATAGAGCGTGAGTATCTGACTCATCACGAGGCCACCGACGATGGAAATACCCAACGGCTGGCGCATTTCAGCGCCATCACCCGTGCCGAGTGCCAGCGGAATCGCTCCCAGCAGCGCCGCCATGGTAGTCATCATGATGGGGCGAAAGCGCAGCAGGCAGGCCTGGAAGATGGCGTCGCGCGTGGAGAGGTTGTCACGGCGCTCGGCCTCAATGGCGAAGTCGATCATCATGATGGCGTTTTTCTTGACGATGCCAATCAACAAGATCACGCCAATCATGGCAATGATATTGAACTCCGCGTTAAACCACATCAGCGCCAGCAACGCGCCCACACCGGCCGACGGCAACGTGGAAAGAATGGTTATCGGGTGGATGGTGCTTTCGTAAAGGATGCCCAACACAATATATACGGTAATCAGCGCAGCCAGAATTAGGAACGGCTGGCTCGCCAGCGATGCCTCAAACGCACGAGCCGTGCCCTGAAAGCTGCCATGGATCGTGGGCGGCACGCCAATGCGCGCCATGGCGTCATTGGTGGCGCGCACGGCGTCAGACAACGAATAACCAATCGGCAGATTGAACGAGATGGTGGCCGCGGCAAACTGCCCCTGATGATTCACCGACAAAGCAGTGTTGGTCAGCTCATGGCGCGCGATTGACGACAACGGCACTGATCCACGCGTGGGCGACAGCACGTAGATGTGTTCGAGTGCCTCCGGGCCCTGCCAATAGGGTGGCGCGACTTCCAGCACTACGCGGTACTGGTTTTTCTCGGTGTAAATCGTCGACACCAACGACTGGCCGAAGGCGAGATTTAATGCCGTGTCGATGGCGCGGATGGAGATACCGAGACGCGCCGCACTTTCACGGTCGATGGTCAGCGTGGTTTGCAGGCCGCGCACCTGCTGGTCGCTGTTCACATCGGCGAGTTCCGGCACATCCTGCAAGGCCCGTTGCAGCCGCGGCGTCCACGTGCGCAAGTCTTCCAGATTGTCCGAACGCAGCGTGAACTGATAGGCCGTGTTGCTTTGCCGCCCGCCCATGCGGATATCCTGCACCGGATTGAGGAACAATGTCGCGCCGGCAACCGCGGTCAACTTGGGCCGCAGCCGCGCGATCACCTCGTCGGCGGTGAGCTTGCGTTCCTTGACGGGCTTAAGCTGGATAAACATGAACCCGCCATTGCGCTGCCCACCACCGGTAAAGCCGGTGACGCTCTCGACTGCAGGGTCACTCTGCACAATCTTGATGAAATCAGCAAGCTTCAAACGAACCGCCTGGAAAGAGCTGGCCTGGTCAGCCTGCAATGACCCCACCATGCGGCCAGTGTCCTGACGCGGGAAGAATCCCTTGGGAACAATGTTGTAGAGGTAGACATTGAGTGCGATGGTGGCAAAAAGCGCCAGCAGCACCAGCAGCGGCCAGCGCAGCGCCAGCGCCAGCGATTTCTCGTAGCCCTTCGACACCCAGTTAAAGGCCCTTTCCGTGATGCGATAAAGCCGGCCATGCCGGCCATCATCCTTGCGCAGCAGGCGCGAGCACATCATGGGCGTCAGGGTCAGCGACACGACCATGGAAAGCAGTATCGCCACCGACAGCGTTACCGCAAATTCGCGAAACAGCCGACCAACAATGCCACCCATCATCAGAATGGGAATAAACACGGCGATGAGCGACACGCTGATCGACATTACCGTGAAACCCACCTCCTTCACCCCCAGCAATGCGGCCCGGTAGGGCGCAACACCCTTTTCGATATGACGCGATACATTCTCCAGCACCACGATGGCGTCATCCACCACGAAGCCCGTGGCCACCGTGATCGCCATCAGCGAAAGATTGTTCAGACTGAAACCGCACAGATACATGAAGGCAAAAGTTCCGGTCAATGACACTGGAACCGCAACGCTGGGGATCAGTGCGGCACGTCCATTGCGCAGGAACAGGAACACCACCATGATCACCAGCACCAGCGAAATCAGCAGCGTACGTTCGATCTCGGCCAGCGAGGCACGTATGGTGGTGGTGCGCTCCATCACCACGTTAAGATCAATCGCCCCCGGTATCGACGCCTGCAACTGCGGCAGCACGTCGCGCACGCGGTTCGCCACCTCGATAATGTTGGCGCCGGGTTGGCGATAGAGCAGCACAATGACCGCTGACTTGCCATTGGAAATGCCGGCATTGCGCAAATCCTGCACCCCATCGACAACCTCGGCCACGTCCGACAACCGTACCGGCGCCCCGTTGCGAAACGCCACGATGAGCGGAGCGTATTCCGATGCCTTCACCGCCTGGTCGTTGGCGTAGATCTGCCACTGCTTGTCACCCTCCTCGACAATGCCTTTGGGCCGGTTAGCATTGTTGGCGTTGATGACCGTACGCACCTCATCAAGACCAATGCCGTACTTGTTCAAGGCCGTGGGGTTGATCTCAATGCGCACAGCCGGGAGTGAGGCGCCGCTCACTGTGACCTGACCGATGCCCTTCACCTGCGCAAGCTTCTCGCCCAGGATGATGGAGGCGATGTCGTACATCTGCCCGCGATCGTAGGTTTCCGAGGTAAGCGCGATGATCATGATGGGCGCATCGGCTGGGTTTATCTTGCGGTAGGTGGGGTTGCGCGGCAGGCTGGACGGCAGTTCCGAGCGCGAAGCATTGATCGCCGCCTGCACTTCGCGCGCCGCGCCATCGATGCTGCGCGACAAATCAAACTGCAGCGTCACACGTGAGTTGCCCAGCGAACTTGATGACGTGATCTCGGTAACGCCCGCAATCTTGCCCAGCGCTCTTTCGAGTGGCGTCGCAACAGTCGCGGCCATGGTCTCCGGGCTCGCACCCGGCAACTGCGCACTGACCTGTATGGTAGGGTAATCCACCTGGGGCAGCGGTGACACCGGCAACAGCGTGAAGCCCAGCACACCCGCGAGCACCAGCCCCAGCGTCAGCAAAACCGTGGCGACCGGGCGGCGGATGAAAGGTTCAGCAAGATTCATGCGCTAACCCGTCCCAGCCATGTCTTCTTCCACCGGACTGGGATGTTTCGCCCGATAGCGCCGCGCGAGACTGTCAAACGCGAGGTAAATCACCGGCGTCGTGTACAACGTCAGCACCTGACTCACGATCAGACCGCCCACCATGGTGACGCCCAGCGGTTGACGCAATTCCGCGCCCACGCCGGTGGACAGCATCAGCGGCAACGCCCCCAGCAACGCGCAAGCGGTCGTCATCATGATCGGGCGGAAGCGCAGCAAGCAGGCCTGGTAGATCGCCTCGCGCGGTGACTTGCCCTCGTTGCGCTCGGCATCCAGCGCAAAGTCGATCATCATGATGGCGTTTTTCTTGACGATGCCAATCAGCAGAATGATGCCGATCACGCCGATGATGCCCAGATCCATACGCGCAAGGATCAGCGCCAGCAGTGCACCCACGCCCGCCGAAGGCAGCGTGGAGAGTATCGTTACCGGGTGAATGTAGCTTTCGTACAGCACGCCGAGGACGATGTACATGGTGACAATGGCGGCAATGATGAGCCACAGCGTGTTGGTGAGCGACGCACGAAAGGCGAGCGCCGCCCCTTGGAAACTGGTGCGGATGCTCGCGGGCATGCCGATTTCTTTCTGCGCAGCTTCAATGGCCTGCACGGCGTCGCCCAGCGCCACGCCCGGCGCAAGGTTGAACGAGATCGTCGACGACGGAAAATTGCCCAGATGGTTGATCGCCAGTGTGGCAGGCTTTTCCAGCAGCCGGGTGACAGTGGACAACCGCACCTGCGAACCACCCGCACCGGGCACATAGATTTCAGACAGCGCCTGTGGGCCGATACGGTATTCCGGCTTCACCTCCAGCACCACGCGGTACTGGCTGGTTTGCGTAAAGATGGTGGAAATCAGCCGCTGCCCAAAGGCGTTGTAGAGCGCGGTATTGATCGACGCTGGTGTCACGCCGAGGCGCGCGGCTGTGTCGCGGTCGATTTCCAGATACGCCTGCAAACCCTGATTTTGCAAATCGCTCGTCACGTCGGTGATTTCGCGCAACTGCCTCAGCCGATCCACCACGCGCGGAACCCACACGCCGAGCTCGTCGAGCTTCGCGGTATCGAGCGTGAACTGGAACTGCGTGCGGCTCACCTTGTCCTCAATGGTCAGGTCCTGTACGGGCTGCATATAGAGCGTGATGCCCTCGAGTTTCGCCGTCGCTTCCTTCAGGCGGTTGATCACCGTCAGCACGTGCGGGCGCTGGCCATGCGGCTTCAGGTTGATGAGCATGCGCCCGCTGTTCAATGTTGCATTCTGGCCATCGACACCGATAAACGAGGACAGGCTTTCCACCGCGGGATCCTCAAGGATCACCTGCGCCAGCCGCTGCTGCCGTTCGCCCATCGCACCGAACGACACGGTCTGTTCAGCATCCGTGATGCCCTGAATCACGCCCGTATCTTGAATCGGAAAAAATCCTTTGGAAACAAATACATACATCACCACCGCCAGTGCCAGCGTGGCAATGGCCACGAGCAGTGTCAGGAACTGGCGGTCCAGCACCCAGCGCAACGTCGCGCCATAGAAACGAATCATCGCGTCAAACCACGCACCGGTTATTTTGTAGAGTCGGCCGTGCGCGTGCTCCGGCGTGTGGCGCAACAGGCGCGCGCACATCATCGGCGTCAGCGTCAGCGACACGACAGCGGAAATCAGTATCGACACCGCCAGCGTAATGGCGAATTCACGGAACAATCGCCCGACCACATCGCCCATAAACAGCAACGGGATCAACACTGCGATCAGCGAAAACGTGAGCGAGATGATGGTGAAGCCGATCTGCTGCGAGCCTTTCAGCGCAGCCGCCAGCGGCGACTCGCCCTCCTCGACATAGCGCGCGATGTTTTCGATCATCACAATGGCGTCGTCCACCACAAAGCCGGTGGCTATCGTCAACGCCATCAGCGTGAGGTTGTTGATGGAAAAGCCGGCGAGATACATCACGCCGAAGGTGCCCACCAGCGACAGCGGCACCGCCACACCGGGGATGAGGGTGGCCGGAACGTTGCGCAGGAACACAAAGATCACCAGCACCACCAGCACAACGGCGAGCAGCAGCTCAATCTGCACATCGTGCACCGAGGCGCGGATGGTCACTGTGCGGTCGGTCAGAATGGCCACATCCACCGCGGCGGGCAACGCGCCCTGCAACTGCGGCAACAGTTCCTTGATGCGGTTCACCACGTCGATCACATTGGCGCCGGGCTGACGCTGAATGTTCATGATAATGGCGGGCGTGTTGTTCATCCACGCCGCGAGCCGCATGTTTTCCGGCGCGTCGATGACCTCCGCCACGTCCGTCAGATACACCGGTGCGCCATTGCGATACGCCACCACCACCTTGCGGTATTCGTCGGCGGATTTCAGCTGGTCGTTGGCGTCAATGGTGTAGGCGCGCTCCGGGCCATCGAAGCTGCCCTTGGCCTGATTCACGTTGGCCGCGGCCACCGCCTGGCGCACATCTTCCAGACTCAGACCATTGGCCGCCAGCGCCGACGGATTGGTCTGCACGCGCACGGCAGGCCGGTTACCGCCGGACAGCGTCACCAGCCCCACGCCAGTGACCTGCGAAATCTTCTGCGCCACGCGTGTGTCGGCGAGGTTCTGCACGGTGGTCATGGGAAGCGTCTTCGAGGTGATGCCCAGTGTCAATATTGGCGCATCGGCCGGGTTTACCTTGCTGTAGACCGGCGGCGCGGGCAAATCGGTCGGCAGTAGATTTGCCGCCGCGTTGATCGACGCCTGCACACTTTGCTCGGCGGAATCGAGTTCCAGTTCCAGCGAAAACTGCAGGGTCACCACCGAGGCGCCACCCGAACTGGTGGATGACATCTGCCGCAGGCCCGGCATCTGCCCGAACTGCCGTTCCAGCGGTGCGGTGATTGAAGACGCGATCACCTCGGGGCTCGCGCCCGGGTAAAACGTGACAACCTGTATCGTCGGGTAATCCACCTGCGGCAGCGCTGAAATCGGCAGCAATCGATAGGCGATGATGCCCGACAGCAGGATGGCCACCATCAACAATGAGGTGGCCACAGGGCGCAGGATAAAGAGGCGGGAAGGATTCATGGTCAGAGCGGGGACCAGTCAGCAGAACTACTCTGCATCCTTCGCTTTCTTGCGTGCATCACCCTTGCGTCTGCCTTCCCCTTTATCGCCTCTTTCCGCCTTCGCCGCGTCAACGCCAGCCGCGTCAGGTTTGATGCCTTCCATCGCGGCTTCTTTGGCGATATCCGCAGGGGTGGCCTCTCTGGCTCGATCACCCTTCTCACCGCGGCCCTCGCGCGCCTTCGTGGGGCGTTCACTGTCGCCTGCGTCCGGGCTTGCCCCGGCATCATCAGGCCTGCGGTCACGGCGCGCCTTACCTTCGCCTTTCTCACCTTTCGCGCCACCCTTGCCCGGCGGGCGCTCGCCATCGGCAAAATCACTTTTTGCGCCCTCGCTTCCAGCACGTTCGCCCTTCCGACGGGGCCGTTCACCGTCGGCGGCATCGCCTTTTTCTGGGCGCCCCTTGCCCTTCGACTCGCGCCTGCCATCTCCCTTGCCATCATCCTTGATGTCGCCTTTGGGGGTGTCTCCCTTCGCCGCATTCCCCTTGGCAGCCTCACCCGCTGCTTCGTCGACAGCCTTGTCTCGCCGGCCCTTTCCCTTGCCTTTACCCTTGCCATCGCCCTTGAACGCACTTTCGCGGTCGGCAATCTCCACCCGCATGCCGTCACGCAGGCGGTCCATGCCGTCAATTACCACGCGCTCACCGGCGGCAACGCCAGATTCAACAACGATGCGCGTGCCGTCCACCGGCCCGGTCTTCACATTGCGCATCGACACAGTTCGGTCTTCGTTCAGCACATAGACGAAAATACCTTGAGCACCGCGTTGCAGCGCCGACGAGGGTACGGTGATGGCGTCCTCGCGCGTATCCACCAGCATGCGCACGTTCACAAACTGGTTGGGGAACAGGTTGCCTTCATCATTGGGCAATTGCGCCTTCAGCTTGACCGTCCCGGTGGTGGTGTCGATCTGGTTATCCGCCGTCAACAAACGCCCGCGCCCCAGGCGCGTCTTCTGATCGCGGTCAAACACTTCCACCGGCAGCCGCTCGCCGTCACGCAAGCGCTTTAACACGCGCGGCAAGTCATCCTGCGGAATGGTGAAAAGCACGGTAATCGGCTTCACCTGTGTGATGACCACAATGCCGTTGGCGTCACCCGAACGCACCACGTTGCCGGGATCGACCTGCCGCAAGCCCAGTTGTCCGGAAATCGGTGCTGTTACACGTGAGTAAGTCACTTGCAATCGCGCGTTGTCCACCTGCCCTTGATCCACCTTGACCGTGCCCTCAAGCTGCTTGACCAGCGCCTCCTGACTCGCCACCTGCTGCTCGGCGATGGAATCCTGCTTGAGCAACGTGCGATACCGCTCAAGATCAATGCGCGCATTGGCGAGCTGCGCCTGATCGCGCTGCATCTGCCCCTGCGCCTGCAAAAGCTGCGCCTGAAAAGGGCGGGGGTCAACTTCCGCCAGTAATTGCCCCTGCTTGACGGCCTGCCCCTCGCGAAAGTGAACGCGCAGGAGTTCACCATCCACCCGGCTACGCACCGTGACCGTGCGGGTGGGCGTTACCGTGCCCAGGCCATTCAAATAGATATTGACATTGCCGGCACGCGCCATGCCCACCGCCACCGGCGCAGCCTGGCCACGGCCGCCCTTGCTCTTGCCATCACCCTTGCCCTTACTTTCCCCCTTGCCTTCACCTTTCCCGTCGCCCTTGCCTTTTTCAGCGCCGGCACCGTCCGCCTTGTTGCCCTTGGCGTCACCCTTGCCATCCTTGGCAACAACGGCGGCGGGGTCGTTCGACGCCTGCCACTGCTGATAACCCCAATAGCCGCCACCGCCCAGCGCCGCAGCGCCAGCCAGACCGGCCATCCACTTGGTTAATCTGGTCATTCGTTTTCGACTCGCTGTTTGCGCCCAGCCCGGACGCACAAATAGGTAGCGCACAGTGCGCGTGACTGCCAAGAATAACGCATTCGTGAGCCGCCGACGGCCCGGCGAAACAAACTGTTACAAGGTCATGGGCAGGCCGGACTGACCGGGCGGCCCAAGCACGCCATCCCACGGCTGCCAAGTCGAAGCCAGCCGCGCATTGGGGTGAAAAATCAGCTCCTGAATTACGCCAGGCATGTCGGCCTTGCTGCGCTCCAGCCGCGCCAGATCAGCGCCTTCAAACACCACGTCGATCCCGCCGGCGCACCCCGGTTCACCGTAGCGCCACACTTCGACATAGTAGTAATAACCCATTACCTGCCGCACGAACGAGAAGTCACTGCGTTGCTGCAACGCTGTCAGCAGCGGTGTCATGACTACACCGCGCCGCTCGGAGAAGCGGGTGACGAAATTGGCTCGTGTCACCGCTGGATCATGCCGCATCAACTGCCGGAAAATCACGTTATCCACGCCCACGCTGGCGGCAAAATCAAGATAGCGCACCACATCATCCAGATCATCCACCGCGCGCGCCACCAGCACACACGACAGCCGCACGCGCGTGCCGCCGAGCTTCGCACACGCGACGATTTCACGCAGCGCGGCGGCATCGGGCGAGGCATCGCTGCGATAACGCATTAGACGGGCATTGACACGGTCATCCCAATGCGCGCGGCTGATATTCAGGTGCGCAACACCCGTATCGGCAATCCAGTCAATCACCCGCCGGCCATCGCGTTGATCGAGCAATCCGGAGCCGTTAGTGGTCACCGTACGTTTGCGCGCGCCCTGTGCGTAAGCCGCCTGCAGCGTGCGCAGGATGCGTGGCAAGCGCGCATCCTGGCTTGGCTCGCCGCCTGTCACCGACATACTGGGATTCAGCGGCTTTAACGCATTCAGCACGTCGCGCAGCGCGGTAAAGTAACGTGTGTCATCACGTTCCACAACTTTTTGTGTGGCAAGTGAAACACCACGTGCGGCGGGCCGCAGTTCCTCCACGCAAAAGGCGCAGCGCGCATTACACGTTTGAGCACTGTAAATCGACAGATTGGCATTGGCGTAAACTTCAGCGGGCTTGCCCCACAAATCGATGGTCACCGTGCGGCGCGCGGTGCTGTTGCGGGCGAGATCAAACGCCGTACTTTGTAAATCACGCCACCGCGGCAAAAATGGGACGTGGGGCGCATTCACGCGAGACCGCCCATGTATTCTGAACGTGCAATCAAGTCGGGGCCGAACACGCGTCCGTCGGGATTTACCAGCCGGAAGTTTTCACCCGCCAGATGTGGCGCGTCCCAAGCCGCTTCGTTGCTCGCAAGTCCGTAGCGCTGTAAATAAAACACATTGGCGCGCGGCATGAGGCCGGCCTCGTGCACGGCATCGATCTCGGCCCTGTCGTCGCCGTCGTTGCCTCTGCGCAGGCGCACGTTGTAGATCACTTCGCGCTCGCCGCCCAACGTCTGTATCGCGCTTTGCACCCCGGCGGCCAATTGCAGCAAGCCAGGGTCGTGATCCATAAGATATTGATTTATTGAAAGTTTTATTATCAAAGGCGCGCCGAGCCGGGCGAGCCAATCGTGCAATTTGCCCGCGTGGCGCGGCAACGCCACACCATTGGTGCACAGTACCAAACAGCCACAACGCGGGTTGCCACGCAGCCGAGCGATGAAATCCCAAAATTCGGGATGTAGCGTCGGTTCACCGCCTTCGAGTTGCACATCAAAATTCCCTGCTACGGGCAAGCTCGCCTGCAACTGCGCCCACGTAATCCACGTGCCGCGCGCCGGTGAAGAATAGGTGCTGCACCACGGGCAGGCGCGATTGCAGTGATTGGTGAGTGCGACGTAGACGCGGTGTGCCCGTCCCGCGTAAGGGTGGTCAAGCGGAGGGTTGCGCAGCGATGTATTCAACTCATTCCTCGATCATTTTGCTCGCGTAAGGAATCACTTTGTCCGCCACGCCGCGATTACCGAGTTGTGCGTCTTCGAGCAGCAAGACATCCTGGTGCAGCAGCGCGCGCAATTCCGCTTCGAGTTCGCCACGAGGCCACGCCGCCGATGTGAGCGTACGATAGGTCAGTTCGCAGGCGCCATCTTCATTCTGCACAAATCGATGTTGTACTAGCGGATAACGCCGCAACACCGTGGCCACATCCTGCGTGGTCACACGCATGCCGTTCGCCGCACGAAATACCACCGGCGAGCGGCCTTCCAGTTCCATCAGCCGCGGCATCGGGTCGCCGCATGAGCATGGCGTGAAATCGATCCGCCCCCAATCACCCGTGCGATAGCGCAGCAACGGGATGAATGGATTACGCCCGCCAGTTACCGTGATTTCACCAATGCCGGTGGTCGGGCGACCATTGCCATCCAACGTTTCCAGATGCACATCGTGCGGCAACCAGTGGTAGCCGTGGCCTTGCGGACAGGCATAACCCAGCGGCCCGGTTTCGGTGAGCGAATACCAGTCGATCACCGGGCAGCGGTAATGGCGTTGAAGTTTCTCTTTCAAGGCTGCCGACATCGCCACCGCCGTGGTAACCAGTGCCCTGGGCGCGCCACCCACGCCGTAGTCCAGCATGTCAGCAAAGCTCAATGGGTCGCCAGTCAGAATGCGCGGCTTGAAGTGTTCGAAGTATTTGGTGCGCGCCGAATCTGCATTCGCGTCCGGCCATTCCTCTGCGAACAGGTTCAGCTTGCAAAAACCCGCGCCGCTCCAGCCCGCCATCACGGTCGGATAGGTCACCGTGTGGCGCTGCGACCCCACCAGAAAGCATGCGATGTCGCCCGGCGCGAATTGGGTATCCACATCAAACCGGGACAGCGCGAAATTGAGCAACGGCAGATAACACGCCACCGCCAGCGCATCCTGCGGCACCAGCAGCGCGTGGCCCGTCGTCCCAGCTGTGCGGTAAATAATCATGCGTTCCAGCGGCGCATCGTCGGGCGTCAACCGGTCCGCGTGCATGGCCACGTCTTCGCGCGAAGTGGTCGGCAGTTCGTGCCAGCGCTGCGCGAGGCCGTGCTCCGACAAGTCTTCGCCAAAACGCAAGCGATACAGTGGCGATTGTGCGATGCGCGATGCAGCCCAGGCGAGAATGCTCTCACCGGGTTGCGAGGCACGAACGCCCCGATTCGCCTTCAAGGTGTTGGCGAACTGCGCAAGTTGCTCGACATCATCCGGCTGCAACCGATCCCCCGCCGGATGGTTCCACACCGGCGCGCAGGCGTGCCCATACAGGGCCGCCAGCGTCTCCCGGCTTTCGGCGTTTGCCGTGGGCGAGAGTTCGTAGAGGCGTTGCAGCGTGGGGGCCTGCACGGTCGTCATTGTGTCAACAGCATTAAAAAAGGATGCACAGGATAATCAACTAAAATATATTTAAAAACAATTACTTACGTCATGCCATCAGACAACCCTCACGAAAAATCCTGCCTGCCCCGTAGGGCCTGATTGAAAGCTTCATTCCCTTGTCCCCTTCGCTGCCGCTTCCTCCGCCGCCTTGCGCGCCATTTCTTCGCGCACCTTGCGCGCGCGCTCTTCTTCCTCGGCGCGCTTCTTGCGCACCGCCTCCTGCAACTCGCGCGACGCCGCGATGACGCGCTCACGCTCGACGCTGGAAATCGACTCCAGCCGCTGCTGCGCCTGCTTGGCATTTTCGCCCTGCGGTCTGAATTCCAGCGCCTTCAGACACAAGCGCGCCAGCTCCTCGCGCCGGTCGTCATCCTTCACCAACGCATCGGCCGTGGTTACCGCCGCAAGATCGCGGACCACGGTCACGAGCCACACCTGGGCCTGTGCGGGATTGGCCCTGCCCTGAAACCACGGGTCGGCCAGAAGCCAGCCACCCACCAGCGTGACGCGAATGATATTGCGGCTGGTCTTGTCGAGCTTGGCGGGCCGCAGCGACTCGAGCCAGCGCCGGTCCGGATTGAGCAACCCCAGCCCGCGCAAGACATCCCCGGTCACAGCACCCGCCTCGATGCCAGGTGCCGCGTCACTTGCCAGCTCGGCGAGCAGATCCGGCGGCATCTCGGCAATGCGCCGCATCAAGTATTGCAGTAACGGGCCTTCACTTTTCACCGCTTCACCTGTCCCGTCTGCCCCCACAGATCACTGGAGAATTTGCGTGCGAAATCCAGTACCTCTTCCCAGCGACTGACATAAGCCAAGCGCCAGCCCTGCGCACGCAGCGCTTCGGCATTTTTGTCCTTGCTCGACGGCGCGGCATTCAACAGCATGGTACCGCCACCACCCGCCGCCGTCAGCGCCTCCTGTGCGACAGTCCAGCCCAGACGCGAATCTTTCTTGCCCTGGTTGGAGGCGAGGGACGTGTAGATATCGGTATCTGTGACAATCAGGATATGCACCGGGCGCTTGCGCGCCTTTTGTTTGCGCAGCTCCGTGACCATGTCGTCAAGGCGGAAAATGCCGTAACTGTAGCCGGTGCCCAGATACTGCGTCATCAACCCCAGCACCGCGGCCTGTTCCCGCTGAAAGCCATCAGTGGCAATGGACTTGCCGACCTCGCCCGACAGACAGGCCATCACGCGCCCGCCCGCGCGCAGCGCCGACAACGCAACGATAAACCCCGCGAGCACCGGATACGAAAGATTCACCGTGGGGTTGGGCATGGAGCCGGAGCAGTCGATGCCGACATACAAATCAAACGGCTCCTTGCGAGGGTCGCTGCCCGGCGTGTCGCCATACACACGCGCGAGTGTGGTCACGCCCGGTACCACGTGCGGGCTCATCACCACGCTCTCCACCCAGTCCACCTCGGTCAGCGGGCGACCGATGTCCCAGGTTTCCAACCCTTCGGGCATCGGCTCCTGTGCCAGTGGGGTCTCCTTGACCGGAAAGCGGATGAGATAGGGCATCGCGCGCTCACGGTAGTAGCGGATGGTAATGTCGCTGTCACTGGCCTTGCCATTCAACTGCTTGATAAGTTCGCGATACTCGCGAATATCACGGAAATTCTTGGTGGATTTCTGGCCGCCGGGGTCTTTGCTGTGGTCTGCATCCTCTTCGCCCTGCGCGCCCGAGGCGTCGCGATCCGCCCCTTCCACTTTCTCCCCTGCCACCAGCGGGTCCTCCGACGGATGCCGCACCGGCTCCAGTTCATCGTCATCAATGCCGGACAATCCGTCGGGCAATGCTTCGCCGTCCCCTCCCGGATCGCCCTCACTGTCGAGCAGCCGGCTCGCCGCCTTGCGCAGCTTGCTGCCCTCGTCCTTGGTGAGATACGTCAGGCACAGCGCACCGAACGACGCCGCGCCCTTCATCCAGTCCCGGGCATAGACACGGATCATGCGTGCGCCGAGCTGAGCATCGCCCTCCTGCCCGGGCGTCAGCGGGTGCTTTACCAGCGTGCCTCGCTCCAGCTGCCACAAAATCTCGTACATGCGCAGATAAATACGCCACAGCACGCTGCTGCCGTCATCGCCCAGCCTGGCGTAGATGCGGTCGAGATTAAGTCCGTGACTTCGTTGCAGCCGGTCGTTGATAAACAGGTCGGCATAGAGGTTAGCGATCATCGGTGCGCTTTCCTCCACGCCAGGCAAACCACGCCGCACACGCGCCAGCAGGCGCCCCTGATCAGTAAGGTCTCCGGGGCAGTAGATGTGATGGCCGATCTCATGCGCCATAATCTCCACCGGAAATGCCTGCAGTCCGCGTTCGGCGATGTCCTGCAGGTTAAGCACCACCGCATGATCCGTCAGCCGGATCATGGCGAAGCTCATCGTCAGGTGTTCCTGCTTCGCCTCCTTGTGCGTCAGGCACCAGCGCGGCTCCGTAAGGCGCGCATAGGTGCTCCACAACGACAACGCCTGTGGCCATTGCTCGCGCCAGCTGTCACGCAGTTGCTCCAGCGCGTTTGCCTGCATTAGAGCTTCGGGCATCGCAGCAGCGCCACCTGATACGAGGTACGCAGGACGACGGCGAGAATGCCGTTGTGCCACACGGCATCGCGCGCGGTCTCCAGCTCCGGGAAAGGATGCGATCTACCCGCAAGTACGATCGCTCCCGCTTCGCTTACCTTGCTGGCAGCACTCTTGTCCGCCGATTCCAACGGCCACTCCGACGCTGCCCCCATACGCACGCATTGCTGGCCATAGCCATCAGCCGCCACCCACCATGTGTGCTGTCCATCACTTGCCGCAAGCCGCCCACCGGCCAAGCCCAAATTGGGCAGCATGGCAAATGGCCCTCCCAGCCCGCGAAAGCTGCCGCACCAGCCCAGCCACTCCGGCTTGATGGGCGGCATCTTTTCTTCGGCGCGCATGGCGGGGTTCTGCGCCAGCGCGCTCCACAGCCCCGCGTCCGGCGTGAACGGCAGGTCCAGCGCCGCGCGCGTCCAGTCTGGCGGCAACGCGGGCGCTTCGCGCAAGGCCACCTCGCGCTGCGACGCCAGACCCACGCGCCAAGCAATAACACGGCCGAGCGCGAGCGCTTGATCCACCGTGGCGAATGTGGCAACAGGCTTCAAAATTGCCGCCACGCGCTGTGTCCACTCCTTTGCACGCGCACCATCCATCGCGCACAGTTGATGCAACGCATTCAACACCGCGCCGGACATGCGCTCCGGCTCGCGTGCCACCAGTGGCGCCAGCGCCGCCACCAACTGCTTGTAGCACGCGGCAAACACCGCATCGCGAGGCGCCGGCCCCAGCCATTGCTTCGCCACCAACGGCAGCGCCTGATCGTAGAGCACGTTGATGACGCCATCGACGGCGGCCGCATCGTGCGCGGCGATGATCTCCGCCACGGGGCTCAATGTCTCGCGCAGAAATGCGTGCCAAGCCTCTGGCGTGAGCGTTCGATGCTGTTGCTGCGCGGCGAGAAATCGTTGATTGAACTCGTCGCGCCGCGCCTTTAACACCGACGCCAGCGCACTGCTGACCGCGCCACTCATGGCTTGTTCACCAGCCAATGCAGATAGTTGGTGTAGCGCTGGTGCAGGTATTTGAGCTTGAGGATGTCATCAAAGCGAGGCCCGATCACCTTGCGCTGCGCGGCCCACGCTTCGAGCGTGCGCTCGATCTGCGCCAGGCGCTTGCGCACCTCGGCTTCAGGCAGGCCATCCAACCCATTCTGAAACTCGGCATCAAACCGCGCGACCGGGTCTTCCTTGTCGAGGTTCAACCGGTCAAATTCCTGGCACGACAGATCGAACAGCTGGCGCAACCACCCGATGCGATCCACACGATAAACCGCCTGCCCGCCCTGCTCGAAGTACGGCGCATCGGCGTTCTGAGTGAGTTTGTCATGCAACACAAACGGCAGCACCTGCCTGATGTCCTCCAGGGTGACGAACTCATCACCGCGAAACCACGCCATCGCCTTCACGTACACCAGCACGGTCATCAGCGCGCGAACCGACAGGCCGTTGCGCGTTTGCAGGCCGAGGTCCTTTACCTTGTCCTTGCCGGTGTCGAGCGCATCAAGCTGGTGAAATTCCACGCCCGACAATTTGACCGTGTCCTTGGTTTTGTATTCGAGCTGCGCGGCGGCGTATTCGTAATACTCAAACTGGCTGGCAAAGTGCTCGATGCGGCGGCGCAGCGGATCGGGCACCTTCACCGCGAGGATGGCGGCATTGGCGGCGTCGATCTCCGCCTCGTTAAAGATGATGGCACGCGGCACCAGTGTCTCCGGCTTCACGCCGGCCTCGATGCGTGCGAGCAACTCGCCCAGAAAGCGTGGGTTAAAGTGCAGCGCCTTCACCACCACGTCGATGCGGTCACGCAGTGCTTCAATCACCTGATACGTGCCTCCGCCCGCATCATCGTTGGCGGTGAGGTACCACGCCGCCTCCGGGCATTCGTAAATCTGGTCCAGCAGTTCAGCGTAGTTGTCGGCCATCACGGTCAGCAACGCCGATTGCGTGCGCGTTGGAATGCGGTTGTACTCGTCGATAATTTTCACGCGCATCGCCAGCCATTTACGCCACGCGATGCGAATGTTGTCCATGCTCTCGGCCTTCACCAGATCACCAGGCAATGGGTTGCCCAGGAGATCGGTAATCGTCATCTGCGGTTGGCCATGCTGGATCGCACGCTTCACATCCTTCAGCGGATAACCCGCGAGAATGCCCATCAGAATGGCGCTCGCCGTCTTGCCGCGCCCGGGCCCGCCCACCAACAGACAGCGCTTGCGCACGACAAGATTTAGCAGGGGCAGCAGCACAAAGCTCGAATAACTCTGGCCCGACGGCAATCGCAACACGCTTTTCTGATCGCCAAAAGTGTACTGCGGCGACGGCCCGTCCTGATACTCGATGTCATAGAACGGGTTGATGATGGCCTGATTGACAATCCAGAAGTACGCCTGCCGCAGCTTTTCATCGAGCGCCACCGCGTTTGCGCCCCCCTGTGCCAGCGGCTGCGCAAGCGGGCCGTCGTAGAGATCGGCGACATCGAACGTTTTCGAAGGCTTGGCCTTCGACGACCGCGTCGGTGACTCGGAAACTTTTTGGAACATGTCCAGCAAACCCATGGGGCACCTCTCCCGTAAGTATTTGTTTTTAAATACTTTTATTCTCTATATGCTGCGTACTTGTGCACAAACTCCTCCTGCACCGCCGTCTCCACCGCACGCGGTGAACGCTTTTCGCGCACCAGCGCAATCGTCGCATCCGCGCGCATGCCGGAACGCGTCAAATAACTCGCTGCCACCATGCCGGAACGACCCAGACCCGCCATACAGTGAATCGCGACGCGTGCGCCCTGCTTCAGCGTCGCGTCGAGCCATTCCGCAATCCTGTCCATCTGCTCAATGGTAGCGGCACGCTGATCGAGCAACGCATCCTGCCGCTGCACGAGGCCCGCCTCACGCAGGGCCGCGCCCAGCCCCTCCACGCCACGCGCCGCGAGTTCATCGTCGGTGATGAGCGACAGCACATGCGTGACACCCGCTGCCTTGAGGCTGGCGATATCGGTGGCGAGATCGCGTCCATAGTCACGTCGCCCGGGCAGGAGGGTGATGCCCAGATTGGGCAATGCTGGATTAAGCCAATCCACGCGCAGCGGCCCCGTGCGCGTCAAACGCTGCTCAATAATGGCGGCCGCGTACCCGGCAGTATGTAGCGCCCACAATTTCTGCCAGTGGTTGCATTCATCAAACCCCAGCGTATGCACGGCGTAGCGCAGTTGCGCAATCAGCAGTTGCAGCGGGTCGCGGTCGCTTTGCAGCAACGCCGGGTAATACGAACGCAACTTGCGCACCGTCTCCCACGCACGCACGAACACGGGCGTGGTGATGCCGGCATCGGCGGCATGCGGCAATTCCGCGGCGAGGTCACGCACCGCCAGCAGCCCTTCGGTCACGCGGACAGCCTCTGCCAACTCCGCCGCGCCATTCACTGGTGTCCAGATGTAGAGCACATCGTTTTCCAGCTTGGCCAGGTCCTTGAGGATATGGCCACGATGCGTATGGAAAAATCAATCAGCCACACGTTCTGGTGCGCATCGAGAATGATGTTGGCGCCGTTTAGGTCGCCATGCACATGCGCGAACCACCACGAACGCGACCGCTGACGGGGCAAACTGTCGAGCACGCTGTCGTAGAAGCGGCAAACATTGGGCGTGGTCACATTGCCGGACAAAATGAGCGATTCCCCATGGGCGGGCGCACCCAACAACGCCTCAACACGCTCGCGTACGTGTGGCGCCCACTTCGCACTGAACGCGTAATAATCGAACAAATCCGCACGCTCGCGTTCCGGTGCGCTGTAGAGCCGCGCCAGTTGCTCGCCGAACACGGTATCGAGAATGCGCTCGACTTCCGACTGCGGCAGCCCCTCCATATACAGACGCTGAAACGTGCTGGCCACGCCCTCGCCCATGGCGGCATAGCGATACTTGATCGCGCCACGCCCGCCCCAGTCGGCAAAGTCTGTGATACGCGGCGCGGAGTTGCCCAGCACCTGCTCGATCTGCTCGAAGGCCGCACGCTCGCGGCCGATGGGATCGCGCTCGCCGATCTTCACCACATGCGGCACCTGGCGTCGCCGCTCACGATCCGTGCTGTCGCAGGCCAGCACCAGATTGCCGGAAAACCCGCCGGACAGCGCCTTCGCGCGCACAGTGGTGCAGTCACGGAACAGGTACGCGAGCAACTGCCGGTCCACATCGCTGGGCGCAACCTTGCCGGTGAATTCAAACTGCGGCTGCGCGCCCGCCACCGTTGACACCGGCAGCGGCGCCTCATCCAGCTTGCCCCCGAGAAAATCGACAAAGCCGCCAACCGAATCGATGATGCGCACGCCCAGCAGCTTCTGCATTTGCGTCAGCGCAAGGAAGTGCCCGTTGCGGCTGGCGCTGGCGGTCAGCGCCGAGCACACTGCGATCTCGGCGGTGGGAAAACGCGTGCGCAACTCGTAGGCGAGAAAACTCACCTTGGCTTCCGTCCACACGCCCATGACACCAATTCGTGCCGGCACCGCCAATGCGGATGCCAGCGACGTGCCAAGAAAATCATTCAGCCCCGGCGAGTCGATCAACGTCACCAGCTTGCCTGCGCGCGCGGGCGCCTCGAATACAAACGCCGCACCGGGCGTGTCTTTCACGCAATGCTCGCCAAACTGCTCGAAATGTCTTTTTTGCTCGGGGTCGCCGGCATCGTGCCAGTCGCGGATGTGGATGAGTTGCAGCCGTGCATCGGGCTGCTGGTACGCCCAGCGCATGACGCGCGCCACAGGGCCTTCGGCGGGCACCTCCCCCATCAGCCGGCGCGCCTCTTCAAAGCCGATATGAAGCAGATTGGGCAGCTGGTCATAGCGGCCCACGGGCGCCACAAAGTCCTGTTGCAAACACTGCGTGATCAGCACGGCGCTCATGTCAATTCGCCGTAATGCCGAGTTCCTTGATGATGCGGCCCCACTTCGCCACCTCCGATTTGATGTATGCGCCAAACACGTCGGGCGACGACGTGTGCGGCTCCAACCCCACCTTGAGCAGCGCATCCGTAGCGTCCGCGCGGTTGATGATCTGCACGATCACTTTCGCCAGGCGCGAGATGATTGGCTGCGGCGTCCTGGCCGGCGCGACAACGCCATACCAACTGCTCGATTCATAACCCGATACGCCAGCCTCGGCTATCGTCGGCGTTTGCGGCAGCAATCTGGTGCGTTGTGCGAGCGTCACCGCCAGCGCGCGAATCCGCCCCGAGGTGATATTGGGTATGGCCGTCGGCGTGGAGGCAAACGAGAACTGCACCTGACCCGCGATGATATCCACCATGGCCGGGGCGCCGCCCTTGTAGGGCACGTGCAGCATTTTCGTTTGCGTCATCGACTGAAACAGCGCGCCCGCCAGATGGCCAGCGCCGCCAACACCCGACGAGCCATGCGCCAGCGTACCTGGTTTGGCGCGGGCCAGCGCGATCAATTCCTTTACCGATTTCACCGGCAGCGCGGGATGCGTAACGAGCACACTGCTGCTGGAAATGACCTGCGTGATGGGCGCCAGGTCCGCCGCTGCGTCGTAATTCATCTGCTTGATGAAAAACTGGTTCACGCCGAGATTACCCACCGCGCCCAGCATCAGCGTGTAGCCGTCGGGCGGCGATTTGGCGGTGATCTCCGCCGCGAGTGAACCATTGGCGCCCGCGCGGTTATCGACGATCACCTGTTGGCCAAATACTTCGGATAATCGCGCCGCCAGCAGCCGCGCTACGGTGTCCACGCCCCCTCCAGCCGATTGCGAAGCGATGATGCGAACGGGCTTTACTGGATAGGCTGATTGAGCGGCCGCGTTATGGGTGAAATAAACCACAGCCGCACAAAATAACGCAGACGCGACAGTGCGCTTCGGTAACGCGGCGAACCGCCCCGCCGGCATCACGACGCTCTTTTGCAGACATTGCGTGATCATCGCGGCGGGGGGCATGCAGTGGCTACATCTACCCCTTCAGCGCCTTGAAGCGAACCCGCTTGGGCCGGGCACCTTCTTCCCCCAGGCGCTTTTTCTTGTCCGCCTCATATTCCTGATAGTTGCCGTTGAAGAACACCAGTTGTGAATCACCCTCGAAGGCGAGAATGTGCGTGGCAATACGGTCGAGGAACCAGCGGTCATGCGAAATTACCAGCACGCAGCCGGCAAATTCCAGCAGCGCATCCTCCAGCGCGCGCAGGGTTTCCACATCGAGATCGTTAGAAGGTTCGTCGAGCAACAGCACGTTCGCGCCCGCGAGCAATGTCTTGGCAAGATGCAGCCGCCCCCGCTCGCCACCTGACAGATTGCCCACCATCTTCTGCTGATCAGGCCCCTTGAAATTGAAGCGGCCGAGATACGCGCGCGACGGCATTTCAAATTTGCCGACGTTGATGATATCCAAACCGCCGGAGATCGCCTCCCACGCGGTTTTGTCGTTGGGCAATGCATCGCGCGCCTGATCGACCATGGCGATTTTGACCGTTGAGCCGATGACGACTTCGCCGCTATCCGGCTTTTCCTTGCCGGTGATCATGCGAAACAGCGTTGACTTGCCCGCGCCATTTGGCCCGATGATGCCGACAATGGCGCCTTGTGGAATCACAAGATTTGCCTTATCGATCAGCAGCCGGTCGCCATAACCCTTACTGACGTTCTTGAGTTCAATCACCGATTCGCCGAGGCGCTCCGCCACGGGAATAAAAATCTCCTGTGTCTCGTTGCGCTTCTGATATTCGTGTGACGACATTTCCTCAAAACGCGCGAGCCGCGCCTTGGATTTAGCCTGCCGTGCCTTGGCGTTCTGGCGCACCCATTCCAGCTCTTTCTTCAGCGCCTTCTGCCGCGCGGATTCGGCGGCTTCCTCGATTTTCAGCCGCTCCTGCTTTTGATCAAGCCAGGAACTGTAATTGCCTTTCCACGGTATGCCGTGGCCGCGGTCGAGTTCAAGAATCCACTCGGCGGCGTTGTCAAGGAAGTAGCGGTCATGCGTCACCGCCACCACGGTGCCCGGAAAGCGCTTTAAAAACTGTTCAATCCATTCCACACTTTCGGCATCCAGATGGTTGGTCGGTTCATCCAGCAGCAACATGTCGGGCTTGGACAGCAGCAAACGGCACAGCGCAACGCGGCGCTTCTCACCACCGGAAAGCGGCGCGATTTTCGCGTCCCACGGCGGCAGCCGCAGCGCATCGGCGGCAATTTCCAGTTCGTGCTCGATATCGCCACCGCCGCCGTTCACAATGGCTTCGTATTTGGCCTGCTCAGCGGCGAGCTTGTCGAAATCCGCGTCCGGTTCGGCATAAGCGGCGTAAATCTCATCGAGCTTCTTTTTAGCCGCGGCAATGTCGCCCAGCCCTTCTTCCACCGTTTCACGCACGGTCTTGTCCGGATCGAGCTGCGGCTCCTGCGGCAAAAAGCCCACGTTCAGATTCGGCATCGGTTCAGCATCACCGTCAAAATCCGTATCCACACCCGCCATGATCTTCAGCAGGCTGGATTTGCCTGAGCCGTTGACGCCGAGCACGCCAATCTTGGCGCCCGGGAAGAAAGACAGTGAAATATCCTTGATGATGACACGCTTGGGCGGAACCACCTTGTTCACGCCGCGCATGCTGTAAACGTATTGGGCCATGGAATTTCTGAAAGTAGGATGTACTAAAGGGTTATCAGGATCGCGATACTCGCGAGGGCGCATGATAGCCCAAACACACGCCGCTTGAACGCATGGCCCACGCGACCACCCGCGAAAAAGCTGCACCGCCTAGCGGCAATCGCCCCGATACTTCTCCGGCACGGTCGAATTTCCACCGCCGCATCGCCACAAGAATTTCTTGCCGGCATTTGCCGGGTCGCTAAGATCAAGCGCCTTCCCCTGCGCCTGCGGCACGATTTCAAGCCGGTTCTTTCCCGCTCTGGATACTCGAACCGTGTAGTGAATGACAACCCGACCACTGCGCTCGACACTGACCGACTGGACGTTGGCGCCGGGCGGTGGCGGCGACCACGGAATTGCGTTCTCAGCAGAAAAATTCATGGGGCCTGTCGTCCTGAAGGCTTGTTCGATCGCGTCCTGCGCGGGCAATGCCAGCACCAAGCCTTCACGCACGCGAGTACCGGCAACGTAATCGGAGAATACCGGCCATGCAACGGCCCCGAGAACGCCGATCAGGATCAACGGCAGCAAAGCATTTTCAAAAGTGCGGCTGCCCAGACCCAGCCCGAAACCCCGCTGACAATGATGCGCTGGCGCACGCATGGCGCCAACTAGACCCGCCCGCTGTCCATCAAAATGGTCTGCCCGGTCACGCTTTCGCTTTTGCAAAACGTGATCAACTGCTCGGCCACGTCGTCTTTGTCGACCGCGCGTTTCAACAGCGTTCGGCCCGCGGCGCCCGCCGCGTACTCGGGCGACCAGTTCGCGCTCATGCGCGTGCCGTCCATCCAGCCCGGCGCTATGGAATTTACCGTTACTGCGGGCGCCAGTGCCACCGCCATGCATTTGGTGAGATGAATCATGCCCGCCTTGGAAACCGCATACGCAATGCTGCTGCCGCGCGGCACCAGGCCCGCACCCGACGAAATGTTGATAATGCGCCCCTTGCCTTGCGCCTTCATCAACGGCGCGACGGCCTTGATGCAATTGAACGTGCCGGTGAGATTGGTGGTCATGATGTGATTCCACAACTCCAGCGTCAGACCATCCAGATCGGCAAACGCCACTTCCTTGTTGAAGGCTGCATCGTTGACCAGAATATCCACGCGGCCAAACTCGGCTTTAGTCTGCTCAACCATGCGCGCGACAGCGGCAGGGTCGGCCACGTCGGCACGCACGGCGATGGCGCGCACGCCCAGCTGTTTGAGTTCGTCAGCGACACCTTTCGCCTTGGATTCCGACTCGGCATAGTTCACCACCACATTGACGCCGTTTTTCGCCAGCGCGATGCAAATACGGTGGCCAAGACCGCCACTGCCCCCGGTGACTATGGCCGTGCAGCCCTTGAGTTCCATGACAAAACGCCTAATCGAAGAAGGCAAACGTGCGTGTTTCGATACTCTCGCGCCCCGGTGCATTCGACGGCGACTGCGGATCATCAAACGCGCTGTGCGCGGTAAATCGCGAGGGCTTGCTGGTATCCGAATCAAATACCTTGAACACCAGCGCCTCGTGGCGCTCCATTTGCGGGAAGTGAAACCAGATGTGCGACGGATTGTGGGCAATGTGATAGACCTCGCCAGTGCGATCCTTGTAGCGCCGTTGCACGCGGATGAAGCCTTTTTGCGGAATGCTGCGGCCATCGCAAATGCCCAGCGGATCCATCAATACTTTTCCGCGGATCGGCCGCCACACCTGCACTATTGCCCAGCGCTTCTTGAAGCGGCGCTCGGCTTCGGCATCGCCGACGATTTCACGCAGGCGGCGAGGCGCGGAATCCTCGGTGTAGTCGTTGTGCACGCCCTTTACCGTGGGCCGCGCGTTGATGGATTTCTGCCCGGCCTCGTCGCTCACGCGTAGCGTGTGGTCGAACACCACCACGCTGGATGCGCCCGTGTGTTTTTTGATCAGCGCCTGCACCTCGGCGTCGTAGATACTCGCGCGCTGCGCTTCGTCGGTGAAATCCTTCACTTGCGTGTGATGATCCACGAACACGAAACCATGTGTGTCGATATCAAACGTGTCACGCAGCGGGCGGCCATTGCGCACCGGCATTTCATGCTGCTGGTAAACCGGCTCCACGGCGTTGTGCGCCATTTCCGGCCAGTCGATGTAGCGCACCGCCGGCCGGCCGTTATCAACCACGTAATTAAACCGGGCGCTAAGGGTATCGGCCGCACCGGTAGCAGCCCTTTCGGCGACGATGCTCATGAGGCATTCCTCCAAAACAAAGTGAGGGAAGATCATAGCGGATTTTCAAACACCGGATAAACTGTATTACCCCGCTATCTTGATGGAACAGGAAATCCACTAATCCTTTAGTGCAAGCCAACGCGCGAGCGCGACGCCCGAAGCACCCATGCAACTATCCGCGCGTGGTATCTTGGTTCGTGATCAAAATTGCCTTGTGGCCGAGGTCGCTATTTTGGGCTACTGATTTTTTCCACCAAAACCTCGGTGGGCAAAATAAGAGAAATCTTTCAAGGTTTGATACGATAGTCGCCGCACAAATCGATCAAAATTAAATGAATAAAATCAATTACTTACACCAGTTCCAAAGTTCACTATTTCCGGCCGGATGGCGCATCGTGTCGCAAGCGCTGCTCACCGTCGTGAGTGGAACGCTTTGCGTGAGTTCAGCCGCGCAAGATTACCCCACCAAACCGGTGCGCTTTGTGGTGCCCCAAGTGCCGGGCGGCGCGACAGATGTTTTCGCGCGCGCCATGGGCCAACGGCTGTCAGACCGCTGGGGGCGCAACGTGCTGGTGGAAAACCGTTTCGGCGCGGGCGGTAATCTCGGTACGGAGCTGGTGGCCAAATCGCCTGCGGATGGCTACACGCTGCTGGTCACTTACGCGGGTTCACAGGCAGTGAATCAAAGCCTTTACCCGAAGCTCGCGTTTGATTCGGTGAAGGATTTTCAAACGGTGGCGACCATAGCCGTCACGCCGTTTTTGCTCATCGTCAACAACAGTGTGCCAGCGAAAACGTTGAAGGAACTGATCGCACTCGCGCGCGCCAAGCCCGAACTGTTGTCCTACGCATCGTCGGGCAACGGTTCAGTCAACCACTTGCTGGGCGAAATGCTTAAGGTCGATGCCGGCATCCGCATGCGCCACATTCCCTACAAGGGCGTTGCGCCCGCGATACTGGATGTGATGGCGGGCCAGGTTGATCTTGCATTCACCAGCGTGCCCTCGGTCATCCAGCACGTTGCCAGCGGCCGCATGCGCGTAATCGCCGTCACCAGCGCGCAGCGCGTGTCTGTCGCGCCCACCGTGCCAACCATTGCCGAATCCGGCCTGGGTAACCTTGCAGGCTTCGACGTGAACCCATGGTGGGGCATCCTCGCGCCCGCGGGCACGGACATGCGCATCGTGCGCAAGGTCAATACCGATGCCAACGACGTGCTTAAAACCAAAGACCTGCAGGATTTTTTGAAAGCGCAGGGCGCTGATGTGCTGCTCACTACACCCGAGGAGTTTCACAAACTTTTGGTGGCAGACGTCGCAAAATGGTCCAAGGTGGTCAGGGCATCAGGCGCGCGGATTGATTGACCATCGCATTCATTGCCACTGCGGGTGTTTAGCCGGACTCCACAGTAATCCGGCTTTATCTCGTGGATTTTCAGATCTAGTAGCGGCCGCATCCCGCTGGCCTTTTGCGCCGTGTCGACGCCAGCGGCTTTTCGCTTAGCGTTATAAAAAAAGTATTATAAAACAAATACTTAAGAAACAACGATTGTGAAGCGTTCACACGCAAAAGCGCCAGCACGGTCTTTCTTCGCACACACTGACCCTGCGTTCCGTTGCAGCGGTTTCTCCCTTAAGCTCAATGCCATTTCAACACTGTATTGAGTCATGAATCCGACCCTGCTGCTTTCCGCCAAAGTCATCGCCGAATTCGGCCCGCGCATTAACGATATCCTCGCCGCCGCGCCACGCCGCATCGACATCGTTTCGTTCACGCCGGCGCTGCAATTGGCACCCGAACAGATCGCCGCCCTTGAGGCCGCGTATTACTCGCGCGACGTCTGGGAGGGCACCGAGAAAAGCGTGTTAAGCCCCGCTGCGCAGGCGTTCTGGGCGATCATCGACCGCGCGCAAAATCTCAAGTGGATGGCGGTCTACTCGGCGGGCATGGATCAACAGCGCTACGTCGACGCCATGAAGCGCGGCGTGCGGCTCACCAGCAGCGCAGGCGCGCAATCAGAATCCGTGGGCCTTGCGTGCGCCACCGGCGTGCTGGCGCTGGCGCGCGGCGTGCCGCACTGGCTTAACGCACAGCGGCGGCACGAGTGGTCGCCGTTGCGCGGCAAAGATGTTCCGCCGGATATTCCGGGGCAAACCGCAGTGATCGTCGGCACCGGCTACATCGGCACGGTGATCGCGCGCGTGCTGCGCGCGGCAGGCATGAAAACCATCGGCGTGCGGCGCAACGCCGCGCCCGCCGAACATTTCGATCAAGTGCTCTCCCCTTCCGCGCTCGACAGCCTGCTGCCCGCCTGCGACTGGCTGGTCATTGCCTGCCCGCTGGTGCCGGAAACGCGCAACCTGATCGATGCCCGGCGCCTGGCGTTAATGAAGCCCGCTGCCGGCATTGCCAACATCGCGCGCGGTGAAATCATCGACGAAGCCGCGATGGTGGAAGCACTCAAGGCCGGGCGCATCAAACAGGCGTACCTCGACGTGTTTCACACCGAGCCGCTGCCCGCGTCGTCACCGCTGTGGGATTTGCCCAATGTGCTGATCTCGCCGCACAACGCGGGGGCGTCGACTGGCACGTACGCGCGCGGCGTGGAGATTTTCATGCGGAATTTGCAGCGGTATCTGCAAGCGCAACCGCTGATCAACGAAGCGGCTGTCGATTCATAGTGTGTCGTGATGCGGCGCCGTATCGATACCGCGTTGAGGAATTGAGCAAACCGGAAAATGTCACCGACGGTTTTGGAGCCTCGGGCATGAAAACAAAGAAGGACATCCGCAACATGTTTTCCGACAATTTCGTATTCGGCTGCGAACCGGATGCAATCATATGATCACAAAAACCACCACACCATCTTGGCACGACAAACTCAAATTTCTGTTTGGTGGCAATCCAATAGAAGTTTGGGAGTTTAATGTCGATGGACTGCCATGCAAGATAGTCAATGAATGGCGTTACGGAGCAAAGCTATTGGTTGACGGCGTAGTTCGAAGCCAAAATAGCAAGATGTTTGAAGTCGCCGGCCAGAAGCCTTTTCTCCTCGCGGAAGTTCCGACAACAAGCGGCAAAACGAGAAAAATTGAGATTTTTCTCAAGGCAGTGGCAAATGTAAAGGTGCGTGTAGCTATCGATGGTGTATTTCTAACCGATGACTATGTGTGACGCAACGTTGACGACTCTTTTTACGAGCACTAGCGGTTCCAACACTTAATCCGTCATCGGAATTTTCGCCCACGCCACCACGACTTTCCACAGCGCCAGATCGGCAAAATAGTGCTTGGTAAAGGTTTCGACCATCATCCCGCCCGGCTCCATGCAGATGCCGATAAAGCTTTTAGTGTTCTCCGAAGTGGCGATCAGGCGGTTGATTTTCGTTTTGAGGCGGTTCACCGTATGCAGTGGCGTGCCGCCGGTGGTAAATAGGCCGAACTGCACGCAAATTTCTGCCGACGTATCCGGCTTCGCGCGTGGTGCGCACAACCGCCCCCCGGCCAAAGTTCTCAGGCATACTCGCGCTATTGGCCGTTGACATTAGCGTAAGTTCGGCGAGATAGCCGCGCATCCGCGCCAGACAACCCGTTACGCCATGCACTGGCAAGCGCAACCCGGGTGTGTCACTATAGCCATCACAATAACGTTGTGACTCGAAAGGAACCGCTGAGTGAACGAAGAATCTCTCTTCGATCCACAGGATTTCCTTATCACTGAAGGGGTTGCCCACCTCTGCGCCGGCGGCGAGAGCGCCTGCCTGCATCGCCATGCCGCCGCGTTTTCCCGTTATCTGCGGGACAAAAGTAACGGAATGGCCGGCCGGGTCGCGCAGGAAGCGCAAATTGCCCGTGCCCGCGCCGCCATCGCGCACGCCTGGAACGTAGACACCGCGTCGATCGGATTTGTCAGCAACGTCGCCGAGGGTGTTGCCATCGTTGCGGAAAGTCTCGACTGGCGTGACGGTGACAATATGGTCATCGATGCCAACGAGTATCCATCGGTCGTCGGCCCTTTCCTCGCGCGCCGCAATCCACGTGTGACCCTGCGACAAGCACGGGGAACCGGAGCAGATCGCTATAACGCTTACGTCGATGCACGCACGCGCGTGATAGGCGTGAGTTACGTTTCCTACCTCACCGGGGAACGGCAGGATATTGCCGCGCTGCGTACGCTGGCGGACAGTGTGGGCGCGTTGTTGGTCGTGGATTTTACGCAGGCAGCCGGTTATTTACCGATTGAGGCTTCGGTCGCAGATTTCGCGTTTTCGGCCTGTTACAAATGGCTGCTCGGCGTCACCGGCGTTGCGGTCGCCTACTGGAACCGGGCGCGGCAGCCGGGGTGGTCACCTGCCTCCGCGGGCTGGTATTCCTTCGCGCCGGGATCGCGCAGTTACGATGATCCGCCACAGCTGCGCGATGATGCGCTGCGCTTCACCCGCGGGAATCCCGCGCATGCGTCGGCCTATGTGCTGGCGGATGCGCTGGATTATCTGGCCGCGTGGGATGTGCGGGACATTCAATCGCATGTGCAAGGCATGACGACGGCGATGCTGGAGCGGCTGCAAGCCCTGCAAATTCCAACCCTCACGCCAGCCGAACCGGCGCGGCATGGTGCCAGTGTTTGCATCCCGTCACCGCGCGCGCAAGCCATCGTCGATGCCATGGCGCAGCGCGGGGTGCAGGCATGGAACGGCATGGGGCGCATTCGTTTCAGTTTTCATGGCTACAACGCGCGCCGGGAGGTGGATCAGGCTATCGCAGCGTTGCGTGCGGTTTGGGCTTGATACCGGAGGTAGCTGCGAGGCAGTCTGGCAAACCGCAGTGGCATTGACGCGCGGTAAAGACTGAAACTTACCTGGAGTACCTGCCAAAATGAGTGTTCACCCTTCGACTTCGCTGCGCTCCGCTCAGGGCGAACGGGAAAAATAGACGTTCGTGCTGAGCGTAGGCGGGTTTTGGCCGCAGTCGAAGTATGAACGGCGGGCCACCCGGCCCATTTTGTCAGGTGCTCTTAATCAACGACCTTTAGCCCGCTCACCACTTCGGGTAAAAACTCGATGCCCAGCCCCGGGCCGGTCGGCACAGCAACCATGCCGTCTTTCACCTCGATCTGCGGGCCATACCAGTCCATCGGCTGCTTCGGCAGCGCGGCGGCATACTCCATCTCAATCGGCAACTTTGGCAAAGAGGCGCAAAAATGCGTCGTCAGCGCCTGTCGAGGGCCGAGGTATGGACTATGCGGCGTCAGCGGCAAGCCGTAGTGCTCGGCAATCACGTTGGTGCGGTGGTTACGGATGAAGCCGCCGTTGTAGAGCATGTCGGGCTGCAGGATATCCACCACGCGGTTGCGCGCCATGTACTCGAAGCGCGGCAGGCTGGCATCCTGCTCGCCGCCAGCAACCGGCATGTCCAGCGCGTCTGCCACCGCCTTGGTGGTATCCAGGTCTTCAAACGGGCATGGCTCTTCGAAAAAAGCCACGTTGTGCTCCTTCAGCAGCTTCGCGATGTCGATGGCGTACTGTGCATCGTAGGAGCCGTTGGCATCAATGTATATTTTCATACTGCTGCCCCAGGCTTTCCGGGCAAGCGCCAGCAGACGTTCGGTGCGTCCGGGCGAGGCATCGGCATTTCTGCTTAAGCGTCCGCCAATCTTCAACTTTACGGCCTTCGCTTTTGTCTGCTCGATGCGCTGTCCAACCCACTCGACCTCTTCTTCTGCAGTCGTTTCGCGTATGAGGCTGGAAACGTAAACCGGAACCTGATCGCGCTTGCGTCCACCCAGCAGATCGCCGATGGATTTACCGCTGGCTTTACCAAGAAGGTCAAAGAGTGCTGCCTCTACCCAAGCAACAGTAGTCCAGAATGCCGAACCGGCATACTTGTAATTCCACTTGTAGACGTAGATCTCATCGATCATCGATTCCAGGTCGCGGGCATCGCGCCCCACGAAGAACGGCAACACCTTCTCTTTCAGCATCGCCGTGAGGAAGTGACTGCCCTCGTGGATCATCACCAGCCCCGCCGCACCACCCTTGGACCGTGCACGCAGAAAATAAATGTCACGCCAGCGCACGAGATCGATGCTTTCCACAATCACCGGCGTGCTGGATACGTTGTGTAGATTGAAAAGGGGGCGGTCGTAGTTGGGTTTGGTATGCGTAGTCATGGTCTCTTTTCACTCCTTTAATCCGTCATCGGAATTTTCGCCCGCGCCACCACGTCCTTCCAAAGTGCCAAGTCGGCGAAATAGCGTTTGGTAAACGCCTCCACCGTCATGCCGCCCGGCTCCATGCCGATACCAATAAAGCTTTTGGTGATTTCCGGCGTCGCGATGATACGGTTGATTTCAGAATTGAGCCGCCGCACCGTGTTCAGGGGCGTGCCGCCGGTAGTGAATATCCCAAACTGCGCGCCGCTTTCATGGCCAACGTATCCCGCTTCGCGCATGGTCGGCACGTCAGGCATGGCGGCAATGCGCTTTTCGCCCAGCACCGCCAGCACGCGCACGCGCTTCGCCTGCCAATACGGCAGCCACGCCGAGGCATCCATGATGGCGAAATCCGCTTCGCCAGTGGCGACGGCCAGCGCGGCGTAGCCCGTGCCTTTGTAGGGAATGATTTCCATGCGCGTACCGGTCTTGATGCGAAACAGCGCGATGGACATTTCTGACGAGTTGCCGCCGGCGGAGCCATTGAGCCGGCCGGGCTGCGCCAGCGCGAGCTTGATGAACGCGGCCACATTTGGCGCGGGCACGTTGGGGTTCACCGCGATCACATAGGGAATAGTGCCCAGCTCGGCCACCGGTTGAATGCTGCGCATTGGGTCCCACGGCACGTTCCAGCGCAGCGTGGGAATCAGCGCCACCGCGCCGCCGCTAAATAAAATGGTGTGGCCGTCGGGCGCGGCCTTGGCCATTACTTCGACGCCAATGCGGCCGTCCGCGCCGGGACGGTTTTCGATAATCACCTGCTGTCCCAGCGCCTTTGCCAGATGCGGCCCGACGCGGCGCGCGATGACATCGTTGGACGAACCGGCGGCGAAAGGCACGACCGCGATGAGGTTGCGCTCCGGATAGTCGGCGGCATGGGCACCCATGACGGCACCCATGGCAACACTCCCGGTAGCGAGCATGACAACAATCGGTGTAAGGTATGTCTTCACGGTTCGCAGTATAAGAGCTTGACCAGCAAACGAGGAAAGAATGGTTGACGACGTTAAGCAATGGGTGACGGCACTGGCAGGCACAAGCATTGCGCTGACTGGCGTGTGGCCGATGCAGGCCTTGGCGCAAGCCCAATACCCCGAACGCCTGATCCGCGCGGTGGTGCCGTTCGCCACCGGCGGCACCAACGACATTACTGCACGCATGATCACGCCGCACCTGGCCAAAACCCTCGGCCAGCAGGTGGTGGTAGAAAACCGCCCCGGCGCCGCGGGCAACATCGGCATTGAGGCGGTGGCGAAATCCGTGCCCGACGGCCACACCATTCTGTTCAGCGCCACGGCATCCACCCAAAACCCGGCGCTGTTTCGCAATCTGCGCTTTGACCCGATTAACGACATCCAGCCGGTGGCGGCGATCGCGGAATACCCCTACGCCATTGTGATCAACAACCACCTGCCGGTGAAAAACGTGCGCGAGTTAATCGCGCTGGGGCAAAAGAATGCCGCCACGCTGAACGCGTCGGCTGGCGGCATTGGCACGCGGCTGTCGGTGGAGCTTTTCCGCATTCGCAACAACATCCGCATCGAAGTGGTGTCGTATAACGGCACTGGACAAGCCGCGCTGGCGGTTGCCACCGGCGAAACGCAGCTCGCGATCATGGACCCGTCGCCGTTTCTGCCGTTTTTCGCGTCGGGACGCGTCAGAATGCTCGCCATGGTGAGCGACAAGCGCCTGCCCGCCTACCCGGACGTGCCCACCACCGCCGAGGCCGGCCTGCCGGGGCAACGCGCGGGGGCCACCGCCGCCGTGTATGTCGCGGCGAAGACGCCCGCAGCCATCGTTCAGACGCTGAACACCGCGATCAACAACGTGATCAGCCTGCCCGAAGTGAAGGAACTGCTGCGCAAACAGGGTGGCGTGTCGGAGCCGGTGAGCGTCGCTGAATTGACGCAGTGGTACCGGCGCGAGATTCAAACGTGGAAAGAGATTGTTGCTCGCGCGAAAATTCCGCCGGTGGATTGAATTCTCGAACTACAACCTGATGGAGGCCCTCTTGATGAACGAGTCACGCACGAAACACCACTGGTTTGCAGCCCTGCTCTGTTGCGCAAGCCTTGTCGCCCACGGGCAAGCGCCGGTCCTGCCTGTCGTCAAGGAAGGCAAAACGCAAAAAATTTCGCCACACGTATATCTGATTCCCGATGAAAAAGTCGGCATGGTGCCCAACGTCGGCATCATCGTCGGCAGCCGGGCTACGCTCGTGGTCGACCCAGGCATGGGCCTGAAAAGTGGCGAAGCGGTTTTGCGAGAAGTTTAAAAAATTAGTAAAAACAAAGACTTATACATCATCAACACGCACTTTCATCCGGAGCACACCACCGGCGATCTGGCCTTTCCGGCCAGCGCAAAGCTGTTGCGCGCGGCGGCGCAGCAGGAAGATGTCGATGAGATGGGTTTTAAATGGGTGGCCGTGTTCGCCGCGCGAGGCACGCATTTGCGCGACCAGTTGCAGGGCGCGAAATTTCGCGAGCCTTCGGAAATTTTCGACAAGGAAAAGCTGCTCGATTTGGGCGGCGTGCGCGTGAAGTTGCTGCGGCTGGGCCCTGCACACACGCGCGGCGACACCGCTGTGTTTGTCGAAGGCGACAGCGTGCTGTTTTCCGGCGACCTTGCCATGCACAAACTGTTTCCCGCATTTGCCACGCCGCAGTCGCGGCTTGGCAGTTGGCTGACGAGCCTTGATGCACTGGACGCATTGCGCGCGAAACAGGTCATCGGCGCGCATTACGGCATGAGCGATGCCTCGATGATCGGCGCTTACCGCGGCTTTCTCACCGCACTGCGCGGACGCGTGGCGGAAATGAAAAAGCAGGGAAAGTCATCCGACGAAACCGCCACGACGCTGCGCACGGAATTCGCCGGCGAATATCCAGACTGGGATCAGCCGCTGCGCATCCACGCGGCGGCCACGGCGATTTACCGGGAGATTCCGTAGACAGACGTTCGGCACTTGCGTGGCAGAGCGTACCTGTCACAATACGCGCCCGTGAAGACTTTACCTTCGCGCAGCCTCATCAAGAAATATAAATGAAATCAGATACTTATATATATTCCTTCGCGGCAACCCTTGTCCTTGCCGCGAGCGGCGTAACACACGTCCGCGCCCAACAGTTCCCCACACGCAACATGCAAGCCATCGTGCCCTACGCGCCAGGCGGCTCCATCGACGTGATGACGCGTGCGGTGATGGCGGAGCTTTCCAAGGCATTGAACCGCAATATCGTGGTCGACAACCGGCCCGGCGCATCGGGCATGATCGGCACGGAGATTTTCACCAAGCTTGAGCCCGACGGCCACACGCTGCTGGGGCATACGTCGTCGTACACCGGTACGGCGGCGGTGCGCGCCAAGCTACCGTTCGACCCGGCGCGCGCTATCGTGCCGGTGGCGGGCATCGGCAAATCGTCGCTGGTAATGGTGGTACACCCCTCGCTGCCGGTGAAGAACGTCAAAGAATTCATCGAACTGGCAAAGAAAAATCCGGGCAAACTGAATTACGGCTCGTCGGGCATCGGCGGCAACAATCATTTTTCCGGCGCGCTGTTTGATCTGGCGGCGGGCACAAAAATGATTCATGTGCCGTACAAGGGCATTTCGCTGGCGATGACGGCGGTGGCATCTGGCGAAGTGGAAGTGGTGATCGCGAGTTCCGCTGCCGTGAACCCGCAATTGCGCGCGGGCCGCGTGCGCGCGCTCGGCATGAGCGGTACCAAGCCTTCGCCACTGCTGCCGAATCTGCCCTCGCTCGCCCAATCGGGCGTACCGGGTTATGAATACGAATTGTGGTGGGCACTCTTCGCGCCCGCGGGCATTTCCGCCGAGCGCCTCAATTTTCTCAACAGCACCATCAACAAACTGTTGAACGCGCCGGAACTCAAGCGCTTTCTTGAGCAGGAAAGCGCCGAGCCGTGGATCGCCACCCCGCAACAACTTGCCAATCTGCTGCCCAATGAGATCGAGCGCTACCGCAAGGTAGCCAAGGCGGCGGGCATTCCGTTACAGTAGCCGCAGAGGTCAACTCCAAGTCACCTAATTTCAGGGAGAAATCACATGGATCAAAATACGCGAGGCCCACTGCCGCCCGGCGTCGATTTGAAGCCGATGAAAGATTGGCCGTGGACGCCCAGCAGCTCGGGCCGCGAAAACGCCTATCTGCACGGCAATCCCAGGGAGCCGGGGCCTTACATCTACGCCACGCGCTGGCCCGCGCACAGCAAGGCGCTGGCGCATTACCACCCCGATTCGCGCTACTGCGTTGTGCTACAGGGCGTGCATTACATCGGATACGGCGAGAAATACGACGAGGCCAAGTTGAACCGTCACGAAGCCGGCACCTGGTTCACCGAGCCGGCGAAGCAGGGCCACTTCGGTTTAACCAAAGACGAAGGCGCGGTGCTGCTGTTCTACGGCATGGGGCCGAGCCGGCTGGACCCGCTGGAGTAGCCGGTTGAAAGTCCGCTGAAATAGCGTTCTTTATTTCAGCAGCAACTTCTGCACGCGCCAGTTGGCGGTTTCCGCCGCATAGATTTCGTTTTCCGACGGGCATGCGAGTTGGTGTGCGCCGGAAAACTGGCCAAGCTGCCGCCCGGAACGTCCGATGACGCCCAGCACCTTGCCGTCGAGCGTGAGCTTGAAAATACGGCCAGGGAAAATGGTTTCGCCCAAAAACAGCACATTGCTCCGCCCCGGCGGAATGCAAAGCGCGTTTGGCGCACCGATGAGTTGCGCGAGCCGCGCGCCGGTGGGCGTGTTGCCATAAACACCCTTGGTGCCGGATGCGGGCGGCACTTCCACCTTGATCGTGCGCAGCAGATTGCCTTCGGTGTCGTAGACCTGCACGCGTGCGTTTGAGCGGTCGCCAACGTAAATTTGATTGTTTTGATCAATGGCAATCGAATGGGGCACGCGCAACTGCCCTGGGCCGCTGCCGTATTCGCCCCAGGATTTCAGCCATTCGCCGTTCTTGTCATATTTGGCAACGCGCGAGTTCACGTAGCCGTCGGTGATGTAAATATTGCCGTCGGAATCCCACGCCACGTCGGTCGGTTCGCGAAACAAGCCATCGGTTGCGGGCTTGGGCGGAACCGGATGCTCGTGAGGTTTGGTATTCGGGCTGGTGGATTCCATGCGCCGGCCGAACACCATCAGCACGCGCCCGGCGGGGCTGAGTTTGATGATCATGTCCGAGCCTTTGTCCACGGCCCAGATGTTGTCGTCCTTGTCGATACGCACGGTGTGTGCGAACGCAAAACCGTAAAGCCCCTTGCCGATCTCGCGCACGAAATTGCCACGCGCGTCGAATTCAAACAACTGCGACGCCGACGGCCCGTACGCCGGCCCCTGCGTGGTGTTCGAGCGCGTGAACACGAACACGTGGCCTTTGGAATTCACCGCGACACCCGGCACTTCACCGAAGTTCATGCCTTCGGGCAGTTTCAGAAAATCCGCCACTGACTGAAACGGGATTTCCGGCACGGTGGTTTGTGCGTGTGCGTGCAGCGCCACCCCGAAAATGAGCACGGCAATGAGACGAGACATCATGACGATCTTCCCTGATTTAATTCGCAAATTTTGGAGGCCACGATAGCATAATCGAATCCGCTATTTATGCAGGCCATACTGTGGCCACTTGACCCGAATGCGGCAGCGCCTTAGTGTTGCACGCTGTTTCCACGGGAGAGGAAAGGCCAGGAAAAAGGGAGATCATGTCAAACACAATTCAGAAAATTAACCAGCCGCGCGATCCGTCGCGGCGTGAAATGCTTAAGCGCGTGGGCGCGGCAGGCGCCATCGGCGCAACCGTCGCCGTACCGGTCGCGCAGGTTACGCAGCAGGCCCACGCACAATCCAATAGCGGTAACTTGCGCGAAGCGCTGGAGGTGCTCACGGCTGCTGAATCCGACGTGCTGGAAGCCATGGTCGCTCGTATCGTGCCCACGGATAACAACGGCCCCGGTGCTGCCGAAGCGCGTGCGGCGCACTATATCGACCGCGCGCTCACCGGTCCGCTGGCGGGGTCCAAGGCAGCGTATGTATCGGGCTTGGCTGCGCTCGACGATTACGCGAAGTCGTCAAAGGGTGCACTCTTCACCAAGCTCGGCGCGGCGGATCAGGATGCCGTGCTGACCGATCTGGAAAAAAACGTCGCAAAAAACTTTCGCCCGAACTCGGCCGCGTTTTTCAATATGGTGCGTGAACACACCATGCAGGGCATGTTCAGCGATCCGTATTACGGCGGCAACGCGAATTTTATCGGCTGGGATTTGATCGGCTATCCAGGCATACGCATGGTGGTGGCGCCCGACGAACAAAGCATGAGTAAGCCGCCCAAGGTGCTGCGGCAATCGGCGTACGATCAGGCCATGTTCAGCAAGCGCGGGGGTAATCATGGCCACTAATCTCAAGAAAACCCAGGTGGTCGTGATCGGCTTGGGTGCAGCGGGCGGCACGGCGGTACTGCCACTCACGCGCGCAGGCATCGAGGTGGTGGGGCTCGAAGCGGGCGACTGGTTAAGCCCGAGGGATTTTGCGCCCGATGAGCTGCGCAATAATTTTCGCGGCTGGCCGCAGTCGGTTCAAAAAGCCAATCGTGAAGTGCCTACACACCGGCGTAACGAAAAATCGCCGTATTCGCCGCGCCCTGCGGTTCATCCGATGATGAACGCGGTGGGTGGTACCACGCTGCATTTTTTTGCACAGGCGTGGCGGCTTAACCCATGGGACTACAAGGTGGTGTCGGAAACCACGCGCCGCTACGGCGCTGCGCGCATCCCCAAGGGCTGCACGGTGGAAGACTGGCCTTTTGGTCACGAGGAACTCGAGCCGTATTACGACAAGGTTGATGTCGAAGTTGGCGTGTCGGGCGTGGCTGGTAACCTCAAGGGCAAGGTCGATCCACGCGGCAATGTATTCGAGGCGCCGCGCAGTCGCGATTATCCGATGCCACCGCTGCGGCTTACTGAATTCACCGAGCAAATGTATGGCGCTGCGAAGTCACTGGGCTGGCACCCGTTCCCGGGTGCGGCGCTGATCAATTCCGTGCCCTACGGCGGGCGCGGGGCCTGTGTCTTTCACGGCTATTGCACACGCGGTGGCTGCCATGTGAGTGCAAAAAACGGGCCGCATGTCACCACCATCCCCAAGGCACTTGAAACTAAACGCCTGACGGTAGTTACACGTGCCCATGTAACCCGAATTGAAATCGACGAAAAAACCGGCCGTGCCACCGGCGCCACTTACATCAAGGACGGCGTCGAATACTTCCAGCCCGCCGATGTGGTACTGCTCTCAAGCTACACCTATGAAAACGTGCGGCTGCTGTTGATGTCAAAGTCGAAGGCTTTCCCCAACGGGCTCGCCAACAACAATGGGCAAGTTGGCCGGCACTACATGACGCACAACACGTCGTCACGCGTCTACGGTCTGTTCCCGAAGAACATAAACAACTGGTACGGCACTCAGGGTCAGGGCGTCGCGCTCGACGACTGGGCGGACGACAATTTCGATCACGGCGCGCTGGATTTCATCGGCGGCGGCAATCTGTTTGTGTATTCCGACCGGCGGCCCATCGACGCGGCCACCATGCCGACGTTTGGCCGCCCGAACTGGGGTTCAGCCTGGAAGGCCTTCATCAAGGAAAACGCCGACCGCTGGAATCTCGCAACGATGCAAAAAACCACCTTGCCGTACGAGGACAACTATCTCGATCTCGACCCCACGGTGAAAGATCCGCTCGGCAACCCTGTGATCCGCATCACCGCCGACTGGAAAGAAAACGACTTGAAAATGAGCGCCTATCTGCGCGAAAAAATGCGCATCTGGTTCAAGGCTGCCGGCGCCATCGCCACACAGGACGCGCCCACCGGCACGCAAGGCCCGTCGACGCACGCCATCGGCGGCACGCGCATGGGAGACAACAAATCCACCAACACGGTGGATCGCTGGGGCTTCGCGCATGAAGTGCCGAATTTGGGCGTAATGGGCGGCTCAGTGATGGGCGTGTCCGGCGCGCGCAACCCAACGCTCTCCATCATGGCACTTTCGTGGCGCTCGGCCGAGCGGCTGGCACAGCAGTGGAAGTCGATAGCCACCTGATCCAATGCGTGGGGCGGGCAGAGCGCATCCCGCCCTACGATTTCAACGGATTGCTGGACTGCAATCTATTCCACCGGTATTCCCGCCTCACGCACGATGCGCCGCCACGTCTCCAGCTGCTCTTTGACGTAAGCGCCCAGTTCCGCGGGCGTCGAGGCGTGGGCGAGAAAGCCCTGCTGGCCAAGCTTGTCGACAATATCCGGGCGCGTCAGCACCGCGCGAAACTCGCGGGACAATCGATCAACCACCGCATCCGGCAAACGCGCCGGGCCGAATAAACCCGCCCATGAGGTCGTGGACACGCCTTTTACGCCGGCTTCCTCCAGTGTCGGGATATCCGGCGCCATTGCACTGCGTTTGGGCATCAGCGTGGCCAGCGTGCGCAGCTTGCCTTCGCGCGCCTGCGCGTAGCCGGGCACGGTGCTCATGAATGCGAACTGGATGCGCCCGCCGACGAGATCGGTGGCAGTGAGCGCATCACCCTTGTACGGCACGCGCAACGCGTCCAATTGATGCGCCAGCAGTAACTGAGCAGTGGCGATCATCGGCGTGGCACTGGTGGTGCCGTAGGCCAGCTTGCCCGGATTGGCACGGATGTGGCTGATCAACTCCGTCATGTTGCGTGCCGGCACCGATGGATGCACGAACATGAAAAACGTCACCCGCCCCACGTCGGTAATCGGCGTGAAATCACGCACCGGGTCGTAGGGCGGCCTGCGCGTCAGCGTCGGCACAGCCGACATGGTGCTGCTGGTGGTGAACAGCAGTGTGTAGCCGTCCGGCGGCGCTTTGGCCACGATGTCGCCGGCGATCGCACCCAGTGCGCCGGGCCGGTTATCGATGATGATGTTGTGGCCGAGTTGCTGCGTCACCGGCTGAAAAATGATGCGCGCGACTACATCCGCCAAGCCGCCGGGCGGGAAGGCCACGACCATGCGGATGGGTTTGACGGGGTAACTCTGGGCAACAACCAGTCCGGCAAAAGCAGCAGCGTGCGTCAATAGAAGACACGCGACAACAATTTTCACGCTCACCTTCACACTCACCATCCCTCGCACATACATACCGGGCGCCTTTCTCGCTCTGCTTCGGCGCTATCTTACAAAGCCCGTCAAGGTGTGTGCGGGCGGTGAGTACCGGTCAAATGCCGCGAACTGCGGCTTCGCCCAAAGTGGACGGGGCGGATGCCGTGAGATGTTACATAAGTATCTGTTTTTATTGACTAATTTTCGTGGGCACTGAAAGCCATGCGTAAATTGCCCTTGGTCGCAGTCTCGGCCTTGACCCGTGTCGCAAATACCGCCGGTGGGCTATCGGCGATATTGCCACCGGACACCACGCATGTCTTACACGAATTCGCCATGACAAACTGGCGAAGCCCGCCAGGAACAACCTGTTGGGATGTCTAAGGCTCCAGCGAGCCAACATACGCCGCGAGCGCAATAATGTCGTCGGGCGAAAGCTTTTCGACAGCCTGTTTCATCAATGCGCCGGAAGAGGACGCGCGGCCGCCGGTCTTGAATTCATAAAGCTGGCGCACGATGTAAGTCGGCGAACGTCCGGCAATTGGCGGAATCGGGCCAACGCCCTTCAAAGCCGGTCCGTGACAGGTGCCGCAAGCGACTGTGGTTCCCGCACCGCCGGTCGTGGCCAGCGCTTCGCCCCTGGCCACGCTGCCCGCCGGCACATAGGCGGTGAACGTCGAATTCGAGTCGCGAAGCTCGAACTGTTCTTCGTTATCCGGAAATTCAACAATGCGGCGGCCGAGCGGCTCGGTGCCACCGCCCGGGCTCTTGGTAAAAAACAGCCGCGCTTCGCCAATTTTCGGAATCGTCCCGGCCTCGACGACTTTGATATTCCGCTTGGGCTTCAACGCTGCAAAATATTGCGCAGCAGCAAGTATCTCGGCATCAGTCATACCTTTGACCGAGCCCAACATCAATGATACGGACGGCCTGTCAGGGCCCGACATCTTTCTTGCGCCGCTCTTGAAGTCGGCGATCTGCTGAACAAAATAATTGACGGGCAGTCCGGCGAGATTGGCATTCTCTGGGCCACCAGTTCCCTCGGCACGGTGGCAGGAGCCGCAGGCACGCACATCCGGCTTGCGGCCAGAGGCGACAATGTCCGGCATGGGCCCGTGATTGCCCGGATGCCAGTCCGGTGCGACGAACAGGTCGCGCGCCTGCCGCCAGCTGTAACTTGCGCTGCTGCCGGGAAGCGAATTGGGTTTGTCGTCCGGTGGCGGCACCTTGACCGTCGGGTCCCAGATGAAGGCCCAATTCGGCAGTGCATCGGCGGCTGGTGCGGCTGGCGAAACGCCGCTCTGGGCGTAACTGCTGCCACTGACGGCGATGGTCAATAATCCCAGTGCATGAAGCAAATGGCTTTTAAGCGCTTTCACGAACGATCTTCCCCTATGTTTTGAGGCCAAAGTATTTTTCCCGAACCCGGCTGAGCAGCGCTGAATTGGATCACGTAACGCGTGACGGCGTAAGATGGGGAAACCATGATCGTGATAGGAAAACAGGTATCACCGTGAGACTCACACAAATTCGGGATTTTCTGGCAGTAGTGGAGTGCGGCGGCGTGCGCGCAGCCGCGCGCAAGCTCGGCGTGTCGCAACCCACGCTCTCCAACAGCGTGCGCGAACTCGAAGTGGAACTGCATGTGCAGCTGCTGGGCCGCAGCCCGCGCGGCGTGGTGCTCACCCGTGCCGGACGCGCGTTTCACGCACGCGCGCAAGCGGCTGCAACGGAATTACGCAAGGCCAGCGAAGAGGCTGCGCAGACGGGCGGTTCGGAGGCGGGCACCGTGACATTCAGCATGGGGCCGGTCGGCGTGATCGCGGTATTGCCCGAGGCGCTGGCACGCTTCCGGCGCCAGTTCCCGCGCGCGCGCGTGAATATTGTCGAGGGACACGGCCACTTGATGTTGGCCGACCTGCGCAACGGGACACTCGACTTCGCCTTTGGCCAAAAATCCGCCAACACGCTGGATGCCGCAATCCGCTTCCGCCCGCTGTTTCGCAGCGAGCAGGCCGTGTGCGCGCGCAAGGGCCACCCTTTGAGCCGCGCGCATTCGCTCGCAGAGCTCGCCGGTGCTGACTGGCTGGCCAACGGAATCAGTTTTGCGCCGGGAGACGCCGTGGAGAAAATGTTCCGTTCAGCAGGTCTTGAACCCCCACAGGCCATCGTGCGGTGCGTCTCGCACACCAGTGCTTTGTCATTGCTGGCACACAGCGATATGTTGACCCTGGCGCAGCGGCATATTCTCAACCGATCACCGACACGGGAACTGTTGCAGGCCATCGAAATCGCCGACCCGCTGCCGTCGGTGACAGTGGGCATGTACATGCGCGCAGACACGCCGCCTACGCGTGTCGCAGCCGCCATGGTACGGCACGTAACGGCGGTGTCGCGGGCATTGGGACGCGCGGCGGGCCACGCACCACGCCCCTAGAAATCTGCACTGAATGCGCGATGAATGGACGGCAGGCGGGACCACCACCGTCCCACGGCTATCTGCGGTAAAGCCTATCGATAAACCCGCTGTGCTCCAGCTCATCCACGATCGACGAGTCCGTGAAATCCGCTTCCTGCAGTTGATGCGCCGCCGGGTAGGTCCTGGCAAAGGTGTTGCGTATCGATTGCAAACCTTCGGCGCTTAATGCCATGCGCGGCACCGGCGGAAACAGCGGCAGGTAAAAGCGCACCTGATCTTCCACCAGCTCGCGCTCGTCCACCTGCAAAAAGCGCTGCAACAGCGGAACGTAAACCTCCGGCTGTGTCTTAAACGTATGCACGGTGCGAATGAATCCTTGCGCCACGCGCAGCACCAGCTCGCGATTTGTCGCGATGAGTTTTCGCGTGGTGGCAACCACCGAGGGAATCTCGCCGCCAAACGCCAGACTGAAAATGTTCCAGCCGTACTTCCGTTCGCCGGCAAAGCGCAAATGCAGCGGCAGGGGGCCGGCGTCGATCTCGCCGGCAATCAATGCTTTGTAGATGTTGCCGTAACCGCCCAAACCGACATAGGTTGCGGTGGCGCCGGCTTTTTCGATGGTCAGACGGGCATTGATGCCGGTTTGGCCGGAGGTGGCGTCCGACAGCACGCCGACTTTTTTTCCGGTGAGTTCCGCCAGCGATTTCAACCCGGGCTGCAGCGCGATGCACAGGTTGTCGTGTTGCACGGCATTGCGAAACAGCACCACGGCGTCCTTCCCCTGCAAAAAGCTTTCCACCACCGGCAGCGTGCCGGTCTGGCAGAAATCCCATTCGCCGCGTTCAAGACCGTGAACGGCTTCCGGCCCGGTGGTTTCGATGACCGGGAACGTCACGTCGATGCCCTGCGCTTTGAACACGCCAGCTTCGGTGCCGCACCATGCCAGACTGTGCGTGGGCGCGCGCAGCGCCGTGGTCATGCGTACTTTCGTCAGCGCGGCTGCGGTCATAACTGCAACCACCGCAATACGAGCCCAATCGAGCAGATCATCCGTAACTATCTATTTTTATTAACTATTTTTAATTCACGCTAATCGCTAATAGCGCGGATCGAACATCTGTGACTCAACATCGCGCAGCGTGTCGCCGGGCCGCGGCTTGCGCGCGAGGCCCTGCTTGTACGCAGAATCAGCCACGGTAGCTGCAATCGACGCCGACACTTCGCGGATGCGCGGCAGCGCGGGATAGAGGCTGCCCTGTTCGAGATCAGATTCCGTCACCAGATGCGCTAGCGCGTGCGCGGCGGACATGAACATGTCGTCGGTAATGGATTTCGCGCCGCTGGCGATGGCGCCCAGCCCCACGCCGGGAAAGATGTACGAGTTATTGCCTTGGCGCGGCACGAACGTCTTGCCCTCCAACTGTACCGGATCAAACGGGCTGCCGCAGGCAAAGAGGGCGCGTCCGTTCGTCCAGCGGTAGGCTTCCTCGGCGGTGCACTCGGATTGCGACGTCGGATTCGACAACGCGAAAATAATGGGCTGCGTGTTGATGCGCGCCATTTCCTCGACGATTTCCTGCGTGAACGTGCCCCCCACCGCCGACACGCCGATGATGGCGGTGGGCTTCAACATTTTGATGGCTGTCAAAAAATCCTGCGCGGGCGGATGATCGTGCGCGTAGGTCAGCTTGTGCTCGGCGAGCTTGGTACGGCTTTTCACCACCAACCCCTGCGAATCCACCAGCCAGCACTGGCGTAGCGCCTGTTCGCGCGGCAGCCCGTTGGCCACCATGGCCGACACGATCAGATCCGCAATACCGGTCGCGGCCTCGCCAGCGCCTAGGAACAACACCTTTTGCTCCGTCAACGGCGTGCCGGTAATGCGCAGCGCCGAAAACAGACCCGCCAGCGCGACAGCCGCCGTGCCCTGTATATCATCATTGAATGAGCAGATGCGGTCACGGTATTTTTCGAGCAGCCGGAAGGCATTGTGATTGGCAAAATCTTCAAACTGCACCAGCGCGCCGGGGAAAACTTCCTGCGTGGCGGCCATGAATTCTTCGATGAACTCGTCGTATTCAGCACCTTTCACACGCGTCTGGCGCAGGCCGACGTAGTACATGTCGTTCAGAAGCGCGACATTGTTGGTGCCCACATCCAGCGTGATGGGCAAGCACAGCCGCGGGTGGATTCCGGCGCAAGCGGTATACAGCGACAACTTGCCCACCGGAATGCCCATGCCGTTGGCGCCCAGATCGCCCAGGCCCAGAATGCGTTCGCCGTCGGTGACCACGATGATGCCCACCGGGTGCGGCCAATTGCGCAACACATTGGCGATGTTGCCGCGATCATTGATGCCGATGAACATGCCGCGCGGACGCTGAAAAATCTGGCCGAAACGCTGGCAAGCCAGGCCCACGATCGGTGTGTAAACAATGGGCTGCAGCTCGTCGATGTTCTCGCATAGCACATGAAAGTACAGCGCTTCGTTGCGGTCGTGCAGCGAATTTAACGCGACGAATTTATCCAGCGGATCGGGAAACTTGCGCAGATTGGTCAGAAAGCGCTGCGCCTGCTCCGCCTGGCTGTGCACGTGCGGCGGCAGCAGACCGCGCAGCCCCAGCACGTCACGCTCCTTCTCCGTGAAAGCGCTGCCCTTGTTGAGCAGCGGATCACGCAACACGTCCATACCGCGCTTTGCGCCGGGGTTATTGCCGTTCGTGTTTGCGGACATCAAAGTTCCTTTATTTTTGTCGCTTTTGTCATTCAATAGTCTGGCGCCGCCAGCTTAAACCGTCGCCACAGGCGTCACCGGCGATCCGGCGGCACCCGGCATTCTCAGTGGCGGCGCGGTCAACAAAAAACTCGTTCGCTGATTTGCCCGCAGCCATTCGGCCAGCCCGGTGAGATACCACAGCTCGCCCAGATGGATGCCAAGCTTCACCAGACAATGTTCATGCAGCGGCAACGCCGGCCCCCGATGCGGCAGGCGCGGATCGGCGCCCAGCGTGGAGGAGCGTTCCACCGCCAGATTGTCTGCCGCTATGGCTGCGATGCCACTGTCGGCAATCCATTCCAGCAGCGGCTTGTCGTAACCATCGAGCACCGCGCAGGCGGTCTTGATCGACGTATCGAGCTTTCCATCAGCGTCCCTGATTAGCTGGCCCAGTCCCGTGTGCAGACAGAGGATGTCTCCCTTTTGCACGCTGACGTTGTCGGCCTTCATCACTTTCTCGAGCATTTCATACGTAATCGCGGTACGTGCATCTCCGTAGTGATGGCGCAAATCCACCATCACCGCACGCCCTTGCACGCCGGTCACCGCCATTTCCGCCACTGACACCGCGCGCGCACCGAGTTCACCATGAAGGCCGCGCCCCTCATCGTCGACGAGCCGCCAGCCGTTATAGGAAACCTTTTCTTCCACGCCGTCGCCGTCGGCATCGAACACCGTGCCCTTGTGGGCGAAGCTGTCCCAGTGCGTGGAGTACTGCATGTAGAGCATGATGGCTTCGTCGGAGCCGACATCGTTAAAGCGCGGATCGATTTTCGACGATTCGAGATTGAAATAGGTCTCCTTGCCGCGAAACACCGGATGAAACACCGGCGGCTTGCGATTGCCGTTGAGCACCATGCCGCCGGGCCTGTCCAGCGGATGCGACAGCGTGAACACCTGCCCGGTTTTCACTTCCTGCAGGGCCGCCAGCCGCCGTTCGGCGGTGATGTAGTTCATGCGGCCGTGTTGATCGTCGTCGCCAAACTCGCCCCAGTTGGAGCCAGGCGGACGATTTTTCCAGCGTTTGGCGGCTTGACCGGGCATATCAAAATTTCCCATTTGAATCAGATTGTTATAGCATCGGCTTTCAAGATCGTAACACGCCCGCGCGGCTTCCCGCAGCCCAGCCTCCGACTTTTTATGCGCTCGTCAATGATGCAGGCAATGCTGCGCCGCATGAATTTGCGCTTCCGGCCGCGGCTTTTCGATTGCCTGCAACATTACTCGCGCGAGCGTTTCGTGCAGGATATTTTCGCTGGCATCAGTGTGGGCATCATCGCGCTGCCCCTTTCAATGGCGTTCGCCATTGCCAGCGGACTTAAGCCGGAACAGGGCCTTTACACTGCGATCATCGCCGGCTTTTGCATCAGTGCGTTCGGCGGCACGCGCTTTTCCATCGGCGGGCCGGCGGGCGCTTTTATCGTGGTGGTCTACGGTATTGTCGAACAATACGGCGCGGCCAACTTGTTGATCTGCACGCTGATGGCGGGCGCCATGATGTTCCTGATGGGCATGTTGCGGCTGGGCACGGTGATCAAGTTTGTGCCGGAGCCGGTGGTCGTCGGCTTCACCAACGGCATCGCCGTGCTGATCATGCTGTCGCAACTGCGCGACGTGCTGGGCCTGCAGGTCACCCGCATGCCGGCCGAGTTTTTTGCGCTGGTGCGCACGTTGGCTGCGAACCTGGGCACGGTCAATGTTGCCGCGCTGATTTTGGCCGTTGTGTGCACCACTGCAATGTTATTGTGGCCCGTGCGCTGGGTGACGCGCTTCCCCGCACCGGTGGCGATTCTGCTGGCGGGCACGCTGGCTGCCGCCGTGGGTGGACTGCCGGTTGAAACCATCGGCACGCGCTTTGGCGGTATTCCGCAGAATCTGCCGGCCTTTGCCATGCCCGATCTCTCCATGGAAAACCTGCGCCGGCTGCTGTCGCCCGCCATGACCATCGCACTACTCGGCGCGCTGGAATCGTTGCTGTGCGCCATCGTCTCCGATCACGCCACCAAAGACCGTCACGACCCGAATCAGGAGCTGATGGGCCAGGGCATCGCCAATATTGCAGCGCCGTTCTTTGGCGGGTTCGCCGCCACCGGCACCATCGCGCGCACCACCGCCAACATCAAGAACGGCGCGCAGACACCGGTATCCGGCATCCTGCACGCGGCAACGCTGCTGGTGATCATGCTGGCAGCTGCGCCGCTGGCCATGCACGTGCCGCTCGCCGCCCTCGCCGCGATCTTGATGGGCGTGGCGATCCGAATGGGCGACTGGCGGGCATTCGTCACGCTGCGCAGGCACTCAACACCGCGCAATATCATCATGCTGGTAACGTTCGCGCTGACGGTGATACTCGACATTACCACCGCCGTGCAGGTGGGCGTGTTGTGCACCATGGTGATGCTGATTCAGCGCATGACGCAGGTGACGTCAATTTACCGCGAAGCCGCCGCGTCCGTGCAAAACCACGCCGGCGTGCGCGTGTTGCACGTGACCGGCATTCTGTTTTTCGGCACCGCCGACAAACTCGACGACATTGAGCTCGATGCCACGGCACGCGTGTTGGTGCTCAATCTCACGCGCGTCGCTTATCTGGATACCACGGCGCTCTACAGTCTGGAAGCGCTTGCCGAACGTGTGTGCCAAAACGGTGGCGCGCTGGTGCTGGCCGCCGCACAACGGCAGCCGCTCAGGCTCATGCTGCTGTCTGGGCTCATCCAGAAGCTCGGACGGGAAAACGTCAAAGTCTCGCTGGAAAATGCACGGTCGCGCGCTGCAGAACTCGCGCAAAGCGGCAGCCTGCCGCAAGCAGAAGCACGTGCTTAGCGGCAGGCGAAATGCAAGTATTTGATTTATTTCAATAATTTTGACTTCAATTCAGCGCGGTCGATTTCTGCGCCGCCGATAAACATTCGCGCAATACGCCGCGTATTGCGAATGTCGTCAAGTGGATTGGCATCCAGCACCAGAAAATCCGCGCGCTTGCCCGGCGCGAGCGTACCGCGGTCGGGCAATTGCAAATATTCCGCACCCCGGCTGGTGGCGGCAACAATGACTTCCATGGTGGTCATCCCCGCCGAATGCATCAACTCCAGTTCACGCTGCTCGGCGTAGCCGAAAAAGTGATCGGGCAACCCGGTGTCGCTACCCAGAATCACCCGCGCACCGGCGTCTTTCAGCCGGCTGGCATTGCGATGGATGTTGCCGTAGATGCGGCGCGTTTGCTCCAGCACCTTGGGGTCGCGCGGCGACCACAGGCCCTTCATGCGTTCGATCACTTCCGGTGACACGGTGTCTTTGAGCAAACCCGCGAGGTACGGCTCATCGAACCACGGCGGCGTCTTGTCGTGGGTGTTGCGCTCGGCGCCGCCCATGTTGGGCATGACGAACACGCGGTTGCGGATCACCGACACCAGCAGCGGTTCGTCCATCACCGCGTCGCGCACCAGATGCGCAAAGCTGTCCACCTTCGCCGCGGCCAGACCGACGGCGTCGCGGTGATAATACACATGCGCGCTGATGCGCAGCTTGTGCTTCTTCGCTTCATCGGCTGCGGCGGCGGACAGTTCCGGCGTCAGGCTGGGTGCGCGCCCGCCGCGATCATCGACCCAGATTTTGATGGCGTTGACCTTGCGCGTGGCTTCGCTGCGCACCGCCTGGCGGATTTGCTCCTCGGTGGTGACCTCATGCGCAATGCCCCGGTAGGCAAGCGCGCCCGGCCCGGCATTGGGCGCGCCGATGCCGCGGCCGGCCACCAGCAGCTGCGCGCCGCCCAGCTTGCCGGCGAGCTGTTCGTCGCGTATCTGGATGGCCAGATCGCCGCGCTCGATGCCCTGCGACATCACCACTGAAATGCCGTAGTACCACGCCAGATTCAGATCGTTGAGGATCACCTCGCGTGTGTAGTTTTCCGCGCTGTAGGTAAGGCCCTTTTGAAAGCCCGGATGCACGTGGCTGCTGATAATCGTGGGCATCACGGTTTTACCCGCGAGATTCACCCGCTGCACGCCCGCCGGCGCGGTGACTTCACCGGCCTTTCCCACGCGCGTGATACGCCCCTTCTCGACCAGAAACGACGACGACTCAATGGCCGGCCCGCCGTCGCCCGGAATCAGCCGCGCGCCTTCATATAGCTGCGCGCCCGCCGTGGCGCACCCCATCAGCATACCCACCACCACACCACGAACTGCAGACCGAATCATGGAAATCTCCCTGGCATCTCTTTGGTTTCTTTGGTTTCTCTGGTTTCTCTGCCCGCTCTGAAAACAGCCACAGAGTATAAGCGCGAGCGCTTGGCAACCGTGCGAATAGCGGTAAACTTGTCTGCCCAGTTTCAATTTCCCTTCCCCGCCCAAACCTCCGGAGACTCTCATGGCCAACGCGTACTGGATCGCCTTCTACAAATCCATCAACAAGCCCGATCAACTGGCGGCGTACGCCAAGCTCGCACCCGCCGCGATTCAGGCGCACGGCGGCAAATTTCTGGTGCGCGGCATGCCATCGAAGACTTATGAGCTGGGCGTGAATCAACGCGTGGTGGTGATCGAATTTCCCAGCGTGGAAAACGCCGTCGCCGCGCACGACAGCCCCGCCTATCAAGCCGCGCTCAAAGTGCTGGGCGATGGCGTCGAGCGCGACATGCGCATTGTTGAAGGCGTCGCCTGACGCTCTGTTGTTCGCCCCTTTTTGTTCGCCTCTCTGAAAAAACCCGTCAATTCAAGACCCGCAACCGTTTAGATCACGAAGGATAGCCCGCCATGACCGCTCCCTCAGCCGCCGCCCTCGCCCAACTCGCCCCCACCGGCAAACTGCGCGCCGGCATCAATTTTCAGAATCCGCTGCTCACCAAGCTCGGCCCGAACGGCGAGCAAAGCGGCGTCGCCGTCGATCTGGTGCATGAGCTCGCGCGCCGCATGGGCGTGCCGATCGAAGTCATTGTGTATCACTCGGCTGGCGAACTCGCCGAGTCGGTCAAAGGCGGCAAGTGGGATGTGTCGGTGCTGGCCGTTGAAGCGGAGCGGGCCAAGGACATCGCCTTCGCCGGGCCTACCACGGAAATTGTCGCCACCTATCTGGTGCCGCCGGGTTCGAAGCTGCAAAAAATCGAGGACGTCGACAGCCCCGGCGTGCGCATCGCGCTCGGTGCGAAGAGCGGTTACGACTTGTATCTCACACGCACCCTGAAGCATGCGCAGCGCGTACCGGTCGCAGGCTCCGCCGCCGCGTTCAAAAAGTTCACCGATGACAAGCTCGAAGCCTACGCCGGCCTCAAAACCGAAATCATGAAATTCGCCGCGCAAATGCCCGGTTGCCGCATCCTCGACGGGCGATTCATGACGGTGTGCCACACCGCCGGCGTGCCGCGCGGGCGCGGTACGGACGGCGAAGCCTATCTCAATGCCTTCGTCGAAGCCGTGAAGGGCGAAGGGCTGGTGCAGCAGTGGATCAACAAGAGCGGCGTTGACGGTTTGTCGGCCGCGCCGTTGGTCAAGCCCTGATTCGCCGCGCGGAGCTCCGCCATGAAAAAGCTGTTCGCCGCGCTGGCTGTCGTTGTGTTGCTGGCGGGCTGCGCCAGTGTACCCACCAGCGCGCCCACCGTGTCATCTGCCGCGCGCGCGGAGCTCGCACCCACCGGAAAACTACGCGCGGCCATTGCCTTCAGCAACGTGCTACTCACCACGCTGGGGCCGAACGGCGAACAAGGCGGCGTGGCAGTGGAGGTTTCGCGCGAACTCGCGCGCCGGCTCGAGGTGCCGCTGGAAATCATCCCCTACAAATCCGCCGGGGCCGCGGCCGATGCCGCCAAGGGTGGCGCCTGGGATATTTCGATACTCGGCGCTGAACCGCAGCGCGCGCAGGAGATTTCATTTGGTACGCCGATGACCCAAATCGAAGCGACGTATCTGGTGCGCGCCGGTTCCCCGCTGAAAACCGTTGCCGATGCCGACCGACCAGGCATCCGCATCGCGGTGCCGGCCAATGCCGCTTACGATCTGGCATTGACGCGCATCATCAAACAGGCGCAACTGGTGCGCGTGGCGAACTCGCCCACCAGTTCCGCCGTGCAAACCTTCACCAACGACAAGCTCGACGCATTGGCGGGCCTCAAACCCAATTTGATCGAACTCATGCCGAAGCTGCCCGGCGCGCGCATCCTCGATGGTAACTTCAGTGTGATTCAGCACACGGTCGGCACGCCCAAGGGCCGCGGCAATGCCGCTGCTGCGTATCTGCGCGAATTCATTGAGGACGTCAAAGCCAAAGGGTTGGTGGCACAGTGGATCGAAAAAAGCGGCGTCAAGGGATTATCGGTGGCGCCGCCGGTGAAGCAGTAAAGATTCGTAGGGTCGAACCTTTCAATTCGACATCCGACAATTGACATCATAACGTAAGTATCTGATTTATATAATATTTTTAAGAGGCTGTCATGGCAACCAAAACTGCGCTGTACCAAAGCATTGGTGATCAACTCACACACTGGGAGGTCGACGTCGAAGCCGCCACGCTGACCAAACGCGGCTCTGTTACGCTGCCTTCCAATGTGCAGTACGCGTGGCCCGTCACCACCGCCGGCGGGAAAAAATTCCTAACGGTCTCCACCAGCGACGCCGCGTCGGGCAACACGCCCGTGCCCGGCGTCATGCACCGGCTGTGTTCGGTGAGCATCGCGGCGGACGGCGCACTGGCATTGCACGGCGAGCCGCAGCCGCTGCCTTCGCGCCCGATTCATCATTGCGTGGATCGCGCTGGCGCCTACGCGCTGTGCGCCTTTAACAACCCCAGCAACATCACGGTTAACCGCATTAACAGCGACGGCAGCATCGGGCAACGCGTAGCGCAATCGGCGAATGTTGATGTCGGCATTTACGCGCATCAGGTCGTTACCACGCCGTCGAACCGGCTGGTGGTGTTCCCCGCGCGCGGCAATGACGCCAAGGGCGGCAAGGCAGAGGATCCGGGCGCAATCAAGGTGTACCGTTTTAACAATGGCCAGCTCACGCAATCACAATCCATCGACGCCGTGGGCAAGGGCGGCATGGATTACCGCCCGCGCCATGTTGATTTTCATCCGGCGCAGCCGTGGATGTACGCGAACGTCGAAAGCCAGAACGACATACACATGCACCGCATCAACGGCGATGAAATCACGCCCACGCCGGAGTTCGTCAAAACCACGCTGGCTGCACCGCGCGACCCAAAAATGCATCAAACCACCAGCGCGATCCACGTGCATCCAAACGGGCGTTTCGTTTACACCGCCAACCGCGCTGACGGCAAGGTGGAATTCAACGGCAAGCAGGTCTTCGCTGGCGGCGAAAACAGCATCGCCGTGTTCGCCATCGATCAGAATACCGGCGAACCCACCCGCATTCAGAGCGTCGACCCGCAAACCCACCACGTGCGCACCTTCGGCATCGACCCCAGCGGCCGGCTACTGGTGTCTGCCAGCATCCGCGATATGTGGGTGAAAGACGGTAGCGGCGTACGCCTTGCCCCGGCGGCGATGAGCGTGTTTCGGATTGGGGATGATGGGAAACTGACTTTTGTGCGGAAGTACGATGTTGAGCTGAACGGGAAGTTGCAGTGGTGGGTGGGGATGGTGGGGTTGTAAGTTGCAGCATGCTCCCGGCAATTGATGCGGTCGTTTCCGTTGAAATGATTCGCGACGGTGGCTCGCTGGCTTCAACGTTCATTGGGAACAATGGAACGAAATATTCTCTCTGTTTTAATCTGATTCAAGCACACGCTCCGTCCGGCAATGTCATCCGTATTGGTTTCGAAAAACCACTCGTCTTCGAGCGTGTAGAGTTTCGTGACTCTCACGATGGACAAGAGACAATCGGGTGGCGCGCAATCAACCAAACGGTTGTTTCTTGGAATCATGCATTGATTTTGCTACATCAAATTCGAGGATTCACGCAAGACGAAAGCAACCTCAAATGGCTTGATGTGATGGAGGAGGTGGCAGCCAATGAAGGCAAGCTCCCGACCTACCTCCAGATTTCGTAGGGCGGGAGGAGCGTAGCGTATCCCGCCACCCGCCTCATTCCCAATCGAGATTCCGTATGTCCTCCCCGCCCGCCCAGTCCGCTGGATAAACGCCACGCCTCACATACGCCCGGAAACTCGAGTGCGGCCAATCGCGCACTGCTTGCGCGTGACCGTGCTTCACAGGATTGATGTGAATGTAATCGACGTGACGTTGAAAATCGTTCTCGTCGCGAATCATGTGCTCCCAAAACCGCCGCTGCCAGATGCCACGTTCACCCTTTTTTAACCGGCGCGCTGACAAATGTTCGCCCTCAGGGATTTGGCGGGCGAAACGCGCTTTGATCGACTGCCATCGCAACGAAAAATCTGCATCGCCTTTCGGCAATGTCCAGATGCAATGTATGTGATCCGGCAGGACAACATAGGCCCGATTTACGAACGGCTTTTGCTCGCGCACAAAAGCGAACGCAGCGCGTAAATCTGAGATGTGATCCGTCAACAACATGCGATGGCGTTCGTACAAATTGACGGTAAAGAAGAACGTGCCGCCAGGGGCGAAAGCGCGTACGTATCTGGGCATGTTGAAACCTTGGATGGCGGGATGCGCTGCGCTTCTCCCGCCCTACAACTACTACGGGTGGATACGGCGAAATCCTACGCCGGCACCGCAACCCCCGCCTGCTCACACGTATTCGCCACATCCCCCACCGTTGCACGGCGCATGTCACGCACGAAGCGCATGTCGTCGAAATCGGTGCCGCGATGCAGTGTACAGCGGTTATCCCACATCACCAGATCGTTGACGCGCCAGCGGTGGGTGAACACGAACTGGCGCTGGATGACGTGGGCGAGCAGTTGCTGGAACAGCGCTTCGGCTTCCGCTGCCCCCATGCCCTTTATGGCGCCAATGTGCGAAGCGATGTCAAGCGATTTGCGGCCGCTTTCGGGGATGGTACGTACCAGCAATTGCGGCACCGGCGGCAGGCGCTGGGCTTCGCTTTGCTCGAACTCCATGAAGCCTGTGCGCTTGCGCGAATACTCGATGGCGTGCATGGCAATGAGGCCGTCGAGTTTTTGCTTCATGGCGGGTGACAGCGCGTCGTAGGCCGCGCGCTGATCGGCAAACTCGGTGTGGCCGCCGATGGGCACAATCTTGGTCGAATACAGCAGCGAACACAGCCCCGGCTTGTATTTAAACGAGCTGTCGGTGTGCCACAGCTTGTTGCCTTCCTTGTAAAGGCGCTGGCGGCTTGCCTTGTCCCAGATTTTGCCTTCACGATTAAGGTTCGAAATGTCGGCGAATTCGTGCCCCAGCCGCGGATCGGCGTTCTCGGCGGCGAGCACGCGATCCATTTCTATCGGGCCGAACTGCTGCGCGAAGGCGACATGCTGCTGCGGGGTTAATTTCTGCTCCGGGAATATCAGCACCGAGTATTTCCAGAACGCCTGCTTGACCGCATGCAGGTCTTCGGCAGACAGCTGCGCCAGATCAACATCGTAAATTTCGGCCACGAAATCCGGCGTGATTGCGTTAATGGCTATGGTCATGATAAGGCTCCTTCTGAACGGATACCGGTGTATGCGGCTATTTTATGCCCAGCAATTTCGCGGCGGTTTCCCCAAGCATAGCCGCGCGCTGCGCATCGGTGAAGGTGGGGGCATTGAGGATGTGATCCACCGATTTATCCTGCCACGGAAATGGGTAATCGGTGCCGAGTACGATCTGGTTCACGCCCACCTGCGCTGCCAGATGACGCAGCGCCTCGCCACCGAAAATCAGTGAATCAAAATAAATCTGCTTGAGATATTCCGTGGGCTTTTTCTGCAGCTTGATGTTCGGGTCGCAACGCTCGGGGAAGGTGAGACAGCCGTGGTCCGAACGATCCGCATACGAAGGCAGATAGCCACCGCCATGTGCCGCGCACACTTTCAGGCCGGGAAAACGGTCGAATGTGCCCTGAAAAATCAGGTGCGACAGCGCGATGGTGGTGTCGAGTGGATTGCCGATGACGTTTTCCAGCACGCCGTTGCCCGCCAGCCGCTTGTTGAGCGCCGGCACGCCCGCGGGGTGAATGAAGAGCAGCACGCCGAGTTCCTGCGCCTTGGCCCACACCGGATGAAATTTTGGATTGGCAAATTCGTCGTCGCCGACACTGCCACCGATGGCCGCGCCACGAAGGCCAAGTTTCTTCACGGCGGTTTCCAGCTGCTGCACGGCAAGATCCGGGTATTGCAGCGCGAGTGAGGCGAACGCGACAAATCGATCCGGATTTTTTGCGCAGATTTCGGCGAGCTTTTCGTTCTGAATGCGTATCAGCTCCGTGACTTTGTCGCGGTCATTGTTGCGATACCAGAACGGATTGATCGACAGCGCTTCCATGTCGATGCCCTGCTCGTCCATGATGCGCAGGCGATCCTCAACGACAACCAGCGTCTGCGGCGCGATTTTCATGCCCACCAACGACATCGCCTCTGGAATCACGCAATGCGCGTGTACGTCGATGGTGCGAATGCGCTTGCCCGCCACCACCACCTGCCGCCTGCCCTGGTTCGGTTTGCCGCCTTGCGCATGCGCGTGATCCAGCATCGCGCAACTGGTAAACGCCACGCCGGCCACGGCTGCGCTTTGCTGCAAGAATTCCCTGCGAGTGCTCATGTAGGCTCCCCGATATTAAATGATTGTAACTATTTGTTTTTAATGTATTTTTACTGGATTAGCCTTGACAGCCCTCCGCGTGTGACGAATTTCCCGGCCACTCGTCATCAGCGACTGTTCGCTGTCGCAACCCAGCTTCGGCTTTGAATGCGCCAAGGCTGGAAATGTTTTGGCACTCACCGGCCAATCGCAGCGGCGCGACGCATGCACCCATCGCCACAGCCACTGCGCGAAACACTACGCCGCTGCGCGCTCCCGTTGCGCTGCCTTATTGATGCGCGAGGCGAGCATTTGCGTGGCATTGCCGTGCAGGATGGCCTGGCGGACATCGGCGCCGATGTCCGCATCCTTTAACGCGTTGCTGGTCCATTCGCAGCCGAATTCGCTGCCGTCGGTACCGCACACAATGCGCTCACCGCCGTAGAGCCGCACGGCGGCTTCGATGGAACGCGGGCCGAACGAATTGCAGTCGACGAACACCTTGGCGCGCTTGAAGCGCGACGAGGGCAGCTCTTCCTTGGGCGTATCGAGCAGGCAACGGTGATCCATGCGCTCGATCTCATAGGGGATGTTGCCGCCGAGATTGTGCACCAGAACGGTGGCATCGGGGTACGGCACCAGGTAATCGGTGAGGCACAGCGTCACCATCACCGACGACAGGCTCGCCTGCATGTCGAGCGTGCCATTGCGGCGGCGCGCGTTGTCGGTGTCGCCGCCGATTTTCGGGAACGCATCGCCGGGGCGCGGGCCGTGGTGCACAAACACGATCGCTTTCGTGCGGTTGGCCGCCTCCATCAGCGGCCTGGCGTCCTCGCCGTGCTTTTTCGTGAGGAACAGATTGCCGGGCACCTGCACGCCGACCACGCCGGGCAGCGTCATGATGCGTTCCAGTTCCGCCGCTGCGGCGTTCATGTCAGTGAGCGGCAGCGCGCCGAACACGGCAAAGCGGCCAGCGTAATCCTGAGAAATGCGCGACATCGCGTCGTTCACCATCTTGCACAGTGGTAACGACACTTCCACCGGCTGCGACTCGATCCAGCAAAAGCCGCCGACCAGCGACAGCACGCTGGTGGTCACGCCCTGTCGATCCATGCGCGACACGTGAAACTTCACGTCGTCGAATGCCTTGTCGAGTGTCTCGTCGCCATTACGCGTTCTCAACACCTCAACGCCGGCGTCGTTACGCACGATGCGCGGCTCGCGGGTGCGGGCGCGCAGGGCATCGATGAGTTCGGCGGGTCTCCAGTGGGCATGCATGTCGATCATGGCGGTCTCCTTGAAAGGGTGAACTTGCGGATATACGAATGCGAAAGCAAATGAAAAAATCAGGCGGCTTGCGGCTGAGGCATCGTCGCGAAATGGCTTTCCTGCGCTTCGCCCGCCACGGTGGTGCGGTGCATTTTGCGGCGGTACTTGGTTTTATCGAAGGTGGTGGCGCGATGCAGCACGCTGCGGTTGTCCCAGATCACCAGGTCGTGCAGGCGCCACGGGTGGCTGTAGAAGAATTGCGGCTGCGTGCAAAACGCGGTGATTTCAGCGATCAGCGCGCGCGCTTCCTCCCGCGGCATGCCGACGATGGCCTGCGCGTGCGCGCCGGCGTAAAAATTCTTGCGGCCGTTGACCGGGTTGGTGCGAATCAGCGGATGCGTCACGGTGAGGCGCTTCTTTTGCTCCTCGTTATAGGCGGGATCGTCTTCCTCTCCCGGCTTGGCCACGCGATGCACGGCAACCAAACCCTCCAGCGCCGGCTTGCGCGCGTCGGGGAATGCCGCATAGGCCGCGCGCGCGCTGACGAAATCGGTGTTGCCGCCCACCGGCGGCACGATGCGCCCGGACAGCATGGAACACAACGACGGAATCGCCTTGAACGAACTGTCGGTGTGCCAGTGCTCGTTGCGCAGCCGGTGCAGCATGCCCGGATCATCGAGTGGCAGCAGATTGCCCTGCGCATCGAGATTGGTCATCACCGCGATGTGGCCGGGTTTGAAGTTGTTCGCCGGATGCGCCTCCATGGTTTCGAGCGGCCCGAAGTTGCGGCTAAAGGCGATCTGCGTGTCGTCCTCGAACTTTTGATCGCGCACCACCAGCACTTCGTATTGATTGAACGCATCCCAGATTACGCGAAAATCGTCACGCGACACCGGCACGGTGAGATCAACGCCTGTGACTTCAGCCACGAACAGCGGGTGCAGGGGTTTGACGGTGATGCCAGTGGCACTCTTGAGAACGGCGGACATGGGCTGCTCCGTGGAAAAAGATTAACGGCGGAAGATCACGACGGGGAATGACGGCGTTGTGACGCCATGCGCGGTTAGCCTAATCCTTGCGCCAGCGCGGCGTCAACCCGGCGGGCATCGCTGCCGTTCGGACGCGCCGCATGATGGATGTTTATGCTGGGCTTACTCGTACGTTTCGCGTGCATTGCGGCGGCAATGAAAACGCTCGACACGCCAGAAGGTGCGGCGCGACAATCAGGCATTGTTTTCGGAAATTCAGGAATTAAGGGACGGCTCAAGCCTGCCCAGCAGAAGCGCAATAAATATTTAATAAAATCAGATACTTAAAGGATTCTCCATGAAGCCTCTCAAAGTCGGCAACGTCAGCGTTTCCAGCATTATCGAGCGCGAAGGCCCGTGGCGCGCGCCTGCGACGATGTTCCCCACCGCCACGCCTGAGAAACTTGTCGAAACCATGGCGCGCGTGCCCGATTTCGCCTACGACCGCCAGCAGGATTTGCTGTGTATCACGTATCAGACGTTCGTGATTCGCACGCCGCGCTGCACCGCGCTGATCGACACCTGCGTCGGCGAACATCAGAATCGTCCGCCGCAACTGCTGTTCAACAAGCAACCGTGGCTCGACGGCTTCGCGGCACACGGCCTGAAATTCGACGACATCGACTACGTGTTCTGCACGCACCTGCATGTCGATCATGTCGGCTGGAACACGCGCCTGCGCGATGGCCGTCTGGTGCCAACGTTCCCCAACGCAAAATACGTGTTCAGCCGCACCGAATACGAGCACTGGAAAAAGGCCACCGAACCGGGCTTTGCCGCCGTGCACGAAGACTGCGTGGAGCCCATCGTCAAGGCTGGGCAGGCGTTGCTGGTGGACGACGCGTTTGTGCTGTCCGATGAACTGCGCCTGGTGCCGACACCGGGCCATTCGCCGGGCCACGTTTGCGTGGATCTGCAATCCGGCGGCGAACGCGCGCTCTTCACTGGCGACATGATGCACCACTGCGCGCAGGTGCTGCAGCCCGACTGGAGTTCGTGTTTTTGCTATGACGTAAAGGCTTCCGCAGCCACGCGCTGGCGGTTTTTCCGGGAGCATGTCAACACCGATACGCTGGTGATTCCGACGCACTTCCCAGGCACGACTGCGGGGCGTATTGCACCGCTGGGCGAGGCTTTTGAGTTCAAGTTTCTGGCGCCGTGATTGCGCAACGGCAAGAGACACCGGAAGATTAAGCACCAGTACCCGGCAGGACCACACTGGGAGCGCGGACGAAACGCCCGCGCTCCCAACGACATTATGGCGTGTGCTTCGCCCAAAAAGCGTTGACCGCCGTCCGTGCCGCCACCAGCGGCTGGCCGGATTTCCATTCTTTAATCAAGCCCTCGTTCTTTGGCAACAGCCGCGAAATTTCTTCCGAAATCGGATACGGATGCGCGTCGTCATTGCCGGCGAGCGTGAGGCACGGTGTCTGGCAACTGGCGACAAACGCACGGTCGGCGCTGTAGACAAAGCCCGCGCCATACATATTTTGATACACGGTATCCAGCAGCGCTTCGTTGATTTCGGGGTGACTGCCGCTATCGGCGAGACCTTTGGCCCAGGTGTTGAAGCGCTCGGCGCGGCCGGGTTTCAGCGGGCCGATACGGCCAATGGCCTGCGCAATCACCGCGCTGGCGATGCGATCCGGATGGTTCTTCAGCAGACTGAAAATAAACGAGCCGCCGATGCATTGCCCGTACAAATGGCAACGTTTGATTTTCAGATGGTCGAGCACCGCGACATGATCGGATTCATATGACGGCCAGCCGTATTGCGCCGTCAGCGGCGCGTGCGATTGGCCGCCGGCGTTGCGCTGATCCATCACGATCACGCGGTAGTTCGCCGCCCATTCGGTCATCGGGTTGATCGGCGCCATGGGCTTGCGCCAGACCTCAATGGTCGATTGCACGCCCGCCGGCGCGAAGGTGAGTATCGGGAATCCGCTGCCGTATTCCTCATAGTAAATCGTTGCGCCGTTGTGCTGGATGGTTGGCATGGTGCTCTCCTTTTAATGAACGGATGATGGTTACGCGTCCGCAGCCGCTTCCGGGTTCCACTGCCCCTTGCGCATGCGCGTGATGGTGATGCTGGCAAAGACGCCCTTTTGCGTGAATGGATCGCCGTCTGAAAACGCTTTCGCCTCGGCGCGGCTGTTGACGTTCAGCACGAAATGGCTGCCGATGGCGGTTTTGCCATCGTCTGATTGCGTGGCGCCCGCCAGCACAAGTATTTTTTTCTGGCTGCCCAGATAGTCGCGATGCGGTTGCAGCACCGATTCGCGTATCGCGGCTGTGTTGGGGTTGTCGACGCAGGTTACGATCCACAGCATGGTGAAGCTCCTTGAAGGGGAAGAAAGTTGAATGACATGCCGCGCGGCGGGCGGCACGGGTAGCGCATAATAGTGGATTCCGCCGCCCGCGCAATCCTGCTGCGGCTCCCGCCATGTCCGGCATACGGAATTTTAAAAAATGCAAATAAAACAAATACTTACAATAATTCTATGGGGTCAGGCTGCAGCCATCACGCACGCCGCCGCCGCGGATTACCCCACTCGCCCCATACGCCTGATCGTCGCGCAAACCGCCGGCGGCAATTCCGACATGGTGGCGCGCGCTTACGGCCAGCGGCTGAGCGAACGCCTGGGCCAGCAAATCGTCGTCGACAATCGCGGCGGCGGCTCCGGCATCATCGCCACCGAGCTGGTGGTAAACGCGCAGCCGGATGGTTACACGCTGCTGCTCTCGCCCACCGCGCACGCCATCAACCCCAGCCTCATCGCCAAGCTGCCCTACGACACGCAGCGCGACGTGAAAGCGATTTCGCTGCTCGGTATCGGCTACAACATCATGGTGGTCAACCAAAATCACCCGGCGCGCACCGTGCGCGACCTCATCAATGCCGCCAAGGCGCGCCCCGGCAAGGTAACCTACGCGTCTTCGGGCACGGCGGGCGCTTCGCACCTGACCGGCGAATTGTTTCGTACCATGGCGGGCATCGACATTCTGCACGTCGCCTACAAGGGCGCGCCCGCGTCGCTCACTGCGCTGGTGGGCGGCGAAATCGATTTCAGTTTCAGCAGCATGGCGAGCACCCTGCCACTGGTGCGCAGCGGGCGGCTGCGAGCGCTGGGCGTATCGTCGCCCGAGCGCTGGCCGAGCCTGCCGGAAATCCCAACCGTGTCCGAAGCCGGCGTACCGGGTTACGAGAGCTCAAGCTGGCAGGGCCTGTTCGGCCCGGCGAAACTGCCGCTGGAACTGGTTACCCGCCTGCACCGCGAAGTCGCCGACATCGCCAAAACGGCGGATATGCAAAAACGCCTCTCCAACGAAGGCCTGCTGCCGCAAGGCACCACACCGCAGGCGTTTGAGAAATTCATCGCAGTGGAAATTGCGAAATGGGCGAAGGTGGTTAAGGCGGCTGGGATTGTGGCGCGGTGAGGAAACTCGCGCTGACCGCCACTAAAACTAGTGAGCCGCTATGGAACGATTCGGCATTTTTCTGATACGTGTAGTTGCGATGCTCGTGACGGCGTTATCGCTATATGCTGTATTTATGTTTCTAAACGCAGACCCTCCAAATCAGCCCGGTCACAATATCAGCTGCGCACCGATGCCTTCACACTGGGAAGCGGGAGTGTGTACGCATGGCAAGTATTTCGAGTGGTATCTGATACGCAATCATCCATTTCTATTTGTGCTGTCTTTGGCTGGGTTTGTTGCCGGCGTCGCTGGGCTTATTGCTTCTCGTAAGAAGTTATAGAGGCGTACCTATCTCCACCGTCATTCTGGCGAAAGTCAGAATCCAGTACGTTAACCCGATCCGCGGGATCGAAATTCAGGCAGCTTCGCAGGACAGCACAACCTGGATTCCGGCCTGCGCCGGAATGACGAGTAGGGTGCGCTACCTACTCGCGGCTTCGCGCACCCCAAAAACACAAACGCCCCGTGAACCATCCACGGGGCGCTGCTTGATGCGAGTACAGCTCAGACACGCCAACCGGCTAACTGGCGAACTGGCCTCCTGCGCGGGTTGATCCGCGGTTGAAGTTCGGTGCACCTGCCAGCAGGGTCGTGCCTAATCGGACTTTCACGGGATCACCTCCTTTCAAAATTGCGGGACTTTAGTGTAGCAGCAGTTGGCGCGCCGTGAAAAGCGCTTTGTGTTGTTCACGCCTGCCGTGGCTTACCGGTTCTCCTCCGCCACGCCGGGGATTTCGAGCTCGCCCGCGAAGCGCATCTCGCCCACGCGTGACAAGCGCACGCTGTAGAGCTTCTCCTGCTGTTGCGGTGTGCCGAAGGCCGTCTGAACACGCACCAGCACCGTGGGGTCGATCGGACGTGACACCTGCTGGCGATGGCCCGAGTGGCGCGCTTCGATACGGTACTTGCCGGGCTTGGCATTGCGCAACGCGTATTCCTCCGGGCCATAGCCGCCCACGAAGTTCATCGACAACAGGCCGCCCTGATACGACGGCAGGCCATAACGCTGCAAACGCTCGTTGGGGTCGGTCACCACAAGGTCGATATTGGTGTTGTCGGCGTCCCACGTCAGCACCACGCGCACGTCCAGCGGCAGATGGCGCATGAGCCGCGTGTCGATGCCGCCGGTGTCGAGTGTTTTGCCGGCGGCCGAGGCCGAGGTGATAACGGCGTTCATGTCCACCGCCGCCATCACGCCGATGTCGGGAAAGCGCGCGTCCCAACGCCGCTCGACCACGTGATACAGCAAATCCACCGCGCGTTGATGGTCGCCACGCGCCACCAGTGCCAGCGCGAGATCACGGTGGGACTGCGGCTCTTCGGGCGCAAGATCGCGCACGCGTTCGAGCAGCGGAATTGCCAGATCGTTGTGCCCCGCCAGCTGCAGGCGCATCGCGAGCTGGCGCAGGTTGTGGCGGTTTTCCAGATCCATTTCCGCAAGATTCGACAACACGCGCAACGCCAGTTCGGGTTGCCCGGCGCGCAGCAGCATTTCGGCGGCGTCGGTGTAGTAATTGGCCTCGTGCGCGTAGCCGGGGCGCTCATCAAGATAAATCCGATAGACCTCGCCGGGCGCGGCCTCGCGCAGGCGCTGCGCAGCGGTGGAATCGTTGCGCCAGATTTCGCGCTTGTTGGCGTCGGCGGCCAGCGCAACACC
>OMIN01000037.1 GCA_900299145.1 Betaproteobacteria bacterium | reverse complement strand
CGCGCCAAGGTCAATCAGCATCACAAAATCACGCGTGAGCAATTGTCGGTGCGTGCACACATGACGCGCATTTTGCGCCGTTTGCAGGATGCGGAGTTTGTCGAATTCACTGATCTGTTTTCCGTCGATGAAGGCCTGCCGGTGCTGGTGGTGACGTTCATCGCGGTGCTGGAGTTGGCGCGCGAAACGCTGATACGGATTTCGCAGGAGCAGGCCTACGCGCCGATTTACGTCAAATTGGGCAGCGCGGTGACCGAGGGCGGCGAGGGGAGTGAGGTTCAGAATGGATAAAAAAGAGCAAGAAAAACAAATAGTTACGGATGAGGCGCTGGAGAGTTCTGACACTGCTGACATGGCTGCTACTGACGCAGCAGCAGTTGAAGCCGCTGATGCTTCGGAAGCCGTCGAGGCTGCACAGGCTGACGAGACCGTTGCGTCGTCCGAAGCCGAAAGCACGGAGGATTCCGGAGAGGCGTTATACCAACCCGCCGCGGTTGATGAAGCCGCACTGGCAGCGGATGGCAACGATTCGGCGGATGGTGAAGCACTCGACGCAGCCGAGGGCAGCGCGGGTGACGGTAACGACGTAGACGCCGCAGAGCTCGACATTGATCTCATCAAGCGCGTGCTCGAAACAGCACTGCTCACCAGCGCCGAGCCGCTGACGCTGAATGAAATGAAACGCATGTTTCCGCGCGGCGAAACCAACAACGAGCTGATGCGAAAGCTCCTCGGTGAAATCCGCGAATCGTGGGAAGGGCGTGGGGTTGAACTGGTGAATGTGGCGTCAGGCTGGCGCTTTCGCTCGCGGCCGGAGTTGCAGCGGTATCTCGACAAGCTGCATCCTATGAAAGCGCCGAAGTACTCGCGCGCGGTGATGGAAACACTGGCGATCATCGCCTACCGCCAGCCGGTGACGCGGGGCGACATCGAGGATATTCGCGGTGTGGTGGTCACCAGCAACATTATCAAGTCGCTCGAAGCGCGCGGCTGGATCGATGTCATCGGCTACCGCGAAGTGCCCGGCCGGCCGGCGATTTACGCCACCACCAAACAGTTCCTCGATGATCTGTCGCTGCGCTCGCTGGAAGAACTGCCGCCGCTGGATGATCTGGGCGCGCTGGTGGAATCGAGCAGCGCCGCGCAACTGGAGATGAACATGCCGGGCAGCAGCGTCTCGGGTTCATCGTCGTCTTCCATCTCCGCGGGCGAGGGGCTGATGGACGATCTGGATGACGATGAGGATCTGTCCACGGAAATCATCGTGGCAACTTCCACAGAAGAAACGCCGCCACCTTCGCAGTTGCATTAGTGTTGGTGGAATCGCAGCGATAGGCGTCGAAATAGCGAAATCAAACACTGTCATTCCCGCGAAAGCGGGAATCCATGCGGTGATTGAGGGGCAGCTGTGTTATGGGTTCCCGCCTCCGCGGGAACGACAGGGTAGGAGGCGGTTGCGCAAGGTGGGCAACGCCGACGATCTGACTGGCAAAACTGCCAAACGCTACTCCGCCAGCTCCACTCGCGCCAGTACGCCGTTTGGCTCATCCGTCAGCAGATAAATAAAACCATCCGGCCCCATACGCACGTCGCGGATGCGGCCCAGTGCGTTTTTCAGCAGGCGTTCCTCGCGCACGACTTTCTCGCCGTCGAGTTTCAGGCGCACGAGCATTTGATCCTTTAGCGCACCGACAAACAGATCGCCACGCCATTTGGGGAATTTTCCACCGGTGTAAAACGCCATGCCGGATGGCGCAATCGACGGCACCCATTTGTGCAGTGGTTGCGCCATGCCGTCTTTTGCCGTGCCTTCGCCGATTTTGCTGCCCGTGCCGTAATTGGCGCCGTACGTGATCACCGGCCAACCGTAGTTCACGCCGGGGCGAATCACGTTTATCTCGTCGCCGCCCTGTGGGCCGTGTTCGTGTGTCCACACGAGACCGCTTTGCGGGTGTAACGCCGCGCCCTGCATGTTGCGGTTGCCCAGCGTATATTTTTCGGGCAGCCAACCGGGCTTGCCGACGAACGGATTGTCTTTCGGCACACGGCCGTCGTCGTGCAGGCGAATCACCGAGCCGTTGTGGTCACCGGGATTTTGCGCGCGCTCCATCTCGCCACGGTCGCCGAGCGTAATAAAGAGATAGCCGTCGCGGTCGAACACCATGCGCGAACCGAAGTGGTAGCCTGTGCGCAGCTTCGGCGCCATTCTGAAAATCACCTGCACGTTTTCAAGCTGATGGCCCTTCAACACGCCGCGCGCGACTTCCGTGCCAATGCCGTTGCGGTCACCGGCCGAATACGACAAATAGACAAGACTGTTTTCGGCAAACTTCGGATGCGGCACCACGTCCATCAGCCCGCCCTGGCCGACGGCGGCCACCGCCGGTACGCCGCCGACGGGTTGCGCATCGAGTTTGAAATCCTTGCTGATCACGCGCAGCCCGCCACCGCGCTCGGTGACCAGCATGCGCCCGTCGGGCAGAAAGGCGAGCGACCACGGGTGCGCAAGGCTGCTGGTCAGTGTGTTGACGCGGATTTTGTGTTCTTGTGTGGTGTGGATTTGGGCGTTTACCGGGATGCTTGCCATCGCCAGCAAAACCATCATCGTCATTCCGGCGAAAGCCGGAATCCAGTTGCGTATATGGTGACCCGAGCGAAGTATGGCAACCAAGGCTTGACGTTTCGCATTTATGAACGCACCGGATTCCGGCTTTCGCCGGAATGACTGAGATGATACTGGATGCGCTGGAAAGGTGTTCATAAGTATTTGTTTTAAAATAATATTTCTACGTAGTCAGCCGCCGGTAAATATCCGTCACTTTGAGCGGCAAACGTGAGACATCGTCCACCAGTGTCCAGTTCGCGGCGCCGTACATGTGCGGCAGGTAGGCGCGCGCTTCATGATCGATGGTGATGCAAAACGGTTTGATGCCCATGCGGTGTGATTCCAGCAGTGCCTGCCGCGTATCTTCGATGCCGTAGTCGCCGCGATAGTTGTCGGAATAATCGTCGGGTTTGCCGTCGGATAGCGTAATCAGCAGTTTCGTGCGCGCGTCCACCTCGTCGAGCAGTGCGGACAAATGACGGATGGCCGCGCCCATGCGCGTGTAGTCCTGCGGCGTGATGCCGGCGATGCGGCTGCGTACTTCGCTGGAATACGCCTCGTCGAAGCGCTTGATGCGGAAAATTTCGCAGCGTTTACGGGTCATGCCCGAGAAGCCGTAAATCGCGTAGCGGTCGCCCAGCACTTCCAGCGCCTCGGCCAGCAGCACCAGCGATTCGCGCTCGGCTTCGTTGATCCAGCCCTTGGTGGAACCGCTCATGTCGACCATGAACATCACCGCGAGATTGCGCTCGGCCTTGTGCCGCCGCGTGAAGAGGCGCTCGGTGAGTTCGCTGCCGGCGCGCAGGTCGGCGTAACCCGCGATCACGGCATCCAGATCGATATCGTCGCCGTGGATCATGCGCTTCATCAAACGGTCTTCGCCGCGAAGCATTTCAAAACTGCGGCGTAGTTGCAGCACCTGCGGCGCATATTTGTGCAGTGTTTCACGGGCAAAGTCGTTGTTGTCCGACGGCACATCCAGCTCGCGCAGCGCACACCATTGCTTGCGGTAGTGGCGGCGCTGGTAATCCCACTCGTCGTAGAAGCGCGGGTGTTCTTCGGGTGGGATTTCCTCGATGTCCGCGTCGTCGTTCGTGGCGTCGTCCGCTCGGGGCGTGAGGTAGTCGTCCGGGATTTCGCCCAGATCCTGCGCGATCGAGTCGAGCAGCTTGCGGACGTGATCGGGTGCGGCGACGGGCTTGCCGCCGAGGCTTATTTCGTGTTCGAGTTCGCCTGTTTCGTTGCTACGGGTTTCGACATCAAAGGTTTCGCCTTCGCCCGCAGTATAGCCAGCGCTGTCTTCCGTGTTGCGTTTAGCTTCTTCGGCCAGCAGGGCGGCGAGCGCTGCCTGCAGTTCGTCTTTTTCCTGCGCGAGGCGTGCCGCGCGTTTGGCGGCGGCTTCGGCTGGACGCAAGGCGCCAGTCCACGCATCGCGGGGTGCGTCCCGATCAAGCGGCAGGGTGTCGAGCAAGGCAATACTGTCGGCAACGGTGGCGTCGATTTTTTGCAGTAGGGTAAATTGACTTTCTTTACTTTCACGAGCGCCGCCGCGAAGTGGGTTCAGATCACGCGCAAGGCCTGGCAGCACATGCGCGATACGTGCTTCCAGCCGCACGCTTTCAAGATAGTTCAGCCAGTCGAGCGCGCGCGCCGGCTCGGCGTATTGCCGGGTGGCGGCTTGAAGGTCGGCGCTGAAGGTGCCAAAGCGGCTTTGCGCCCACAGCAGTGTGGCGATGATCTTGTAGATAAGAAAATTCTGTTCACGGCTGGTACCCGCCGCCATGCGCAGCGGCAGATACAACGTGGCCGTGTCGGTCCATGCGGCGGGTGCTGCTTCGATTTCCAATCTGCGCCCCGCGAGGCCGCACACAAAGTGCGCGAGCACGGGCGCGGCTTCTTCAAAGCGCACGGCATGCTTTTCAGCCGCGCTGAGGGTGAAAGCCGCCACGTTTTTAAATGCTTCACCGCCCTGATACAAACCCGCGCGGTCGTAAGTATCCATGGCGTGAATAATCCACGCTTCGGCATTGGCTGCGTCAAGCGTTGCGAGCGCCGAGGGCGCGGCTGCCGCAAACTGATATGCCATTTCGTAATTGGTGCGGGCGATGATTTCGACCCAGCGCAGGGCGAAATTGTGCTGTTCGCGTGTGAGGGGTGCTAAGGCTTCGGCAAGCGGCCGCGCCGTGCGGCGCGAGGACAACACCGGATTGAGCAGCGCTTCGAGGCGTTGATTCAACTCGGCTGCGGAAAAAGCCTGCACGGCGGTTTACTTTGTAACTATTTGTTTTTATTCAGAAAATTGACGAAGTCAATTCGTCGATCGCGCGCAGCATTTCGGCTTCATCCGTGAGAGCCTCGGCGATGGCACCGTGACAGGCGGCTCGCGGCGTGACACCGCGCTGGATCAGTTTGGCGGCGTGCACCAGCAAGCGCGTGGAAGCGCCTTCATCAAGGCCATTGCCCTTGAGATTGCGCGTCATGTGCGCGAGCTTGAGCAGCCGGGAAATGTTTACCGCATCAAGGCCCGATTCAGTGGCGACGATTTTGGCTTCGAGGGCTTCGCTCGGATACGCGAATTCAATCGCCACAAAGCGCTGGCGGGTGCTTTGTTTGAGCTCCTTCAGCACGCTCTGGTAGCCGGGGTTGTAGCTCATGGCAAGCACGAATTCTTTCGGCGCACGCAGCAGTTCGCCGTGTTTTTCGATGGGCAAAATGCGCCGGTCGTCGGCAAGCGGGTGAATCACCACCGTGGTGTCCTTGCGCGCTTCGACGACTTCGTCGAGATAACAAATGCCGCCCACGCGTACCGCGTGCGCCAGCGGGCCGTCGATCCAGACGGTTTCGTTGCTGGTGATGAGATAGCGGCCCACCAGATCGCTGGCGGTGAGATCGTCGTGGCACGACACGGTAATCAGCGGGCGCTTCAGCTTCCACGCCACGTATTCCATGAAGCGCGTTTTGCCGCAGCCGGTGGGGCCTTTGAGCAGCACCGGAATCTGCTCCGCGGTGGCAGCTTCGAACAAGGCGAGTTCGTCGCCGATGGGTTCGTAATAAGGCTCTTGTTCGATCAGGCGGGCTTCGGGCTGGCGGGGGATTGCGGCAGATGTTGCGGCTGCGGCGCGCAGGGTGGGTGTCATAAAAAAGTCAATTAAAACAGATAGTTATAAAGACGGTGGGGCGAGCAGGAAGTCTTCGATGCAGGTGGTGAGCAGTGCTGGCTGCTCGACCATCGGACAGTGACCGGAGCCGGCGATTTCACGATACTGCGCACCAGGGATGCCTTGCGCGAGCGCCTGCGCCAATGCCGGTGGCGTGGTGAGATCGAGAGCGCCGCACATGATTAGGGTGGGGTTCCGTATCTGACGCAATTGCGCGGTGGTGTCGAGTGCCGCCAGCGCAAGGCAGGCGCGGCTGAAGCTGGCGGCGTCAAAGCGGGCGAGAGCGGCCTTGCGCAACGCGACTTCATCCGGGTGCGCGGTCTGGAATGCTGGCGGAAACATGCGGGCGATGGCGGCATCGAGCACGGTACTCATGCCGCCGCTGGAGACTTTTTCCGACATCAGACGAAAAGGCACGCGCGCCGGTTCCGGGAATGCCGCGACGACATCTGCCAGCAGCAACCGGCTAAAGCGCGCGCCGTGACGAATGGCGAACACCAGTGCGGCAAACGCGCCGAAGCCGTTGCCGAAGACGTGTGTTTCCGGCGGGAGATGGAGTTTGTCAAACACGGAATTGAGGTGGTCGGCATAGTCGGCAACACTTGCCAACGGGCGCGGCTGGCTTTGCCCGTAGCCCGGGAGATTCAGGCGCGTGACGCGAAACCGTTCGCGCAGCTTGGGCAGCACGCGATCGAACACGCTCATGTCGGTAAGCAAGGAGTGCAGCAGGAGCAGATTCGGGCCGTCGCCGGCTTGCTGATATTCGGCGATGACGCCGTCAATTTCGATTTTAGACATGCACCGATGTTACGTGATTGGCGGGACCGGCGCGGATTGGCCCCTACCGCTTGAGTTTTTTTTGGCACAAAAATTTAACAATTAGTAACGACTAATTTCCTGATTAATAAGTATTTTTGCTTATATCAAAAGTTCCGCTTATTAAATCACCTATTTTGGGCGTATCGCTAAATGGACTAATTTGCAATGCATCGACCTCGAATGGGGCAAATCGTCTGAATGGTGCTAGTATTAAACGTTTATTAATCAATTACTAACGCCTATAGCGCGGAAATAGAACGAGAATATGAGGCTTTTCGGAGGATGGAATACGGTGCCTAGGTGTGGCGCCGTATTGGGCGCCATGTTAGGCGCTGCGCTGGTGGTGGGTGCAACAGAAGTCAGTGCGCAGGGATGGACAGAGTTGCTGACGCCGGGTTGGTGGAAAGACCCGTTCAAGGTTGACCAGAGCGTTGCACCCACTCACAACCAGGAGTGGAAGCCGTCGGAAGCGCTGCCCACCGTGCCGGAGCCCAAGTCCGGCGTGGTGCTGAGCACTGAGCAGGCGCTGTCGTTGGCGGAGTTGACTGAGTATGCACTGCTCAACAATCCGCGCACGCGTTCCGCGTGGCTAAGCGCGCGTGCCGCCGCCGCGGCGGTAGGTGTTGCGAAAGGCGACGATTTCCCGACTATCACTGGCGGCTACATCGCGCAGCGCGCACGGCCGGTGTCGGGCACGACCGGGTTGATTGCCAACTGGCTGAATCGCTGGGGGCCGCAGATAAGTCTGACGTATTCCATTTTTGATTTTGGCGTTGGCGAGGCGCGGCTTGAGGCGGCAGAGGCCAGGTTGCTTGCGGCGAATCTTGCGCAAAACCGCGTGCTGCAGGAAGTGATTTTTCAAGTCGAGCAGGCGTACTATCAACTGATTGGCATTGACGCGCTGGTGCGCGTCAATGAACAGGCACTGAAGAATCTGGAAACCGCGCTTGACGCGGCGCGTAGGCGGCGTGATTCGGGCGTGGCGACAGTTGCGGATGTTTACCGCTCGGAAACCCAGGTGGCTCAGGCGCGGCTGACGCTGACGCGCAGCCGCGGTGAATTCGAGAAAGCGCGCGGGCAGCTTGCGTCCGTGGTGGGTATGCCGGTGAATAGCTCGTTCAAGGTTCAAACACTGGCTGCGCCGCCGCAAACCCAAGAGGCGGTCAAGGGCATTACTGCGTATTTGCAGACCGCCAAGCTTTCGCGTCCCGATCTTGTGGCGGCGCAGGCGCAGGTTGATGCGTTTCGTGCCACCGCCACTGCGGCGTCTCGCGTTGGGTTGCCAAGTATAGATTTTGCGGCGAATGCTCAACAAAACCTGTGGTACCAAACGGGAAATCCGGTGCCCTTGCGGCCCAATAACCAGACCTATTTTGCTGGCATCAACGTGCGGATACCGATTTTTTCCGGATTTCGCGATACCTATCAACAGCGTCAGGCTGAAATGCAGGCACAGCAGGCTGAGGCGACGCGAGACGCGCTATTTCGGCAGTCGCAGTTGGAGGTGTGGCAGGCCTACTACGATTTGCAGACGGTCAATGGCAGCATCGCCAGTACCGAGGCGTTGGTGAAGTCGGCTGAACAAACTGCGCAGGCCGTGTTGGCGCGCTATCAGGGCGGTTTTGGCACGATCCTGGACTTGATTACCGCACAACAGGATGAAACCAGTGCGCGCACGCAGCGTATCCAGTCGTATCTGGACTGGTATACGGTGTTGGCACGGCTGAATCTGGCGGTGGGTGCGGGCAATCTGATGACTACTAAGACTGAGAACAAGCAATGAATCGTTTATCGATGGTGGGTGTGTTCGCGATGTTGGCCGCGATCGCGGGTGGAGGCTATTGGTACTGGCAGAAAACCGAAGCAGAGGACGCCAAGAAAGCAGCGGTGGTCGCCGATGGCAAGGATGTAAAAGGTGGTGGCAAGAGCGGTAAGGAGGCCAAGGGCAAAGGCAAGGGGCGCGGCGGGCCGGTGGCGGTGCGCATGGTGGGGGTCAAACGGCAACCGATGCCGGTAGTGATTGATGCCGTGGGAAGCGTTGAATCCGAGCACAGTGTCGCTGTGCGGCCGCAGGTCGGGGGTACGCTGACGGCTGTCGCCTTCAAGGAAGGTGACTATGTCAAACAGGGGCAGGTGTTGTTCCGGATTGATTCGCGCCCGATGATGGTGTCCGTTGCACAAACGCAGGCCGCCGTGAACCGTGACGAAGCGCAACTCGCGCAGGCGCGTGCCCAGGAACAGCGCTTGCGGCCGCTCGCGGAAAAGGAATACATCACAAGGCAGGAATACGATGTGGCTGTGACACAAAGCAAGTCGCTGGAGGCGACTGTGGTAGCCAACAAGGCGGTGGTGGAGCAGGCGCAGCTGCAGTTGTCCTACGCACAGATCACGGCGCCGATCACCGGACGTACGGGGTCATTGAGCGTGAAAGCCGGCAACCTCGTAGCGGCCGGCACCGGCGGTGCGCCCTTGGTGATGATTAACAGCACACGGCCCATTCTAGTGGCGTTAAGCGTGCCGCAACGCAATCTGGATGACATACGCCGCTTGGGGACCAAGCAGCGCCTGAAGGTGGATATCTCGCCGTCGGGTGGTGGAGCGAAGATTGCGACTGGTGAAATCGTGTTTATCGACAACGCAGTGAATCCGCAGACAGGCACGATATTGGTCAAGGCACAGGTAAAGAACGAAAAAGAAGAATTGTGGCCCGGACAATTTGTTGCCGCCCGCATCATTTTGCGGGTTGAGGAAGATGCGATAGTGCTGCCCGAGGGCGCGGTACAGCCGGGTCAGGACGGGTCTTTCGTGTTTGTGGTGGAGGACGGACGCGCGAGGGCGCGCAATGTAAAAGTGGATCGTCAATTGGACGGCCTCATGGTGATTGCCAAGGGCTTGCGTGGGGACGAACAGGTCGTGACGGAAGTGCCGCCGACGCTAACCAATGGCTCGCAAGTCGTGCTTGCCACCGACGGCGGGAAAGGCGGGAAGGGTGGCAAAGGTGGCAAGGGCAAGGCCAGCGAAGAAGCCGCAGGGGGCGCTGGTGAGAAGGCTCTGGAGGCAAAGTCTGCCGAGAAGGGCAACCCGGATGCAGCGGCCAAAGAGGGCAAGGAAGCTGGAGCGCCGGATGGCGAGTCGCCCAAGAAAGAAGGCAAGAAGGACAAGAAGAAGTCGGATCAGTAAGCAGTAGGGGACTCGATCAACCTGCCACAGGCGTAAGGGAATTTCCAATATGAACATTTCACGCATTTTTATCGAGCGCCCCATAGCGACCAGCGTATTGTTTGTCGCCATTCTGTTCTTTGGATGGTTGGGCTTTAACACGTTGCCGGTCAATGACCTGCCCAACGTGGATTTCCCCACGATCAACGTAACGGCACGTTTGCCCGGTGCAAGCCCCGAAGTCATGGGCAATACCGTGGCATTGCCACTCGAGCGCGAATTCAGCCGGATTTCAGGTGTGGAGGAAATGACGTCATCGTCCACCAGCGGCAATACGCGTATCACGTTGACGTTTGCTTTGTCGCGAGACATCGACGCTGCGACGCAGGACGTGCAAACAGCGATCTCGCAGGCGATTCGGCGCCTGCCCTCGGACATGCCGGAGCCTCCCACGTTGCGCAAGTTGAATCCGGCAGATGCGCCGGTCTTGATTTTGGGCGTCTCCTCGAAGCAGGTGCCGATGTCCAAACTGGACGAATTTGCGGACGTGAATATTTCTCAGCGATTTTCGACGATTAGTGGCGTCGCACAGGTGCAGATCTTTGGGTCCCAGAAGTATGCGGTGCGGGTATTTGTCGATCCCAACGCGCTCTCGCGCAGGGGCTTGGGGCTTGAAAAAGTGGTGCAGGCGATACAGGGGGCAAATTCCAACGTGCCCTCCGGGACTTTACAGGGCGCGGCCCGCCAGTACACGGTGAAGTCCAACGGCAAATTGCTCAGCGCGGAAGATTTTAATCCGCTGATCGTTGCCTATAAGGATGGCATGCCGGTGCGGCTGTCGGATATAGGTAAGGCCGTCGACAGCGTTGAAAACGAAAAGATACTGAGCTGGTTTAATGGCGATCGCGCGTTGATTCTCGCGGTGTACCGGCAGCCTGGATCGAATACCGTGGAAGTGGTGAACCGGCTGAAGGACATGCTGCCGGAAATTCGCAAGGAACTGCCGGCGGGAGCCACAGTAGACGTGCTGGTGGATCGCTCCGAATTTATTCGCGACTCCATCCATGAGGTTAATTTCACGCTGGTGTTGTCCATTCTCCTTGTGGTGGCGGTGATTTTGGTGTTCTTGCGCAATCTGCGTGCAACACTCGTGACTGCGTTGGTGTTACCGGCATCGGTATTGGGCACGTTTGCCGTGATGAGCCTGCTCGGCTACAGTCTGAACAATCTGTCTTTAATGGCGATCACGCTGGCAGTGGGCTTTGTGGTGGATGATGCGATCGTGGTGCTTGAAAATATCACCCGGCACCTGGAGATGGGCAAGGATCGCAGGACAGCCGCGCTGGAGGGCGCACAGGAAATTTTCTTTACGGTTGTTACCATGACCGTGTCGCTCTCGGCAGTGTTTCTGCCCATCTTGTTCATGGAAGGGATGGTGGGGAGGCTCTTCAGGGAATTTGCGGTGACCGTAGGCATTTCCGTGCTCATTTCCGGCGTAGTTTCGCTCACCATTACCCCGATGTTATGCGGATTGCTGTTGAAGCACGAACATGCGCATGGTGCGATATTCAATGCCTCGGAGAAAATTTTTGATGCCGCTCGCAATGGCTATGTTGCGACTTTGCGGTGGACGTTAAAGGTTCGCTTTCTCGTGTTGCTTGGATCTGCGGGCATTCTGGTGGCGACGGGGTATCTGTACGGCATCGTTCAAAAAGGGTTTATTCCAAGACAGGATACCGGCGTGATTAACGCCAACACGCGCGCGCGCGAGGGCATAACGTTTGGTGAGATGATTCGCTATCAGCAGCAAGTATCTGAAATTATTCAGAAAAATCCCAACGTTGAAGCTGTCATGTCCACCGCGGGGCAGGGGGTTGGCGGCGTGGTCGGCGCCAATGTGGGCCGTTTTATCATTCGCCTAAAGGACCGCGATCAGCGCACAGCCACTGCCGATGAAATCATTACGCAGTTGCGCCGCGAAACAGCGCGGGTGCAGGGCGTGCGCGTCTTTCTGTCCAATCCGCCAGCGATTCGTATTGGCGGAACATTGTCTACGAGCGATTATTTGTTTGTTATGACGGGAACGGATCTGAAAGGGTTGTACGGGCCCGGGCAGGAAATGGAAGCTCGGCTGCGAGCGATGCCTCAACTTGTTCAGGACGTGTCGAGCAACCTGGAATTGCGTAATCCGGAGATTCAGGTCAGGGTGTTGCGTGACCGTGCGGCGGCTTTGGGTATCAGTTCGCTGCAAGTAGAGCAGGCATTGTTTAATGCGTTTGGCGGGCGGCAGGTGAGCACGGTGTTTGGTGAGTCGGATCAATTTGGCGTAATGCTGGAACTTGACCGCAAGTACCAGTCTGATCCGAATGCCATGGATTCATTGTTTATTACGGCGCCCAGCGGCGCCATGGTGCCGCTATCGAGCGTCGCCGAAGTTCGTAACGGTGTGGGCCCGGTATCGGTAGCCCATGTGGGACAGTTGCCTGGAGTAGTGCTGTCGTTCAACCTCTCGCCCAATGTGTCCGTTGGCGACGCGGTGACCGCGATTCAGAACCTCGCGGCTGAGGTTTCACCACCGGGTGTTTCCACTGCATTTACCGGTAGCGCAAAAGCGTTCCAGGAGGCGTTCCGATCACTGCCGATTCTGTTGCTCGTGACGATCCTGTTGATCTATATGATCCTCGCGATCCTGTACGAGCACTATGGACATCCGTTTACGATTCTGACGGCACTGCCTTTCGCGGGCTTTGGTGCCATTGCTACACTGATTTTGTTTGGCGAAGAATTGAATATTTTCAGCTTCGTGGGGATTATTCTGCTGATAGGGTTAGTTAAGAAAAACGGCATCATGATGATTGACTTCGCACTGCAAATGCAACGCGAGAAAAACATGACACCAAATGAAGCCATAATCGAGGCTTGCAGTGTGCGCTTCCGTCCGATCATGATGACCACTGGCGCAGCGATTTTTGCGACGTTGCCAATCGCAATGGGCTATGGTGCAGGCGCGGAAACGCGGCGCCCGTTGGGCATTGCTGTGGTTGGCGGGTTAGTGTTTTCGCAGTTCCTGACGCTCTATGTGACCCCCGTGTTTTATGTCAGCATGGAATCGTTGGCGCGATTCTTCCGTAAAAAGGAAGCGGGGACAGAAGTCACTGCAGCTAGCGTAAGGCATTGATTTTTAAAAAGTTGGCTCCGTTCTCCAAATTAATTCAAAAAAGGTGTTGACAGGCCCCTTTTAAGCCTTCATAATTCCGCTTCTTTACTGAGTCGCATGAAGTTCTGGCGCGGGGTGGAGCAGTCTGGCAGCTCGTCGGGCTCATAACCCGAAGGTCATAGGTTCAAATCCTATCCCCGCTACCAATCAGTAAATGTGTTAAAAAATTGCGAGGCATCGTTCCGGCGCAGTTTTTAAAAAGATCTTTAACAATATACAGCCGATAAGTGTGGGTACTTGGTTTTCTAGGCAACGCAGGCGATTGGGTAAAACCATTCACTGTGAATGTTTTTGAAATATTGAAGTGCTCGCACGGCGTAACAAACGTCAAGCGAGTAATACTTTGCAGAGATTAAACTGAAGAGTTTGATCCTGGCTCAGATTGAACGCTGGCGGCATGCCTTACACATGCAAGTCGAACGCGAAAGCGGGGCAACCCGCAAGTAGAGTGGCGAACGGGTGAGTAATGCATCGGAACATTTCCAGTAGCGGGGGATAACCTGTCGAAAGATAGGCTAATACCGCATACGCCCTACGGGGGAAAGCGGAGGACCGCAAGGCTTCGCACTATTGGAGTGGCCGATGTCGGATTAGCTAGTTGGTGGGGTAACGGCCCACCAAGGCGACGATCCGTAGCTGGTCTGAGAGGACGATCAGCCACACTGGAACTGAGACACGGTCCAGACTCCTACGGGAGGCAGCAGTGGGGAATTTTGGACAATGGGCGAAAGCCTGATCCAGCCATGCCGCGTGAGTGAAGAAGGCCTTCGGGTTGTAAAGCTCTTTCGGTGGGGACGAAATGGTTTGTGCTAATACCACGAACTGATGACGGTACCCGAAGAAGAAGCACCGGCTAACTACGTGCCAGCAGCCGCGGTAATACGTAGGGTGCAGGCGTTAATCGGAATTACTGGGCGTAAAGCGTGCGCAGGCGGTTTGCTAAGACAGATGTGAAATCCCCGGGCTTAACCTGGG
>OMIN01000036.1 GCA_900299145.1 Betaproteobacteria bacterium | reverse complement strand
CAGGACGCAGCGACGCCAGCGCGCAACGCGCCAGGGCCGCCGGCATGATCGCGGTATCCGACGCGGAATGCGCGCAGGCAGATTATTTTCTGTCGATCTGCCCGCCCAGTGACGCATTGGCGCTGGCCGAAAAGATGGCGGCAATCATTGCGGCCAGCAACAAGAAACCGGTTTACGTCGATTGCAACGCGGTGAGTCCGCAACGCAAAGTCATCATCGGCAACACCATACTCAAATCCGGCGCAGCGTTCGTCGACGTCGGCATTACCGGACTGCCGCCGAGCGAAGGGCGCAGCCCGGCGCTGCATGCCTCCGGCCCCGAAGCCGGAAAATTTGGCGTGCTAAACGATTTTGGCATCAAGGTCAACGTGATCGAAGGCCCCATCGGCGCGGCATCAGCGCTGAAAATGTCCTACGCCGGGATTACCAAAGGCATGACGGCGCTCGGCTCGATGATGATGCTGGCAGCCACGCGCGCTGGTGTGGCCGAGCTCGCGCGTGCCGAGCTCGAACGCAGCCACGCCGCACTCATCACACAGTTCCAGCGCGCGGTGCCGGACATGTTCGACAAGGCCTATCGCTTCGATGGCGAGATGCTGGAGATTGCCGACTACGTTGGCGAAGACCCACAGGCCCGGCAGATGTACGAAGCGATCTCGGCGTTTTATACGCGTATCGCGGAGGATCACGCCGGCCCGCGAAAGGAGACGGGGGCGCTGGCGGCGTTTTTGAAGAAAAAAACGTAGCAGAGAAATATCAACCACATCGTTCCAGCGGAAGCTGGAACCTAGGTTGTGGCAAAGCCAAAAGGATTTCAAATGGCCTGAATTCGGATGCTTCGCAATACGATTAGTGCCCCCATCCTACCTTCCCCCGCAAGCGGGGGAAGGGGATACCAGCCTTCGCTGGAATGACGGTTAGGGGTAGCGCGACAGCACCTCACGAAACTGCGTTGAATTGAATCAAGGCACCTTCACCCCGATCCCCTTCAACCGCGCGTGCGCCCGCCCTGCCCGCGCCTTGAGCCCTTCCTGATACGTGCTCAAATCCGTGCCGGGCAGATTCAGCACCTTGCAACCCCACTGGTAGTACTGCTCGATCTGCTGTTCAGTCTCGGCCGAGCCGCGCGCGAGTTTGCCGTGGGTGTTGCAGGCATCGGCAATGCGCCGCACCACGGCCTGAAATTTCGGGTTATCGAGTTGCAGGTGTATACCCAGCCGCGCGCTCAGGTCGGAATGGCCATAGGCAATCATGTCGATTCCATCCACTGCGGCAATCTTTTCAACGTTCTCCAGCCCTTCCAGTGATTCAATGGACGGGCAAATGATGGTGTTCTCATTGGCCCACGGCGCATATTCCGTGGCATAACGTGCACCGTAGCCCCTGTAGTTGGTGTGCGAGCCCATTTGCGAAATACCGCGATTGCCGACGGGCGGATATTTGGCGAGCTGCGCGATCGCGCATGCCTCTTCCACCGTTTCCACTTCGGAAATCTGGATGCCCTTGATGCCCTGATCGAGCAGCGTGGGAATCATCTGGACGAAGGCCTTGTGGATGCGCACGATGGGCGACACGTTGGTGGCTTCAAACCAGCCGGCCAGATTGGCAATGGTTTCCAGATCAAACGCGCCGTGCTCCATGTCGATCATGGCGTAATCGAAGCCGGACGATTCAACAATCCACGGCACCCCGCGCGTGGCAAACTCCTTGATGCCGGTGCCCAGGGCCGCGCGGCCCTCGCGCACGGCCTTGCGGATGCTGTTTTCCTTCATTTCAGCAGCCCCGTCTCCAGCGCCTTGATTTGCAGCGCGAGATATTTCGAGTAGATGCGGCACTGCGCGAGGCTCCCGGCCATAAACCACAGGCCCGGCTGCGCGGTGCGCTTCCACATGTTTGCCATTTCACCCGTGGCATCAAAACCCCAGATGTCGCCAACGCGCGCGGCAACCTCTTCGCCGAGCAACCGCCGCACCAACTCGCGCTGCGTGTGATAACCGGTGGCCAGCACCAGCAGTTCAGCTTCGATTAGGCTGCCGTCCTTTAACTTCACGCCGTTGGCAACAAAGCACTCGATGTTGTCCCATTGCAGCAGGCCCACTTCACCCTTGATGATGAGGCCCGAACAGCCCACGTCAAGATAGTAGCCGCCGCCACGCCGCCGGTATTTCATCTGGTGCCCGGTCAAGTCTTCGCCGAGATCGTATTTGAACCCTTTAGCCTTTAACGCCGCGATCAAATCCTTGTCAAACTCCACCATGCGCTCGACCGCGAGCTGATAGGCCTTCACCGTCAGCGGATACGTCGATGCCGTGGCGATGAGATCGGTGTCGTCGAGCGAGCGGCCTTCGTCATACAGCGCATAGTTAAGCCGCGCGCTGGGATCAACGCTCACCACCGTGGTCGAGCCGCGCTGGATCAGCGTGGCGTGCGCGCCGTGGCTGTGCAGATCCTGTGCGACATCGTGCGCACTGTTGCCGGTGCCGAGCACCAGCGCTTTCTTGCCAGCCCAGCGCGCGCCGGTGGAAAAGCTGTGCGAATGCATCACATCGCCCTTGAAGTCTTCCAGCCCCGGCAACGACGGCATTTTTGGAATGCCGCTCACGCCGTTGGCGAAAATCACGTGGCGCGGATGCAGCGTGCGCTCGCTGCCGTCGGCGCGGCGCACCGTGACGTGCCAGCACTTTTTGGCTTCATCATAGGTGCCGCCAGTGAATTCCGTACCGGTCCAGAAATTGATCTGCATTGACCACGCATACGCCTCGAACCAGTTGGCGAGCATGTCCTTCGGGATGTACTTGGGCCAGGTCGGCGGAAACAGCATGTACGGCAGATGGTTTGCCTGAATCTGGTTGTGCAGCGCGAGTGAGTGGTAGCGCTTCCTCCAGTTGTCGCCGACGCGCTCGTGTTTGTCGACCACCAGCGTGTCCACATCAAGCTGGCCCAGCCGCGCGGCGATCGACAACCCCGCCTGCCCGCCGCCGACCACCAGCACCGCCGGTTCGCGATCTGCATAGGCCTGCGCCTTGTTGCGTTGATCCAGCCAATTTCCACCGCGAAAATCGCGTGAGTACGGCTCGCCCTTGGGTTGGAGTTTGCCGGTTTTCTCCTCGTAACCGCGCAGTACTTCCAGCGTGGTCAACAGCACCCAGGCCCGCGCGGGCTGGCCCGCGGCGTGTTCTGTGGGATTGCTGGCAAGAAGCCGCAGTATACCGCTGCCGGTGCCAACAGCCGTCTCGAATTCGATAATCGCCTCGATCACGTCCACCGCATGCCGGCGCACGCGGCGCGGCGGCGTACGCTCAAGCGATATATTGAAGGCGCGCGCACGGGTGGCGGGTTGCGCCTTCGCCAGTGACGCCGCGATCTTGTCCACGCCAAGATGTGGCGTGAGATCCCAGGTGAACGCGAGCAGATCGCGCCAGTGGCTGTCGGGCGTGAACAGTTTTGCGATGGCAGCAGCATTGCCGCCATTCAATGCGGCTTCAAAGGCATCCAGCCATTGCCGCACCGCCGTGGTTTCCGGCGTGGCAGTAGGGCGTTCCAAAACAGCAGTATCGGGGGAGTTCATATAAGCATCTGATTTAATTAAATATTTAAAGGGCGCACTATGCCATTTCACACGACGTTAAAACCATACAATTTCGCCGCATTGGTGCAGGTCATTTTGCGCATGTCCGATTCCGACACGCCGGCGAAGTCATGCGCAATGCTTTCGCGCGATTTCGGCCACGTGGTGTCGGTGTGCGGGTAATCCGACGACCACATCAGATTGTCGACGCCAGTGAATTCGCGCGTATAAACCCCCACGCGATCCTTGATGAAAGCGGCCATCACGTTGCGGTGAAAATATTCGCTGGGCTTCAGTTTGAGATGAATGCCGTTCTGGCCGCCATAGCGTTCCTGCCCGCGATCCACGCGTTCCAGCAGCCATGGCAGCCAGCCAGTGTCGGCCTCCGCCAGCACCAGCTTCAGTTTCGGATGACGGTCAAAGAGCGTACTGGTGAGAATTTCCCCCAGTGTCAGCATGACTTCCAGCGGATTTTCCGGGTAGCTCGCCGCACCTCGCTTGTCGCGCGGAAAGCGATGCACCACCGCGCGGTTGCTGGTGAGCGTATGAATGCTGATGGGCACCCCCATTTCCTCGGCCGCCGCCCAGAACGGTTCATACAGCGCATCGCTGTATTCGGTGCCGGCCGGCGGCACGTTGGCGATCATCGCGCCGACCAGACCGCGCGAATGCCAGTGACGCAGCGCCTTCACCGCATTGTCGACGTTGTAAACGGAGATCAGCGCAAGGCCCTTTAGTTTGTCCGGCGCGTGGCTGCACAGTTCCACCATCCATTCGTTGTAGGTGTGAAACGCTGCTTCCTGCAAACCGGCGTCCTGCATCTGGTAAAGCTGCATGGCGTAGGTGGCATAGAGCACTTCGCCGGAAACGCCATCGATGGCCTGATCCTTCAAACGCTCCACCGGATCGTAACCGCCCGCGCGCAAATCACGATGATGCACGTCCTTGAACTTGACGAGTTCCTCTTTCGGGATGCCCGCTGCCGCGATGCTAGCGATGGGACGCGGGTTGATGCCGTCGCACACGAAAAACGTGCCGGGCTTGCCCTGCCAATCCGCGACGAAGCGCGGCCCGCGCTCGCGATATTTTTTATCGATGCGCGTCTCCCACAGATTGACCGGCTCGAACACGTGCGAATCGGCGGAGATGATGATGTTGTCTGCCATGATGACGCCTCCCTTGAGTGAAGATTGACGGATGCACCGCTGCATCCGTTACATTTAATTCGCCTTGATGCCCGCCTCGCGCACCAGCTTGCCCCACTTGGCGGTTTCTGCCTTGACATAGGCCGCGAATTCATCGGGCGCGCTGCCCACCGGGTCCAGCCCCATCGCCAGCAGCTTTTCGCGCGTGGACGGATCATTCACCATCTTGCTGATCTCGCCCTGCAACTTCAACACAATGTCGCGCGGCGTGCCGGCCGGTGCGAACAACGCGTACCACTGATCGACCGCAAAGCCGGGCACGCCCGCTTCCGCGACAGTGGGCAATTCCGGCACCGAAGTCGAACGCTTCGCGGCGCACACTGCCAGAGCACGCAGCCTTCCGGTGCGTACGTGCGGCATGGTGGAAATTGAACTCGCGGCGGTCACCGAAATGCGGCCGCCGACGATGTCGGTAATGCTGGGCGCGGTGCCCTTGTACGGCACATGCACCAGTTCGATGCCGGTCATGCGATTCAACATTTCCATTGCCAGATGCTGGCCGCTGCCATTGCCCGAGGACGAAAACAGTATCTGTCTGGGCCGTGCCTTGGTGAACGCGATCAACTCCTTCACTGTCTTCACGGGCACAGACGGATGCACCGCCAGCACGCTGGGCGACAGCACGAACAGCGAAATCGGCGCGAAATCCTTCACTGGATCGAAACTGAGTTTGTACATCGCCGGCGTAATGGCATGCCCGGCCGACGTCATCAGCAACGTATAGCCGTCGGGCGCTGCACGCGCCACCGCTTCCGTGGCGATCGTGCCACCGGCGCCGGGACGGTTTTCCGACACCACGGCTTGGCCCCACGCGTCCGTAAAACGCTGGCCCAGCATGCGCCCGGAGGTATCCACGCCACCGCCGGGCGCAAGTGCGATAACCATGCGGATCGGCTTCACCGGGTAATTACTCTGCGCGTGAGCCATATTGGCGCACACGCCCAAGCCTGCTGAGAAGGTCAAGGACAGATTTATATATAAGTATTTGTTTTTAAACATTATTTTTATGAGCCTGAAAGAAACATCACTTCATTATCCCATCCGCACATGCTTGACGATACGCCGCCGCCGTCCCCATGGCCCGGCGCGCACCACATACAAGTCGCCATGCGAATCGCCCCAGATGCCGTGGCACGATTTGAACGACGCATCACCCCAGTGCGCGAGGCGCTCACCTTCCAGTGTCAGCACGCTCACCATGCCGCTGTTGTGTTCGACGATGTAGACGATGTCGTTTGCGTCGACGTACATCACCGCGGGGCCGATCAGTTTTGTCGGCCATATTTTCAGCAGCTTGCCCGTCTGATCGAACACCTGCACGCGGTCGTTCTCGCGGTCGGCTACCAAAAGGCGGCCATGGCGATCGATCCACACCGCGTGCGGCAGATTGAATTGCCCCGGCGCCGTGCCCGGCTCGCCCCACGACATGAGATGTTTGCCGTCGGCGGAAAACTTGTGTACGCGCGCGTTGCCGTAGCCGTCGGTCATGAACATTTCGCCCGACGGCGCAACGTCAATGTCCGTCGGCAGATTAAACGGACCGCCACCGTGCGTAACATCCCGAAACGCCGTCGAACGGAAATCATCGGGCGCCACACCCGTGTCCGAGCGAAAGCCCTTCTCGCCGATGGTGCGCAACAGCTTTCCCTCGGCCGTAAACAGCATCATCTGCGCGTGATCACGATCCACCAGCCACAGATTGCCGTCGCGCGCCATGCGTATGGTGTGCGGAAACGCGAACAACCCCTTGCCCCACGACGACAGATAGTTGCCGTCGCGGTCGAACACGATCACCGGATGCTCGGTGTCGCGGTTGAAGCAGTAGACGCGATCCTGCGCATCCACCGTCACGGAAGCCGCAAGCACCTCAATGTTCGCCGGCGGTTTCGCCCAGTCTTCGTGCACTTCAAAGGTGTGGCGGCCGTTACCAACCACGGTATGGGTTTCTGACATGCGTTTCTCCCGATGTCCGTTTATGCCCCGTCAATCATTCTACTGCGGCTTGATTTTCGCCGCCGCGACCACCTTGCGCCATTTCGCGATATCGCGCCGCACATAGTCCGCGTATTGATCTGGCGTGCTGCTGACTGCCTCCAGCCCCAGTGCGGCGTAGCGTTCCTTCAGATCAGGCGATTGCGCGGCTTTGGCCACGGCGGCACTCAATTTGTTGAGGATGTCGCGCGGCACCCCCGCCGGCGCAACCAGCCCATAGCGCGCATCGACCTCGAAATCCGCATACCCGAGTTCTGCGAATGTCGGCACATCAGGCAGACCCCGCGCGCGTTGCGCACTGGCAGTGGCGAGCGCGCGCAATTTGCCGGCTTTCACCTGCGGAATCGCCGGTGGCACGGAAATGAACATCACATCCACGTGCCCGCCGATAACATCGGCCATCGCCAGCGAAGCGCCCTTGTATGGCACATGCAGCATGTCAATTCCCGTGGCGAGCTTCAACATTTCGCCGCCCAGATGCAACGAGCCGCCGGTGCCCGACGAGGCATAGGTCAGCGCGTTTTTACGTGCCTTCGCCACCGCGATGAAGTCGCGCAACGTGCGCGCGGGCACCACCGGGTTCACCATGAACGCGATGTCGCTGTTCGCCGTCAGGCTGACAGGCGCGAAATCCCTGATGGTGTCGAACGGCAGTTTGGCGAATGTGTTCGGGTTCATGGTGAACCCCGACGTTGTCGCCAGCAGTGTGTAACCGTCAGGCGCGGATTTCGCCACCACTTCCGCGCCGATCACCCCGTTTGCTCCTGCACGATAGTCGATCACGAAAGGCTGACCGAGCATTTCATGCAGCTTCTGCGCCACCGGCCGTACCACCAGATCAGCCGGGCCGCCGGGTGCGAAACCCACCACCGTGCGCACCGGCTTGACGGGATATTCTTGTGCGGCGGCGGTGGCGCACGCCAGAACCAGAAGCGCCGGGATGCCGCTAACCTTCACGCGATCTCCGCACGCCCGTTGTTTAGCACCACGACGTCGCCACGCGCGGGCACGGTGCAACGGAACGACACCACGTTGCCGCTCTTCCACATTTGCGTGCGCAGGGTTTCGCCCGGGTACACCGGCGACGAAAAACGCGCCTCCATGCTCTTGAAGCGTGCGGGGTCGTAGCCGCAAAGCGTTTTCAGCATCGCGTGTCCCGCAACGCCGAACGTGCACAGCCCATGCAGGATGGGACGCGGAAAACCGACTTTCTGCGCATGTGCCGGGTCGGAATGCAGAATGTTGTAATCACCCGACAGCCGGTAAATCAGCGCGGCTTGCGGCAACGTCGGCAGATCGCAGGTAAATTGCGGGCACGTGTCGGCGGGCGGCATGGCATGTGGTTCGCGCGAAGGGCCAGTGGGGCCGTCAAACCCGCCATCCCCACGGCAAAAGCTGCTCGACACCAGCGTGCTGATCAAATCCCCCGTTTTCTTCTCATACACCTTGCGCTCGGTGGTGATCACCGCACCGCGGTTCTTGCCGTCAACGATGCCCTTGTCGACCACACTGGCGAGTTTGGAAACGCCCACCAGCACGCCTTCCACGGGTATCGGCTTGTGGTTGGTGAATATCTGCTCGCCGTGCACGCTTTTACTGCCGAAGCCAGTGCCCGTTTTCTTGACCCACGCGCTCGGTGCAGCCAGCACCACCGCCATGGTCGGCAGCGCCGCGAGCTCTTTCTCATAGACGTAGCGCAATTGCTGCTCGTCCATGGGATCGGCGCCCAAGCCCACGCCCAGCGCATAGAGCATGGTGTCGCGCTTGGTCAGATTTTGTTCCACCTCGGGAATCTTGTAGGCGAGCAGGCGTTGGTAAGCGGCATTATCGATTTCATTGGCCATGATGTTCTTTCCTGATTAGCTATTGGAAATGGATTGCAGCCGGTCGTGAATCCGGCGAGGCATGGAAAAACCAGTCGCGCGCGCACGCTCGCGCTGGGCAAATGCGCGCTCGGACGGAATGCGTATTTCACTCACGCCTGGCTGACGCGGCGTGGCGCGAATCTCGTCGAGCAATGCAGCGAGGTGCTGCTTGAACTGCGGCAGCGGCATCAACAACGCCGGATCGAACACGATAAAGAGAAATCCAAAATCCGCCGGCCGGCCGTTGGTCAGCATCGGGCCCGCCATCAGGCCCATCGCCTGCGTCATCAGCGACAGGCCAAAGCCCTTGTGGCCGAATTTCTCGCCGCCGAAGGTGAGTATGCTGCCGGCGAGGGCGGCGGCCGGATCACGTGTCGGGTTGCCCTCGGGATCGATGGCAACCCCTTCCGGCAGCTGCTGGTTGAGGCGTCCTGCAAGGATCACGTCGCCGTTGTTGGTGGCAGACGTGGCGACATCCAGTACGAACGGATGCGGTTCGCCCGGCAAGCCGAACGCCATCGGGTTGGTGCCGAGCACGGATTTTTTGCCACCCAGTGGCGCGACCTGATCACCGCTGCACGCAAAATGTGCGCACGCAAAACCGGCGCGCGCGATTTTTTCAACGTAATAGGCGCTGCGCCCGCTCATCCAGCAATTGCGCGCGCCCACCACCGCGAACCGGTTTGCCTGGGCTTTTTCAATAGCCACCTCCATCGCGCGATACACCGCGTAAAAGCCCGGATAGTTGCCGCCATCGATGCGCGCCGACACCGGTGTTTCGTGCTCGATGCGTATGGCGCTGCGCGGCTTCCTGAAATTTTCATGCTCGGAAATCGTGAGGATGCGCGCGAGGCCCAGCGCCGGATACCCGCACAATTCCGCGTCTATCTGGCCGGCAGTGATGACCTCGGCCTCAGCGGCGGTGAAGCCGATTTTTTGCAAGGCCGCCACGCCAAGTGAGCGCGCCGCGTCCACTTGCAACAGTATCGAGTCGCCGGCGTTCATCGCTTGCTCTACGCAACGGCCGAGCAAGTGATATTTCCTAAGTATTTGTTTTTATTCACTTTTTCTAAACCATTAAAATAGATCACGGCTCGTTGATGCCCGCAATCTTGATGATCTTGCTCCACTTCGCCACTTCCGAACGCAGGTAATCGGTAAATTCTTTGGGTGACGATGGCGCAAGCTCCACCCCGAGACCGGCAATTTTTTCACGGGTGTCGGTTTTCAGCGCAGCAGCAATTTCGCGGTTCAACACATTGATCGCCGTGGCGGGCGTGCCGCGCGGCGCGTTCAAGCCGTACCAGGTACCGGATTCATAACCGGCCACGCCGTTTTCGGCGAGCGTGGGCAACTCCGGCGCGAACGCGGCGCGCTTTGCGCTGGTCACCGCCAGCGCGCGCAGCCGGCCGGCGCGCGCGTGCGGCCACGCGCCGCTGATGTTGATGAACGCCGAAGGCACTTCGCCCGCCAGCAGCGCCGTCACCATTGGCCCGGTGCCCTTGTAAGGCACGTGCGTGGCTTTGACGCCGACGAGATAATGAAACAGCTCCTGCGACAGATGCCCGATGCCACCGCCGCCCGCCGAGGCAAAATTCAGCGGCTTGACCTTCGACTGCGCGATGTATTCCTTTACCGACGGCACCGGCACGGAAGGGTGCACCACCAGCAAAAACGGCTGCGAGCCGATGAAGCCGATGGAATCAAAATCGCGGATCGTGTCATACGGCAGCGGCCGCGCGAATGCCGCGGTCACCGCGAACGACGCCGTGGCAAACAGCGTGGTGTAACCATCAGGTGCCGCCTTGGCGACAATGTTCGCGCCGATCACACCGGCCGCGCCGGGACGGTTATCGATCACAAACGGCTGCCCAAGACTTTCGCCCATTTTTTGACACAAGATGCGCGCCACCACGTCGGAACCGCCAGGCGCGAACTGGATCACCACGCGGATCGGGCGGTTGGGGTACGCGGATTGCGCCGACGCCGGCGTCACCAACGGCGGCAAAATCGGCAACGCCATCAGCGTCATCAGCACGGATCGCACCAGTGGCACCAACATCACCATTGGTGCGCTCATGTGCGCAAGGCATTTTTTGACGCCGGAGTGGTTCGGCACGGGAATCCCTTAAAATTCAACGCGGAAAATCGGCGCGGCAAAATCACATACTGGACACGCTTTGAATAACGCCTGACAGCGCGACACCATGATGTCGCAATCACTCGTGAAATTCAACTTGGGGGAAACACACATGACGCGAAGCATTTGCGCCGGACTATCGCGCACCCTGCCCGTTCTGCTGCTCGGCTGCACACCTGCCATTCCCGCGTTGGCGCAGCCCTTCCCCGTGAAACCGGTGCGCCTCATCATTGGCCCCAGTTCCGAAGTGCTACCGCGCGTTCTGGCGCAACGTCTGTCGCAGACATGGGGCCATCAGGTGCTGGTCGATCCCCGCACAGGCGGCGGCGGCACGGTCGCCGCCGACACCGTGGCCAAGGCGCCGCCCGACGGCCATACGTGGCTGCTGTCCACTGCGACCTTCACCGTCAGCGCCAGCCTGCTCGCCAATCCGCCGTTTGATCTGGTACGCGACTTTCAGGCAGTGACCCTGCTGGCCAGCGCGCCGTTTTATCTGATGGTGCACCCCTCGCTGCCGGTGAAATCGGTGAAGGAACTCACCGCGCTGGCGAAAGCGCGGCCAGGGCAATTGAACTACGGCTCGTCCGGTATGGGCACGCCGCCGCACATGGCGGCGGAAATGTACAAGGGCATGGCCGGGCTTAATGTGGTGCACGTGGCGTACAAAACCGTCGCCGCCGCCGTCACCGATCAGATCGCCGGACAGACGCAGCTGTCATTCCAGTACGGCCCGTCGAGTCTGCCGGTGGTGCGCTCGGGCCGGCTGCGCGGGCTGGCGGTCAGCAGCATCAAGCGCTCGCGCTTTGCGCCGGAGCTGCCAACCATGGACGAATCCGGCGTGCCCGGCTATGAAATCAACGGCTGGAACGGCATCCACGTGCCGCCGAAAACCCCCGCCGACATCATCAACAAACTCAACACCGACATCCGCGCCGCACTGCAGGCGCCCGAAGTGCAGGAGCGCCTGACGCAGGCGAGCCTTGATATCCACGGCACCACGCGCGCGGATTTCGAGGCCTTCGTGCTGAAAGATCGCGCGCGCTTTGCGAAGGTGGTGAAGGATGCGGGGATTACGCCGGAGTGAACGCATGTTGAATTTGATAGCGGTACCCTGCACTGCGACTAGGCCGGCAAATAACGCGATATCTCCACTGTCGTTCGCGCGCAGGCGGGAACCCACAACACAGCGCCCCCTCAGTCACCGTGCGGATTCCCGCCTTCGCGGGAATGACGGCTTGGGGATGGCTCTTGTGGTGTTCTTCGCAACGGCTGCGTGGTATTCGCTACCTGCGCCAGCCCAACCCTACCCCACCAAACCCATCCGCCTGATCACCGCCGAAGTCGGCGGCGGCAGCGACTTTACCTCGCGACTGATCTCACAACGGCTCACCGAAAGCCTCGGCCAGCAAATCGTCGTCGACAACCGCACCGGCGGCGTCATCATTGGCGATATTGCCTCCAAGGCGCAGCCCGATGGCTACACGCTGATGCTCTACAGCAGCAGCCTTTGGCTGATGCCGTATTTGCGCACGCAGGTGCCGTACCGCATGGAGCAGTTTGCGCCGGTAATTTATATCTCGGCGTCCCCGCTGCTGTTGGTGGTGCACCCCTCGGTGCAGGCGAAATCCACCGAAGAACTGATCGCGCTGGCCAAAGCCAAACCGGGCGAACTGAATTACGCCTCCGGGCCACTCGGCGCGTCACCGCATTTGTCGGGGGAATTGTTCAAGTACATGACGGGAACCAACATTGTGCATATTCCGTTCAAGGGCGTGGGCCTCGCGGTGAACGACGTCATTGCAGGGCGCGTGCAGATCATGTTCACTTCGGTGGGCGGTGCGATACCGCAAATCAAGGCAGGCCGCCTGCGCGGACTGGCGGTAACCACTGCCAAGCCGTCGCCGCTGTTGCCAGGCCTGCCTACGGTGGCATCGGCCGGATTGCCAGGGTTTGAGAGCGTCTCCACCAACGGGCTGTTTACGCGCAGCGGCACGCCGCCGGCGGTCATCGACAAACTGAACCGCGAAACCAACAACGTGCTCGCGCGCGCCGATATCCGCGACAAGTTCCTCGGCGTGGGCATGGAACTCATCGGCGGCACCGCCGCGCATTTCGATCAGGTGATCAAGGCCGAGACCGAGCGCATGAGCAAAGTCATCAAGGCGGCCGGGTTGCGCGCCGAATAAAATATTTAATAAAAACAAATAGTTACAAAAATCCGGCAGCGTAACCTTCGCATGCGCGCCCCTCACGCCGTACCCAGCGGCCCCCAATCAAAGCAAGACACCCTCGCCACACTTGGCGCGGGCCTGTTCACCAACGGCGTTTGGGACATGCTGTCGGTGATCGTGCCCTTGTATGGCGTGGCGGTGGGTTTGAACGCGGCCGAGATCGGCCTCATCGTCGCCGCACGCTCGGTGCTGCCCGCGGCGCTGTCGATTCACGGCGGCATTTTAATGGACGAACTCGGCACGCGCCGCGTGTTGATGTGGGTGGCGGCGGCGAGCACGGCACTGCCGCTGCTGTTCCCGCTGACCGGCTGGTTTGCCGTATTGGCGCTGCTGCAATTGCTGCTGGGCCTCGCTTCCGGCCTTGGCATGGCGGCATCGCAAACATGGTGCGTGCAGACGAGCCTTGGCAACACCGCCATGCTCGCGCGCTACAGCGTGGCCACGCGTATTGGCACCTTCATCGGCCCCATCATGGCGGGCGCGCTTTGGGATTATTCCGGCGCGTGGGCGGCCTTCGCCTGCGTGGCCGTCTGCGGCGCCGGCGCGGTGCTGTCCACCGCCTACGGCGTGCACGGGCGAACCCATCATGCCATGCCGTCCGTCATGTCCGTATTGTTGCCGCGCTGGGCGCCGCACAAGGAGGCGTTGCTGCTGGCGTTGATCCCGGCGGTGGCATTCATACTGGTGGCGAGCATCCTGCGCAATTCGTCGGGCGCGATTCAGAGTTCGCTATTCGTGGTGTACCTGAACGGCATCGGCATGAGCGGCACGCTGATCGGCACGCTGGTCGCCACCGCGGAAGTCTCCGGCGTGGCTGGCTCCTTGCTCGCCGCGCCGATGGAAAAACGGCTTGGCGCCTACCGGCTGGTGATCGCGTGCATCCTGGTAACGCTAACCTGCATTGCCGCCACGCCCTTGATCGCGCACATGCTCATCGTGCTGATCGCCGCGTGCGCGCTGCGCGGGGTGATGCAAGGCATGAGCCAACCGCTGATGTACGCCATTCTCGGCAGCGAAATCTCCGGCAATCGCCATGGCGCCAGCGTGGGCCTGCGTAACGCGGTGGTGCGCCTTGGCTCCATCATCACGCCAGCCGTGATGGGGCTCGCCGCCGAACGATTCGGCATCGAAGCCAGCTTCTATGTCATTGGCGCGATATTCATGGTCATCACTGTCGTAATGGCGGTGGCGTTTCGGGGGATGCGCAGCCGATGAAGCGGGCATCAGCGCTCAGCGTAACTCCGGCACCACCCACAGCGGCTTTTCCCCGCGCGCGACACGCTGCGCATTGGCGAAACTGTTGCCCCAGCGCTTGGGCCAACTTTCCCACGTCGGCCCGGCCGCATGGGGCGAAAGCACCACGTTCGGCAGGGTGAATAGCGGATTTTTCGGATCAGCCGGTTCCTTTTCAAACACGTCCAGGCCCGCCGCCCAGATGCGCTTTTCCTTCAGCGCCCGGTAAAGATCGGCCTCGTTCACCAGTTCGCCGCGCGCGCAGTTGATCAAAATCGCATCGCGCTTCATCAAATTGATGGTGCGTTCACAAACCATGTGATGCGTTGTTTTATCAAACGGCGCATGCAAGGTCACAATGTCGGCTTCGCGGAACAGATCATCCGGCTCGCGATACTGGACATTCAACCGCGTCGCTTCCTCCGGCGTGGGGCGCACCGGGTCGGTATAAATCAGCTTCACCTCGAATCCCGCGAGCCGGCGTACCAGCACTTTGCCGATCATACCTAGCCCCACGATGCCAATGGTTTTGCCCGCAACTTCGTGCTCCTCTTCCTGACCGAATTTGCTGGATTTCCACTTGCCTTCGCGCAGCAGGCGGTCAAGATCGGGCAGTTGGCGGCTCACCGCCAGCATCAGCATGATCGCGTGTTCGGCCACGGCATACGAATTCGCGCCGCCGTTGTTGCACAGCGGGATGCCCATTTTTCGCAGCTTTTCCAGATTCATGCCGTCATAGCCGGCACTCAAAAACTGGATCAACTTCAATCGCGTCATGTGATCGTAGTCACGCTCCTGAATGCCACCGCGAAAGCCGAGATAACAATCCGCGCTTTCCCACTGTTCGATGCGCTGATCGGGGCTGGTCGACAGCAGTTCCAGCGTGAAGCCCTGCGGCAGCAGCGATTCACCGATCTGCCAAGCGGCGGGGGCGATTTCCGGGCCGAAAACGATTTTCACCATGCGCTCCTTGATTGGAGGTTTGCCGTTGCATTATAGGCGGTATGCATGACCATGCTGCGATGGCAGGCAATGGTAGCAGGCAATGGTATATTGCTGCCGCGACCCGAAATCAACTCAACCCACACCCGCCATGAAACCCATCACCCGCGAAATCGCCCGCTTTGCCGTACAAACAAACTACGATGACCTGCCCGCCAAAGTCAGCCACGAAGGCGTGCGCGCCTTCACCAATTTTGTCGGCTGTGCAGCCGGTGGCTCGGTGGAGCAGGTGTGCGCGAAAATGATCGACGTCATCAGCGACTACAATGGCAAATCCGACTGCGTGGTCATCGGCTCTAAGGTGAAACTCGATGCGCTCAACGCCGCGTTATTGAATTCGCTGGCCTCGGCAGCGTTGAGTTTTAACGACACGCATTACCAAACCGTGATTCACCCCACCAGCCCGGTGGGCGCGGCGCTAATTTCTCTCGCCACCAAGCGCCCCATCAGCGGCAAGCAACTGATCGCCGCCGTCACACTGGGCGACGAACTGTGCTGCCGCATCGGCAACATTCTGTGCACGCCGCCGGCTGAGTGCAACGTCGGGTTATCCACCACAGGTTTGCTCGGTTCCATCGGCGCCGCCATCGCCGCAGGCAAAGTGATGGGCTTCAATGAAGACCAGATGACCACCGCCATTGGCATCGCCGCCAATCAAAGCATGGGCATTCGCGAGGCTCACGCCTCGATGTCGAGCTGGTTCACGCCCGCCAACGCGGGCCGCAGTGGCCTGTGGGCGGCCCTGCTCGCGGAAAAAGGCTACACCTGCCCCGACACGATGATTGAAGGCGTGAAGGGCTTTGCCGTATCGTTCGCCAGCAACCCGCAGATGCAAGCCGCGCTGGATGGGCTGGGCACAAAATGGGAAATCCTTGATCTCGCCTACAAACCCTACCCCTGCGGCGTGGTGGTGCATTCGGTGATCGACGCCTGTCTGGACATCACCCAAAAGCACACATTCGACGCGAAGGATATCGCGCGAATCGACCTCAACGTGAATCCGCTGTGCATACAGCTTTGCAACCGCCCGAATCCTCAAACGCGCGCGCAGGCCATGGTGAGCTTTCCGCACTGGACGGCCACCACGCTCACGTATAAAGAAGCGGGCCTGCCGCAAGTCACCGACGCCATGGTGCACGACCCCGCCATCGCCGCGCTACGCGCAAAAATCAACGCCATCGCCGACGACAGCGTGGGCCGCGAAGCCGCGCACGTGAAAGTGACACTGAACGATGGCCGCGTGCTTGAAGGCCATTGCAAAGCCGCCATCAGCACGCCGGAAAACCCCATGACCGATCAGCACATCATCGACAAGACGCGGTTGCAGATGGAAATCGCTTTCGGCAAGGACAAGGCGCAGCGCGTGACCGAGGCGTGCTGGAAGATTTCCGAGCTTGGCGATGTAAGGCCGTTTGTTGAATCGTTAGCTGCTTAAGAGCCGTAACACTGCCCGTGCCGTCGTTTCCGCGCGGGCGGAATCCCCGTAACTCAGCGCCATTTGCGAAACAAAAAAGCATAATCCACGCATCGTCTCTTCCCTTACGGAAGCGAATGTTCGCCTTCGCGGGCATGACAATGTTAGTTTGTCACGTGCATCATCATCTACGATCTACCCATGAGGAGAGTACCTTTGAAGTTCAGCAGCAAGTATAACTATCTGTTTTTTAAAAACATTTTTGCAAGCCCCTATATCGCATCCATCGGTAGCGTTATCGCACTGCCTATCGCCCTGCTTGCGGCGCCGGCGCACCTATACGCCCAGTCATCCGAACTCGCCCAACTCCTGCCGCAACGCCCCGTGCTCGTGGTGGTACCCAATGCCGCGGGCGGCCCCAACGACATTGCCGCGCGACTGCTCGCACCGAAACTTGCGGAGGTGGTTAAGCAGAATTTCATTGTCGACAATCGCGCCAGCGCCAATGGCGTGACCGGCAGCGACTACGTCGCAAAGGCCACGCCCAATGGGACGTTTTTGTCAGTCGGCAATACCGGCACGCATGCCATCAACGGCTCGCTCTACAAAAAGCCGCTCTACGACCCGGTGCGTGATTTTGCCGCGGTGGCCCCGGTTATGACGGGTGGGCTGGTGCTGGCGATCACGGCAAAATTGCCACCGCAGAATTTCCGTGAATTCGTTGCCTACACCAAGGCGCAGGGCGGCAAGGTGAATGCCGCCATCGCCGGCGCCACTGGCGAAATCGCCACCAACGCCATCAAGCTGATGGCCGGCGCCAACATGAACAATGTGCCTTACAAGGGCGGCATTCCCGCAGTCATCGCGGTGTCGGCGGGCGAATCACATATGGTGCTGACCAATCCGTCGGGCGTGCTGCCGCAAATTGAAAGTGGCCGGCTGCGCGCGCTGGCGGTGACCGGCGGCAAGCGCGAATCGGCACTGCCCGCCGTGCCCACGCTCATTGAAAGCGGCATGGATTTCACGGTGGATTTCTGGACCGGCGTGTTTCTGCCGGCGCAAACGCCCGCAGCCATCGTGCAGGCATACGCGCGTGAAATCCGTCGCATCACGGCGCTGCCCGACGTGCAATCGCGGCTTACCGGCCTGGGCTATCAGATGATGAGCGGCTCGGCGGAAGAATTCGCCGCCTTGGTGAAGCGCGATGCCGAGCGCTATCGCAAGATCATCATCGACTCGAAAATGCAGCAACTGGAGTAGCCAGTGTTGATGCAGTGAATTTCCATAAGTATCTGTTTTAATAGACTATTTTTATGACTGCTTTGACGCCTTTTTTGCGTGCGCGTGCGCTTTGCTCCACCCTAATCCTCGTCCTCACGCTGGGCACATCTGCCGCGCACGCGCGCGTCACCCGTATCGTCATAGACGACAAAGTTTCACCGGCGTTTTGCAAGGATAAAACCTGCGCCAGTTACGGCGCCGCAGGCCAGTATGAACAACTCTCCGGCCGCGCATTCGGCGAGCTCGATCCCGTCGATCCGATCAACGGGCTGATACAGGACATCAACCTCGCGCGCGACGCCGACGGCAAGGTGCGTTACGTCGCCACCTTCGTGCTGACCAAGCCGGTCGACATGAGCAAGGCGAGCGGCCTGCTGTGGCACGACGTGCCCAATCGCGGGCGGCCGGTGCTGTTGGACGCTGCGGAGCGGCGATTGGGCGACGTGGGTCTCGCCAGCGCGTGGCAGGGCGACAACGCGGGGATGAATGCCAACCTCGGCACCACCGTGCGCGCCGACATGAAGGTGAATGCCAATCACTGGCTGCAAGTCCCCGTCGCCAAAAATGCCGATGGTTCGGTGATCACTGGCCAGGTATTCGCGCGCATCGTCAATCGTTCAGGGCTGGAGGCGCAGCCGCTGATCGTGCAGACCAACCCGGTGCCATATCTGCCCGCCGATCTCGACACCCACAAAGCGACGCTGGTGTCGCGCGATCACGAATCGATGACCGGTGTGGTTACCGGTGAAACCGCCATCGCGCCCGCCGACTGGAAATTCTGCGGCGGCGGCACGTTCGATGAGCCGCTGCCGCTGCAGGCGCTGCCCGTGCACCTTTGCCTCAAGGGCGGGTTCAATCCGGCCAAGCTGTACCAAGTGGTCTACACCGCGAAAGACCCGTATGTGCTCGGCATCGGTTTTGCCGCGTGGCGCGACGTGGGCGCGTTTTTCAAATACGCGGTGAAAGATGACGCCGGCACGGCAAACCCCGTCGCGGGCCGCATCAAACACAGTATTGGCCGTGGCCGTTCGCAGTCGGGCAATTATCTGCGCGGCTGGCTGCACATGGGCTTTAATCAGAATGAAGCCACGAAGGGATCGCCATCTACGCGCCTGGTGCACGACGGTCTGTGGCCGATTATTGCGGGCCGCCGCATCGCGTTGAATCACCGCTGGGCACAGCCCGACGGCGTGCTCGAACTTTATCAGGCTGGCAGCGAAGGACCGCAATGGTGGGGGCCTTATCCCGACACCGCTCGCAATTTGCCCGTACGCGGCATACTCGACCGTTGCAACGCCAGCAAGACCTGCCCAAAAGTCATTGAACATTTTGGCGCGGCCGAAATCTGGGGCTTGAAACTGGGGCCGTCGTGGGTGGGCACAAGTGCCGCAGAAGATATTCTCCTGCCTGATAACGTGCGCCGCTACTACATCGCCAGCACTGCGCACGGCGGCGGCGTGGGCGGCTTTAACTCGAGCCTGCCCGGCGTGAGCTTACCCACGCGTGGCCCGGATTGCACCGGCAATAATTTCGGCACTGGCGTATTCCCCGCCAACCCCGTGCCACACACCGAAACCGTCAACGCGCTGCGCGAGCATTTTCGCAACTGGGTAATGCATGGCACGCCTCCGCCTCAAAGCCGTTACCCGACACTGCGCGAGCGCTTGCTGGTGGAGCCGAACAAGGCAGCGATGGGCTTTCCCACCATTCCCGGGCTGCGCCCGACCGCGCCCGAAGCGCGCTTCATCAACCCGCTGCTCGACTACGATTTTGGCCCGGACTTCGACGCCAATGATGTCGGCGGCGTACCCACTCATACGCCGCCGAAAATCAAACAGGTGCTGAAAATGCTGGTGCCGCGCGTCAACGCCGATGGCAACGAAATCGGCGGCGTGCCGGTGGTGCTGCTCGAAGCACCTCTCGGTACTTACCTCGGCTGGAACATCACCGCCGGCGGGTTTCACAAAGATCAGCTATGCAACTACACTGGCGGCATGATTCCGTTCGCACGCACGCGGGCTGAGCGTGTAGCCAACGGTGATCCGCGCCTGTCGCTGGAAGAGCGTTATGGCGACCACGCCGGTTACGTCGCGGCGGTGCGCAAGGCGGCGGCGGGCGCGGTGGCCACCGGTTTCTTGTTACAGGTGGATGCGGATGCCATAATCCAAACCGCTGAGGCGAGCAGGGTCTTAAAATAAAATAAAAACAAATAGTTACATCCATCCCTCAATATTAAGCCGCTCACCCGCGCGAGCATTGGACAGCTTCTGCAGTACGCGGCAAATTTGCCACTTTCCATCTACCTGTCTTTACTCAAACTCACTCAAGGAACTCAAATGAAAGTCTACGAAGCCATGGCCAACGCCTTCATCAAGGAGGGCGTCACTACCCTGTTCGGTCTACTGGGCGACGGGCAAATGACGTGGTGGGCCGCCATGGCGAAGTATCCGCAGCTGAAAATTGTCGATGCGCGCGACGAGGGCTGTGCCGTCACCATGGCTGAAGGCTACTATATGGCCACCGGCAAGATCGGCGTGGCCAGCGCCACGCAGGGGCCGGGACTCGCGCGCATGACGACATCGCTGTTGGTGGCCGCGCGTTCGCGCACACCGCTGGTGGTCTACACCAGCAAAACGCCGGCCAACAACGAAGCCACCGTGCAGTATCTGAACCAGGACAAGTTGGTGGACGCGGCCGAGTGCGGTTACATTGAAATTCAGAATCCGGCCTATGCCGAAGACGCGGTGCGCGATGCGTTTTACCGGGCGCGGAAAGAATCACGCCCCATTGTGTTGTGCTGCCCCATCGACATGCAGAACAAGGAATGCGACGCCGATGGCGACGACTATGTGCCGTCGAGCGAAATGTTTGCCGGTCAGCAGGCGATCCGCCCGGCGCTGGCACGCGTGCGCGCAGCCGCCGACATTATCAGCAAGGCCAAAAAGCCGGTGCTGCTGCTGGGGCGCGGCGCGATGACGCCCGAGGCGATGGCGGCCGCCAAGCTATTGGCGCCGCGCATCGGCGCGTTGATTGCCACCACGCTGGTGGCCAAGGGCACACTCGCCGATTCGGATTACTACGTCGGCGTGTCGGGCCTGTTTGCCGCGCGCGAAGTGCTGCAACTGTTTGGCGAAGCCGATTGCGTAATCGCCGTGGGTGCGCGGGTGTCCGCGCACGCCATCGCCGGCGGCACCGCCTACCCCAACGCGCGTTTCGTGCACATCGACATCGAACCGCACAAGATGATGGGCAACGCGCAGGGCGCGCATTGTTATGTGCAGGGCGATGCAGCTGCCACCATGAATGAGCTGCTGGAAATTCTCGGCAAGGAGGTGAGCAACCGCGGCTTCCACACGGCAGAGGTGAAACGCATACTTGCTGGCGCGGGCCGTGATCCGGCGGAATACGAAATCGAAGAAGGCACGGTGGATCCCCGTGAGGCGATCAGTCTGCTCGACGAAAAACTGCCGCCACAGATCAACCTTGTGTCGTCGGGCAACGCGCACGCGTGCTCGTTCCGAGTGATGCTGATGAAACGCCGCCGCGGCCTGCAAATCTACTGCACGGCGTTTGGCTGTATCGGGCAGGCGTTGTCGACGGCCATCGGCGCGGCCTTGGGCAACCCCGGCCCGATGGTGTGCGTGGAAGGCGACGGCAGCGCGCTGCAAAGCATCCAGGAACTCGACACCGTGGCGCGGCTGGGCCTGAAGTTCCTCTACGTGGTGGTGAACGACGAAGCCTATGGCGCGGAGTTTCACAAACTGCGTGCACATGAACGCGATCCGCAGTTGTCGTTTGTGCGTTCGCCCGATTTCGCGGGGCTGGGCCGCAATTTCGGCATGGAAGGCCGAATCGCGCGCACCATGGACGAGTTCAGCAGTGCCATCGATGCGTTCCTAAAGGGCAACGGGCCGATGGTGATCGACTTGCGCATATCGCGCAACGTCATCAGCATTCCGTACCGGCGCATGCATTTCGGCATGGATGTTTAATATTCGGCTGCCTGCCGGGCCAGGCGATGGCGTTGGAACCCTTCATTTGCGGGAGGCATCACGGTGCGTACAAAAACGTTAACCCTGACCGTCGGGGTTTCGCTGCTGGCGTTGGCGGCGATTGCCGGCGTGTTCACGGCAAGCAAGCCCGCGCAAAGCCAGCAACCCAAAGCGGTCATCGACACCGGCGGCCGCACCAAGGTGGACATGGGCGACTACGAACCAGTCGTGCCGTGGCCGCTGCCGCTACCCGACACGCACCACTCCCACGAGGGCTGGACGTGGGGTTCTGGTGCGGGTGTGTGGGCGGAGTCGCCCGACAAGGTGTGGGTCGCGCAGCGCGGCGAGATTGAGTTGCCGCCGGGGGTACCGGCATGGACGTGTGCGTGCATGCTGCAACCACCGCGCACCAACACCGGCCGCCGCGGCTATTCCGGCAAGCCTCTCTTCTACAAAATGCGGCGCGAACATCTGGTGTTTGCGGTGGATCGCAGCGGCAAGACCATTAACGAATGGCAGCAGCACTATGAGTTTCTGGCCCCGCCACGCGGGAGTGGTCTGGGTGAAATGGGCCGGGGGCCGCACAAGATTCTGATGAATCCGTACGATCCTGAAAAGCGGATCTGGATCGTCGATGACGATATGCACCAGATCATGATTTTCAGCAACGACGGCAAGCTGCTGAAAACCATGGGCGAACGCGGCGTGCCCGGGCGCGGGCCCAATCACTTTAACCGCGTCACCGATATCGCGTGGCTGCCCGATGGCACGTTCTTTGTCGCCGACGGTTACGCCGGCACGCGCGTGGCGAAGTTCACCCCCGAGGGTAAATTCATCAAGGATTGGGGCCGCCCGCCGGTCGATCCGGCGAATCCGAAAGCGGGTGAATTCTGGTCGGTGCACAGCATCGGCATCAGCCGCGACCGGCGCATTTTCGTCGCCGACCGGCAGCACCACCGCATGCAGGTGTTCGACGAGGACGGCAACTTCCTCGCCCTGTGGCCCACCGGTTACAACTCGTCGGCGCTCGCGCATCTGGTGACGCACGACGATCATGTTTGGGTGGCAGACTGGACGACCAACCGCCTGGTGAAATACGATCTTGAAGGCCGCTATATCCTCGACATTGGCGGCCCCGGCCCGCTGCCCGGTCAGTTTGACGGCGTTCATCAAATTCATGTGGATTCGGATCGCAATCTGTACGTGACCGAAGTGGCCAACTGCCGTTCGCAAAAATTCACGCCCAAGAAAAATGCCGACCCGAACCGGCTGGTGGGCGTGATGGCCCGGGTAAATGCGGAGCGCACTCGCAAGTAACGGTGTGCATGCCGCATCAATGCGTTGCGCGATCACGTCGAACGCCTTCGGCGCGGAATGCTCCTCTACGTATGGCCTGAAACGATGAAAACGCTGCTCACGCTGGGGCAAATGCTCGCGGTGCAGGCACGACTGCAGCCTGACAAAATGGGCGTGCGCGATCTGGAACGCGCGATGACATTTCGACAATGGAACGAGCGTGCCTGCCGGCTTGCCAACGCCCTGCTGGGTATGGGGCTTGAAAAGGGCAACCGCGTGGCGGTGCTGGCCTACAACTGCATCGAATGGGCGGAGATTTACGCCGCGACAGCGAAAGCCGGGCTGATTGCCGTGCCGATCAATTTCCGGTTGACCGCGAAGGAAGCGGCTTACGTGATCGGGAACTCAGAATCCACCGCAATCATCGTGCAGGACGAATTGCTGGGGGTGATCGAGGAAGCCCGTGCATCGCTCGCCGTGCCCGGCTGCAACTACGTTCATTTCGGCGCTGCCAAAACACCCGGCGGCTGGCGCGGCTACGAAGCGCTCATCAGCCGCGCCAGCAGCGCCGAGCCTGCGCAAGCAGTAGCCGACACGGACCCATGGACGTTGATGTACACCTCTGGCACCACGGGCAAACCCAAGGGGGTGATTCGCTCGCACAGGGGCGGTGCGTTGCTGTCGCTGGTGACGCAAATCGAACTGGGATTCACGCGCGAGGATCAATCGCTGCTGGTGATGCCCATGTGCCACGCCAACTCGCTGTATTTCTTTGAAGCACTGGCGTATTGCGGCGCTGCCACCAGCATTTACTCGCGAAAGTCGTTTGATCCGGAGCACTGCTTGCACACGCTGGGTGACACGGGAGCTACGTTCACCTCGCTGGTGCCCACGCACTACATCATGATGCTGGCGCTGCCACAGCAGATAAAGCAGCGGCAAAAGCTCAACCGCATTGCGCAGTTGATGATTTCCTCCGCGCCCGCCCGCGCCGATACCAAGCGCGCCGTGATGGATATGTTCCCCAACTCGGGACTCTTCGAGCTGTACGGTTCCAGCGAAGCGGGCTGGGTAACGATGCTGCACCCGGACGAGCAGTTCACGCACTTGGGAACGGTGGGCCGTGAATGCGTGGGCTCCGCGCCAATACGCCTGCTCGACGACAACGGCAACGACGTTCCCGACGGCCAGCCGGGGGAACTCTATTCCTGCAATCCGTACACCTTTGACGGCTACTGGAAACTGCCGCAGCAAACGCGCGATGCGTTCCGCGGCGAATACTGCACCGTCAACGACATGGCATTGCGGGACCCGGACGGCTACATCCGCCTCATCGACCGCAAGAAGAACATGATCATTTCGGGCGGCGAAAACATTTACCCCTCCGAAGTCGAAACCGTACTCGGCGCGCACGCTGCCGTGAGAGACGTCGCAGTGATCGGCCTGCCTCATGCGAAGTGGGGGGAATGTGTGCACGGCGTGGTGGTGCTGCACGAAGGCACAGCGGCGAGTGAAGCCGAATTGATCGAATGGTGCCGCACGCGCATGGCAGGGTACAAGAGGCCACGATCCATAGCGTTTCTCCGTGACGAAGAAATGCCGCGCACGGCTACGGGCAAAATTTTGCATCGCGAATTGCGTGCGCGATTTGCTCTGGCCGATGGTACGCAATAAGTTGTAAGCATCTGTTTTTATTAAGTTTTTTTAATCATGCCCAAGCCCGAAAAAACCGACCTCAATACCGACCCGCATTCCTGCGCGGCGTGGATTGCAAAGTTCCTTCAGGCGCGCGGTATCGACCGCGTGTTCTGCCTGCAGGGCGGGCACATCCAGCCGATCTGGGACTGTGTGGCACGCATCGGCATCCGTATCATAGATGTGCGCGACGAAGGCGCGGCGGTACATATGGCACACGCTCACGCGGAACTCACCGGCACTTTGGGTGTGGTCATGGCGACTGCGGGGCCGGGCGTGACCAACACGGTGACCGCCATGGCGAACGCCTCGCTGGCGCGTGCGCCTGTGCTGCTGATCGGCGGCTGTACCTCACGGCCGCAGGCCAATATGGGCCCGCTGCAGGACATTCCGCACGTGGATATTTTGAAACCGGTGTGCCGCTACTCGCGCACCGCGCGAGTGGCGGAACAGGTCCTGCGCGAACTCGACGAAGCGGTGTCGCGCGCTTTTGGCGATCTTGGCGAACCCGGCCCGGCATATATCGAAGTGCCGACCGACGTGTTGCGCACGACCGTGCCACCGCAGCTGGTGCTGGACGATTGGCTTAAGCCCAAATCACCGCGCCTGGTCACCCCCGACCCGAACGCCATCGAAGCCGCCGGTAAGGCGCTGTGGAGCGCCAAGCGCCCGTTGGTGATTACCGGTCGTGGCGCGCGTGGCGCTGGCGCCGAGCTGTGTGCATTGCTCGATCGCAGCGGCGCGGTCTACCTCGACACGCAGGAAAGCCGCGGCCTGGTGCCGCCGCAGCATCCGTCTTTCGTGGGCGCGATGCGCGCGGTGGCGATGACCGAAGCCGATCTGGTGCTTGTCATTGGCCGCAAGCTCGACTATCAACTGGGCTATGGTTCGCCGGCGGTGTTCCCCAACGCACGCTTTGTGCGCATCGCCGATAACGCGGGAGAGCTCATCGACAACCGGCGTGGCGAACCGGAAGTTCTGGCGTCGCCGGCGCTGGCGCTCGCCGCCATGGTAGAAGCTGCAAGCAATCACCCTCCCGCCGCCGACCGCGCCTGGGCACAAGGCCTGCGCAAAAAACACGAACAACGCGCCGTACCGCGCGGTGATGGCGTGCGCATCGGCGCTGACGGCAAGATACATCCTAATGCCATTTTCGACGCGATCAAAGCGATAGCTGCCCCTGACTACATTGCCGTGGCTGACGGCGGTGATCTGCTGTCGTTCGCCCGCGTGGGCATCACGGCATCGACCTATCTCGACGCGGGTGCATTCGGCTGCCTCGGCGTGGGCGTGCCGTTCGCCATCGCCGCAGCCCTCGCCAAACCCGGCACACAAGTCATCTGCGTCACTGGTGATGGCGCGTACGGCATTAATGCCATGGAAATTGACACCGCCGTACGACACGACGCCAAAGCCGTGTTCATCGTGTCCAACAATGCTGCGTGGAACATCGAACGCTTCGATCAGGAATTCAACTACGGCGGTCGCGTGGTTGGGACCACGCTGCGCCACTCCGACTACGCGGCAATGGCACGCGCGCTCGGCGAGCATGGCGAACGCGTCGAAAATCCCGATGACCTCGCGCCGGCATTGCAGCGCGCGCTGGCGAATGCGCCTGCGCTCATCGACGTCGTGACATCATGGAATGCTGTGTCGTCCGACGCACAAAAAGGATTGGGCTTCGTGCCCGACTATCAGCCGCTGACAGCGTGGGATGACGCAGAACGGCGAAGACGCATCCCCTGAAGGCACGCTGCCCAGCTTGCCAACCGGGGCGCGGTGCTACTTCGGCTCCGGCGTCACGAACTCCACCATCGAGTCGTGCACCCAGCCGCTGCCCTCGTTCTTGTACCAGCGAATGACCATGCCGGTCTTGCGTAACTCCGGCGACAACTGAACCTGCAACCACTCGCCGCGCCGCGCCACCATCGGCAATTCGGCGCCCTT
>OMIN01000035.1 GCA_900299145.1 Betaproteobacteria bacterium | reverse complement strand
TTCGCAATGCGAAGGTCGGGAGTTCGATCCTCCTCGTCTCCACCATATAAAAAAGCCACCCCCGCGGTGGCGTTTTTATTTGGGTGTGCAACAAGGGCAACACAGGCAACAACGGACGGGAATCGACGTGATGACCTATGATATTCCGTGGCTGCGCAGCCGATTCGCCGGTGCGCGCGCGGAGGCGGCGGACACCGTGTATTGCGACCCGGACGAAGCGCTGCCCGGGCCCGCCAGGCAGCGCCCGGCCTCGGTGCTGGTGCCGGTCATCATGCGGGATGAGCCGACAGTGCTGTTTACCGTGCGCGCGAGCCATTTGCGCAACGGCGCCGGACAAATCAGCTTTCCCGGCGGGCGGGCCGAGGCAAGCGACCCCTCGCCCGAACACACGGCGTTGCGCGAAACCTTTGAGGAAGTCGGGCTGCCCGCCGAATGCGTTGAAACTATTGGCCGGCTGGGCCATTACGTCAGCCGCAACGGTCACGGCATCACGCCGGTGGTTGGGCTGGTAAAGCCACCGTTTGATTTACAGCAGAACCACGACGAAGTCGCCGAGATTTTCGAAGCGCCGCTGGCGTTTTTGCTCGATCCGACCAACCATCTGCGCCACTCACAACAGTCCGATGGGCGGCTGCGCTACTACTACGCGATTCAATACGGGGATTACTATATTCGCGGCGTGACGGCGGGGCTGCTGGTGAATTTTTACCGGCACGTGGTCGGCGCGTAGCCCACGTGCTGCCGCGTCCGGCTATTCAGACCGCGCGGTCCACCGTGACAACAACTTGCCGTGTATTCCTCCAAAGCCGCCGTTGCTCATGACGAGTACGTGGTCACCCGGCGCCACGCTGTCAGAAATCTGCGCAAGCAGCGCGTCGAAATTCTCGTTCACACTGGCCTTCGCGCCCAAGGGTGACAACGCGGCTGCCGCATCCCACCCTAGGCCCGCGCTGTAGCAGAACACCCGATCCGCGTCGATCAGGCTGCCCGCGAGCTGATCTTTAAGCGCGCCCTGCTTCATGGTGTTCGAGCGCGGCTCCAGCACGGCAATCAACCGCGCCTTGCCGATTTTCGTGCGCAAACCCGCAATGGTGGTGGCGATGGCCGTGGGGTGGTGTGCAAAATCGTCGTACACCGTGACGCCAGCGGCAACACCCTTGGTTTCCATGCGGCGCTTGACGTTTTTGAAGGTAGCCAGCGCTTCGATGGCGGTTGTTGCCGGCACACCCGCATGGCGTGCGGCGGCAATCGCTGCGAGCGCGTTGGCGGCATTGTGTTCGCCCAGCAACTCCCAGCGCATGCGGCCTTGCAGCGCGCCGTTGAACAGCACGTCGAAACCATCGGCGTAACGCGCGCCCGCCTGCCATCCGCCGGTTACCCCATAACGTTCCACCGGAGTCCAGCAGCCGCGCTTTAACACACGTTCCAGATTGGCATCGCCACCGTTGCTGACGATCAACCCGTTGCCCGGCACGGTGCGCACCAGATGATGAAACTGCGTCTCAATGGCCGCAAGATCGGCAAAAATATCGGCGTGGTCAAACTCCAGATTGTTCAGGATCGCCGTGCGCGGGTGGTAGTGCACGAATTTGGAGCGCTTGTCGAAAAACGCGGTGTCGTATTCGTCGGCTTCGATCACGAAAAACGGCGTTGCAGACAGCCGCGCGGAAATGCCGAAATTTTCCGGCACGCCACCGATAAGAAAGCCGGGGTTCAAACCGCCTTGCTCCAGCATCCAGGCCAGCATCGACGTGGTGGTGGTCTTGCCATGCGTGCCGGCCACCGCCAGCACGTGCTTGCCGCGCAGCACGGCTTCGGCCAGCCACTGCGGGCCGCTGGCATACGGCAGCCCGCGATCAAGAATGGCCTCCATCAGCGCATTGCCGCGTGCCACCACGTTGCCGATTACGAACAGGTCGGGATTCAGCTTCACCTGTTCCGGCGAAAAGCCCTCGATCAACTCAATGCCCAGCGCCTGCAGCTGCGTGCTCATCGGCGGGTAAACATTGGCGTCGCAGCCGGTTACCTGGTGCCCGGCCGAGCGAGCGATGGCGGCAATGCCGCCCATGAAGGTGCCACAGATGCCGAGAATGTGGATGTGCATGACTACCGTGAGGCTTGAGGAGTTAGGGGTGAGGCGTATTCTCCCACGCCGCTGCGTGTTTTACGTCTTGCGCCTGATCCCTCACGCTTTAAAAATAAAGTACACCGCCCCCAGCAAACACACGCCGGCGTAGAGGTAATTCATCTTTACTGCCTGCCCCATGTAGAACACCGCGAATGGGACGAACACGGCGAGCGTGATCACTTCCTGCATGACTTTCAGTTGCGCGAGGCTTAGCTCGCCAAAGCCAATGCGGTTGGCGGGTACTTGCAGCAGGTATTCAAACAACGCAATAGCCCAACTCACCAGCGCGGCGATCCACCACGGTTTGCTGTTCAAATGCTTCAGATGGCCGTACCAGGCGAAAGTCATGAATACGTTTGAAGCCGTCAGCATGAGCGCGCTCAGCGCAATCGGGCATTGCGTGATAATATTCATAAGTATTTGTTTTAAAACAATTTTTCGGCCACGGCCTTAGTGACCACGCCTGCCGAAACTACTCGAACGACAATTCGCGGCGAATGTCGTCGTAGCGCTGGAGCAAATCTTCGGGGCTCGCGCCGCCGAGGTTGAGCACGGCATAGCGATAGCTGCCGAGCCACTTCATTTCACGCGCGAGGCTTGCGCCGCGCTTCAGATACAGCATGAGCCGCGCATCGGGATAGCGCTGCTGCATCGATTCAATCTGCGCCTGGCCGGGCACGCGCTTGACCTCGCGGCCATCGAACCGGCGGAACACGAAACTTGCTGCCGCGCCAAACTCGCCGGCGCCAAAAGTCACCTGCGGCGCTTCGCCGAGTGCCAGCTGAATCAACACATCGTACGGATCGTAACCATCGACACGGCGATACAGGTTGACGATCTGCGAGGCCATGCGCGGATTGATTTCGATAATGCGCAGGCTGCCGTTATCCGGGTTGTAGATCAGCTCGACATTGAAAAACCCGTAGCCGTAATCGATGCCGGTAAAGAGTTGCTCGGTGAGTGCGCGCATGCGGGCCAGCACATCCGCCGGCAAACGCGAGGGATACTCGAAGCGCATGAACGCCTGCGTGCCCGGATACATGACCTCGTCGACGATGCCCAGAATGTGTGCCTTGCCGTTGAACATATAGCCGTCGACGTTGACCTGCACGCCGGTCATGATTTCCTCGGCCACCAGATGATGCGCGTCGATGGTAAACGGCGTGTAACGCGCCATCAGGTCGTTAAACGGCTTGATCAGCTTGCGAATGATCAGCGTTTCAAACGGATTGAAGGAAAGATGCTTCTTCAGCTCGTCGAAATCACCCACCGAGCGCGCCAGTACCGAATAAGTGGCTTTTACCGGCTTCACATAAAACGGGAACGGCAAGCCTGTCTCACCGACGGACTGGATGTCATACGGGAACACCGAAAATGCGGGTGTCGCCTGCGGCAGAATTTTGCGCTGCAGGAAGCGCGCGTAATACTTGTGCTGCGCGGCGATGATGACTGCCGGGTCAGTGCCGGGCAATCCCAGGCGCTTGGCCACCACGGCGGCGATCAACGCGCCAAACTGCTCGTTATTGCTGATCACGCCGTCGATCCGGCCACGATATTTTTCCACCAGCCGCGACGCGTACCGGTACGCGTCAAACGTCATCAGTCGCGCGTTTTCCGGGAACTTGAAGAGGTCGAAACCTTCGTAAAAGAACTCGTAACGCCCTTGATAGCGGGGCTGGTCAAGTTCATCGCGATCCCAATCCTTGGGAAACAATACGAGGATACGTTTCATGTAGCGTTAAGTTTCGTGGCGCATTTGCCGGCCTGTCTTCTCGCGCGGTGCCACGCGCAGGCAAGACAAAAGCCGCCTTCAAGGCACAATTCGGGAGGTTCCTCGTGTTTGGCTTATTTTTGCACCCGACTGACCGGTAAACATTGTACTCTTTCCACTTATTTCGTAGGGTTCTTTCGGCAAAATCATTCATTTCAAACAGGAAGCAAATTCATGCGACAGGCCGCTGGCAAGAAAATTCAACCGCCACGCGATTTGCACCCGGCTGGCTCGCCGCCGCTCTCGCGCGTGATTGAGGCGCGTCTCACGCGGCGCGATGCCTTGAAGGGGCTCGCCGCCGCGGGTGCGGCGGGTCTTTTTGGTTGCGCCGCACCA
>OMIN01000034.1 GCA_900299145.1 Betaproteobacteria bacterium | reverse complement strand
GGTGGAGTGATCGGACTCAAATGTAAGCGATTTTCGGCGCTTCAGTTCTTCCCAATGGGCGGGCCAGGCATGTGGCGGCAAGTTCGGATCGATTTCGGAAACAGTTTTTCCTATTATCTCTGCGCGTGTGAAGCACAGTAAGCGGCACGCCGCGTCGTTCACGTAAATGATTTCGGCGTTTGGTTTGATCCAGAACACCGGATCGACCGCACGGTCAATGCTGAACTGGGTCAATTGCAGGGAATTCTGAATTTGCTTGCGTTCAGTGATGTCTTCTATCACTCGAATGAAGTATAGAGGTTTGCCGGTTGTCTCGCGCGCCATCGATTCGGTGAGCATTACCCAGATTACCGTTCCATCCTTACGAATGTAACGCTTTTCATGGGAAAAGTGGTCTATTGCTCCGGCGAGGACTGGCGCGCGTTCCGCTTTGCCTATTTCCAGGTCATCCGGGTGGGTGAGGAGTTGTCGTGGAGTGCCATATAGGTCTTCAGGCGAGTAGCCGGTTATTTCGCTGTAGCAGCGATTAACTATTATGTTGCGGTCGTCCAGGTCGAAATGCGCGATCCCGACCGCCACCTGGTCGAAGGTGGCGCGAAAACGCATTTCGCTGTCGCGGATCGACGCTTCCGCCTGTTTGAGCGCGGTGATGTCCTGCAGAATCACCGAGGTGCCGATGATGTTCCCGGTGCTGTCCCTGATCGGCGAATGACTGGTAAACACGTTGAGAATCCGCCCGTCGCGAGTGAGGCGTTCGGATTCATGTTCGACCAGTTCGCCCCTGAGCAGGCGTTCGGTGTTCTGCCTGACGCGGGAGGGGTGACCGGGCGGCAGGCAGAAGTCGGGTGTGCGGCCAATGGCTTCTGCTGCGCTGTAGCCGAGCATTTTTTCAGCGCCGGCATTCCACGACACGATAACGCCGTCGAGATCCCGGCCAAGTATGGCGTAGTTGGAGTTTTCGACAATGGCGGCAAGCTGGTCGCGCGCGAGGCCTAAATGCCATAGCCGGTGCAACACGGCGAGCAGTAGTCCCAGCAGCAACAGACCGGCCATGCTTACGGCGATTGAGCGAGTTTGCCAGCCAGCGAGCGCGTCTCTGGTTGAAATACCTACGCCTACGTAAAATGGATAACCACTCAAGATGCGGATGCTGTAAATACGGGTCACGTTGTCAACGGGAGAGGCAACTTCAAACGTGCCATTTTTTTTGCCCGAAGCTACAGCTTGCCGCGCCGGCAAACTCGGACGCATTGGCAGGTTTTTACCGTCGGCTATAGCCGGCCGGCGAAGTACCGGTGTAAAAGTATCGCTGCGGAAGATCGTGATTAGCCCTTCTTTGCCGATATCGAGCGACTCGAACAGTTGCTGAAAATATTCAAGCTCGACTGAGGCACTGACTAGGCCGCGAAATGCGCCTTTATCGTCGCGTACAGCCTTGGCGACGAAAAGGGCCGGGCGTCCGGTGATGCGCGAAATGGCGACTTCGGAAAACACCAAATTGGCCCCTGGGTTGTCGCGTGCTTCGCGGAAATAGTCGCGATCCGCGGCATTTGCCCGTTGCGTGGTCGCGCTTTCGGAGGCATAGATCAGGTCGCCAGCCGTATCGAACACCCGCAACCCCACAAGCTCAGGAAAATTCAGCCGGCGCGCATCCAGGCCGGCATCCAGTGCTTTTGCAAAGCGGGGGACTGCCTGCTTGTCCAGCGCCTCCAGCGGCAGCCCTTTTGCGAGCTCCTGCAGGTGTGCCTCGGCACGGCGGAAGGTAGCATCAAGGCGCGCCTCGATAATCGCCGCATAGTTTCGCGTTGTCGTGGCCGCGCTTTCCATTTTCTCGCGGTATCCCGACCAGAGCAGGTAAGCGAATAGAGCCACAATTGCAATCGTGCCAAGCGCAATGGTGCTCAATAATTGTAGGCGGCGATTCATGTTCGCGGCGTTGCTTGGGATCCATTTCACACAGCGATGCTCTCCATGCTACGCCGCAACATAACAGCCGCTCAATTCATATTACTGCGTAGAAGAACTGCAGCTCATTTCTTATTCTCAGCTTCCATTTCAGCCATCGCGTCGCGTGCCCAGCGGAACGCTTCGATGCCTGCCGGCACGCCCGCGTAACAGGCGATCTGCAGCAGCACTTCCTTGATTTCGTCCTTAGTGACGCCGTTGCCGAATGAGCGCTTTACGTGCAGCTTGAACTCATGCTGGCGGTTAAATGCTGCCAAGAGGCCTATATTGAGCAGGCTGCGCGTCTTGCGCGGCAGGCCGGGGCGGCTCCAGATCATGCCCCATGCGGTTTCGGTGGCGTATTCCTGCATCGCCATGCTGAAGTCGTCGATGTTTTGCATCGACTTGTCGACGTATTCCGCGCCGAGCACTTCACGCCGCAGGGCGATCCCTTTGTTGAACAGTTCGCTGGCCATGTGTGATTCCTTGTCTGGAGGTTGGTAAGAGGACAACTATAAGTCTTTGTTTTATTTGATTAATTTTTGAAACAGATTTGCTGATTCGCTGAATCTCCGCTAAGCTACGCTGCGTCGCCGTGGTTGGCGCGCGTGTACCATGGAACTTGCGCGCGCGGGTCAGGTCAGCACACCACGCGATTGCGCGTTCGCAAATACCGATTTGAATACCCGAAATGAACACGATATCCAAGTGGTTGGTGCCCATTGTACTCGTGCTGACGCTCACCAGCTGCGCGTTTGCACCGGCTGATCATCAGGGCGGTGACGTGCCGCGTACCGCTGCCATCGTGCCGGTGAAGGCGCAGCGACCGGTGCTGGGCCTCGTGCTTGGTGCGGGCGGTGCGCGCGGATTTGCGCACGTGGGTGTGATCAAGGCACTGGCCGCGGCGGGTCTGGAGGCCGACGTGGTGGTGGGCGCAAGTTCCGGCGCGCTGGTGGCGTCGTTTTACGCCAGCGGGATGGATGCGCAGACACTCGAGGCGCTGGCGCTGAAACTGGAAGACAACGATATTTTCGATTTCACCCTGTTCGGCCCCGGCGCGGTGCGCGGGCTGCGTCTGCAGGAATTTGTCAACCGCAATCTGAACGGCCGGCGCATCGAGGCGCTGGCCAAGCCGTTCGCGGCGGTGGCCACAGAGCAGGGCAGTGGTCGCCTTAAGGTATTCAATCGTGGCGACACTGGCATTGCAGTGCGCGCCTCGGCGAGCGTGCCCAAGTTTTTCTGGCCGGTGGTGATCAACGGACAACCCTATATCGACGGTGGTGTGGCAAGCCAGGTGCCTGCGCCGCTCGCCCGCGAGATGGGCGCGGATGTGGTGGTGGCAGTCGATATATCGCGTCGTCCGGCAAAAGACGCGAACGACGCGGACGTGGTGATCCGCCCGCAAACCACGCGCTCACGCATCAACGATTTTCAGCACCGGCAGGCCAACATCGCGGCGGGCGAAGCCGCCGCCAACGAAGTGATCCAGGAGATCCGCGCGCGGCTTGCGGCAGCCGGTGCGCGCAAAGTCAACGGAAACACGGCGGCAATGTTAAGCCGTTGATTTATCGTTGAGGTATAAGTCGCGCGCCAGTGTGGCTGCCCGACTCGCCCGCATTACGCGGCGGCGGATTTCAGCTTTCGTGCGAGGATTAGCGGCGCCACCTCTGCCGCCGGGATCGGCTTGCTGAAGTAATAGCCCTGGTATTCGTCGCACTCAAGCCGTGACAGGAACGCCAGTTGCTCAGCGGTTTCCACGCCTTCAGCAATGGTGCGGATGCCTAATTGCTTGCTCATCGCTACTACTGCGGACACGATGGCCGCATCGTTCGGATCCGAACTGATATCGCGCACGAACGACTGATCCACCTTGATCTTGTTCACCGGGAAGCGCTTAAGATAGCTCAGACTCGAATAACCCGTGCCGAAGTCGTCGATGGCGATGGCAACACCCAGTTCACGCAAATCAACCAGCGTTTGTATGGTTTGCTCGGCGTGTTTCATGATGCTGCTCTCGGTGATTTCCAGGCCCAGCCAGCGCGCGTCAAGGTGGCACTGCGTGAGCACCGTGCTGACCACCTGTAGCAGGTTGCTGCGGCGAAACTGAGGCGCGGAGATATTGACCGACACCGTGAAGGGATCAAGCCCCGATCGTTCCCATCGTTTGCACTGTTCTGCGGCGGCGCGCAGGATCCATTCGCCAATGGGAACTATGAGTCCACTGTCTTCGGCAATGGGAATGAAGTCGGCGGGCGATACACGGCCCAGTGTCTTGCTGTCCCAGCGTATCAATGCCTCCATGCCGACGAATTCGCCGGTTTTTACCGCGATCTGTGGCTGGAAATACAACTGGAACTCGTCGCGTTCGAGTGCGCGCCGCAGTTCAACTTCCATGCCGAGCCGTCCTTCGGTGTTGACATTCATGTCGGCGCGGTAGAGCTGCCAGTTGTTGCGCTCCTGCTTGGCGTGATACATCGCCACGTCGGCATTTTTCAGCAATTCGTCACGATTATGGTCATCGAACGGAAAGATGGTGATACCTACACTGGTGGTGGTAAACACTTCACCGGATTCTGTTTCGAACGGCGTGGCGAAGGCGTTCTTGATCTTGTCGGCGATGGCGGTGATTTCGTCAATGGAGGTGGCGTTTTCAACCAGCACCGTGAATTCGTCGCCACCCAGCCGCGCAATGGTGTCGGTGGCGCGCAGTGTGGAAGCCAGCCGTTCCGCCACCTGCTGCAGCAGAATATCGCCAGTAGCGTGTCCGCGCGAATCGTTGATTTGCTTGAACCGGTCAATGTCAAGAATCATCACGCCCAGCAGCGTCTCGTTGCGTCTCGCGCGCTGCATGGCCGCTTCCAGCCGGTCGAGCAGCAGGTAGCGGTTGGGCAGCCCGGTGAGCGAATCGTACTGCGCCATGAAGGCGAGACGCTCCTCGGTCTGGCGGCGCTTGGTGAAATCATGGAGGAGGCCGAGCACCTGGCGTACCGTGCCACACTCGCCGCGCATGGGCACGTAGGTCGCGGCTATCGACAATTGCCGTCCGCGCAGGGACAACATCAGTTCGGCAGATTGCGTGGTGCCGGTATCGTGCGCCAGCCGCAGCATGGGGAGCAAGTCGCGCGTGACTTCCGATGGCAGCAATTCCTCATCGCTCCGGCCGATGATCTCGGCGGCCGGGCGCGCAAAAAACTCAATGCCGCGCTGATTGACAAACTGCAATCGCAATGTGCTGTCGTAAATGAGAAATACGTCCGGTACGCCGTTTAACGCGAGGCGCAGCAATTCCTCGTTAGCTTGTATTTGATCAAGCATCGCCTTGATTTGCGATATGTCACGATGCACGCCGATTACGCCGGAAATATTGCCGGCTTTGTCGCGTATGGGCGCGTAACTGCTTTCGACATGAATGGTGCTGCCATCTTTGCACTTGCGCTCGGTCTGCCAGCCGACCACGGCTTCACCAGCGAGCACGCGCGCGCGGATGTCGTTGAACTGTTGCTTCTTATCATCGGGAAGCATCAGGCCGGCCTTGCGCGACAGGACTTCCTTCGCAGCGTAACCAAACAATTTCTCGGCACCGCTGTTCCAGCTCATAATCTGCTGTTCGAGATTGGCGCTGATGATCGCGTCGGGTGAAGCCTGCACTGCGGTGGCGAGCCGCGCGTTTTCTGCCTCTACGCGGCGCTGCCGGGTAACGTCTTCGAACGAGGCCACCACAGCCACCGGCTTGGGGTCGCCGCTGGCGAGTACGGGTTGTGTATTGACTGACAGCCAGCGCAGGGCAGCGCCGCTGGGCCGGATGCCAACCAGCACATTTTTCTGCGGCTTGCCGGTACGCAATGCCCGGCGAATTGGAAAGTTTCCGGCAACAAACGGCTTTCCATCGTCCTGAATTGCCTGCCAGGAATGATCGTCGTGCAGAGCGAGCTCAATTTCGCGCGCAGTCATCCCCAGGATGGCTTCGGCGCTGGGATTGGCCGCAATGATTTTCCCGCTACGCGAAACCATTATCACGCCCTCTGACAACGCGTAGAGCAACTCATGGTAGCGCTGAGTAGTCAGTTTGGGCGTTTTCAGGCTGTGGTGCCTCACCGGCACCTTACGTTTGGTGAGCTTGCGCGTCGATTTCTTGGAAACGGCCATACTGGGATTCTATGCTACCGCAAAAAAGTGGGCCAATTGCCCCGACAATTCGTTTCACACTGATTGCAGGGCGGCCCGGAGGTGGATTCAGGCCGGGGTTTGACGTAGAATACTAAGCGCTTGATTCTGTTTGAATTTTAACAAAAAAATCACGATTTCTACTGAGATCGTAATTCCGGTGGGATTTGTTGCTACCGCTGGAAGGTAGGTAGGCGCAGGCGTGCGTAGTACGAGGCCCGAGTTCAAGTGATTGTTTTGCGTTTTGGTGCAGGGGGAGGGCATTGACGCCGATGGCTAAAACGCGTTGCTTATTGTTACTGTTACGTTCAGTCGCGAATCTGTACGAGCGCACCTAGCACAAGCCGTTAAACCAAGAATTCTCATGTCGGAAACTCAACGGGCCCTGGTGGTGGATGATATTCCGTCCAACCGCCTGATCGCGGAAGCCATGATCAAGCAATTGGGTTGGTCGGTTCTGCTTGCGGCCGACGGCCGCGAGGCGTTGCGCGTGCTCGAATCCAATGTGCTCGATCTCGTGCTGCTCGACATCAGCATGCCTGGCATGAGCGGCATGGAGGTCTGCCAAAAAATCCGCGAGAACCGGGCGCTGGTCGACCTGCCGGTGATTGCCTATACCGCACACGCGCAGCCGGAAGACCGCCGCAGCTTCATTGCCAGCGGCTTCAACGACGTGCTGATCAAGCCGGTAAGTCGCGACACGCTGGCGAATGCCGTGGCTGCGGTGATGCAGCATCACAAGTAGGCTACCGCGCCACGCACAGGCGGCAGGCGTGCGAGGCGCCAGTTTCGAAGCGCCCATTCCCACAAGTCCCCGATTTCCGCATTCCGTAGTTCCGGCGGCGGCGCGTGATGCAAAAACGCCAATGCGTTGATCAGCTCCGGTACGGGCTGATTGCGGTCAATGGCCACGGCGTGAGTCTGCTTGGATAGCTTTTCACCTTGTGCGTTTAGCGCAACAGGCAGATGCGCATAACACGGCGTAGCTACCTTCAGTTGCTGTTGCAGCCAGATCTGGCGCGGCGTGGAATCCAGCAAGTCCGCGCCGCGCACCACGTTGGTGATGCCTTGCGCTGCGTCGTCCACCACGACCGCCAGTTGATAGGCCGTCAGGCCGTCGGCACGCATGACAACGAAATCTCCCACCGCGTGTTCAACATCCTGTGTAATGTGGCCTTGCACGCCGTCGTCGAATGCCATTACCGCGTCTTGTGTGCGTATACGCAGGGCGCGCGGCGCGTTGGCTGGGCGCGTGGGTGGCAGGCCGTTGCGGCAGGTGCCCGGATACACCGGCCCATCAATGCCCTGCACGGCGGAATCGGCGATCTCGCGCCGGGAACACGCGCACGGGTAGAGTGCGCCGCCGGCCTGCAATTGCTCAATGGCCGCCAGATAGGCGTCAACCTGCTCGCTCTGATACAGCACCGCGCCATCCCACCCCAAGCCGAAGGCTTCCAACGTACGCAGAATGTCGTCCGCCGCGCCAGGCACATTGCGCGGCGTGTCGCCGTCGTCGATGCGCACCAGCCATTCACCGCCGTGCGTTTTTGCTTCGAGGTAACTACCTACGGCCGCTACCAGCGAGCCGAAGTGCAGTGGGCCGGTGGGCGAGGGCGCGAAGCGGCCGCGGTACACCAGTTGTCTGGCGCCCGTGAGGATTACGCGGCCGCGTCAAAAAACGGCACGTCGCCCTGAATCTGCGTGCGGTGCATCAGGCGCCGCGAGTTCGGGTCGAACGCATCGCGGCGGTGCATGGCGCAACGGTTGTCCCACATCACCAGATCACCGACCTGCCATACCTGATACCACTCGAACTGCGGCTGCGTGGCGTGCGCCCACAGCCGGTTCAACAGGTCTTCGCTCTCATCCAGCGGCAGGCCGTTGATGTAGGCCGACTGGCGGCGGCCGAGAAAAAGTGCATTCTTGCGCGTTTCCGGATGCGTGCGGATGATCGGGTGATTCGCGCCCGGCGCTTCGCGCGGATCGGTGACTTCCTTGAAGCCCTTGCGTAACTCGCCCGCGCTGTTGCGGCTGCTGTCGTGGCGGCAGGTCTTGCCGGTGACGGCGCGTTTCAGGTCCGCCGGCAACGTGTCATAGGCGTGATACATGTTGCTGAATCCGGTATTGCCCCCCACGGGCGGCACTTCGATGGAATACAGCAGACTGCCGATGGGGCATTTCTCGTTGTAGCTCATGTCACTGTGCCACAACGCCTCGTAATGGCCGAGATTGCCGATGGCTTTGCCGTCGACCTTGATGTTCGACATTACGGTGATTTCGGGAAACGGGTTCTGCACGTCCTTGCCGGCGTGAATCGGCGCCTTGTCGAGTTCGCCGAAGAGCCGGGCGAATTTCAGGAATTGCGGATCATCCAGCTTCTGGCCGCGAAAGCGCAGCACCAGGTGATCGTTCCAGGCCTTGCGGATTTGCGCGTAGAGCTCATTGCTGATGGGCAGCGACAGATCGACACCGACGACATCGGCTGCGAGCGCTGCGCCAGTGGGAATTACGGTGATTTTGCTATTGGTGGCTGTATCCATGGTTTCCTCGTAACTATTTGGTTTAATTGACTATTTCGTAATCTTGTTGCGCAACATTCCGATTCCTTCGACTTCGGTCTCCATCACGTCACCGGGTTTCATGAATTCCGGCGGGTTGCGTGCGTGGCCCACGCCCGATGGCGTACCGGTGAGGATGATGTCGCCTGCTTCCAGCGTTAAGCCCGCCGACAACTCGGCGATGATACGCGGCAGTTTGAAATACAGATGTTTGGTGTTCGACGATTGCTTGACCACGCCGTTGACGCGGCATTGCAGATTCAGATTGTTCGGGTCTTTCACGTCGTCTGCAGTAACAATCCACGGCCCCATCGGCAGATGACCATCCAGACTCTTGCCGCGAAACCACTGCTGGCCGTGATGGCGCTGCACTTCGCGCGCGGAAACATCATTGGCGACGGTGTAACCGAACACGTGTTTCATCGCGTTGGCTTCGCTGATGTTGCGGCCGCCCGTGCCGACGATCATGACGAGTTCCACTTCCCAGTCGAGCTTTTGCGTGACGTTGCCGTGCGCGGGCACGTTGCCGAACGGTGCATTCATGCACAGCGGCTGTTTGGTGAAAAACGCCGGATGTGCGGGCATTTCCTGCTGTTGCGGGCGGGCGTGTGCGCCTTCGTTAAAGTGATCGAGATAATTCCAGCCGACGCAAAACACATTCTTTCGCGTGCGCGGAATCGGCGCGTGCAGTTTGACTTTACCGAGTGCGAAGTGGCTTTTCTTCACATTCGCGGTGGCTTTTTTGATGGCGGCCAAGCCCTTCTTGCCGGACGCCACCAGCGAAATCATGCAGCCCGCGTCAAATGGCAGCGCAACTTTGGCCGCTTTCGCGGCACGTGCAATGTCGATTACGCCGCCGTCGGTGCCGATGACACCGGTGGTTGCAGGCTTTTTCGCGGATTCAGAAAAGGTCACGAGTTTCATGCGGCACTACTCCTTGATGAACTTGAATTTTTCGCACGCGGCGACGAGTTGCCGGCAAATGCCCGGCTCCCACGCCGCGTGGCCCGCATCCGGCACGATGACATATTCGGCTTCCGGCCACGCGCGATGCAAATCGTCGGCGCTGATGATGGGGCACACTGCGTCGTAACGGCCCTGCACGATGACGCCCGGTATCTGTTTGATTTTATTGACATTTTCCAGCAGTGAATTAATCGGCAGAAAAATGTCGTGCGTGAAGTAATGTGCTTCGATGCGGGCGAGGCCCAGCGCTACCACATCGCCGCCGAAATACGCCACGGTTTCCGGGCTGGGCATCAGCGTCGAACACGAGCCTTCGTAGCGGCCCCACGCGCGCGCGGCTGGCATGTGCACGGCGGGGTCGGGATGCGTAAGGCGCTGGTAATACGCCGTGAGCAAATCGCCGCGTACCGCCTCGGGAATATAACCGGCAAACGCATGCCAAGCCTCCGGAAACAGATTCTTAAGGTCGTACAAAAACCAGTCGATTTCGCTTTTGCGGCACAAGAAAATGCCGCGCAGAATCAGCCCGCTGCAACGCACCGGATGCGCCTCGGCATAGGCGAGCGCGAGCGTGCTGCCCCACGAGCCGCCGAACACCAGCCAGCGATCGATATTCAGATGGTTGCGCAGCTTTTCCATGTCCGCGATCAGGTGCGGCGTGGTGTTGTCTTTCAGTTCGCCGAGCGGCGTGGAGCGACCGGCGCCGCGCTGATCAAACACGACAATGCGATAGTGGCGCGGATCGAAAAACCGCCGGTGTGCAGGCGATGCCCCGGCGCCGGGGCCGCCGTGCAGAAACACCACCGGCTTGCCTTTCGGGTTGCCGGATACTTCCCAATACATGTGATGCAAACCGTCGAGCGCCAGCATGCCGGCGTCGTACGGCTCGATGTCGGGATACAGTTCGGTGCGCAGGGCAGGGGCGTGATCGGCCACGGGAATTCCTTGGTGAGCCGTGAAAATAACACAATTCGCGGCGAGCCTGCTCCGGCGAGCGTGCTACGATTGCAGGGTGAATTCTTCCTCGAAATGGTTGCTGGCGGCAGGCGTGCTGAATGCGGCGTGCGTGACGTCTGTACAGGCACAAAGCGACTATCCCGCCAAACCCATTCGTGTGGTTATCGGCACGCCGGTGGGCGGCGGCAGCGAGCTGATGGGCCGTTACGCCGGCCAGCCGCTGACGGCGGCGTGGGGGCAGCCGATCGTAATTGATGCGCGTCCGGGCGCGAGTGGCAATATCGCGGCGGAACACGTGGCGAAATCCGCGCCTGACGGTTACACGCTGTATGTGCCGTATGGCACGCACACCACCAACCCCAGTCTGATGGCGAAAGTGCCGTATGACCCGATCCGGGATTTCACGCCCATCACGCTGATCTCCAAGCAATACAACGCGCTGGTGATACACCCGTCGATTCCGGCGAAGTCAATGAAGGAATTGATCGCGCTTGCGCGCAAGGCGCCACGCAAATTAAGTTACGCGACCTCGGGCACCGGCGCGGCGGGGCACCTGGGCATGGAGTTGTTAAAGCAGCTTGAAAACGTCGATATGGTGCACGTGCCGTACAAAGGCTCGGCCAATTCGCGCATTGATCTGCTGGGCGGGCACGTCGATGTCATGTTTGACGTGCTGCGCACCGCGCTGCCGTTCAAGGAGGCAGGGAAGGTACGCATGCTGGCGGTGGCGGCGCTCGCGCGCCAATCCATTGCGCCCGACGTGCCGACCATGGACGAACTCGGCTACAAGGGGCTGGAAGTGTTGACCTGGCACGCGCTGCTCGCGCCCGCCGGTTTTAACAAGGGCCTGGCCGACAAAATGCAGAGCGTCATACGCACCGCATTGCTTGCCCCGGCGATGAAGGAAAAACTGACGCGCGATGGCGTGGATGCGCTGGCGACCACCCCCGCCGAACTGGATGCCTTCATGCGCGCCGACATCGAGAAGTGGCGCAAGGTGATACAGGCTGCGAAAATACGGGGCGACTGAGCGAACAGTAAACCTTGAACAGTGAACGGTGAGCAGTGAACAGTAAGCGCCCTGCCAGCGGAGTGGTTTTTACTGTTCACCGTTCACTGTTTACCGTTTACTTTTGACTACACAATATATCTGCAAAATCAGGAGACGAAATGGCTATCCCAAGACTTAACGGCATCATCAGGGCGCTCGAATCCGGCAAAAACGCAACGGTGTGTTTTCAGCCCGGCGACACGGCGAGCGCGCAGGCGGTGTCCACTGAAAAATACGACGGCGTGGTGTTTGAAATGGAACACGGCGCTTACGACATCAAGGCGCTGCGCGATTGCCTGCAATACATGCTGAACCGGCAGCAAATCGCCGCTTCAGGCAGTGTCGCGCCGGCGGTGACGCCGATGGTGCGCATACCGCCCAACGGCGCAGAGATGAATCAGTGGGTGGCAAAGCAGGTGCTCGATCAGGGTGTCTACGGCGTGCTGTGGCCGCACATCAGCACGGTGGAAGAGGCGCGCAATGCTGTTGCCTCGTGCCGCTACGCGCGGCCTGCGGGCGCGCCGCGTTATGAGCCTGCCGGCCAGCGCGGCGACGCGCCGGGCAATGCCGCGCGCTTCTGGGGCATTTCGCAGCAGGAATATTACGACCGCGCCGACGTGTGGCCGCTCGACCCGAAGGGCGAGATACTTGTTGCCATCATGTGCGAAGACGTGGTGGGCCTGAAAAACCTGCCGAAGATTTTGAAGGAAGTGCCGGGCATTGGCGCGGTGGTGATTGGCGAGGGCGATTTGTCGCAGAATCTCGGCTTTCCGCGTCAGTACAAACACCCGGTGGTGGCTGGTGCGATCAACGAAATTCTGTCGATCTGCAAGGAACACAATGTCGTGTGCGGCCATCCGCATGTGGAAGCGGACAACGTCGACGAGGTGGTGGCCGCTGGCTTCCGTTGGCTGATGCCGCGGCCCGCGCGTTCGAACGCGGTGCTGGATAAAGCGTTGAAGTTGTCTGGACGGTAAGTATTTGTTTTTATTGGATATTTTGAAAAAACCTCCTGAAACCCTGCGCGGGCATCTCGACGATTTCATCGCCGACACGCTCGCGCGCTGCACGCGCTGCGGTAAATGCTATGAAGCCTGCCCGATGACGCGTTACAGCGAAGGGCTATCGAACGCCGACGCGAAGCAGGTGGTGTCCGGCGTGCTTGATTGGCTGAAGCAAACGCCGGGCAACGCTGAAAGCGTGGCCTGGCTCAAAGTCTGCACGCAAAGCGCGAAATGCGCCGACGCTTGCCCCGAGGGCATTAACGCCATGAAAATGGTGCGCGTGGGGCAGATGAGCGCGATGGGGTCGCTGGGGTTGCCGGCAGAGCAGGCAAAGCTTTCCGGACGCGAAGCGAAGGATTTTTTCCGCGTGATCAACGCCTATTCGCAAACGCAGATGAGCGCAGGGCAGGTGGAGAAATGGCAACGGTAGGACAACCATGAGTGCCAGCGAAAAAATCACCTTTTGGTACGGCTGCAACGTGGTGCGCCATGGGGACATCATCCACGGCGCGATTGCACTGCTCGAAGCGGTGGGAATCGAAGTCACGCCTGCTGGTGGCGCGGGCTATTGCTGCGGCACGGCGAAGGATGGCAACCTGCGCGCGGCCGAGGGCATGGCCAAACGTACGGTGGAAAAATTCAATGCGCATGGCACCGGGCAGGTGGTGAGCTGGTGCGCGTCGTGTGACCGCCACATGAACGGCTTCATGGGTGAATACACGCAGCCGCAATTCGAGTTGTCACACTTCACGCAAATCTTGCACGCGCGCCGCGATGTGCTCGCGGCCAAACTCACGCGGCGCGTTGAGCGCAAGGTGATGCTGCACCGGCACTTCGGCTTTCATGAGGTCGACGTTAATCCGTTGGTGGAAGACCTGCTGCGGCTGGTGCCGGGCTTGACGCTGGTTGAAAGCGGCACGGCTGCACCCGGGCATATGTGTTCCGCGTTGTCGCGCGTGCCGGCGGCGTTGAAGGACGTGACGCGCGGCTTGTGTGATGAGGCGGTTGCACGCGGCGCCGATACCGTCGCCACCGTGTTTCACTCCTGCCATCGCCTCCTGTGCGCGCTGGAGGGCAGCGAGCCATTCAAAGTCGTGAACTACGTCAACCTGCTCACCGAATCGATGGGGTTGGAATTTCACGACGACTATAAATCGTGGAAGCTCGCGGGTTCCGAGGAAGCGGTGATCGCCACCGTCGGCCGCGAACGTGTCGCTGCCATGGGCGAAAAACTGTTCCGTGAATCGATGCTGCCGGAACTGCTGAAGCAGCCGGTGAAGTAGTTAAAATAATTAATAAAAACAAAGGCTTATGTAGAATTTGATCTTGGGCGGATCGTGGCATCCGCCTGTTTCTTTTCCGCCAGCAAGCGGCACACGATAACCTTCAGTCGCGCCGGGCTGAAGGGTTTGTGTAACAGCGCGTAGCGGCAGCCCTATTTCCTTGGCCGCAGGGCGTACTCCCTCGTCAGCCGGTTCAGTCTATCGCCGATAGCCACCGGCCTAATCTCTGGTGGCACAATGCCCGTGTCCAGACGCGGGATGTCGGGCAAGGCGTTAAGCATGGTTTCGATCGAGGCGATGGACAGTTCGATCTTGTCAATGTTGTGTAGCCATTCGTTAGTCGCCACGTACGGGAAGATGCGGCGGGGGCTTTATCTGTTTGCAGTTGTTTGACATGCTTGTCATTGACAAAGACAAAGCGCAACCGCAGAGATTGTGGCAGTAAACGGCTCCGGGTGCTTGCGCGTCCCAACCAGTAGATCAGCTCCCTCTGGGGATCAGGGTCAATGGGGAGCGGTCAATTTAACAGCTTGCCAAGTAGATACAGTGGCCAAGACACAACGGTAACGACACTCGGCGGACATTACGATGATGCGCGAGGTCGCATACGATCAGGGAAGCCACTGCGACAAGGTGTCAAATTTGTCTCTTACGTCACGCAGAAGTCCTTTACATTCACTGTCTTTGTTTGGTGTAGGGAACGACGTGTTGGCCAATAATTCTTGCAAATATTCCTGCAAATGCTAGGAATTTTGTGTTCTAGTGTTATGAGGAATGTCAGCTTCACTGAAGCTCGACACGAGTGTGGTGACACGCCGAATGACCGGATTCCTACCGTTCCCGAACCTGAAGCCTAAGTCCGGATGCAAACCGGGTTGGGAGTGCTCGGTTTTGCCCCTAGACGAAAAAGTGCCGAGACGTCGCACTAACCGGGAAGAATGTATGCAGCAGAATTTTCCCGCATTTGGCAGTCGCAAGATCCGAAACCTCGGCTGCTTATTTGTGCATCGGTGTTGGCGGGCCTCGTATAACGCTTTCAGTGGTGGCGATATGGTCTCGTAGTTGCACGCTATAATCCGCGTTCACTCAAGGCTCGCCCATCATGGAAGACCCCCTGCGCAAGGCCGCGCTCGACTACCACCGCTTTCCCTCGCCCGGCAAGATTTCGATAGCGCCGACCAAGGGCCTGATTAATCAGCGTGATCTCGCGCTGGCTTATACCCCCGGCGTCGCGGCGGCGTGTGATGCCATTGCCGCCGACCCGGCTGAAGCGCGTAATCTCACATCGCGCGGCAATCTGGTTGCCGTAATCACCAACGGTACGGCGGTGTTGGGATTGGGGCCGATAGGTCCGCTGGCGGCCAAGCCGGTGATGGAAGGCAAGGCGGTGCTGTTCAAGAAGTTTGCCGGTATTGACGTGTTCGATATCGAAGTCAACGAGCGCGATCCGCACAAGCTGGTGGAGATTATCGCCGCGCTGGAGCCGACTTTCGGCGGCATTAACCTCGAGGACATCAAGGCGCCGGAGTGTTTTATCGTCGAGCGTAGCTTGCGTTCCCGCCTGAAGATTCCGGTTTTTCATGACGATCAGCATGGCACGGCGATTACTGTCGGCGCGGCGGTGCATAACGGGTTGAAGGTTGTCGGCAAGGACATCACCACAGTCAAACTGGTGGTGTCGGGTGCTGGCGCGGCGGCGTTGGCGTGCCTGGGCTTGCTGGTGAAAATGGGCTTAAAGCGTGAAAACATCATCGTCACCGACATCGAGGGCGTGGTGTACAAGGGCCGAACCAAGCTGATGGACCCCGACAAGGACATTTACGCCGTCGACACCCCTGCACGTACGCTTGGCGAGGTTATCGGTGGTGCGGATGTGTTCCTCGGAGTGTCAGCGGGCGGCGTGTTAAAGCAGGATATGGTTCGCCGCATGGCTGAACGGCCGCTGATACTGGCGCTGGCAAACCCGGAACCGGAGATTTTGCCGGCGCTGGTGCGCGAAGTGCGCCCCGACGCGGTGATCGCCACCGGGCGTTCGGATTATCCGAATCAGGTCCATAACGTACTGTGTTTTCCGTTCGTGTTTCGCGGCGCATTGGACGCTGGCGCGACAACGATTAATGACGACATGGAGCTCGCGGCGGTGCGCGCCATAGCCGAACTCGCACAAGCCGAACAGTCCGACGAAGTGACGGCGGCGTATGGCGAGCGCCAGCAACCGTTTGGCCCCGATTACATTATTCCGCGTCCGTTTGATCCGCGGCTGATTGCACAAGTTGCCCCTGCCGTGGCCAAGGCCGCGATGGATAGTGGTGTCGCGACACGCCCGATCACCGATTTTGACGCGTATCGGGATCGCCTGAATCAGTTTGTGTATCAATCGGGCCAGATCATGCGCCCGGTCTTCGCGGCGGCAAAAAAAGCGCCCAAGCGCGTGGTGTACGCCGAGGGCGAGGAAGAGCGTTTTCTGCGCGCGGCGCAACTGGCGGTGGACGAAGGTATTGCGCGGCCGGTGCTGATCGGCCGGCCCGAAGTGATTGAGTCACGCATCGAGCGATTGGGCTTGCGCTTGCAACGTGACGTGCATTTTGATCTGGTTGATCCGGGCAGCGACGTGCGTTACCGCGAGTACTGGACAGAGTATTACCGGCTCATGCAGAGAAAGGGCGTGTCGGAAGAACTCGCCAAGCTCGACATGCGGCGGTTGCCGACGCTGATCGGCGCCATGCTCGTGCACATGGGCGCGGCGGATGCGATGCTGTGCGGCATTCTCGGCCAGTTTGGACGGCATCTCAATTACATCGATCGCGTCATCGGCAAGCGCCCGGGCGTGAATCACTATTCCGCGATGAACGCGCTGTTGCTGCCCAAGGGCACGGTGTTTATTTGCGACACCTACGTCACGTTTGACCCGAGCGCGGAGCAGATCGCTGAATCCACCATCCTCGCAGCCGAGGAGATCCGCCGTTTTGGCATTACGCCCAAGGCGGCGATGCTGTCGCATTCCAGTTTCGGCGGCGGCGATACCGTTACCGCAAACAAAATGCGTGCCGCGCTGGCGCTGGTGAATCAGCGCGCGCCGGGCCTGGAAATCGACGGCGAAATGCAGGGCGATATGGCGCTGTCGGAAGAAATTCGACATCGCGCGCTGCCCGCCAACCGCTTAAAGGGCGCGGCGAATCTGCTGGTGATGCCGAACCTGGATGCCGCGAATATTTCATTCAATCTGTTAAAAGCCGCGGCGGGCGATAACATTACCGTTGGGCCGATCTTGCTGGGCGCTGCGAAACCCGTGCATGTCATCACGCCGTCTGCCACGGTGCGGCGCATTGCCAATATGACGGCGTTAATTGTGGTGGATGCCGGGGCGCAACGCGGCGAGCAGCGCGTACTGATTTGATGGCCTGTTATTTTTTAAGTATTTGATTTAATTGAATTTTTTGGAAAACATCATGAGCGCTAAAAACAGCAATACCCGCATCGAAAAAGACACCATGGGCGATATCGCTGTCGCCAACGACAAACTGTGGGGCGCGCAGACCGAGCGCAGCCTGCATCACTTTCATTTCCCCGGCGAGACCATGCCGCACGACGTGGTGATGGCGCAGGTGCTGGTGAAAAAAGCCGCCGCGCTGTCCAACATGGCGCTGGGCGTGCTCGATAAGAAAAAGGGTGCTGCAATCGTCAAGGCGGCTGACGAGGCATTGGCCGGCAAGCTCGATGCGCATTTCCCGCTGGTGGTATGGCAGACCGGTTCCGGCACGCAAACGAACATGAACGTGAACGAGGTGCTGGCCAATCGCGCCTCCGAAATCCTCGGTGGCAAGCGCGGCATGACGCGCCTGGTGCACGAGAACGACGACGTGAACAAGGGCCAGTCGTCGAACGACACGTTCCCCACGGCCATGCACGTGGGCGCGGTAATCGCACTGCACAAGCAATTGATTCCGTCGGTGAAAAAGCTGCGCGACACGCTGGACAAAAAAGCCAAAAAGTTCATGAACATCGTGAAGATAGGCCGCACGCATCTTCAGGATGCCACGCCGCTCACGCTGGGGCAGGAATTCTCCGGATACGTCGCGCAGTTGGATCACGGATTGAAACACGTGCAAGCGTCACTGCCGCATCTGTGCGAGCTGGCGCTGGGCGGCACAGCCGTAGGCACGGGGTTGAATGCACACCCGAAATTCGCGAAAGATGTCGCCGCGCAACTGAAAAAACTCACGGGTCTGCCGTTTGTCACCGCGCCCAACAAGTTCGAGGCGCTGGGTTCCTGTGATGGCGTGGTGCATGCGCATGGCGCGCTGAAAACTCTGGCTGCGTCGCTGATGAAGATTGCCAATGACATCCGCTGGCTGTCGTGCGGGCCGCGCTGCGGCATTGCCGAGATTCAGATTCCGGAAAACGAGCCGGGCAGCTCCATCATGCCGGGCAAGGTCAACCCGACGCAGAGCGAATCGATGACCATGGTGTGCTGTCAGGTGTTCGGCAACGATACCGCGATCAACGTCGGCGGCTCGATGGGGAACTTTGAGCTCAACGTATTCCGTCCGATGGTGATCCGCAACTTCCTGCACAGCGCGAGCCTGCTGGCGCACGCGTGCGAGAACTTCAACGAGCATTGCGCCATCGGCATCGAGCCCGACATGGAGCGCATCGACAAGCTGATGCGCGAATCGCTGATGCTGGTGACGGCGCTGAACCCGTACATCGGCTATGCGAAGGCGGCTGCCATTGCCAAGAATGCGCACAAGAAAGGCCTGACGCTCAAGGCCAGCGCCATGGAAATGGGGCACGTCACCAGCGAGCAGTTTGACAAGTGGGTGCGGCCGGAGGATATGGTGGGGATCAAGTTGAAGGGCAAGCGGAAATAAGCGAAACCGCTGGCCTTGCGTATTCGTGCGGATTGGTGAATGCCCCGTCGTTCCAGCGAAAGCTGGAACCCAGGTTGTAGGCGGATGCGAAGCATGTGAATTCAGATGCTTCGCATCCAGTTACGCACTGGATTCCAGCCTTCGCTGGAATGACGGGTGGCGGTGTTTGGGCTCCGCACTATTGCGCATTGTTGCGTGCGCTACTTTGATGGCAAGCCTTCACGCGCATGCCCAGCAAGCCGAAACCTACCCCACCAAACCCGTCCGCGTCATTGTCGGCCTCGCTCCCGGCGGCGGCACGGACATCATTGCGCGGCTGCTCACCCAAAAGCTGAGCGAGAATTTAAAGCGCACGTTTATTGTCGAGAACCGCACCGGCGCAGGTGGCACGGTGGCTTATGCGCTGGTGGCGAAAGCGCCGCCCGACGGCCACACGCTGCTGGCGGTGGCGAGCGGTTATGCGATTACGCCGGCGGTGTATCCGAAATTGAGTTACGACCCGATCCGGGACTTCGCGCCGATCTCCGTGGTGGTGCAGGCGCCGATTGTGCTGATGGTGCATCCGGCGCTGCCCGCGCGGTCGGTGAAGGATTTGCTCGCGCTCGCGCGTAACCCGCGTACTCAGCTTGATGCAGCGTCCGCCGGGCATGGCACGTCGAACCACTTGGCGCTGGCGTTGTTCAACAGTCTGGCCAGGGTGAACATCACGCATGTGCCGTACAAGGGCACGGGGCAGGCGCTGGTGGATTTGATGGCGGGGCAGGTGCAGGTGATGTTCGGCAATATCCTGTCGTCGCTGCAATACATCAAACTCGGCCGCATCCGCGCGCTGGCGGTCACTAGCGTTAAGCGTTCCAGCGCGATGCCTGATTTGCCAACAGTGATCGAATCCGGTGTGCCAGGTTATGAAACGACCACCTGGCACGGCTGGCTTGGGCCGGCGGGTTTGCCCGCTGATATCGTGAGCAAACTCAACAACGAGCTCGCGCGCGCGGTGCGTTCGCGTGACGTGCTCGACAAGCTCGCTGACGACGGTGGGGAGCCGGTGGCGGGGTCGCCGGAGCAATTCCGCGCGCACATCGTCACGGAGATTTCGCGCTGGCGCAAAGTGGTGCGCGAGGCGGGGATCCGGGCAGAATGAGAACTATTAAAATATATAATAAAAACAAATACTTAATATATTTTGGCGGAAGGCCAATACCAAGGTATCGATACCTTGGTGCTGGTCGCGATTAGTCCGTTTGGGCTATGGCGTCGCCGCGCGTTCTGCGGCAGTATTTGCCGATAAACCGAGCGGTGCAGACAGGCGTTGATGGAGCTGTCTGCCGTGCAAAAATCTGGAGCAAACTCAGCCGTGAAATCAGCGCCTGTCTTCAAGAATGGTCGTGTCTTGCGCCGCCGCGTTGCCTTGCGCGCAAGATGTTGTGAACCCGGCTTCAGCATCACTGCCCTTGCGGTCGCCGCATGCTTCGGCGCAGGCGGCTCGATATCGGCTTACGCCAATCCGACGAACCCTGCCGTTGTCAATGGCGCGGCGAAATTCACTACCGCTGGCAATCTGCTCACCATTACCAACACGCCCAATGCGATTATCAACTGGGGCAGTTTCTCCATCGGCGCGAACGAGATCACCAAATTCGTGCAGCAATCGGCCTCCAGCGCCGTGCTTAACCGCGTGGTGGGGCAAGACCCCTCGGCCATCCTCGGTGCACTGCAATCCAACGGCCGTG
>OMIN01000033.1 GCA_900299145.1 Betaproteobacteria bacterium | reverse complement strand
GACATGCTACGCAATGCAGTTGAGTTGGTTTAAGCGGGCTGCTTAGCTTTCTTGGACTGGTAGATTTCTGGAATCTTTGCATCGCCAAAGAACGCATTGTGTGTGTTGGACGCTTTCACGTTCTTTGTGATTGCTTCGCCTGTTGCCCTGTCATAGTGCTTCTGGATCATCACAACGCTGTTACCAAGCTGCTTTGATAGGTCACGGATTGGTACTGCATCCAAGTTCAAGGCTGCTGTTGTGAACGCACTTCTGATGCTATAGAACACACGCTTTCGACCAGTCTTAGGGTCAATTAGCAAGTTGTGATCTTCTAGGAAGCCATCAAACATATGGTTGAAACACTCACATGCTTCCCTATAGTCATCGTGCATGTTCCAGTACGACCTGAACACGAAGTCATCGCTCTTGTTTTGTGTCAGTGCTTCAAGCGTCGTAGCGTTGTCACCTGTGTAGTTGCGCTTCACGATTTCATTTAGCACTTTGTACGTGACAGCAAAACCATTGACGGTTCGGTCTTTGGTCTTGCCGTAAACATCCATGTACACGGTTACATCCCATTTAGGCTCGCTCAGGCAGTTTCCTTCTGAATCGTAATTGCTATCAATTGGCTCTAGGTCAACAAACTCTGGATCGCCAGTCTTGCTCTCTTGCATTGCTTCTACGTCAGGGACAGTAACCATGCCGCCAGTCTGTATCTTTTTGATGCGGATGTTTTTCCATTTAAGGTTCAGCAACTCTTTGCCAGGTCTTGCGCCAGTTTCAATTAACACCCGCACATAGTCGTGAACAACATGGCGTCGCCAAAAGCTCTTCTTGTGCTTTGTATTAATGATCCACGCTGGCATGTGCGCCAAGATCGCATTGATCTCAACGACTTCAAAGGTTGGATAGTTCTTAGACTTCACACCCTTTGTTTCAAGGTAAGGGATTTGTGTCTTGTGTACGTACCCACGCTCTAGAGCTTCTTGGAATATGCGGTTGAGCGTGACGTTGTGTTTGCGAACGCTGCTGTAGGCAAGTGGCTTGCCCAGCTTTTTAGTACGCCATTTATCAAACTCACCCATCATTTTTGGTGTGATGGAATCAATGTGCTTCTTGCCAAAGAATGGCACTATGAAGTCATTAATGATGCGCTTGTACTGCGGAAATGAATCTGAGCCAGCTTCGTAGCCCACGTTGTCATCCATTTTTTGGATGGTTAACTTTGCGATGTCACTTACTTTTTTACTGACTACTGGAAGGTTGCGCTCTTTAAGCAATCTTGCTGCGATAAGAATTTCGTGCGCTTTGGGTATTGCTTCTTCTAACTCTGTCAGCCCTGTAGTTTTGCAATGCCATTTTTTACCGTCAACTGTATAGCGGCATTGCCATGCGTCACTATCAGGCCGTCTGTAGACTACAAGTTTTTTCTTTATTAATTGATGTGTGCTTTCTATTTTTGCAGGCATGAATTGTCCAACTTACTCTGCGCTGCACGGGTAAATTTTTCCCTAAAAAGTTACGCTTGCAGGCTTAAGTAAATATTAAATTCAACGCATTTTTAGAGCAAAGATTTTGGCGAGATTGATCGTAGAAAAATTTATGCTGGCACATCAAAAATCAAAACGGTCAAAACAAATTCGCGATTTGCATCACCATCGTGGTGAAAGACATACCTGAAACCAGTTTCATGTTTCCAGTCAACTGAACGTTTGAAATTTTTATGCTCTTTGGTTGTGGCTTCAACCTTCTCCAAAATGGTAGACATTGCAGTCGTGCGATTGAATATCAATATGGCAGTTTTAGTGTCACGCCAAGCCTTGTATCCAATCAATTGGTCTATCGTTTCGAGGTACTGTTTTGGGCCTTTCCAAAACTTACACTCAGCAATAAAAACGTTTCGATCATTTGAACGTATCAGGATGTCCGTCTTTCCATTGACGTTAAATGTCTCACCTGTAGCCGCACCTTCAAATTGACCGTTCAGCTGCACTAGAAAATGCTGCCGTAAATCCTCCTCACCCATAGTCTTGAAAGCCGATGGACTTCGCTCAATAACCTTCGTCATGTTTTGTACGACAGAAAGGATATGGTCGTATGCTTGGTAGTCCAGAATCGGCTCCGGCTCATACGGTAAATTTGACGCCTTTGGAAGTGACGGAACTAGTTTTCTTTTTACATCTGGAATAGCGTACGTCTTAGGCGCATTGGGATTGCTTTTCAACGGTATACCTAAAGATGCAACCCGACCATGATTCGCAAAAATTCTCTTTTTACGATCATCTATAGCTAGTTCAATTGCTTTCTCTATCTCGCCATTGAAGGCATGGACTTCTTTTGCCACCCACTCAATGTGCTTATTAATTTCCTCAACAGCTCTGTCAACCTGAGCCCTGATATTTGCATCGGCAACATCATGTGCAACTACATATTCCAAGATTAATGTTTTCGCACGAATTTGACCTTTTGGAGGGTTGAGTGAGTGAGTGCTTGGCCTTGCATACATAAGCTCAACTTCACCATCAATCGGCACCTCAATTTCAATGCGCTGCCCAGCGATATAAAAAGGACGGCTTGAGTCAGATATCCAACGATTTGGATCTCTACTCACATCAATTTTGGTCTCTTGTTGTGATGCAGTCCAATCACCTATTTTCAATGATGGCGCCACAAGCACATACTTCTCATGAAAGTATTTGGCTAAATCTACAGTTGAAGTGTTGAGCAATTGATTGGAATCAACTTGTTCAATTTCATTTCTAATTGCACGTGAACGTTCTTCCAGCATCTCTCGCAAGTCACGACTGGAGAAAAGATAGCCAGAGTTTTTGTCTAAAAATCTCAACATCACCACCTCGCACTTAAGTATTTTTTTGCCTATTTGCCAGTTTAGACCTATTGGCTTGATAACAAAAAACCCTCGCCATTGCTGACGAGGGTTTTGTATTTGGTGGGCCCCCCGAGAGTCGAACTCGGCACCAACGGATTATGCTTACCACTACAGTTTTCACTGCCTGTTTCCAGTTTGTGGTCTGGACTGTCTCTTGTCTTTACGACCTACCCGTACAGTCTCTACACGTTCCAAACATTGCTGTTTGGCTTCGCTCGGGATTACCACGTTGCAAGCAACAGAGGCTTCCCCGAATTTGAGTAGTTCTACATGCAAGCAGAGTTAACTTACTCACATGCAACCCAATTGCAATTGACCGTAGCTTGCGCTTTAGGTCACTTGCCTTTAAGTCCGCTGCTCTAACCAAGCATGAGCTAGAGGCCCGTAAAACTGATTTTAGTTGCGCTGTTTTTAACCCAATTTGAGATCAAAAAACGGTGCAACCGTAGAAGCGTCGTAGAAGCATTTTTTCACCACCCACAACGCCTGCAACCTGTTGATTTATATAGGTTTTCCTTAAAAAGTTAGCTTGAGCAGGTCCTTTATGAGTCCGCTGCTCTAACCAACTGAGCTAAGGGCCCTCTGGGAAACACTTCGAAGAACAATGATAGGACTGACGAAGAGGCGCGATTCTACCGTTTTGCGGGAAAATAGGACACTCGAAGCCTTTCATTAGGCTTGAAATAAATTCTCTTTAAAAACAAATACTTATGAACGACACCAAGAATAAAAAACTGCCCTTGCTGTTTACCCCGATGACGTTCGGCTCGGTTACGCTGCGCAATCGCGTGGTGGTGTCGCCGATGTGCCAGTACGCGTCCGAGCGCGACGGCGGCCCCAACGATTATCACCTGGTGCATCTGGGGCAATTCGCCATGGGCGGCGCGGGGCTGATTTTTTGCGAAGAAACCGCCGTCGAATTTCGCGGCAAAAAGTCGTATCACTGCGCGGGCATTTACGACAGCAAGCATCTCACCGATTACCGCCGCATCAACGATTTTCTGCGGCAGCATGGCGCAGTGCCCGCGATCCAGCTTGGCCACGGCGGGCGCAAAGGCTCGGGCCGTCCGCCGTGGGATGGTTACCGGCAATTGACGGCGGACGACGCTACGCGCGGTGAAGCACCATGGCAAACTGTTTCCGCAAGCGACATTCCCGCCGCAGCCACGGATCCCGCACCGCACAGTTTGACCACGAGCGAAATTAAAGAGGTCGTTGCGAACTGGCGCGAGGCGGCGGTGCGTTCCGCGGAAGCCGGCTACGACGTAGTGGAAATTCACGCCGCGCACGGCTATCTGATTCATCAATTTTTGTCGCCACTGGCGAATAAGCGCGAAGACGCTTACGGGGGCGACCTCGAAGGCCGCGCTCGCTTTTGCATGGACATCATCGAAGCGGTGCGCGCGGCGTGGCCGAAAGACAAGCCGGTGTTTCTGCGGCTCTCGGCAGTGGACGGCAGCGGCCCGGCTTGGACGCTCGAAGACACCATAGCGGTGTCGCGCGCCGCGAAGGCACGCGGCATTGAGGTGGTAACGCCCTCTTCCGGCGGCATTGGCGGTGCGGGTTCAGCCACTGTGGTACCGCGCACGCCGGGATACCACGTGCCGTTTTCCACGCGCGTGCGCGCCGAGGTGGGAATCAAAACCATCGCGGTCGGCTTCATCACCGAAGCGCATCAGGCGGAAAAAATCCTGCAGGAAGGCGGCGCCGATCTGATCGGTATCGCGCGCGAGTTCTTGTGGGACCCGTACTGGACAGTGCACGCCGCGCGCGAGTTGAACGTGCCGGATTTTTACAGTCTGCTGCCGCGCACCTACGGCTGGTGGCTAAAACGGCGCGATGAAATACACCACATCACGCGCACGGCAAAAAACATCAGCGCGACACCGGATGCCAAATAATTAATAAAATCAAATAGTTAAAAAACGTTGCCAGCGCGATTTAATCTGCCTTGAGATTAAGCCGTCTCACCACTGCGGCAATGGCTTCGACTTCCGATTTCAGGAACGCCGAAAAGTCTTCCGGCGAGCCGGCCATGGGCGTTACGCTCATCGCGCTCATGCGGCTGCGCAACTCCGGTGCGTTAAGCGCGAGAGCGGCGGCATTGCGTACCGCCACCACGATTTCACGCGGCGTTTTGGCCGGAACCAGCAATCCGTTCCAAAGCGAAAATTCGTACTTTGGATAACCGGACTCCGCCACAGTCGGAATCTCGGGCGCGGCGGCTGCGCGCTGTTTTGACGTCACGGCCAGCGCGCGCAGGCGTCCGCTTTTCATGTGGGCCAGCGCCACCGGCAGCGGCGAGAAATACACAATGGTTTCGCCTGCGACAATCGATGTCAGCGACTCACCGCCGCCGCGGTAGGGCACGTGCCGTAGTTGTATACCCGCCTGCGCGTTGAAAATTTCCGCCGCGAGAAACGTCACCGTACCCAGCCCCGCCGACGCGTAATCGAGCTGCCCCGGACGTGCCCTCGCGAGTTTCACCAGTTCGCCGATGGATTTTGCCGGCAGTGTCGGATGCACCACGACAACATGCGGCGCGGCATCGACCTGTGTCACCGGCGCAAAATCGCGAAGCAAATCGTACGACAGGTTTTTAAACAGGCTGACGTTTGCCGCCTGGGCGTTGTTAATCATGAGCCAGGTATAGCCATCCGGCGTGGCGCGCGCAGCAAGCTCGCTGCCGATGTTGCCGCTCGCGCCCGCGCGGTTTTCAACCACGACGCGCTGACCGATAACCCGGGTGACGCCGTCGGCGAGCAGCCGCGCGGACGCATCAGCCGCACCCCCGGGCGAACTGGGCACGATGCAGCGGACGGGCTTTGTGGGTGTCCACTGCGCATGCACCGCGCCCGCTGCGAGCACCGCCGCCATGGCCGCAGCGGCAGTGAATGCAGTGCCAGGCAATTGATGTAGCGGCTTATTTTGCATCATGCGAAGCTATCGACACCACCGCCGGCTTGTTCGTGTGATTGCGCCACGCGTGATTGCCGCCGCGATTGATCACGAACTCGCCCTGTTTGACGACGACCTCCTGCGTGTCGAGCACCAGCGTGATTGCACCTTCGAGCACAATGCACAAATCCAGCGTTCGTGTTTTTTGCATGTACGGATGTTTCGCCTGCGCGCTGTAGGTCGAAGCGCCGGTCGCACCCATGGCCTGAAAATACGCGGCTACTTCGTGCTGACCAACCTTGCCTAGCCATGTCGCATCGGGCGGGAAAGTGAACACGTTCAGCACCGAACCATTCTTCGGCGGGATCAGCACGTTGGGCAGATGCAGCGTCTCGTAGACGAGCTTCGCCGGTGCGCTGTCCACCACCCACATGCGCTGGAGCGCAAAGCCGGGCCGTGCAGGGTCGGTGCGCACATCGGGCGAGGCCGTATCAAGCACGAGACTGGATTTGCCCGCCACCTTGTCGCCAGCGACGATGCGCCGTTGCGGCTTCACGCCTGGCGGCAATTTCAAATCTGCCGGCGGGCGCATGGGCAGGTCATTGCCCTGCAACGTACCGGCAGGGCCGTCGACAAACTCCGCGTCAAACATGTCGAACGCCATCAAACATCCGGTGTTAGAGCTGTCCCACAAGTGCCACGCGCCGACGTCGATAATCACATCACCCGGCTTCATGGTAAGCGTACAGTCGTCGAGCTCGACGACGCGCTCGCCCGAAATCAGGATGCCGTAGTCAACGGACTTCGTTTTGTGCATGTACGAACGGTTGTAGTTGTTGCCGCCGCCACGGTCCCACGTGCGTCCGTGCGGAACGGGCGCCTGATACGGATCGTTGGGCGGTGACTCCGCCGTCTTCGCCAGCCAGTGCACCACGCGCTGATGCCCACCGCCCACGGGGCACGGGAATTCGTCGTCCCATTTTCCCGCATCTTCCTTCCCATCCAGCGGCGGCGGTGTTTCCCGCCACACCCAGAAGTCGGTGTGGCCGCGCGCGTTAAAGTTGATTTCGTGCGTGCCCGGAGACGGGCCGTCCCATACCACCGTCGAGCGGCCTTGTGCGTCGTTCCCTGTCACCACGCGGCGTATCGGTGTCAATGCCATGCTGCTGCCTCCCTTTTACAAAATCCTTCAAAATCCGTTGATACAAAAAAACGGCGAGACGCTGGTTTGCGTGTCGCCGTTTTGATGGGTTCGCTTGAGTAGCTACCCGAAATTAACTCTCGTTGTCGAGGAAGCTGCGCAGCCGCTCGGAGCGCGACGGGTGCCGCAGTTTGCGCAGCGCTTTTGCTTCAATCTGGCGAATGCGCTCGCGCGTTACATCGAACTGCTTGCCGACTTCTTCCAACGTGTGATCAGTATTCATTTCAATGCCGAAGCGCATGCGCAGCACCTTGGCTTCGCGTGGCGTCAGCGTGTCGAGCACGTCCTTGGTCACGCCGCGCAGACTCGCAAATACTGCGGCGTCGTTCGGCGCCACGGTGGATTGATCCTCGATGAAATCGCCCAGATGCGAATCGTCGTCGTCGCCGATGGGGGTTTCCATGGAGATGGGCTCCTTGGAAATCTTGAGGATTTTGCGGATTTTCTCCTCGGGCATTTCCATTTTCTAGGCCAGCGTCGCCGGATCGGGCTCAAGCCCCGTCTCCTGCAGAATCTGCCGCGAAATGCGATTCATCTTGTTGATGGTCTCGATCATATGCACCGGAATACGAATCGTACGCGCCTGATCGGCGATGGAACGCGTGATCGCCTGGCGAATCCACCACGTTGCATAAGTCGAAAACTTGTAGCCACGGCGGTATTCGAATTTGTCCACCGCTTTCATCAGGCCGATGTTGCCTTCCTGAATCAGGTCCAGAAATTGCAGGCCGCGGTTGGTGTATTTTTTCGCGATGGAAATCACCAGCCGCAGGTTGGCCTCGGTCATGTCACGCTTGGCGCGGCGGGCCTTGGCTTCACCGGTGGTCATCTGGCGGTTGATTTCCTTGATGTCCTTGATCGGCAGGCCAACGCGGTTTTGCAGATCGAGCAGCTTCTGCTGCTGCTCCACCACGTGCGGCTCGAAACGCGCGAGCACTTCGCTCCACGCGTGCCCGCCTTCGATTTCGCCCTTGACCCAGCGCAGGCTGACTTCCTTGCCTGGAAATTCCTTGATGAAATGCGGGCGCGGCATGTTCGCCTTGTTAACGCACAGATCAAGCACGGCACGCTCGTGGCGGCGGATTTCGTCGGCCAGCTTGCGCACGGAATCGCACAACGCCTCGATCTGCTTGGCCGAGAAGCGGATGTTCATCAACTCGCCCGAGATATCGTCTCGTGATTCGACATAAGCCGGACTGCGCGGGCCGTTTTTCGCGAGCGCCTTCATCATGCGGTTGTAGTGCGTGCGGATCACCGCGAAACGCTTCAACGATTCGGTTTTGAGACGCAGCAAGTCAGCGGTCTGCACCGCGGCCTGGGCTTCTTCGTCCTCTTCCTCTTCTTCCGCGGTGATGTCTTCTTCGCCGTCTTCGTCGTCCTCATTCGCGCCGCTGTTGATGGCGCGGATGGCTTCTTCCTCCGGTGCGTTCGGGTCGATCAGACCGTCCACCACTTCATCGGCGCGGATTTCATCCTTCTCTATGCGCTCAGCAAGCGAAAGGATGTCGGCGATGGTGGTCGGGCAGGCCGAAATCGCCTGCACCATGTGCTTCAAGCCGTCTTCAATGCGCTTGGCGATTTCAATTTCGCCCTCGCGCGTCAGGAGCTCCACCGAGCCCATCTCACGCATATACATGCGCACCGGGTCGGTGGTACGGCCAAATTCGGAATCGACGGTCGAGAGCGCGGCCTCCGCTTCCGCTGCGGCTTCTTCATCTGCAACCGGCGGCGTGGCATCGGTCATCAGCAGCGTTTCAGCATCGGGCGCTTCGTCGTACACCTGAATGCCCATGTCGTTGATCATGCCGATGATGGTTTCGATCTGCTCGGCATCGAGCATTTCATCGGGCAGGTGGTCGTTGATCTCTGCGTAGGTAAGGTAGCTGCGCTCCTTGCCGAGCATGATCAGGTTTTTCAGCCGGTTGCGGCGCGCCTCGGCATCTTCGGGCGACAGCTCGCGGCGCTCGAATTCCTTGACCAGTGCTTTTTCCTTGGCGGTGAGGCCGCGCGTGGGTTGCTTCTTGCCATTCGCGGCCTTGCCCGCGGCATCCGCGGCAACGGCTGGCGCGGCAGCGGCTGCAGCTTTGGCCTTGGCTATCTGCTCGGCAATGGCTTTCAGCTTCGCCAGACGCTCATTCTTGCCGCCGGCTTCCTCTTTACCCGGCGCACGCGGCTTTTCTACAACTTTAAGCTGCGGCTTTTTAAGTTTCGCGTCGTTTGGCTTGGCGTGAGCAATTTGCGCAGCGGGCGCGGCTAATTTTTTGGGCTGCTTTAGCGCATTTTCCGCTTTGGCTTTGGCGACCTTGGTTTTGGCAAGCGGCTTTAGCGGCTTATTGGCCTTCGCCAGCACCTTACTTTTCACCGCCGGTTTGCTCGTCTTGAGAACCTTCGGTGACTTGTGCGCCACCGGACGTTTCGCGGCGGATTTCAGGGCCGATTTGGTCTTCGCGCTCGACGGGGACTTGACGATGCTCTTGGACTTGGACGATTTCAACGCTTTTTTTGCTTTGGCCATGAGTGAAATTCCGCTGATAAGTAACGCGCGTTGCGGGCAATGCAGCGCGAAAAGCGACGCCGAAAAATAGCGCCGAAATCTACGCAGAATTGCCCGGAAAAAAGAACCGTGGATTATACCTTAAAGTGAGTCCGTACTGACTTAAATTTACTACGCGCCATATGGCTTAAGTTGTTGTTGCAAAAGGAGAAATTCTGACTTCTCTTCAGCGCTCAATCCTTCCCGCTGCCACTTCTCCGATAACGCCTTTCCGCGCGCCAGGCGGTTTCGTTCAAGCAACTGCCGCCAGGCGCCAATAAATTCGGCTTCGAACGCTTCGCCGGACAGCCCTCGCTCCTGCCAACGCAACACACCGGCCTCGACCGCCTCGAACAGTTCGCCAAATTCAGTTTGGCGAAAAAATTCCCCCAGATTCAACGGTTTGCCGGCCTCTGGCGAACTGGCGCTCAGCACTTCCAGCAGCCGGTCCAATGCGCGCAGCTCCAACTGATCCACGCCCGGCGCGCCAAAACCCGGTGCAAGCTGCGCACGATCAACCTTGTGCGCGAACGCCGGGTCCAGCGCCAGCAACTCGATCACTGTTTGCACAATGGAGCGCTGAGCGGGAGGCGCACGCCGCGGGGGCGGGGCAGCGGCTGCTGGCTGCGCTTTGACATCGAATTCGCGATCCAGTTCCTGCTGCGTGAACCCGGCCAACTGCGCCAACTGCTTGCGCAACATCAGCGACAGCATCGGCGCAGTGATGGCCTTGACCAGCGGCTTGGCCTCCTGCAGCAGTTTGGTGCGGCCTTCAAAAGTGCCGCGGTCCACGCGCGAAGAAAGCTCGTTCAACAGGAACTGCGATAGCGGAATCGCACCGTCCAGCAGCTTTTCAAAATTTTCCTTGCCGTGCTGGCGCACGTAAGTGTCCGGGTCTTCGCCCTGCGGCAAAAACAGGAAGCGCACCTGTTTGCCATCGGCCAACTGGCCCAGCGAATTTTCCAGCGCACGCCACGCCGCGCGGCGGCCGGCGTTGTCGCCATCAAAGCAATAAATGATTTCGTCGGTTTGCCGCAGCAGTTTTTGCACGTGCATCGGCGTGGTGGCGGTGCCGAGTGTGGCCACCGCGTATTCGACGCCATATTGCGCCAGCGCCACCACATCCATGTAACCCTCGACCACGATTACGCGTCCCGCGTCGCGTATCGCGCGCCGCGCCTGATACAGTCCATACAGCTCGCGGCCTTTTTCAAACAGCGGCGTCTCCGGCGAGTTGAGATACTTGGGTTCGCCCTGCCCCATCACGCGCCCGCCAAAGCCGATGACGTTGCCCTTCACATCGACAATCGGAAACATCACGCGGTCACGAAAAATATCGTAGCGCCGGCCTTCGTCGTTTTGCTTGACCAGCCCCACGGCGGTGAGCGCACTCGACTGGTAATTCTCAAACGCGTGCTCGAGATTTTGCCAACCTTCGGGCGCGTACCCCACGCCGAATTTCTTGGCGACGTCACCCGACAACCCGCGCTTTTTCAGATACTCAATCGCCTGCGGCGCGTCTTTCAGCGCACTGCGATAGAACTGTGCGGCCTTTAACATCACCGCGTGCAGGTCTTCGCCGTCTTCGCTTTCGGTACGCTTGCGGTACTGTTCATTTTGTCCGCTGCGCTCCTCGGGCACAGTGAGGCCGACGCTGTGCGCGAGATCCTTCACCGCCTCGACAAACCCCAGTCCGGAATATTCCATCAGGAAACTGACCGCGGTGCCGTGCGCGCCACAGCCGAAACAGTGATAAAACTGCTTGCTCGGGCTCACCGTGAAAGACGGCGATTTCTCTGAATGGAACGGACAGCACGCGGCAAAATTCGCGCCGGCCTTTTTAAGCTTTACGTGCCGGTCTATCACATCAACAATGTCGACGCGATGCAGCAGATCCTGAATGAAAGACTGCGGAATCATGGTGAGTCAGCGCAGTATATAGTCACTCGCACTAACCGCTTACTACTCGTACCGTTCGCCAGCGCTGACAAAGGGGCAAGTCGCAGACACCGGCTGGTTCTGGCGCTTACTGGCGCTTACTGGTGTTTCCGAAAATAATTGAACAAAATCAAATACTTATAAATTGACATCAGGAAACCGCTCAACCTGCCAGCTTCGCCTTCACCTGCCCCGACACCTTACCCATGTCCGCACGGCCCGCGAGTTTGGGCCGCAGTACGTTCATCACCTTGCCCATGTCGGCCGGGCCTTTGGCGCCTGCCTCGGCAATCGACGCCGTTATCGCATCCGCAATTTCAGCCTCGGACAGCGCCTGCGGCATGTACGCCTGCAGCACGCCGAGTTCGTATTTTTCCTTGTCGGCGAGGTCCTGCCGCCCGCCTTTTTCAAACTGCTCGATGGAATCGCGGCGCTGCTTGATCATTTTGTCGACTATCGCCACCACATCTGCATCAGCGAGGGTTTTGCGCTCGTCGACTTCCTTTTGTTTCAAGGCCGCTGTCAGCAACCGAATCGCGTCGCGCTTTTGGGCATCTCCCGCGCGCATGGCGTCTTTCATGTCATTATTGATCTGGTCTCTGAGCGGCATGGCGGGCTCCTGATGGCATGGCTTCGACTACGGCACTACAAAAACAAAAAGGGCGAAGGCGCCAGCCTTCACCCTTGTGCTGAACGCCTGTTAATTTAGTACAGTTTCGGCGGCAAGGTCTGCGAGCGCAGACGCTTGTGCGTGCGCTTCACGGCGGCGGCGAGCTTGCGCTTGCGCTCGGCGGTGGGCTTTTCGTAAAACTCGCGCGCGCGCAAATCGGTCAAAAGACCGGTTTTCTCAACCGTGCGCTTGAAACGGCGCAGGGCGACTTCAAAAGGTTCGTTTTCTTTGAGACGGACGGTGGTCATGGGTGCCTTCGGCTCCTGAACGGGCGGTATTTGAGGGGCAGCGGGTTAGAAAAGGTTAATAAGATTGCTAGTGCACTGGTAGTAGGTAAACGCAAGAAAGTCTCGTATTATACCTGCTCACCCGCCCTTTTTCAAAGTACGTTTAGCCGCAGTTTCCGTGCCGCCGACTGGTAAGCCCTTGTTAATACTGGGAATTGAGACCTCCTGCGACGAATCCGGCGTCGCCCTTTACGACACCTCGCGCGGCCTGCTGGGGCACAAATTACACAGCCAGGTGGCGATGCACGCCGATTACGGCGGCGTGGTGCCGGAACTCGCCTCACGAGACCACATCCGGCGCGTGCTTCCACTGACGCGCGAACTGCTGGCGGAATGCGGGCTACAACTCGCCGACATCAACGCCATTGCCTACACCCAGGGGCCGGGCCTTGCCGGCGCGCTGCTGGTGGGCGCGAGCATCGCGCACGGGCTGGCATACGCGCTCGGCATCCCCGCCATGGGCATTCATCATCTCGAAGGCCATTTGCTGTCGCCACTGCTGGCCGACCCTGCCCCGACGTTCCCGTTCGTCGCGCTGCTGGTTTCCGGCGGCCACACGCAGTTGATGCGCGTGGGCGGCGTGGGCGATTACGAGTTGCTCGGCGAAACGGTCGATGACGCCGCCGGTGAGGCCTTCGACAAAACCGCGAAACTGCTCGGGCTGGGCTACCCCGGCGGCCCGGAAATCGCGCGCATCGCTGAACACGGCATGCCGGGCAAATTCAAACTGCCGCGCCCGATGCTCAACAGCGGTGATTTCAACTTCAGCTTCAGCGGCCTGAAAACCGCCGTGCTCACCGCCGCGCGTGACAAGACCCTTAGTGATGCCGATAAAGCCGATCTCGCCGCAGAATTTCAGGCAGCCGCTGTCGACGTGCTGGTGGCCAAGGCGCTGGCGGCTTTAGAAAAAACTGAATTAAATCAAATAGTTGTTGCAGGCGGCGTCGGAGCCAACCTACGCTTGCGCGAACAGCTGACCACACGAGCCGCGAAGATGGGTTGCCACGTGTTTTACCCGCCGCTGGCGCTATGCACCGACAACGGCGCGATGATCGCACTCGCGGGCGGGCTGCGGTTAAGTCGCGCAGGCGGCGCGCCTCAAGCAAAACTCGCGTTTACAGTGCGGCCTCGCTGGGATTTGGATGAATTAGGCCCCGCGTAGACGCGGCAGACTCGCCGCTCACTGCGGCTCGATCTTCGCCGCTTTCGCCACCGCCACGTAACGCTCGTAGTCTTCCTTCAAGAATTTCGCGAACACCTCGGGCGTGCTGCCTACGGGTTCCAGGTTGAGCTGCGCGAGGCGTTCGCGCATGTCCTGCGACTGCACGATTTGCCGCACGGTGTCGCTGAGTTTGTCGACTATTGGTTTGGCCATGCCGCGCGGGCCGTAGAGGCCGTACCAGCCGGTCGACTCGTAGCCTTTCAAACCGGCTTCGTCCGCAGTGGGCACATTCGGCAGCTGCGGCGACCGCTTTAGCCCCGTAAACGCCAAGGGCCGCAGCCGGCCCGATTGCACCAGCGGCACCATCACCGGACTGGGACCGAACATCAACGGCACCTGACCGCCGATGAGATCGGTCACCGCAGGACCCGCGCTGCGATACGGCACATGGGTAAGTTTGACCCCGGCCATGGCTTCGAACTGCGCACCGGCTATGTGCGTGGAGTTGCCCCAGCCCGCCGATACGTAAATCATTTTGCCGGGATTGGCCCGCGTGAAATCAATAAGTTGCTGCAGCGTATTGATCGGCACCGACGGATGCACCACGATCACCAGCCCGCTGGAATTGCAAATGTGGCTGATGGGCGTGAAATCGCGAAACGTGTCATAGGGCAATTTCTTGTAAACCACCGGGTTGATGGTGTGTCCGCCTGCCGTGGTCAACAGTGTGTAGCCATCGGCAGGCGCCTTCGAAACGACTTCGGTGCCGATGATGTAGTTGGCGCCGGGCCGGTTGTCCACCACCAGATTCTGCCCGAGCGCAGCGCCCATTTTCTGCGCCATGATGCGCCCCACCACATCCACCGCACCCCCGGGAGCCACCGGCACGATCAGCCGGATGGGACGGTCGGGATAGGCGGCAACAGCCAACCCCATTCCGAACGTGAGCGCGAATCCCAATATCGCACAACGAAACTGCTGCATCTAACCTCTCCGCTCGCTTTACGCCTCACCCCTCACAACCTAAGCCGGCATCCACGGCATCGGCGCCTGCGCCGCGAACTCGGTACGGCAGTCGATCACCGCCGGCAATTGCGAGGCCATCGCCTGCTCGAATGCCTTTTTGAAATCAGCGGGCTTTTCAACCACCAGTCCCATGCAACCAAAAGATCGTGCGATTTGCGCGAAATCGGTGTCGGTGAATTCGTAGCATTCGTCCATGCGGTTGGGCGCGGGCGTGTTGCCGTAGGAAATCGTCAGGTTTTTAAGCCCCTGCGCAAGTGCCCGGTTGTTGTTGACGATGGTCACGGTCTTGATCTTGCGGCGGCGCGCGGTTTCCAGCTCCGGCAGGTGGTAATAAAAACCGCCGTCGCCGGTGAAGCACACCACGGGTTTATCAGGCGCGCCACACTTGCCACCCAATGCAGCCGGGAATGCCCATCCCAGCGAACCGGCCGCCCGAAAATAGCGTTGTGCCGGATGATTGAAATACACCATCGTGTTAGTCCAGAGGGCCGCAAAGCCGGTGTCGGCAAACAGGATCGCGTCCTTCGGCAGCAGTTCGGTCAGCTCCTTGCACAAGCGGCCGGGATTCATCGGCACCGCATCCGACGAGCGGTATTTCTCGGCTTCGGCTGCCCACGCCGCGGCATGGGCACGTGCGGCGGCAAGCCAAGCGTCGCGCCGCGCGCCTTCAGCGGAAACCATCAGCGCGTCCACCGCCGTGCGCACATCCGCATGCACGCCGATGACGTTGCTGTAGTTGCGGCCAATTTCAATCGGGTCGATATCGATCTGGATAATCGGCGTGCCGTCCTTCGGCATTTTGTAAACGCCGGTGGTGTGATCACTGGTGTTGCTGCCGCAGTAAATCACCAGATCGGCTTCGCTCACGATATGGTTGCCGTCGCTGCGGCCATACAGGCCCATGGTGCCGAAAAACAACGGATGATTTTCGGTGAGAATAGCCTTGGCATCCGGGGTCGCCACCACCGGCGCCTGAATTTTTTCGGCGAGCTTGGCAATCGCCGCACCCGCGTCGGAAATCGTCGCCCCGCGATCCGCCACAATCACTGGCCGCATCGACGCCTTGATCGCTGCCGCCGCGCGCAGCACGGCTGTTGAATCGGGTGCCGGACGGAAAGCCGGAAAACGCGTGTGCGCCTCGTCGGCGGCCACGTCAAATTCGCCGATGAGCGGCGTGATCGCATCGCCTGCATAACCCGCCATGTCCAGATGCACCGGACGCGGCGTGCCGGTGGTCGCCTCGCGAAACGCCTGCCGCATCAGCAGCTGAATCTGCTCCAGCGCCTCGACTTTCATGTGCGTTTTGGTCACCGCCGAAAACAGTTGCTGGTGGTCGATTTCCTGATACGCATTGCGATACTGCATGGTGTTGATGTGCCGGCCCGTAAAAGCCACCACCGGCGAATGACCCAGATACGGATCCTGCATGCCGGCGGCAAGATTGGCCGCACCCACCGACTGCGCCAGCACCACCCCGGGCCGGCCCGACACGCGCGCATAACCGTCGGCCATGTAGGCCACGGCCTTCTCGGAATGACCGAGGATGCGATGAATCCCCGTATCCTCCATTTCCGCCAGCGCGCGCCGCAGCACGGCATCCATGAAAAAAAGATGCGTCACGCCGTACGCCTTCAGGATTTGTCCGAACAGCCGCGCGCCCGTCATTTTTGTTGGCATATTGCCTCCCCTGTTTGAATGGCGGCGATGATAACGCAGAAGGATCGAGCCTCAGCCGCGCACAGCATGATGCGAACGCACGCGCCTGCTTTTGACATATTGCGTTACACACAATCCGGTACGGCAACCTTCGTGCCGGGGATTCGCCCCGCAGCCGGGCTATGTCTGCTACGGTTTCACGACGCGATCCGCCAAGCCACTTCGCCGCCCGCGCAAAACGGCGTCAAACGGTCGTCACCATAAGGCACATCCATCGGCACGCGCCAGGCATCTTTTACCAGTGTGATCGTTTCGCGGTTACGCGGCAGGCCGTAAAAATCCGGCCCGTGATGACTGGCAAAACCTTCGAGTTTATCCAGCGCGCCGGCAGCCTCGAACGCTTCGGCATACAACTCGATGCCCGCGTGTGCGGTGTAACAACCCGCGCAGCCACAATCGGCTTCCTTGGTATGCCGTGCGTGGGGCGCGCTGTCGGTGCCGAGAAAAAATTTTGGGCTGCCGCTGGTTGCCGCCGCCACCAGCGCCTCGCGATGAATCTCGCGCTTTAACACTGGCAGACAATAATTGTGCGGACGCATGCCACCGTTAAACAACGCATTGCGGTTAAGCAACAGATGGTGCGCAGTAATCGTCGCCGCAATGTTCGCCGGCGCCTGCGCAACAAATTGCGCCGCTTCGCGCGTGGTGATGTGCTCCATCACGATTTTCAGACGTGGGTAGCGCGCCATCAACGGTGCCAGCTCACGCTCCAGAAACACCCGCTCGCGATCAAAAATATCCACCCTTGGATCGGTTACCTCGCCATGCGTGAGCAGCGGCACGCCCGCTTCCTGCATCGCCTCCAGCACCGCCGCACAGCGCGCCAGATTGGTCACCCCGGCATCGGAATTGGTCGTCGCACCCGCCGGATAATACTTCACGGCCTTAACTGTAACTATTTGTTTTAATTGAATAATTTCTTCCGGCCGCGTGTTATCCGTCAAATACAAGGTCATCAATGGCTCGAAGCGCACACCGGCAGGCATGGCATCCACAATGCGCTGCCGGTAAGACTGCGCCAGCGCTACCGTCGTCACCGGCGGTTTGAGATTCGGCATCACGATGGCGCGCGCAAAACGCTTTGCTGTATCCGGCAGCACCGCGCGCAGGTAATCGCCATCACGTAAATGCAGGTGCCAATCGTCGGGGCGGGTGAGGGTAAGTGTTTTCATCATGGGTCAATGGTAATCGGTGTTCGATAAGACGTGAAGACGCCTGCGTTAGCCTAACTTTGCGCCTTCAATAGCAACGCCCGCCGATACAAATCATTGCGATTCCCGCCGGTAATTTTCACCGCCAGTGCCACTGCCTGCTTCAGCGGCAACTCTTCCAGCAACGCTGCGAGCGTTTTGTCTTGCGTGGCTTCGTCGGGCGCGCTGTCGCCGGCGCCTTCCACCACCAGCACGAATTCCCCTTTCGCGCGATGTGGGTTGGCGCCGAGCCACGCCGGCACATCGCCAAGCGCACACACGTGTGTTTCCTCGAACAGCTTGGTAAGTTCGCGCGCAATCAGCACACGGCGCTCGATGCCCATCGTCAGCGCAAGATCAGCTACGCATTCGGCCACGCGATGCGGCGCTTCGTAAAACACCAGTGAGTAGGGCAGCGCCGCGAGCGTGCTCAATGCCTCGCGCCGCGCAGCAGCACGCGCGGGCAGGAAGCCGTAGAACAAAAAGTGCGGCGACAAGAACCCGCTGGCCGACACGGCCGCCGCCGCCGCATTGGCGCCCGGAACGGGGCACACGCGATAGCCTGCCGCATGCGCCGCCGCCACCACGCGTGCGCCGGGGTCGGAAATGCCTGGCGTGCCTGCGTCGCTCACCAGCGCAACGCTTGCACCGCTCGCCAGCAGCGCCAGGACGTCACCTGCCGCGCGTTGTTCGTTGTGCTCGTGCACCGCGACAAGGCGCGCACGAATGCCGCAATGCTCCATTAGCCGCTGAGTGACTCGGGTATCTTCCGCAGCGATGTTACCTGCGCGTGACAGCGTTTCGATGGCACGCGCGCTGATATCCGACAGATTTCCTATGGGCGTTGCCACTACATATAATGTCGCCCCATCTTCATTCAAACTATCTGAATTTTGCGGCGAATCATGGGCGGCGGCTTTCATCGGTGGCGTGCAGGTCTTTGCGTGATCAGCGTTTGGCGGGCGGCACTACTATACGGTGCGCTCGCTGCCGTTACCAGTCTGGCTGCCAACGCGCTGGCGCAGACCGCCGCGCCATCCTCGCCCGCGTTGCCTGCCACAAAACCGCCGGTGTCGCCGACGCCGCTGGGCGTGGATGCGCCACACATCGCGTTGTTGCTGCCAGTGGATTCCAGCACCTTCCGGCGCCACGGCGAAGCGCTGCGCGACGGCTTTCTCGCTGCCTCAAAAATTCCCGATCCGCCCACGCTGTTGATTCGTGTTTACCCGGTGGGCGAAGACGCAAAACAGGCGGTGGCCGCCTACAAGCAGGCGGCGGATACCGGCGCGCGGCTGGTGATAGGGCCATTGTTGCGCGCCGCCGCCGCAGCCGTGGCGGCGGGCGACATCAGTGTGCCGACGCTGCTGCTGAATGCGCCCGACGGCGCGCTGCCCAACAAACCCGACCTTTACGCCATCAGTCTGCAAATCGAAACCGAGGCGCAACAGGCGGCGCAACAGGCCTTTCAGGAAGGCCGCCGCAGCGCTTACACCATTGTCAGCGAAAGCCAATTGTTGCGGCGCGCGAACCGCGCCTTCATCGAGGAATTCGTCAGGCTCGGTGGCAAACACGCGGGAGAATTTCTGTTCAACACCAGCCCCGCTGAAATGACACGCCTGCGGCAGGCGGTGGAAACGCGCGCCGCAGACATGGCGTATCTGTCGCTCACCACGGCGCAGGCACGTAGCGTGCGCACGGCGCTCGAACCACTGGCGTTGTTCGCCCCGTCGCAGGCGTATGGCGGCGACATCAGTCCCGCAGCCGTGGTTGACCTTGCAGGCATACGCGTGTTCGACATGCCATGGCTGCTGCAACGCGATCACCCCGCCGTGATGATTTACCCGCGCTCCGCCGCTGCTGGCGACCTTGATCTGGAGCGGCTGTACGCGCTGGGCATCGACGCCTGGCGCATCGGGCAGGCGCTGCTCGCGCGGCATGCCGAAATCGTGCTCGATGGCGTCACGGGCAAACTGACGTTGGGTCGTGATCGCCAGTTCGCGCGCGAACTCGCCAGCGCGCGTCTGGGTGCGACGCTACCGGACGCACCCGTCGGGCCAGTGCCGGCGCCCGTTACGCCCGCGCCGGACAAGCCACCCGCCATCGTCAAACCCGCGCCACCCAAGCCGGCTGCGGACAAACCTGCGGCAGACAAGCCGGCCACGCGCAAGCCCACGGCCACCCGGCCGTATTGAGCGTAACACCGGCATGAACAATCGCGGCAAAACCGCCGAAGCGCGCGCGGCGCGTTTCCTCGAAAGCAAGGGGTTGGTCATTGTCGAGCGCAACTACCACTCACGCCATGGCGAGATTGACTTGATCGCGCGCGACGGCGCAACGCTGGTTTTTGTGGAAGTGCGCGCGCGCGGCTCCAACCGCTTTGGCGGCGCGGCGGCCAGCATCACTGCCGCCAAGCAAGGCAAGCTCACCCGCACCGCACTGCATTATCTGGCAGGCGCGGGCCGCACGCCGCAGTGCCGCATTGATGCCGTGCTGCTCACGGGTAGCGGTGAGGAAGGGACCGTCGAATGGATACGCAACGCCTTTGAGGCGTAATGTGCGCAATTCCCATGTCTGTCTGGCGACCGGCCAACCCGGCGGCAGGTCTGTACAAACGTCCGGCATCGGCGCAAAATAGCGCCATGGATTTAATCAGCCGCGTCGCCGAAAACTTTTCCGAAAGCGCACACTTGAAGCTGGAGTGCATGGACGCACTCGCCGGCCCCATCGCTGCCGCCGCTCAGCGCATGGTCGACTGCCTGAAGGACGACGGCAAAATACTGGCCTGCGGCAACGGCGGTTCGGCGGCCGACGCGCAGCATTTTTCGTCTGAACTGCTCAACCGCTTCGAAAAGGAAAGGCCAGGGCTTGCCGCCATTGCGCTCACCACCGACAGCTCGACATTGACCTCGATCGCCAACGACTACGCCTACGAACAGGTCTTTTCCAAGCAAGTGCGCGCACTCGGCCACGCCAGTGATCTGCTGCTCGCGATTTCCACCAGCGGCAATTCCCCCAATGTCGTCGCCGCCATCGAGGCCGCGCACGAATCCGGCATGCAGGTGGTGGCCCTCACCGGCCGAGACGGCGGCACCATCGGGGAACTCATCGGCGAAAACGACGTCCATATCTGCGTGCCCGCGCAAAGCACCGCGCGCATACAGGAAGTACATTTACTCACCATTCATTGTCTCTGCGACGCAATAGACTGCTTACTCTTGGGGGTGGACTGATGGCTGACTTTAATGGCGTTGATGGCGCTGATGTTTTCGGTGGCGTTGCTCATCCAAACAGACGCCTTACGGCAGCTGCGCGGCTTGCAGTAGTGCTAGCGGCCGCCGCGTTGCTCGGCGGCTGCGCCGCGGCAGTAGTGGGTGGCGCGGTGGGCGGCGGCGCGCTACTCGCCGAAGACCGGCGCACCGTGGGCACGGTGACCGAAGATCAGGGTATTGAGCTGAAAACCTCGAGCCGCATCGGCGAAAAAGTGCGCGATGCACACATCAACATTACCAGCTTTAATCGCCAGGTGCTGCTCAGCGGGGAAGTGCCCAGCGCAGCCGCGCGCGATGACGCCGAGCGCATCGCACGCGCCGTCGAAAACGTGCGCGGCGTGTTCAACGAGTTGCAGGTGGCGGGGAACAGCGCACTCAGCGCGCGCACCAATGACGCCTTCGTCACCTCCAAGGTCAAGGCGCGCTTTGTCGACGGGCAAAAATTCAGCCCGGTGCACGTCAAGGTCGTCACCGAAAATGGCGTGGTGTTTTTGCTGGGGCTGGTGAAACGCGCCGAAGCCGACGCCGCCACCGAAGTCGCGCGCACCACCGGCGGCGTCACCAAGGTCGTGCGGTTGTTCGAGTATCTGGATTGAGCGGCTCGCGTTGAGCGCATCCACCCCGGCGCACCCGGTCCTTAAAGCTCAGTACGCGGCGCCATCCTTCGAGCAAAAAATCGTCACGCCGGCGCACGCAGCTGAACGCGTGCGTGCACTGGCGCAACCGCTGGTGTTCACCAACGGCGTTTTCGACGTGCTGCATCGTGGCCATGTTACTTACCTTTCCCAGGCGCGCGCGCTGGGCGCGAGCCTGTTCGTGGCGCTCAACAGCGATGCCTCCACGCGGCGGCTTAACAAAGGCGCTGACCGGCCCATCAACCGGCTGGAAGACCGCCTGGCAGTGATCGCATCACTGGCGGCGGTGGATGCGGTGACGTGGTTTGAGGAAGACACGCCGCTTGCCCTGATTCGCGCGCTAAGGCCCGGCGTGCTGGTCAAGGGCGGCGACTGGCAGCCCGGTGCCATCGTCGGCGCGGCGGACGTGCAAGGCTGGGGCGGCACGGTGCATTCGATTCCGTTTCTGCATCAGAAATCGACCACCGCGCTGCTCGAGGCCATCAGAAAAAATTGAATTAAATCAAATAGTTATAATTATTTGGCCGGGCACGCCACGGCCTTGACGTCAGTGCCCGGGTGCGCCGCTTTCAATGCGCTCATTTTCGCCACGGTGGCATCGTCCGGCTCTCGCACGTAGAACATCACAGGCCGGAAAAACGCTTCCCGGAGTTCAATGGTGGCCTCGGTTACGCCGCGCTTTTGCAGGCCCGCCAGCAAGTTTTGCGCGGCCTCATCGGTGCGAAAAATACCCAGCGAAATCGCGTTGCGGCGCTGCACCGGCTCCTGCACCACCGAAAAATCCGTCACGCCGAGTTCCTTCAACCGTTCAGTCATGCGTTCGGCGGCCGCGCGCGAACGCTGCGGCGGAATCATCACCCAATGACCATCCTGATCGGCCGCCACGCGCCGCACTTGGGCGGCGGGCAAAGCCAGTTCCCCCATGGCGGTGTCACCACGCGCGGCTTCCGGGCCGATGAATGGCCCCCACTCCAGACAAGCCGCGCCTTTCAGTGGCACTGCGGGCTTTTTCGACACCGGCGCCGCCGCGAGGCGAATTTTCTCCGGCGACATCTGCACCTGTTCAATGCGCTCCTGCGGGCTGACCGGCGTCCTCAGGTAGTTGACCCATGCATAAAACGCCGCGTTGCCCAACAACAGAAATAAAAACAGCGCTCGCATCAAATCACTTCACGGTTCCGCCAGGGTTGAGGTGGGTGGCATTCATGGCTTCGTGTGCATCTCTTGCAATGGCCAGCACGCCTTCCAGCACCAGATTATCCACGAGCACGACCTTCGCGTTAAGCCGCGGCTCAATCAGCGCCGCCGCCCCTCCCGACAACACAATCAGCGCTTCGCCCTCGCCGCCTTGCGCCATGTAGTCGCGCATGCGGTCGATGGCGCCGGCGGCGGCGTTCAACGCCCCGCTCATGATGGCGTCCGCCGTATTGTCGGGAAAATACGCGAACGCGCCCGGCTGCCGCTTCAGTTGTGCGGTGCCACGTTCCAGCGACGCGCGCATCAGGTCGATCCCCGGCACGATCACGCCGCCGAGGAACACCCCTTCGTGCGACAGCGCATCCACCGTGATCGTGGTGCCCGCGTTCACCACCACGCAGGCGCGCCCCGCGTTGCCGGTGTCACCGCCGCTACCCGTGCTGCCTTCGCTACCTTCACTACCATAGAGCCGCCACGCCGCTATCAGCCCGGCCCAGCGGTCAGCACCCAATTGCGCGGGATCGGCATAGCCGCTTTTTACGCCGCATTGCTCATCACAACCGCGCACCCACAGCGGCGCCACACCGTAGCGCTCGAGTGTCCGCAGCAACGCATCGCGTACGTCATCACCAGCCACATTGGCGATGGCAATACAATCCGGCGCGGGCAATTCCCGCCACGCTTTACCGGTCAGCGCCGCATCCGCCGTATCCAGCCACCCGCGCCGCAACCAGCTTGCGCCACCGGCGGACACCTCGGCCACGCCCCATTTGATGCGGCTGTTGCCGGCGTCAATGGCGAGCACTCTCATGCCGCTTGCCCGGCGCCGTGCACTGGCGCACGCCCGGCCGAACGCAGGCTGACATCGCCGCTGTGAAAGGGCTTGATACCTTGAGCGGTCTCCAGCAGCAGCGCGCCATCCTCGCGCACGCCGCGCGCAAGGCCCGACACGCTCGCACCACCGGACAGCGTGAGTTTTACCGGGCAATCCTGATGCACGTGCCGCCGCTGCCAATCGCTGCGAAATGCGTCAAAACCCGTGCGCTCGAATTCGAGCAGCGTAACGTTCAATTCGGCGAGCACAGACGCCAGCAGCTGGTTCCGATCCAGCGCCCGTGCGCCGTCGATGCCGAGCACGGTTTCCAGATCGGCCGCCGGCTGGCCGATGCGGGCGGCCAACGCCGCCGGTAACCGCACATTGATACCAATACCTATCACCACCGCGCTCGGCCCCAGCGCGTCACCCTGCATTTCGATCAGAATGCCGGCAAGCTTGCGCCCGCGCCACAACACGTCGTTGGGCCACTTGAGCCCCACGCCGGCGGCGCCTGCCGTACCTGTCGTCCCCATCGTTTCGAGAGCGCGCGCCAGTGCCAACCCCACCGCCAGACTCAAACCCGCCAGCGCCGCCGCACCCTGCGAAAAGCGCCACAGCAAAGAGAAGGTCAGCGCGCCGCCCACCGGCGCGTGCCACGCGCGGTTCATGCGGCCGCGGCCTGCCGTCTGGCATTCCGCTGCGATCACGCTGGCATGCGAAGCGCCCAAGTTGGGCGCCGCCGCGTTCGGCGGGCCTGCGCGTACCTGCTGCAGCAGCCGCGTGTTGGTGGAATCGATTTCATCAACCACCTCAACGCTGAACGGCGCAGATTCGCCCAGCGCCTGCGTGACACTCGCCGCATCCAGCATCACCAGCGGGCGCGAGAGGCGATAGCCGCGTCCGCGCACGCTTAACACGTCAATCCCGGCGGTTTGAATTTCCTGCACGGCGTTCCACACACTCGCGCGCGACATGCCGGTGGCGAGCGCCAGCGATTCACCGGAGTGAAAATCGCCATTCGCGAGCTGTCGCAACAGATGATAAGCCAAGGGTTTCATCACGATTAGGATACTACGAGTCAATCCCGCGCCCCACACCAGGCACGTTCGACAGCACGCGACAGCGCAGCTACACTACGAAAAACACCGCGTCCGCTCCGAGGAGAACTGCATGCACGCTTTCAAACCACTGAACGTACCCGCCACGCTGGCCGCCGCCCTGTGCGCGGTGCTGGCGCTGCCCGCCGCCGCGCAAAACTGGCCAACCAAGCCGATCCGCGTGATCATTCCGTATCCGGCGGGCGGCACTTCCGACATTCTTGCGCGCATGATCGGCCCCGAACTCACCAAGGCGTGGGGGCCGCAGGTCATTGTCGATAACCGTGTGGGCGCAAACGGCGCCATCGCCATGGAAATTACCGCGCGTTCGCCTGCCGATGGCAACACCTCGGTGCTGAACGATCTGGGCAACGTGGTGATCAGCCCCGCCATGTACAGCAAACTGCCTTTCGATATCATCCGCGACTTCACGCCCATCGCGATGATTTCGTATTCGGCGCATGTGCTTGCCACGCACCCCAGCGTGCCGGCCAAAAACGTGCAGGAGCTGATTGCCATTGCCAAGGCCAGCCCCGGCAAGCTCAACGTCCCGGTAGGGCTGGGCGCGGCGGTACACGTGGCGGCGCTGTCGCTCGAGCAGCGCGCTGGCGTTAAGTGGGTCTACGTGCCGACCAAGGGCGGCCAGGCTTCGATCATGACGGTGGCGACCGGCGAAGGCGACCTTTTGTTCATGGGCATGCTGCAAACCATGCCACACGTGCGCGCCGGGCGTCTGAAACTCATCGCGGTCTCCAGCGAGAAGCGCGACCCGAATTTGCCCAATGTGCCCACCGTGCAGGAAACGCCGGGGCTTTCCGGCTTTGTTACCGGTTCATATCAAGGCCTGCTGGGCCCGGCCAAAATGCCCGCCGACGTGCTCAACAAATTCAACGCCGAGGTCAACCGCGTCATCACCTCGCCCGAGATCAAGGAAAAGCTCGCCGCACATGGCACGGTACCGCTGCCCATGACCCCGCAGGAGTTGGGCAAATGGCTGATCACCGAACGCGACCGCTGGGGGAAGGTGGTGAAGGCCAGTGGATTCAAGATTGACTAAAAATACTAATAAAACAGATACTTAAAATACTTTTCTAATCTGCCTCGCGCAGCGGAATACTTTGACAGGTCTGAATTCAAACTTTATTATGACCGGACGATATTGGCGAGCATCCCCATGAAACTCTCCGCGCAAGTAAAGCCCATCAGCTACTTCAAGGACAATGCGGCAAAGGTCATCACGGACATTACCGAATCGCGGGAGCCGTTGATCATTACGCAAAACGGCGAAGCGACGTGCGTCGTTCAGGACATCAGGAGCTTTGAAGAAAACCGAGACACGATGGCCTTGCTCAAAATTCTCGCGATGGGCAAAAAACAGATCGACGAAGGCAAAGTCCGGCCCGCGCGTGCGGTATTTGCCGATATGGACAAGGCACTGCTGAAATGAGTTACAAGGTCATGTTCGTCGACCACGCCGAACAAGACCTGCGCAGCACCTACAGCTACATTGCCGCTGAATTTTCGGACGTTCTCGCAAGAAAGGTTTACGCTGAAATTCGCGACACGATCCTTTTGCTTGAAGACAACCCTGCTCTCGGTCACGCAATTCCCCAGCTATCCAAACTGGGCATGACGGATTACCGGCAACTGGTGATCGGAAAAAGAAACAAGGTTATCTATCAAATTGACGCCGCAGAAAAGCATATTTATATCCACCTCATCTGCAATGCGCGTCAGGATTTCGATGCGGCTCTCGCCAGGCGCATGTTGGAAATTTAGCTTGAACGGGCAGCGTTTCCCTACGAACCATGCGTGAGCCTGTTTTCCGGATTGCAGGCCTTTTACTGGGCTTCGTCGCGCTCGCTTGTGGCGCGCTCGCCGCCGCTCCCTACCCCGCACGGCCCGTGCGCGTGGTCGCGCCCTTTGCGCCCGGCGGCGGCACCGACATCGTGGCTCGCGTGCTGGCGCAGCAGTTTGCCGAGCAGTTGGGCAAATCGTTCATCGTCGATAACCGCACCGGCGCGAGCGGCATGATCGCTTACGACATTGTGGCCAAGGCCGCGGCCGACGGCCACACGCTGCTCATCACCAACTCGGCGTTCGCCAGCCTGCCGGGGCTGATGAAATCGCTGCCGTATGATCCGATGAAGAGCTTCACGCCGGTGTCAGAAATTCTGCGTGCGCCCAATGTGCTGGTGGTACATCCTTCAACTAACGTCAACACGGTGAAAGACTTCATCGCCGCCGCGCGCGCGAATCCCGGCAAATTCAATTACGGCTCCGGCGGCGCGGGCAGTGCGCTGCACCTGTATGGCGAATTGTTCAAGATCGCGGCGAAAGTGGATCTCACACACGTACCGTACAAAGGCGGCGGTGACAATATGACCGCGCTGCTCGGCGGGCAGATTCACATGAACATCACGCAGTATCAGGCGAACGTGATCGCGCTGATCAAAAGCGGCAAGTTGCGCGCGCTGGCGGTCACCACCGATGGCAAGCGTTCACCCGCGCTACCCGACGTGCCTTCGATGAGCGAAGCGGGCATAAACGGCATGTCGATTTATTCTTGGGCGGGCCTGCTGGCGCCGGCAGGCCTGCCGCAAACCATTCTCGCGCGGCTAAACGGCGAAGTCACGAAAATGCTTGCCGTGGCCGCCGTGCGCGAACGTTTCGTCGCGCAGGACGCTGAACTCATTGGCAGCCCTCCGGAGGCGTTTGAGCAAATGCTGGCAAAGGAAATTCGGCGCTGGGGCGAGGTCATTCGTGCCGCGGGGATAGCGGTGAATTAACCGCAAGCCGTACCAGCGCGCTTGTTCGCTCACACCGGCGCCTCCCCCGTAACAATCATCACCCGCAATAACACGCGGGCTTCACCTGCCGGCGCACCGCCTGCGGCACGATGCAGGGTACAACGTTGATCCCACATGACAACATCGCCACGGCGCCACCCGTGCACGTGGCGAAATGCGGGCGCGGTGCAGTGCGCGATCAGCGCTGCCAGCAATTCGCGGCTTTCATCCGCGCCGACCCCTTCCACGCATTCGGTATGCACCGGATTGACATAGATCGAACGCCGTCCGGATTCGGGCAGTGTACGCACCACAGGGTGCACGCTGCCAGGATGATTTTCCACTTCCGGCGCGCGTTTGGCGGGGCCCGGCGTGCCACTCACGCCTTTATGCAGGCGGTGGCGCGCCTTAAGCGGCTGAACGCGCTGACGCCAATCGTCCGGCAGCGCATCCCACGCCGCGCGGCAATCGGCAAACTCGGTGCCACCGCCACTTGAGGGCACTTCGATGCCGTGCAAAATGGTTATGGCGTCCGGCACGGCCTTGAACGAGCCATCCGAATGAAACGCGACTGCGCGGCTGTTCTGGCCAAATTCGTCCACCCGGCCATCCGGCTCGCGATTGGTCACCAGCGAACAAGCCGGGTAATCGGGCACGCGATATTTGAGTTGGGTGTGTGGGGCAAGCGTGCCGAAGTTTGAGCCGAAAGCCATCAGGGCTGGCGGATCGAGCGACTGATCGTGAAATATCAGTACGGGAAATTCGCGAAACGTCTCGCGCACGAATTCGACCTCTTCTACGGACAATTTTTGCGAGAGGTTGATGCCGTCAATCTCGGCGACAAATCCGGCGCGCAGCGGGCGAACGGCACACTCCATCCGTTCAGTTTTAGCGGCTTCAATCAAGTTTTGCTCCCGTGCGCTTGATCACATTGGCCCACTTGGTGACTTCGCTGCGCATGTAACGGCCCAATTCCGCAGGGCTCGAGCCGGCCACCTCCACGCCCATGGTTTCGAGCCGTTCCCCCGCGTCCGTGGTTTTCAATACCGCGACCATGTCGCGATTGAGCCGCTCAATCACCGTGCTTGGCGTGCCGCGCGGCGCGAGCAGCGCATACCACACGCCTGACTCATAACCCGGTACGCCCGATTCCGCCACAGTGGCCAGCTCCGGCGCCGCGCGCGAACGCCGCGCACCCGACACGGCCAGCGCGCGCAGCCTGCCGGCACGCAAATGTTGCGCCGAAGACCCGTAGCTCGTGAATGTCGCCTGCACCCGGCCTGCGATGAAATCCGGATAGGCTGGGCCGCCGCCCTTGTATGGTACGTGCAACATATCGACCTTGGTCATGGTCTTCAGCAGCTCCATCGACAGATGCGGCGCGCTGCCATTGCCCGACGACCAATAGGAAATCTGTCCCGGCTTCTCGCGCGCGAGCGCCAGCAGTTCGTTCACGTTGTTCGCGACCAGCGACGGATGTACAACCAAAAAGTAAGGCTGGGCCGCGACCAGCGTCACCGGTTCAAAATCGCGCAGCGGATCCCACGTAAGATTGCGATACAAACTCACATTCGCGGCGGCTTGGGCGGCCAGCGCCAGGATCAGCGTGCGGCCATCTGGCGTGGCCCTCGCAACAATTTCCATGGCGATATTGCCGCCAGCGCCGCCGCGGTTGTCGATCACCACCTGCTGGCCCAAGCGCTCCGACAAGCGCGGGCTGATTGGGCGCGCAACAAAATCCGCGCTGCCGCCGGGCGGATACGGCAGCACAAGACGGATCGGGCCGTCAGGGAAGTTTTGGGCGCTGGCCGGGTTAGCGCTCAGAAGAACCAAGGCAGCACAAGCGCGCCAAAGCCTGACACGACACACGTCAAACGACACTACGCCCACCCCGCCTTGATCTTCTCCGCCGTCAGCGGCAACTGGCGCAAACGCACGCCGGTGGCGTCGAAAATCGCATTGGCCAGCGCCGCCGACAGCGGTCGCACCGTGGCCTCGCCCGCGCCAAACGGCGGCTGTTCCGGATGGTCGAGCAACGTGATGTCGATGGTCTCCGGCACGTCCTTGATGTCAAAAATCGGATAGGTGTTCCAGTCGGTGCTGGTGACATTGCGGTTGTCGAACTTCACTTCTTCCATCAACGCACGGCTGGCGGTCTGCACGATTTGCGCTTCCAGTGTCTGCTTCACCAGATCGGGCGCAATCACCTGGCCGCAGTCGTGTGCGACATAAAACCGCCGCGCCCACACCTTGCCGGTATTGCGGTTGACTTCGACTTCGGCCACCACCGCCACCCGCGTCCCGCCGCGCACCGCGTAGGCAAGACCCTGCCCGACGTAAACGTCGCCGCGCAGCTGCTTGCGCGCGCCCACGTGCGGCTGCCAGTTGGCTTTTTCGGCAACGGTTTTCACCACCGCAAGATCGGCCTTGTTGCTCAGATACTGCATGCGAAACTGCACCGCGTCGGTGTTGGTGGCGATCGCCAGTTCGTCCATGAAAGATTCCACGCCAAAGTGCACCTGGGGCCCGGCCGGGTCGCGAAAGTGTGACGTGCGCAGCGGCGAGGCGCGGTCGAGCAAGGGCGCAATAGTTTCGGATGCCAGCCGCCGCGAATCAAACTTGTACGACTCACTCGGCGGCCCGAACAGCCACACGGGCTTTAACGGCCAGTCGAGCAACTGCCCGGCGAGGGTGCGCTCGGGTTTGCCTTCGTCGCGGAAAAACTCCTGCCGGGAAAAGCCCTTGCTCTCGTAGTGCCAGGCGAGCACCTTGCCGTCCTTGTCGACGGCAGCGCGCGCGGTGTGCACTGAGGCGGGCGCCTTGGGGTCCCACTGCGTGCCGTCGTGGCGCATGTATTGCACGCGCACGGGCTTGCCCACCGCCTTAGACAGCACGGCGGCATCCATGGTGGCGTCGCCCGAATCGTTGCGGCCATAGGAGCCGGGGCCGACCATCGAATGCACGATTACTTTTTCATCGGGCAGACCGAACATCAACGCCACGCCGTCACGGCAATGGTGCGGCTTTTGCCCGCCGGTCCACACGGTAATCTGATCGGCACGCACGTCGGCCACGGCGCAGGCCGGCGCCATGGACGCATGCGACTGAAACGGCCACTCGTAGGTCGCCTCGACCACGCGCGCGGCGCCGGCGAACGCGGCATCGACATCGCCCACGTTCTGCTCGTTGTCGCGCTTCATCACCTTCGCCTTGCGAATGTGATTGTAGATTTCCTTTTGATCGGGAAAAGGCGGCTTCACATCCGACCACGTCACTTTGAGCGCGCGCGCCGCGCGCACCGCGTCCCACTCTTTGGGCGCGACCAGACCGATAAAGCCTTTTTGCCACACCACTTTCACACCGGGAATGTTTTTCACCGACGCTTCATCCACCGCCACCGGTATTGCCCCCGCCACGGGCGGACGAATCACGCGCCCATGCAGCATACCGGGCACTTTGACATCGACCATGTTCTCCGCCGTGCCGTAGAGCTTGGCGGCGATGCCACGGCGGCGCGTGCCGGGCTTGCCCACCACCTTGTATTCACTCGCCGCCTTCGGCTTGGCGCGGCCCTTGACCAGCAGCAAATTGCCGTACTGCTTGTTCCATTCGAGCTGCACGTTGAAATGTTTGCCACCGATCAGTTCGCCATACGTCGTTTTTTTGCCCGGCGTGCCCTTCACACTGACAACGCCGTTGTCCACCACGAGCTGATCCGCCGCCACGCCGAGCTTCGCCGCCGCCATTTCCACCAGCGTGAGGCGCGCTTCCGCTGCCGCGTTACGCAGCGCAAGGCCCGCGCGCCAGATGCCGGTCGAGCCCGAAGCGCCGCCCTGATCCACGGTTTCCTCGGTATGCCCCTGCACCATGCTTACGCGGTCGGGATGCAGATCGAGTTCGTCAGCAATGATTTTGATCCAACCGATATCGGTGCCCTGCCCCATATCCACCTTGCCCACCCAGCCGACGGCGCTGCCGTCCTGATTAATGCTGATGTAGCTCGACAGTTGATCGGGCTTCAGATCATGGCGCGAAGCCTGCGTGGCCGCAGCGGCATTTTGCACACCCGGCAAAAGCACCGAAACCACCAGCGCGCCCGAGCCGGCCAAAAATTCACGGCGATTCATTTGCAGTGTCATGATGTTCTCCTCGCTTCGACTCAGGCTTGCGCCGCGCGCTTCACCGCACGCAGGATGCTCATGTGCGTGCCGCAGCGGCACTTCAACCCCGACAGCGCTTCGCGGATCTGCGAGTCCGTAGGGCGCGGATTTTTCTCGAGCAATGCTACTGAAGTCATCACCCAACCGTTCAGGCAAAAACCGCACTGCGGCACCTGTTCTTCAATGAAAGCCGCCTGCACCTTGTGCGGCTTTTCCGGCGTGCCAAGGCCCGCGAGCGTGGTAATTTTCGCGTTACCCACGGAATCGACGCGCGTGACACACGAGCGCACCGGTGAGCCGTTCATCAGCACCGTGCATGCGCCGCATTGCGCAAGGCCGCAGCCGAAGCGTGGCTCTTTCATGCCAAGATCGTCGCGCAGCGCGTAAAGCAGGGGCATGTCCGGCTCCGCTTCGACGGTGTGCGACTTGCCGTTGACGTTCAGTTCAATTTTGGCCACGTTTTCCTCCCCAAAAAATCCGTTGGATTGCTTTCAGCTACATCATGCGCCCGGAATAAGACTATCGCAAGACTGCCGCAAGATGGGCATGCCAACCCTGCGGAACTACTTCGCCTCCGCAAACACCTCCATTGCGATGTTGTGCGCATCGAGCGACGCGGGGATGCCGCAGTAAATCGCCACCTGCAGCAGCACTTCGCGGATTTCATCCTGCGTACAACCATTGGCGAGGGCACCGCGAAGGTGGATGCGCAACTCGTGCGGGCGATTGGCGGCACACATCATCGCCAGCACCAGCAGGCTGCGCGTTTTGCGCGGCAGCGCGTCACGGCCCCAGATTTCACCGTAGGCATACTGGTTGATCATTTTTTGCAGTGGCGCGCCGAACTCGCCGGCGGCCTGCATGCGCTTTTCAACCACCTCGGCCCCGAACAGTGACTTACGAATGTTCAGCCCGGCTTGATGCATATCCTGATCGCTCATACGCGCCCCGATTTCTATCTATTTGATTTTATTGAAATTTTTACATGCCCGCGGATTTGCGCATGTGCTTCAAATAGGCCTCGCCACCCGCCTGCACAAAGCTGCCGACGTTTCCGTGAAAGTACTGCACGCCAAGCGACATGAATTTCGGCACCAGATTTTCCGGGCAGCTCACGCCAGCGACGATGCCCGCTGCGCGGATGCGCTGCACGCCTTTTTCCATCAGCGCCACCACTTCCGGGTGGCCCTGCTGGCCAACGTGGCCCATGGATTGCGACAAATCGCCGGAGCCGATAAAGAGCACGTCGATGCCTTTCACCTTCACGATGTCGTCAATGTTGTTGATCGCCTCGACTTCTTCCAGCATCAGGCACACCAGCGTGTTGGCGTTGGCGCTCGCGGCATAGGCCTGCGTGGATTCCTTCATGCCGTATTCGGCGGGCCGGCCGCGGCTGAAAATGCCGCGCGTGCCTTCCGGGTAATACTTGCAGGCGGCCACTGCGGCTTCAGCCTCCGCTCGTGTGTTCACGTGCGGCACCTGCACACCCCATGCCCCACGATCAAGAAACGGCGAAATGGAATCCGGCCGGTTCGCCACCGGCCGCACAATGGGCGCAACGCCGGTCAATTCGCCAGCGCGGATCATGTCTTCCGACAGATCGAGCGTGATCGAGCCATGCTCGTTGTCGATCAGCACCCAGTCGTAGCCCATGTACCCCAGCATTTCGACGAGGGTGGCCGACGGAAAGGTAATCATCGCGCCGAACACCGGCTTGCCGTCTTTCAGTTTTTGTTTAAGCGTGTTGGTTCGCATGGGAATCTCCGTGGGTTGTGTTCAGGGTGAGTGCCAGCGTAAGCAGATTGCATCCGCCGGTCAAGACGGCGGCATTCGACAGCCAGGGGTTTGGCGCATAGACTGCGTGTATCAATAGCATCTGGCGGAGCAAGGGCACATGCCGTTGTGCGAACAGACCACCGGCTGGTGGTTGTGGAAGAAGTCCTGTGAGCGCTGGGCCGACGCCGCTTGCGCGAATTGCGGCGGGCGCTTTTGCGCCACGCATTTGCGCCATGTGGAGGGCGCGATGTCATGCCGTGCCTGCTCAACCGGCGACGACTTGTGGGACTCGTTGGGCAGCTGCAGCTTCAGCGGATCGAAACACGGCAGCGGCAACACTTCCGACAGTTTGCTGGACACCGCCGGTGATACCAATCCTGCCACCGACACCGGCACCGGCAGTTTAAGCGACAGCGGCGGCAGCGACAGCGGCGGCGGGAGCAGTGATTAAATCTGCGCCGCGCGACACGTCTGCAAGCGGAGACGCCACGAATATCGCTTGCGGCATGGCCTGCGGCCCTATAATCCGCGATTCATTCGTCCGGCCATAAAGTTATCCGAGGAAATATCATGATCCGCATTGGCGCAATCACCCTTGCCGCTTTCGCCATCACTACCATTGCGCTGCCCGCGGCCGCACAAACCAACTACCCGGCAAAACCCATACGCGTAGTCGTGCCGTACCCGGCGGGCGGCACCTCGGACATTCTCACGCGCATGGTCGGCGCCAAACTCACCGAAGCGTGGGGGCAACAGGTCATTTCCGACAGCCGCCCGGGCGCCAACGGCAACATCGGCGTCGAAATCGTCGTGCGCTCGCCGCCCGATGGTTACACGCTGACACTGATGGACATTGGCAATCTCACCGTCAGCCCCAGCATGTATAAGCTGCCGTTCGACATCATCCGCGATCTCACGCCGGTAATCAGCGTCACTTTCTCGCCCTACCTGCTGTGCGTGCACCCCAGCGTGCCGGTGAAAAGCGTGCCGGAGCTGATCGCCCTCGCCAAGAAAAGCCCCGGCAAGTTAAACGCGCCTGTGGGGCTGGGCAGCAACATCCACATGAGCACGCTTGCCATGCAGCAGCGCGTGGGCACGAAATGGACCTACATCCCCACCAAGGGCGGCCAAAGCTCGGTGATGTCGGTGATGACAGGCGACGGCGACTTCCTGATGATGGGCGTGATCCAGACCTGGGTGCACGTCAAAACCGGCAAACTCAAACTGATCGCAGTGTCCAGCGAAACGCGCGAATCCCAATTCCCCAACGTGCCCACCATCGCCGAAACACCGGGCCTTGAAGGCTTTAGCGCGGGCTCGTGGCAAGGCATCCTCGGCCCCGCCAAGATGCCCGCTGACATCGTCAACAAGCTCTATAACGAAGTAAAGCGTGTCATCGCCCTGCCTGACGTGGGCGACCGGCTGGTCGGCCTCGGCTCACGTCCACAAGCAAAAACGCCGCAGGAACTCGGCGCGTGGCTGGCAAGCGAGAAGGACAAATGGGCCAAGGTGGTCAAGCAGAGCGGCTACAAAATCGAGTAGCCAACGGTTCCGAAGGCCATGGCTGCGCCGGTGTAGCGGGCAGCGCGGCTGCGGCGGTTTTTCAGTCTGGACTATGGGTGCCGCAGAGTGGGGAGCGTTTCGCTTTTACCCAACACCCGGTTTAGAATCAGACCTGTCGCATTGATCCGCCCGATCGATCCGTACATTTAATCTACACATAAGGGAAACTTATGGACCAACTTGAACGTCCGTTGCCGCACCCGCTGGCGCCTGAGGCGAAGCCTTACTGGGAGGGCTTGAAGCAGAACAAGCTCATGCTGCCCAAATGCAATGATTGCGGAAAAGCGCATTTCTACCCGCGCGTGATCTGCCCGCACTGCCACTCCCGCAAGATCTCGTGGGTCGAGGCGAGCGGCAAGGGCAAACTCTACGCCTTTGAAATTCTCCATCGCTCGTTCAACCCCGCGGTGAAGACGCCGCTGCCGTATGTGCTGGCGATGATCGAGCTGGAAGAGGGGCCGCGCATGTTGTCGAACCTGATCAACATCAAGCCCGATCCGGCGCTGATCCGCTGCGACATGCCCGTGAATGTCGTCTATGTGAAGCAGAACGACAACTTCACCCTTCCATTCTTTCAACCTGCCGAGGCGAAGTAATCATGGCTCAACAAGACACTCTACGCGAGCTTTCGAACTCGTGTTGCATCGTCGGCGCAGCCGAGAGCGACGAAATGGGCATTTTGCCGCACAAGAGCCAGATGGCATTGCATCTGGAATCCATCACCAACGCCTGCGCGGATGCGGGCATCAAGGTCAGCGACGTGGACGGCATTTTCACCGCTGGCGCGCATTCACCGGCGCTGATCGCGGAAGCGCTGGGCGTCACGCCGCGCTACGTTGACGGCACCAGTGTAGGCGGCTGCTCCTTCATCATCATGGTCGAGCACGCGATAGCAGCGCTGCATCATCACCTGTGCGACGTCGCGGTCATCACCCACGGCGAAAGCGGCCGCTCGCAGGCGGGTGTCACGCGCGTGCGCGACACCAGCATTGCCGGCAGCTACGAAATCCCCTACGGCTTCGGCGCGCCACCAACCTGGTTCGGCCTCATCACCACGCGGCACATGCACGAATACGGCACCACGCTCGAACAGTGGGCGCAGGTGGCGGTGTCCACGCGCCAATGGGCGGCCCTGAACCCGAAGGCCATGAACCGCGACCCGTTGACCATCGATCAGGTGCTCAAGGCCCGGATGATCGCCTACCCGTTCACCGTGCTGAACATCTGCCTCGTCACCGATGCCGGCGGCGCCATCGTGCTCACGCGCGCGGATCGGGCGCGCGACTGCGCCAAGAAGCCTGTCTACGTGCGCGGCACGGGTGAAGCGACCGAGCACGTGTCAGTAACGCAGATGCACGGCCTGCCGCTGAGCAAGGCCACAAAGATGTCCAGCGAACGCGCTTTCAAGATGGCCGGTGTCAAACACAGCGATTTCGACCACCTGATGCTGTATGACGCGTTTACTTCCGGCCCGCCGATCATGCTCGAATCGATGGGCTTCGCGAAGCCCGGCGAGGGTGTCTCGTTCTTCCAGAACGGCAAGTCGACGCCGGGCGGTTCATTGCCGATCAATACCAACGGTGGCGGCCTTTCGTATACGCACACGGGCATGTACGGCATGTTCCCGTTGATCGAGGCCACGCGCCAGTTGCGCGGCGAATGCGGCGCACGGCAGGTGCCCAACGTGAAGCTGTCGCTGGTCAACGGCATGGGCGGCATGCTTTCGGCAGCGGGCACCTGTGTGTTGTCGAACGAGAAATAGCGGCAAGCGTGGCGAATACCGTTAGCGGTAATCGGCTTAGTTTTCCGCAGGAGAAGTAACCCGCCAACCCGCTGTAGGCGGGAAGAAGTCCAGACAGACATGCCCGCGAAAGCGGGCATGTCTTTTAAATAATTCAATAAAATCAAATGGTTAAGTAGAAACGCCGATATATCTGGCACGGCTCCTTTGGTTTCTTTTATTCTTGCCACAGATCCGTCAGCGGATGTTCGAGATCGGCTATGAAACCGTAGCGGGCACGTCGCAGGAATTTGCGGAGTTCATGCGCGCAGACACGGCACAGTTCGCGCAACTGGTTGCCGGTGCCGGCATCAGAGTTGAATGAAACGGTAAGAGGAGAGCATATGTTGATCGTCGACGCGCAGGTCCACCTCTGGAATGCGGGCAATCCTTCCAGCCCCTGGCACCGGCAGGTGCCCGCCTACCTGAAGAACGACGCACTCAAGGAAATGGACGCCGCCGGTGTCGATGCCGCGGTGCTCACACCGCACACGCCGTGGGATCCCAACGCGAACGAACTCTGTATCGAAGCGGCGCGCCAGCACCCCGACCGGTTCGTGATCCTCGGCAGCTTTCCGCTCGACAAGCCGGAGAGCCGCGGGCTCGTGGATACCTGGAAACAACGTCCCGGGATGCTCGGCCTGCGCTACACGTTCACCGATCCGGCGCAGTTGACGGCCGGCGCCTTCGATTGGCTGTGGCCGGCGGCAGAGCGGGCGGGGCTGCCCATTGCACTGATGGCGGCGAATTTTCTGCCGAAGGTTGCCGATGTGGCGCAGAAGCATCCCAACCTCAAGCTGATCATCGATCATCTCGGCCGGCCCAGGGGCACTACGCCGCTGCAGGAGCGGTGGGCGAATCTCCCGGAGGTGCTGGCACTCGCGAAATTTCCCAACATCGCCATGAAAGCCACGGGTGCACCGAGCTACTCCGATGAGCCGTACCCTTTCCGCGATATCCACGGCAACCTGCATCGGCTCTACGACGCGTTCGGCCCGGCGCGCTGGTTCTGGGGCACCGACATCACGCGCATGCCCTGCCCGTGGCGTCAGTGCGTGACCCTGTTCACCGAAGAGCTGCCGTGGCTCAAAGGCCGTGATCTCGAACTGGTCATGGGGCGTGGCGTTTGCGACTGGCTCGGCTGGAAGCGGTGAAGCTGCGCGCCACGGTCGGTTGCCGGAAATTCGACGTCGCCCCCTTTGATTTTGTTGGCACTCAGAGAAAGAGTTTATGGCTAACTCTTGATGCCCAACAGCCGGGCCGCATTGCCCCCCAGAATGGCAACCTTTTGCGCATCGGTGATGGGTGTGGACATGATGTGATCGACCGGATGTTCTTCCCATGGGATGGGGTGGTCGGTGCCGATGACGACTTGACTGGCGCCGACTTGCGCCACCAGGTGACGCAACGCTTCGGGGGTAAACACAAGCGCATCGAAATACAGTTGTTTGAGATATTCCGTGGGCTTTTTCTTGAGCACGATATTCGGGTCGCAGTTTTGCGGCGAAATAAAGCAGCCGTGGTCGGAGCGCGGCGCGTATGAGCCGAGGTAGCCGCCGCCATGCGCGGCGCACACTTTGAGGCGTGGGAATTTATCCAGCGTGCCTTCGAAGATCAGGTGCTGCAGGGCGATGGTGGTGTCGAGCGGGTTGCCGATGACGTTGGATAGCCAGCCATTGCCCTTGAATCGGCTGGCCAGTTGAGGCGTGCTTTGCGGATGGATAAACAGCGTCACATCCAGTTCCTGCGCCTTGGCCCACACCGGGTGATACTTTGCGTCGGAAAAATCATTGCCCAGTACGCTGCCGCCAATGGCCGCGCCCTTCAGCCCGTATTTGCGCACGCCCTCTTCGAGTTGCTTCACGGCCAGGTCAGGAAACTGCAACGCCAGCGATGCGAACGCCAATAGCCGGTCAGGCTTTTTCTCGCACAATTCGGCGAGTTTTTCGTTCTGCACCTGGATGATTTTTTCGACGAGCTCGCGCTCTTTGCGATACCACCACGGGTTGATGCTCAACACCTGCATGTCGACGCCTTGGGCGTCCATGCCCGCAAGGCGCTCTTCCAGAACGATGTCGAACTGTTTGGAGCCTTTCACCGGCGGATAAATACCCTTGGCTTCCTCGGCGGGCAGCAATGCCAACGCTTCGGCAATCAGGCAGTGCGCGTGGATGTCGATGGTTTTGACGCGTTTGCCTTTGACCAGCACAGGCAATCGGCTGCGCTTGGGCTTGTCCTGCGCGCGCGCCGGCGCAGCGTTGAGCAGGCTGCAGCCGGTAAATATCACGCTGCTGGCGCTCATGGTTTCCTTGAGAAAACTGCGGCGTGTGGTCATTGTGCTGTCCTAGCTGATCAGTGGAATGGTAGTTGGTTGCAATGGATTCTACATGGAGCCGGAATCAACGGAGGGGTGGCCGATATTAAGGGGCAAGGCACGGGTTTCTAGCCCTTAGTACCACATATGAAATAAATTCGTCGTCGTTATCACACCGCTAATTTGAGCTGAGGCTGCAGAACCGCCCGCGCGGCCATGCACACCAGCAAATCCAGACTGAACTGGCTGATTTTGCCATGCTTGATATCGGACACGCGTGCTTGCTTGACGCCGATCAGCTTTGCGGCCTCCGCTTGCGTCATGTCGGCCTGTTCAAGCCACTGCTTCAAGCCAACCAGCAATAACGAGCGCATTTCCATTAACGCCGCCCGATCAGCCAAGTAGAGATCGTGAAACACACTGCGCACTTTCTTTTTGGCCATATCGGCGACCTCGACATTTCTTTCATTCGTTGCCGGGCATGCACCGTGGACGTCTAGGTCGAAGCCCTGCAGTTTCACGCCCTCACTGCCAAAACCGAAACACCAAACTGGCCGCGCGCAGTGCCTTACCCTCCAGCGCCTTGAGCAGTTCGGCCCTGGTCAGGCCGGGCGACAGCGCATTGGGCTCAACCTCGGTGGCGATGATGGTCATCACATAGTGCTGGGGCGCGTTACCTTTGGGCGGGCACGGCCCAAACCAAGGCATACCGATGGTGCTCTTGCCGGGCACGAAAGCGCCGGATGTGGGCGCCCCGCCCAGCGCACCTTCGGCAAAACCGCTGGTGCTGGCCGGGATGCCGTAGATCACCCCGTGCGATACGCCAAGTCCGCCGCGGCCGGCCTGGTCGTCCCAGATGATGGCGTAGCTGCGCGTCTTGTCCGGCGGGTTGCTCCACGCGAGCGCGGGCGAGACATTCTGCCCGGTACAGTTCGGGTTCTTGGCGAAGTTGCCCGCAGCCTTCGGCGGCAGCCGCGCGTTGTCCGCCATGCCGGGCGATGTGAGGCGGAAGGCGGTCGGCGGCCCCTCCATCTCCGGCGTGGTGGCGCACGCGGTAAGGGTTAGCAGGGCTAGCAGGGTTAGTGCGGCAGCGATGTTTCTCATGGTGCTTGGGGCCTTTTGACGTTGGGTGGAAGTTTGCAACCATCGATTCGCCTTGCTTATAGCCGAGGGCGGCGGGATTTACAAACGCAGTTTCGGCATAGGCCCCAGTGTGTATCCGCGCTGCGCGGCTATTGGTTCAGCGTTTGCGCGGCTGACCATGTCTCGCAATCCCCTGGCCAATTTGTCACGTAACTATATGTTTTTATTAAATATTTTTGGATCATGGCAGGCGTGATCCCGTGCACTGGCAAGGGGCAACCCGCGAGGCCGCAAGTTTTCCATCTGCCCGGCGCGCAACCTGCCTCGCCATATATCGCCAGCGCGCGCCTTTTAGGCCGGTGATGTGGGTGGTGACCTGTTCGTCACCGTAGCGAATGCCACGGTGCGGGCACGATAGTGCTTTGCGACGGGGCGTACGCGGTGGCTATTGCGCAACGGGTTATGCCGACGGCGGGGGATGGGGGCGTAATGCGGGCGCGATGCACGGGTGTTTGCGTACGTTTGCGCGGTTGACCGCCGCCGCCGCTTGGCGATACATTGGCGGCAGCACAAAAGTGCGGTTCCCAATTTCTCCATCCCACGAGGCATGACGTAATGATCATCAAGATTTTGCGCCGAATGTCGGTGGGCAAGCGGTTGGCCACCGGGTTTGGGCTGGTGCTCGCGCTGATGGCCGCGCTGATCGGTGTGGCGCTTTACGGCTTTAGCGAGCTGCATCAGATTAACGAGCGTCTGGCCCAGCAAAGCAAGGGGCTGGCCGTCACCAGCGCGGATATTTACGGCACGCTGCGCGCGGCTGTCCTGATCATCGGCACGCTGGCGGCGGTTGTGGCGATATTCTTTTCGAAGCGCGTGGCGCAGATGATCACGCGGCCGATCACCCGCGCGGCAACCGTGTCGGACGGCATTGCGCAAGGCAACCTTGCACAGAAAATCGATGTCAACCATCACGGCGGCGAACTCGGCCTGCTGTTGAATTCGATACAGAACACGATCTACCGGCTGCGCGAGCTTATTCAGGCCGTGCGCGACAGGGCCGAAGTCGTGCAAAACGGCACCGATGAAATCGCGCGGGGCAACGCGGAGCTTTCATCCCGCACCGAGCAGCAGGCCTCGACACTAGAAGAAACCGCTTCATCGATGGAGGAATTTACCGCTTCGGTCAAGCAGAACGCCGAGAATGCCAATCATGCCTAGGCGCTGGCCATAGGCGCGTCCGAGATCGCCACCGAGGGCGGCAAGGTTGTCGCCGAGGCCGTCAAGACCATGAGCGGCATTTCGGATGCATCAAAAAAGATATCGGACATTATCGGGGTCATCGATAGCATTGCGTTCCAGACCAACATTCTGGCGCTGAATGCCGCCGTGGAGGCCGCGCGCGCGGGCGAGCAGGGCCGCGGCTTTGCGGTGGTGGCGTCGGAAGTCCGCGCCCTTGCCCAGCGCAGCGCGGGGGCCGCGCGCGAGATCAAGATGCTGATCGGCGATTCGGTGCATAAAATCGGCTCTGGCGTCACGCAGGTACAGCAGGCGGGCAGCACGATGAAGGAAGTGGTTGATTCGGTCGTTCGGGTGCGTGATGTCGTCAATCAGATCAGCACCGCCTCGCACGAGCAGGCGGGCGGCATTGATCAGATGAACACCGCCCTCTCGGCAATGGAGCATTCAACCCAGCAAAACGCGGCATTGGTGGAAGAAATTGCCGCGATGGCGGAAACCATGACGCGGGAAATGCGCGAGATGATGCAGGTGGTGGGCACGTTCAACCTGGGTGAACTGGTATTGCAGCCCACCTTCGAAAGCGGCTTTCGCCACAAGGTCGAAGTCACCAGCATTCCGCGTCCGGGCCAGTTGGCGCGAGCCGTGGCGAAGTGAGCCCCTGCCCCCGCGGGGCAAATGCCGGTCAGCACAAAAGCGGTTACTTGCCAGCGCCGCGCGCGGCTTCCAGCAGCGCCTGTCGTACCAGCGACCGCGCCGCCCAGGCCACGGCATCAAGTGCTTCATCTGCGCTGGCGCGGCCGATATCGCGCACGGCGATCAGGGCTTCGGTTCCCATCACCATGGCGAGCGCCTGCTTAAGCCGCTTGCGCGCGGCAGGCGTGAGCTGCTTTTTCAGGGCATCCACCATCGGCTCGATATAGCTCATGCGCCGGCCCGGCCGCAGCGGCATCTCGTGTGATGCACTTTCCAGCCAGACCGTCATGAACGAACGTTCCATCACGTGCAGACCGATTTCGTCGCTCAGTAAGAGCTTGCTGAGCTCCGTTGCCGCACGGCCGATGCCTTCAACAGCGTCATCGCCCGGCTGCCACACCTCGGCCAGGGCCTTCATGCCCCGCTCTGTGGCGGTTTCGCTGACCAGCGCCTCCGCAGAGGGGAAATAGCGGTAGGCCGTGGCGCGCGACACCATCGCCCGCTCCGCCACTTCATCCAGCGTCGGGTTACGCCCGGCCTCGCGCAGCGCAAGGGCGGCATCGATAAGCGCCTGGCGCGTGCGGCGTTTTTGATTGACGCGCCCCGCCGTGCCGGGGCCGCCCGAAGGCGGGCTTGACTTCGTTTTGGGCATGATTCATAATGAGACTAATGTCTCATAAAGAAGTAGTTGTCTCATTTTAACACAGGACCCACTTACACAGGAGTCAACGGGATCATGACCAGTCAAGCGTTCGTACTACCCCCCGGCCAGCAGGCCCCCGCCCTGAATGTTGTCGGCATGCAGATCCGGGTGCTGGCGGCCAATGCCGCGACGCAAAGCTTTGGCATCACCCTGCAGCAGGGCGAGGAAGGCACCGGCCCGCCGCCGCACAAGCACGGCTGGGACGAGGCCTTCTACGTGCTAAAAGGGGAAGTCAACTTTCAGTGCGACGGGAAAAGCAGCGCCTGCGCCACCGGCACGCTGGTTTACGTGCCGCGCGGCACCGTGCACGGCTTCAGCTTTGGCCACGGCGGCGGCCTGATGCTCGAAATTGCCGGCACGGGCGCGCATGCGGCCCCCTTCTTCACGGCCATCCACGACAAGATTCCCGCCGGGGCGCCCGATATTCCCAAGCTTCTGGAATTGGCGCAGCAACACGGGGTTGAGTTCGCGATTTAACCAGTCGGCGCAGCAGGCCGGGCAAATTGCACCGGCTTTCAAGCCCGACCGGCCGGCACATTCTATGGCAGCAAAAACGCGATACAAAATAAATCAATAAAATCAAATACTTATGGTTTATCACTAAGTTATCGCGCGCGGCCCTTCGCGTTCACGATCCCGCCTTCACACTATGGGCCGCTATAGGCTGCAATAGGCACATTTACATGGCGCAGGGCACAGCGCGGGAGCGGGAGCGTTTTCGGTATGGCGCTGGATGGGGCAAAACAACGCGGCGTATGGCAGTCGACTACCATTTGCGATAAAAATGGAACAATTCGAATCCACTTTTATTCAGCAATGGAGCTTAGCCGATGGCCATCATAGATTCCCAGATTCACGCTTACGAGGCGAACACCCCCCAACGGCCCTGGAAGTCCCAGTCGGCCTCGCCACCGAGCGCAACCGGCGACGAGCACGTGGCGGCGATGGACAAGCTGGGGGTGGACGGCGCGATTTTTGTGTCGTCGTTCTCGATGTACCAATACGACTCCAGCTACGCGGTCGAAGTGCAGAAAAAGCACCCCGGCCGCTTTGGCATCGTCAAGCCTGTGGATCCGGAAGATTTGAGCGTCGAAGACGTCATCGCCGACTGGAAAAGAACACCGGGCACCGTTGGCATCCGCCTCAGGCTGCCGGCGGAAAAAGGCATCCAGCACGACGACCCGGGCGTCGACCGCATTGCGCGCGCCGCGGTGAAATACGACTTTCCGGTCAATTTCCTGTGCTGGGGCAACATCGACATGGGCACGAAAGTGATCGACCGCCACCCCGACACGCGCTTCGTGCTCGACCACCTTGGCATTCTCCAGCCGCGCTCGCCGGCAGCCCGCTTATCCGCTGCCGCCCCGTGGGCCGATCTGCCGAAAGTCGTCGAACTCGCCAAACGCAAGAACGTCGTGATCAAAGTCAGCGGCGCCTGCACGCTGTCGAAAGAACCGTATCCCTTTAACGACATCTGGGACCCGCTCGCGAAAATATTCGACGCGTGGGGAATGGAACGCTGCCTGTGGGGCACCGACTGGACGCGCGCATTCCCGGTGGTCAATTACGAAAATGCCGTCAAGCCTTTTCTGGAAACGAATCGCCTGAGCAAAAGCGACTGGGCCATGCTGATGGGAGGCGCGTGCGAGAAAGCGTATCGGTGGGCGCCGAAGAAAAGCTAGTTCCATAAACTTCTCGACCAACCCGTAACAGGCTCATTGTCATAAACCTGCAGAACCTGACGGCAGTCCCCTGCATCGGCGGCGGCAGGGCGCAATTTTTTGGACCACAACCAACATAGATTTCCGCGACTAGGTTCGGCCAATCTGACTGGCAACGACCTGCGGCAACTTCCGCCCCAAAGCGGGCGGCACCTTGACTGTAGAAGCAGACGTTCGACGTCCGTGTTGAGCGGCGCGGTGAAGCGCGTAACGCTGAACTGCGCCGGTCACCAACGCATAGTTATCCTGGGCCTTTGACTAGGCTCAAAACACCAAGAACACATTCTGGATAAGCGTCTCAACATGAGAGGATGCTTTGTGCTCTCCGATCTTTAGGGAGTTGGGATGTCCACAGCCATTTCTCAGTTTCAAACAGCCCTCAAGCTCATCCTTCACACTTTTGCCTAGCACTGATATCGCATGACAGATCTGCAGAAAATCGTATTCCTTTAAACGCGCCAGATCATCGCGATTCGAGGCATCTTTCCACTTCGCATCTCGTTTCCGAGCCTCAGTATTGAACGCTGATAATTTGGCCGAAACAATGTGGTCCTGTATCAATGCGATAGCACCCACCCAAGACAATACAATCGCTGCGCGCAGTAACTTTGCTTCGAAACACTTAATCGCTTCTTCCACAAAGGCTCGAGTGTCAGAATTCTTAATCTTCGGCAAGTGACTCCGTAGGCTTGCAGCAGCTACGGTCGCTGGCCCTGATATGTAGGGGCCTGCAAGCGATTGAACACGCGCCTTTCCGTTGGCAGTTAGTTCCCAGCCATCCGGTGTTCGAATTGCGCAGCCTTTGGACTTGGATAGGTGATCTGATACGTTCCAAGATGCCACTTTCCGCAGGCCGGCGGTGGTAGCGACGGCTTTGATGTCAGAAATGCTTTTCGGCTCGACCGGTTCGGCGGCTAGGCACAGCAACAAGCTATCCAGCTTCGACAACGCTGGTTGGTGCAGCAAATCTTTTAGGGCGGGGATGTTAAGCAAGACGCGCCTTTAGATCAGCTTGAGCCGTCGCGCTGAGAGAATACGTGCCGGTTGAAGGTTCCAGTAGCTTCCCGTCCTTCATGAGCGTATTTATGTATGGAGTAAGATTGCCGAGATAGGATTTCTTGTAGTACGCCGAAGCCGTCTTCATCTCATCGATAATCTCTTGCCGAGAGAACGCAGACTTTTCCAAAACGAATGTCATGCGGGCGGCAGCCGCAATGATCAAGTCTGGGCCTTGTTTGACAACCAGTTTGGCGGCGATTGTTCCTGTTGTTCCTTGAAGGATTCCTGCGTCGGCCTGTTGCGTGGTGTTTGGGAGTGTACCGGCTGGCGCTTCTTTCAGAGCTGCCGATTTTGCATATAGCTCGGAAACAGCCGTGAGCAGTTGGGGCAATTCCTCTTTCAGAAACTGCTCACTTCCTTCGTACTCGACTTCAATTGCCCCAAGTTTTATTCGAATCTTACTTGTCATACCCCCTCCTTGTGAACGTTTCGCGTACGGTGACTCGGCTTAGAACTAACAGTTAATGGAGAGACAAAACTGCCACTCTACCAATAAGCAAAATTTCCCGGCAAGGCATATAAACATTTGATTTTATTTGCTAATCTTTCCTTCTGTCTCTATACAAAAAAGTGGTGAACCCGGTAAGTCTATCCGAACCACGCTTTTCGTATTCGTTGGAAAATTGAAATAATTGGTTGTGGTTGGTAGGAGCGACTCGGAAAAGCTTAAGCCCGATAACACGCCACAACACCCGACGCCGCGAGCTTTTCAATCTCCCCCGCCCCATAACCCATCTCTCCCAAAATCTCCCGCGTATGCTCCCCCAAGTGCGGCGCATGCGTTAGTGGATCGCCTGTCGCCGGCGCGCGCTGCCCGCAGATCGTGCCCATGGGCACGCGGCCGAGCGTGTCGTTCTCGACCCGGCGCACCGCATCGACCGCCTTCCGCGCAAGGTTTAATTTGCGGGCAGTACTGTCAACTGCGCCGGGCGCAGCAATGCCTTGAAATCTGCGTCGAACGTAACCAGATGTTCGCCAAGATAGTTCACGCAGGCGGCAATCCATGCGTCAGGGATTTGATTGCCCGTCAACGATTTATCCGTGCAAAGCTGGCGCAGCAACGGCCACTCAGGCCCAATCGCGGGCATATCCACGCCAGGTGCCTCAGCCAAGGCATCGATAAAGGCGACCGCATCATCCAATGGCGTCGCTTTAGGGAAAATGCGCGGATTGGTCGTCAGCCTGAGGAACGCTGCCGTGACCATCGGCAGCAGGCGGAAGGTAGCGCCGGCCTCGCAAGCCTCAAGCGCCTGATGCAGCCACTTTAGCGCAACCTTGTGATGCGGGTGATCGTCACGCGATGCCGCCACCAGCACATTGACGTCAGGTGTCATCGCCCGCCGCTTCCAGCAGCGCCTTGTTGCTCAGTGGGTCAACGCCAACTGCCAAGCCGCCCTTGCCATGAAACACGGGGATCGCCCGCTTTGGCGCACGCTTGGGCATGGCCTTCGCGCGCAGGCGCAATTGCAGGCCTTCCTCAATCAACCGCGTCACGCTGGTACGTTGCCGGGCAGCCAGCGCCTTTGCGCTGGCGAGCAAGGTGTCATTGATGTCCAGTGTCGTCTTCATGCGGGCATGATACAGATTTCTGTATTATTTGGCAAACCCGAAAACTCGCTCATTTGCGGTAGCACACGACAACGCCCGAGTCCGCGAGCTTTTCAATCTCCCCAGCCCCGTAACCCATCTCCCCCAAAACCTCCCGCGTGTGCTCGCCCAAATGCGGCGCATGCGTCAGTGGATCACCCGTCGCCGGCGCGCGCTGCCCGCAGAGGGTGCCCATCGGCACGCGGCCGAGCGTGTCGTTCTCCACCCAGCGCACCGCATCCATCGCCTGCACCTGCGGGTCTTTGAAGAGATCGTCGTAGGTGTTGACCTTGGCTTTCAGGATGTCGATGCTGGACAGCAGTTCCACCCACTCGTCCGACGTCTTGGTCTCAAAGATCGGCCGCAGCTGGGCCATGAGTTCGTCGCGATTGACTACGCGGGCGCGCGCGTCAGCGTAGCGCGGATCGGTGATCCAGTCGTCCTTGCCCAGCAGTTTGGCGAGCCGCTTGAAATGCTCATCGCGCCGCGCGTTGACGCTCATGAAGCCGTCCTTGGTTTTGAACATGCCCACGGGCATGCCGATGGGCTCAGCTGCGCCGCCCTGCAAATGGTGTTCCATCATCGCGCCTTCCTGCAGGGCGAGCGCGCTTTCCAGCAGGCTGGTCTGGATGAACGCGCCGCGGCCTTTCATCGCCTTGCGGTAGAGCGCCGCCGCCACCCCCTGAAAGGCATAGAGGCCCGTGGAAAAATCAATCGCCAGCATTTCAATGCGCTGCGGCACACCCGCCGCGCTTTTGTTGATCGACATCATGCCGGTGTAGGCCTGCATCACGGAATCCGTCGCCGGGTTGTCGGCGCGCGGCCCCTTCGGCCCGAAGCCGGTGATATGGGCGTAGATAACGTTCGGGTTGGTTTGTTTGACGCTTTCGTAATCGAGCTTGAACTTGTCGATCTTGCCGACGCGGTAGTTGTGGATCAACACATCGCATTGGCTGGCCAGCCGCTGCACGATGGCCACGCCCTGCGCTGATTTAAGGTCGATGGCGAGCGAGCGCTTGGCGCGGTTGACGATGACGGAATGCGCGGTGTGGTCGCCCGTGTGCTTGCCGAGCCGGCGGCTCCAGCAGCCGATTTCGACCGGCTCGACCTTGATCACATCGGCACCGTTGCGCGCAAGGTGCATGCCGCAATAGGGCCCGGCGACACCTTGCGAAAGGTCGAGAACTTTTACGCCCTCGAAGGGCAGATCGTCTGTATCCATATTCCGTAACTATTTGATTTAATTTATATTTTTTAACGAACTGCCCGGCTGCGGCCAGCGCGCTATGCCGCCGGGCAATTCGCCCGCAGAAACGACCGCACATGCCGCACCGCCATTGCCGTGTGCTGCCTGGTGTCTTTCCACGGATAAAGGCTCACCTGCGCGTTCGGCGCAAGGTGCACCATTTCCATCGCCACCGCGTAAACGTGCGCTTCGGTGTCGTCCGGCAGCACCAGCAGCGGTATCGGGCAGTTGCGCACGAAATCGCGATCCACCGAAAACACAAAATCCGGGTTGGAGAGGTACATCGCTTTCAGGTACTTGCCGGCCATGTCCATGGTGATGTCGGGCCGGCTGGCGCACAACTGCGGCGCCCACTTGGCGATATTGGTCTTGTAAAAATGGTCGGGCAGGTCGGCGCGAAACCCACTGGGCTGCGCCGACACTGCGGCAACGATGCGCTGCGGCTGGCGCTTGATCAAATTCCACAGCAGCGGGTTGCCGATGCAAAAGCCCATCACCATGAATTTGTCGACTTTGAGGTGATCGAGCAGCCCGAACATGTCCTCCGCGTGCGCGTCCCACGGGCGGTCAAATTCGAGCGGCCCGGTGGATTGCCCGCCATTGGCGTTGCGCAGGTCCAGCGCGATGCAGCGGTACTCCCCCTTGAACTCGTCCATGGGGTTAAAGGGGTGGCTGTCGTTGAATTTGCTGATGTTTGCGTTCAAGCCCCCGCCGGGGATGATGAACAACGGGTAGCCCGACCCCGCCTCTTCATAGTGAATGCGAACTTTGCCTTTTTCGTAAAACCCCATGGTCTTGCTCCCTTTCGCAACGATATGATGACTCCGGAATTCAAGTATACCCGCGCGCGTGCCTAGGCCGCCCCTGCTCCGCCCCTGCTCCACCCCTGCTTCGCCGCTATTCCGCCGCTACTCCGCCTTAACGCCGGCCGCCTTCCACACCTTTTTGCGCGTGGCGATTTCACCGTGCACCAGTTTGTCGAACGCCTCCGGCGTGCCGTATTTGGCAATGGCGCCCTGGTTGGCAATGCCCTGCTGGATATCGGCGCGCGCGAGCGTTTGCGCGATTTCCCGCGACAGCAGGTTGACAATAGTGCGCGGCGTTTTTGAAGGCGCGAGCACGCCGTACCAGCCCTGATACTCAAACCCGGGCAGCGCATCGCCCAGCGGCGGCACGTCGGGAAACGCCTGTGCGCGGTAGCTGGTGGTGACGCCCAGCGCGAGTATGCGCCCGCTTTTGATGAGCGATGTCGCCGCCAGCACGGGCGTCAAAATATATTGCAGCCGCCCGCTCATCAGATCGGTGAGCGATTCCGGCGAGCCGCGATAGGGCACGTGCACGGCGTTGATGCCGGCGGTGTAGTTAAAGAGCGCGGCGCCGTAATGCGGGCCGCTGCCGATGCCGGTCGACCCGAAGTTGAACTGGCCCGGCCTGGCTTTCGCCGCGGCAATGAAATCCCTGGCGTTCTTGATGCCCAGGTTGGGCGCAACCACCAGCACCAGCGGTGTGCTGCCGATTTGCGCCACGCCAGCGATGTCGCGCACCGGATCGAACGGCAGTTTTTCATAGAGCGCCATGCTGCCCGCGTAGTTGGAGCCGGTAACCATCAGCGTGTGGCCGTCAGGCGGCGCTTCAGCAAGGATGGTGCAGGCGATGATGCCGCCGGCGCTGGGGCGGTTGTCGGTGACGGCCTGTTTGCTCCACTTTTCGGTGAGCGCGGGCATGACGATGCGCGCAATAACATCGGTGGCGCTGCCCGCCGTGAACGGCACTAGAATGCGCAGCGGGCGCGTGGGGAACACCGGGTCGGCGGCGTGCGCGATGAGCGGCAGGGCGAACAACGCGAGTAATTTTGATATCAGGTTTTTCATGTTTTACGTGCTCCTCGGATTGGCGTGGAATGGCGTGAATTGGAAACCGCACAGCCGTTGCACGGATTGCAAGAATACCGGAAGCCCGTTGACCACGTGTCACCGCACGGCATACAGTGCGCAACATGGAGGAAATGCCATGCACACGTTAATCCGTGGACTGTTCGTAACATTGCTCGTGACGCCGCTTGCGCAGGCGCAGGATGCGTACCCCAACCGCCCGGTGCGCATTGTCGTGCCCACCACGCCGGGCGCGGGCAGCGATTTGAGCGCGCGCATCCTCGCGCAGGATTTCTCCAAACGCTGGAACCAGTCCGTGGTCGTGGAAAACCGCGCGGGCGCAGGCACCATTGTCGGTACGGAGCTGGTGGCGAAAGCGGCGCCCGATGGCTACACGCTGCTGATGGCGCCGGGCGCGCTCGCCACCAACCCTTCCACTTACAAGAAGCTGCCGTTTGACCCGCTGCGCGACTTCGCCGCCATCACGCAAACGCTGTCGACACCGCAAATGCTGGTGGTGCACCCGTCGCTGCCCGCGAAAACCACGCAGGAATTTATCGCGCTTGCCCGCGCACGACCGGGGCAGATTACCTATGCCGCGGCGGGCCACGGCACGTTGCCGCATCTCACCATGGAACTCTTTGCGTCGATGGCGAAGGTGCGCCTTACCAATGTGCTCTACAAGGGCAACAGCGGCTTGACCGATTTGATGGGCGGGCGGCTTGACGCGTCAATGTCGGCAAGCCTTTCCATCGTGTTGCCGCATGTGCGCACGGGCCGGCTGCGTGCGCTGGGCGTCACCACGCCCGCGCGCTTACGCATGCTGCCGGAAACGCCCACCATCGCGGAATCCGGCTTGCCCGGTTACGAAGCGCTGCAGTGGGCGGGGCTGCTCGCGCCCGCGGGCACGGCGCGTGAACTCATCGCGCGGTTGCACAAGGAATCGGTGGCGACGTTAAGCCGGCCGGAACTGGTGGAAAACGTGGTGCGCGATGGCAGCGTTGTGGTGGCCAGCACGCCGGAGGCGTTCACCACATTCATCAAGGCGGAAGTCGCAAAATGGGCCGGCGTGGTGAAAGCAGCCGGCATCCTGCCGGAGTAGCGCCAGATCAAAAAACGCACGCCTAACGGTCGTCGCGGCCACCGTCATCCGTCCAACGGCGGCGCGGCCCACCGTAGGCTGACGCGTCATCGTCATCGTCGTCCGCATCATCCAGCGATTCAAATTTGTCCATTTCCGCCAGCAGGGCCAGCAAGCGCAACTCGGCTTCGGAATCGCGTTTGGGCTGCGCACGCATACGCTGCGTGATTGTCAGCACGCGCTCCAGATCCCGCTTCGATTTGATGGGCCGCACCGGCGGCAATTTGGGCTTACGGGTGTGCGTTGTGCCAGTCATGAAGTCTCCCTGTAGCGAACCCCACGTTTCCATCGCGCCGGGCATCGCTGCGAACACGTTACGCCGATTAGAATAGCGTACTTTGCAACTTGTGCCAGAAAACGCCGCATGCCCATTCCGATTCCCACGCCCAATCCCGACCTGAAAATCACTGAAATCAAGGCCTACCCCACGTCTTTCCCCGTCAAACCGGAGGATAGCGTGAGCCTGGGCGTGGGCCGCGCGGTGAAGCGCGACGCCATCATTGTCAAAGTCACCACCGCGGGCGGGCTCGTCGGCTGGGGCGAATCGCACCATGGGCGCGCGCCGGGCGCGGTGGCAGCGCTGGTCAACACCACGCTGCGCCAGCTGGTGCTCGGCATGAACGCGGGCGATGTCGTTGGCGTGTGGAAAAAAATCTACGACAAGCAGCTGGCCTCGCATGGCATGGGCGCGGGCACCTGCCTTGCGATGAGCGGCATCGATCAGGCGCTGTGGGATATCCGCGGCAAGGCAGCGGGCTGGCCGCTGTATCGATTGCTCGGCGGCGTATCGCGCCCGATACCCGCCTACGCGGGCGGCGTGGCGCTCGGGTACCAGCCGCCCGCGCAACTGGTGGACGAAGCGCGGCCGTTGATCGAAATGGGTTACAAGGCGGTGAAGCTGCGCATTGGTGACACAGCCAAACGCGATGTTGAACGCGTGGCCGCTGTGCGCAAGGCGTTTGGCGACGACCTGATTATTTTGACCGACGCGAACACCGGTTATGACATTAACGCCGCGCGCGCCGCCATGCCAGGGCTCGAAGCACAGGGCGTGGGCTGGCTGGAGGAGCCCTTCCCCGCGCAGGATTACCGCGCCTATGCGGAGCTGCGGCGGTACGGCGGCGTGCCGCTCGCCGCCGGTGAGAACCACTACACGCGCTTCGAATTCAGCCGGCTGATCGAAGACAACGTGATCACGATTTTCCAGCCGGATGTGTCCAAAACCGGCGGCATCACCGAGGTGATGCGCATCGCGCACATGGCTTCAGCCTACAAGATCCAGGTCAACCCGCATTCGTCGATGACGGGCATCAACATGGCGGCATGCGTGCATGTGCTGGCGGCCATCGACAACGGCGGTTACTTTGAAGGCGATGTGTCGAAGAACAACCTGTTCCGCGATGAGCTGGTGAGCACGCCATATGTCGTGGACAAAAATGGTTGTGTCACGCCGCTGGAGGCGCCGGGCATCGGCGTTGAGGTTAACGAAGAATTCCTGATAAAACATCCTGTGATCGAGGGGCCGAGTTATGTATAAATTTGTTGTCGTGTCTGCGATACTGGCCGGGCAGGCGTTGGTTGGGCAAGCGCTCGCGCAAGGCTACCCCGCCAAACCCATCCGCTACGTCGTCCCCTTCCCGCCCGGCGCGTTCAACGACACGCTGGGCCGCACCATCGCGCAGAAATTCACCGAAGGCGGCTTCGCGCAAACGGTCGTCGACAATCGCCCCGGCGCGGGCAGCACCATCGGCACCGACATTGTGGCCAAGGCGCCGGCCGATGGTTACACGGTGCTCGGCGTGGCGGTGCCGTTTGCGGTGAACGCGTCGCTCTACGCGCGGCTGCCTTTCGACACGGTGCGCGATTTCACCGGCGTCATTTACGCGGGCGCAACACCCAACATGCTGGTGATGCATCCGTCCGTGCCCGTGAGCTCGATCAAGGAGTTGATCGCGCTTGCCAAGGCCAAGCCAAATCAGCTGAACTATGCGTCCACCGGCAATGGCACCTCGAATCACATGTCGATGGAACTGTTCAAGCTGATGACCAACACGCAAATCGTGCATATTCCGTACAAGGGCAGCGCGCCCGCTTTGACCGATTTGATGGGCGGGCATGTGATGATGATTTTCGACAACACACCCAACGTGCTGCCGCATGCGAAGACCGGCAAGATGAAAGCCATTGCGATTACCAGCCTGAAGCGTTCGGAACTCGCGCCCGAGGTGCCGACAGTGGATGAATCCGGCGTGAAGGGTTTCGAAGTGAATGTGTGGTTCGGCACGGTGGCGCACGCCAACACACCACGCGACATCGTCAATCGCCTCAATGCGGAAATCAACAAGATCATTGCCATGCGCGACGTGCGCCAGCGCTTCGTGAGTGGCGGCGTCAACCCGGTCGGCGGCACGGCGGAGCAATTCACCGCGCACATCCGCAACGAAGTCGAGAAATGGGCGAAGGTGGTCAAGGCCACCGGCGCGCGTGTTGAATAGCGGTTATCACAGCCATCCCGAGAAAAAAATGTCAATTAAAACAAATAGTTATGTAATGTTAGCCAGTGGCGCGCTTGCACTTGCCTGCATCGACGCCGCCATGGCCCAAAGCCAGAACTATCCCGTGCGTCCCATACGCGTGGTGGTGCCGTACACTCCCGGTGGAATCACAGATGTGGTGACGCGCATCGTCGCGCAAGAGGTTGCAAAGGCCGTAGGGCAAAATGTACTGGTGGACAACCGCCCCGGCGCGAACAGCATCCTCGGCGCGGAACTGGTGGCAAAAGCCACGCCCGACGGGTACACGCTGGCCTCGGTAATTGCCGCGCACGCCGCCAACCAGACGCTGTACCCCAAGCTGCCGTACGATTCCATCAAGAGTTTTGCGCCGGTGTCGCTGCTAGTGACCGCACCGCTGATCGTCACCGCCAACAACAATCTGGCCGCAAAAGACGCGAAGGAACTGGTGGCGCTGGCCAAGGCCAAACCGGGGGCATTGTCCTTCGGCTCCAGCGGCATTGGCGCGGCGGCGCATTTGACCACCGAATTGCTGATGCTGACCACCGGCATCAAGCTCAACCACGTGCCTTACAAAGGCACCGCGCCCGCGACACAGGCGCTGGTCAGCAACGAAATTCAAATCCTGATGGACACGCCGTCATCGATGATGCCGCACGTGCGCGGCGGCCGCATCAAGGCCATAGGCATGGCCTCCGAAAAGCGTATCGCCTCCGCGGCGGACATCCCGACGTTGATCGAGGCCGGCGTCAACGTCACTGGCGGCACCTGGGTTGGCTGGCTCGCGCCGGCGGGCGCGCCCCAAGCAGCCGTTGAACGCATCGGCAATGAAATTCAGACCGCGTTCAAGCGCGCCGACATTCGCGAGCGATTCGTGCAAATGGGCATCGATCCGGTTGGCAGTTCGCTGGCGGAGTTCGACGAATTCCTGCGTGCGGAGGTGGCGAAGTGGGCGAAGGTGATTAAGGAAGCTGGGGTAAAAATTGAGGGGTAGAAAGTCGTGAAAAAACAGATACTTGCGATTGGCGGGCACGCTGGAGCGCAGAGCAGGGGCCCCGCTTGCGGGGATGCGACCGAGAAAGCGTGCATGAGCGCCGCCGTCTACCCTGAACGATAGAATAGGAAATCAAACACCCATGCAAATGCAAATCCTCGCCATAGGCGGCGCGGCCATCCCCGAAGCCCTCGACAACCTCTTGTTGATCGATTACTTCCTCGGCCTCACCGGCAAAAAGAAGCCGAAGGTGTGTTTCATCGGCGCCGCGCACGGCGATGCGGATGCGGGCCGTCTGCGCTTTTACGCGGGATTTAGCCGCTTTGATTGCAAGCCCAACCACCTGCCGCTGTTCGCGCGCACGCCTCGTGATCTGGAATCGTTTGTGATGGAACATGATGCCATCTACGTCGGGGGCGGCAACACGCGCAGCATGCTGGCGGTGTGGCGCGAGTGGCAACTCGATGTTTATCTGCGCAAAGCGTACGACAAAGGCATCGTGCTCGGCGGCGCCAGCGCAGGCTCGATCTGCTGGTTTGAACAGGGGGTGACCGACTCGGTGGCAGTCGCGCTCACCGCCATGCCATGTTTGGGCATTCTGAAAGGCAGCAACTGCCCGCACTACAACAGCGAGCCACTGCGCCGCCCCACCTACCGCAAGTTTGTCGCCAGCGGCAAGATCATGGATGGCATGGCCGCCGACGACGGCGCGGCGCTGCATTTTGTGGACGGCAAGCTGAAGCAGGCCGTGGCGAGTCTGCCGCGCGCGAAAGCGTGGCAGGTCTCTCGCAACAAACGAGGCTTCATCGAAAAAGCGCTGCCGACGAGCTATCTGGGCAAATAGCCCGGCAAGTGCTGATCGTCGATTGATTAACGACTTATTTTCGACTTATTCGCGACTCATTTACCCATATCCAGAGCAGGAAAGTCGGCCAGACTACGCGCCGTGCGATTGCGGGCGCGCTGGAGGCCATCGCCACCGATGTCGCAATAGAGCTCCAGCCGGTTACCGGAAGGGTCGTTGAAATAGACACTGTGCGTTGTGCCGTGATCCACCGCACGTATCACCTTTACGCCGTGCTGCCTTAGGGTCTCGAAGCCTTCCTTCAGCGCGGCGGCGTCGTCGACCCGCAGTGCCAGGTGATGCAAGCCGACCTGGTCCGCCTTGGGCGCATCAGCAGTGGCAGGCACTTCAAACAACGCAATGTCGTGATGCTGCACACCCAGTGTCAGAAACACCGCTCGTGGCGTATCCAGCCGGTTGACGTATTCAAAGCCCAGCACCTCCGTATAAAACTTCGCGCACGCGTCGAGTTTATCCACCTTGAGCACGACATGGCCGACCTTTGTTGCACGTATCACGACAGGGCTCCCGTTTGTCCCATCAATCCAGCCGCACGCCGGAGTCTTTGATGATGGCCCCCCAGCGCTCCGATTGAGCCTTCACGAACGCCGCAAAATCCGCGGGCGATCCCGCCAGCGCGGCGCCGCCGGTGTCCACCAGCGATTGCACGATGTCGGGTGCTTTCAGCGCAGCATTGCTTTCGCGGTTAATCGTACCAATTACCGCTTGCGGCGTGCCATCAGGCGCGAATACGCCAGTCCAGAATGCCATATCGAATGCGTCCAACCCAGCCTCGCCAAAGGTCGGCAACGCCGGCAGCGATGACACGCGGGCCGCGCCGGAAATCGCCAGCGCCTTGAGCTTGCCGGATTTAATCAGCGGCAATGGTACCGAAAGCCCGTCAAACACCATGCTGATCTGCCCGCCCAGCATATCCGTGATGCCCTGACCGAGTTCCTTATAGTGAATGACTCTGACCTTTGATCCCGTCAGCCGGTTGAATTGATGGCAGGAAAGATGCTGGCCCGACCCATTGCCGACCGACACACAGGTATGATCTTCCGGCTTCGCCTTGGCCAGCGCGATCAGTTCCTTGACGGAATTCGCGGGCACCGCCGTGTTCACAAAAAGGCCGACCGGCACAATGCCGAATCCGGCTACCGGGACGAACTGTCTCGCCGCGTCGTACGGCAGCTTGCGATACAGATGGGCATTGATCACAAACGTGTGGAATGCAAACAGCAGCGTGTGGCCATCAGCGGCGGCACGCGAAGCGACTTCAGTGCCTATGATGGTGTTCGCACCAGGGCGGTTGTCGACAATAACCTGTTGGCCCAGTGCCGCCGAAACCTTCTGCGCGAACTGCCGTGCACGGTAGTCCCCGTTGCTGCTGGCGCCCGCTGGAACAATGAGGCGTACGGGCCGGGTGGGGTAACTGGCGGTTGGCGCCGCGCTGGCGCCGGGCAACTGCGGCAGGGCCAGCAGTGCTGAAGAGCCCGCGTAGATGGACAGCTTGATTAACCGGTGTCGCACGGTGTTTTCCTGGAAAATTGAACCTGGGCCATTGTAGGAACCCTTCTGCCCACCGTCGAGCCGCCAGCGCGCACTACACTCATGAACCATATTCATGAATAATGCGTCTGACAACCAATGGTGTGAAGAACTCATGGACAGAGTGCGGCAAATCGAGATGGCGGTACGTGCCGCCGATGCGGGCAGCTTCGCAAAGGCTGCGGCGTCACTGAATGTAACGCCATCCGCGGTGAGTCATGCCATCACCGATCTGGAAAAGCGCTTTCATGTGACGCTGTTTTATCGCACTACGCGTCAGCTCAAGTTGACCGAGGACGGCGAGGAATTCTGCCGCCGCGGACGTGAAATTCTGGACCGGCTATCCGCACTGGACACCGCAACCTCCGGCATGCGGGCGCGTCTCAAGGGCACGCTCAGCCTCGGCATCAGCGTCCCGATCACCCGGCATGTCATCATGCCGCGCCTGCCTGAGTTTACGCGCCGGCACCCGGAACTCACCATCGAATGCCGGCAGATGACCGACCCCATACAGATGCACGCCGACGGCGTGGATCTGATGCTTTACGTGGGGGAGGCACCCGTCTCGAACTTGATCGCACGCAAATTGTGTGAAGTCCGCTTCGGTGTTTATGGCGCTCCCAGCTACCTGAAAGCCGCTGGAGAACCGGCCCATCCGTGCGAACTGGCAAAACGCCGCTGCGTCATACTGAATCCGTCGTGGGCCGGCAAGCCGCTCGATACCTGGGACTTTCGGCGGGGCAATGAACACGAAATCGTGAAAGTGCAATCCGCATTGGTCACCAATGAACGCGAAGGTCTGGTCGCTGCGGCACTTGCGGGCGTTGGGTTGGTGCGCATCGGCTTTTTCGATCCCGCTTTGATTGCCACCGGCCAGTTGAAACGCGTTCTCGGCGACTGGACCTGTGAAGGCGGCCCGCCGCTTTACGCCCTCTATCGCAAGACACGCCCATTACCAGGCAAAATCGCCGCCTTTCTCGACTTTGCCGAAGCCGCCATTGCCGCGTTTGATCCTGAAGAACTCACGATGATCCACCATGGCCGAGACCGGTTGGGACGTGGCTCACGGTAAAATACGCGCATCATGAGCGAAAAGAACAAATCATCCGCTGCGCGCCCCGCGCCGGCCAGTAACTTCATCCGCAACATCATTGACGCCGATCTTGCCGCCGGCAAGTATGCAGCGCGCGGCTGGGGCGGCAAGCCCGGTCCGGCCAAGGTGCACGCGCAGGCGCCACAGGACGCGGCAAGAATCCGCACGCGGTTTCCGCCGGAGCCGAACGGCTATCTGCATATCGGCCACGCCAAATCGATTTGCCTGAATTTCGGCCTAGCGCAAAGTTACGGCGGTGCATGCCACATGCGCTTTGACGACACCAATCCGGAGAAGGAAGAACAGGAATACGTTGACTCCATCATCCACGCCGTGCAGTGGCTGGGTTTTGACTGGCGCGAGAATATTTTCTTTGCCAGTGATTACTTCGACTTCATGTACGAAGCGGCCGTGCATCTCATCCACACGGGCCACGCCTACGTCGACGAGCAGACGCCCGAGCAGATGCGCGCCAACCGCGGCACGCTAACCGAGCCGGGTGTCGCGAGCCCGTGGCGTGAACGGCCCGCCGCTGAGTCGCTCGCCCGCTTTGGCGAGATGCGCGAAGGCAAACATGCCGATGGCAGCATGGTATTACGCGCGAAAATTGACATGGCTTCGCCCAATATCAACCTGCGCGATCCGGCGATTTACCGCATCCGCAAGGCGCGGCATCACCGCACCGGCGACAAGTGGTGTGTTTACCCGATGTATGCCTACGCGCATCCGATCGAAGACGCGCTGGAACGCATCACGCACTCGATCTGCACGCTGGAGTTTGAAGACCAGCGGCCGTTTTACGACTGGTTGCTGGGCAAACTCGCCGAGGGCGGGCTGCTGGCTCAACCGCTGCCGCAACAGGTTGAATTCGCCCGGCTCAATCTGACTTTCGTAGTGCTGTCCAAGCGCCGCTTGATCCAGCTCGTCAACGAAAAACACGTCGCAGGCTGGGATGACCCGCGCATGCCCACGCTCGCTGGCGCGCGCCGGCGCGGCTACACGCCACAAGGCTTTCGCCTGTTCGCCGAGCGCATCGGCGTATCCAAGGCGGATTCGTGGATAGACTACAGCGTGCTCGAAGACTGCATGCGCGAGCACTTGAACGAATCCGCCGAACGCCGCATTGCCGTGCTTGACCCGGTGAAGCTCATTATCGACAACTATCCGGCCGACCAGCAGGAAGACTGCTTCGCGCCCAATCATCCGCAAAAGCCGGATCTCGGTAAACGCGTGGTGCCGCTCACGCGCGAACTGTGGATTGAGCGCGAAGATTTTGCCGAAACACCGCCGAAGGGGTTTTTCCGGTTATTTCCCGGCAACAGCGTGCGTCTGCGCTACGGTTACGTGGTGAAATGCACAGGTTGCGAGAAAGACAGCGCGGGCCGCGTTACTGCAGTGCACTGTGAATACATCGCAGGCACCAAATCCGGCACGGCGGGCGCCGATTCCGTCAAGGTCAAAGGCAACATTCACTGGGTGAGCGCGAGGCACGCCCACGCCGCGCCGGTACGCCTCTACGACCGGCTGTTCAAAACCGCGCATCCCGGCGCGGGAGGGCAGGATTACCTGCTCGATCTGAATCCCGATTCCGCCAAGACCATCACCGCGCAACTCGAAGCCGCGTTGAAAGAAGCCAAACCCGAAGAACGCTTCCAGTTCGAACGCCATGGCTATTTTGTCGCTGACCTGCGTGATTCCGCGCCCGGCGCACCCGTGTTCAACCGCGCGGTGACGTTGCGGGATTCGTGGAAGGCGTGAAACCACGCACGCCAGCCCAGCCCTCATGTACTCGGTCAAGGAAATTTTCTACACGCTGCAAGGCGAAGGCGCAAACGCCGGCACGCCGGCGGTGTTTTTGCGCTTCGCGGGCTGCAACTTGTGGTCGGGCCGCGAGAAAGACCGCGCGGCAGCCGTGTGCCGTTTTTGTGATACGCAGTTTGTCGGTGTCGATGGCCCCGGGGGCGGCAAATTCCGCACGCCGGCCTCGCTCGCGCGAGCGGTACTGGCGCAATGGCCCAGGCGCAGCCCCGCGCACCGCTTTGTGGTGTGCACCGGCGGCGAACCGCTGCTGCAGCTCGACCCGCCGTTGATCGCGGCGCTGCGTGCAAAGGGCTTTCGCATCGCCATCGAAACCAACGGCACGCTGCAACCACCGCCCGGCGTGGACTGGATTTGCGTCAGCCCAAAAGCGCGCGCGCCGCTTCACCTTAAACGCGGCGATGAACTGAAACTGGTGTTTCCACAGCGCGGCGCTGAGCCGGCGCTTTATGAAAAGCTGCCGTTCCATCATTTCTTTTTGCAGCCGATGGATGGCCCGCGTCACGCGCAGAACACGCGTCTGGCGGTCGCCTATTGCAAGGCGCGGCCGCGCTGGCGCCTTTCGCTGCAAACCCACAAGCTGATTGGTATTCCATGACTGCTGCACAACGTAAGCCTCGAACCTCTCGAAACATTCGAGCCTCTCGAACCACCCGCAAATCCGCGCCTGTCACGGGCGGGCACGAGGTCGAAATTTCCTACCGCTTCGGCTTCGACGCAGCCCACCGGTTTTCAACCGCGCCGCGCGGGCACCTTTATAGCGGCGTGCATGGCCACTCGTTTCAATGCGAGGTCACGCTGCGCGGCACGCCGCATGAGCCGCACGGGTTTGTCGCCGATTTCGCCAAAGTCGAACGCGCATGCCTGCGCCTGCGCAAACAACTCGACCATAAATTATTAAATGAAATCAAATACTTAGGACAACCCAGCTTGGAGCACTTGGCGATCTGGGTTTGGCACTCCCTGGCTGACAAGCTGCCCGGACTTGCGCGCGTGACGGTATGCCGCGAATCGCTGGGCCAAGCTTGCAGTTATAGTGGCCCCTCTGCAAAATCATCGCAATAGCCTGAAGGGCTGGCGCACCGGAACGTGCCACACCCCACGCTCCTCCAACTCAATCTCTTACGAATCCGGAGAACATCATGAACACCACCACCGCCCCCGCCGCGCCCGAAGTGCTTGTTCCCAAACCCGACACCGCCGGCGGCTTGTCGTTCGTTGACAAGCGCTCGCTGCCGGCTGGCCTGCGCGATTACCTGGCGCTGCAGGATTTCATCGACGCCGCGCGCAAGGTGTTGCCGCGGCCGATTTATGGCTACGTCACCGGCGGCGTCGAGAACAATATGTCGTTGCGCGGCAACCGCGATGTGTTCGAGGAAGTTGGTTTCGTGCCCAAGCCGCTGGTGGATACCACGCAGCGCCACATGAAAGCGGAACTACTCGGCCACACCTACAACGCGCCGTTCGGCTTCGCCCCGATGGGCGGCACGTCGATTGCCTCGTATCAAGGCGATCTGGTGTTGGCGCGCGCTGCCGCCAACGCCAACATTCCGATGATGATGAGCGGCGCTTCGCTGATGCGCATGGAAGACGTGCGCGCCGCCAGCAAAACCGCAATGTTTCAGGCCTATCTGCCGGGCGACGAGGATCGCATCTCTGAGACCTTCGAGCGCTGCGCCAAAGCGGGCTTTGAAACCATTGCCGTCACTGTCGACGTGCAGGTCGCCGCCAATCGCGAAAACAACGTGCGTGCCGGTTACAACAATCCGTTGCGTCCCACGCCGCAACTGGCGTGGGACTGCATGCTGCGGCCCAAGTGGCTGTTCGGCATGTTCCTCAAAACACTCATCAAGGACGGCATGCCGCACGTCGAGAACATGGGCCCGCGCGTGCCGCTGATTTCCAAAACCGCGCTGCGCGGCTATGGCCGGCGCGACCGGCTCACTTGGCGGCACGTCGCGCACATGCGCAAAATCTGGAAGGGTAAGCTACTGTTGAAGGGCGTGCTGCACAAGGACGTGGTGCGCATGGCGCGCGACTACGGCGTCGACGGCGTGATGGTGTCGAACCATGGCGGACGGCAGCTGGATGGCACGGTGTCGCCGCTGCGCGTGCTGCCCGGCATCCGCGAAGCCGCAGGCGACAAGATGGCGGTGATCATGGACAGCGGTTTCCGGCGCGGTACGGACGTGCTGAAGGCGCTGGCGCTGGGCGCGGATTTCTGTTTCATCGGGCGGCCGTTTCTGTGCGCGTCTGCCGTCGGCGGCCAGCCCGCCGTCGAGCACGCGATCAAACTGCTGATCGACGAGATTGACCGCGACATGGCGATGCTCGGCGTCAACACCATCAAGGAAATGAACAAGAGTTTCCTGATGCCGGCCACTGGCGCGGATTTTCTGAACCAGTAACCGCACTGGCCTTTGCATTCCCCCTTTGCCTTCGCTCTTGAAACCCTGGTGACGCATTGAACCGCCGGGAATTCCTCGGCACGCTGGCCGCTGCCGCCGCATGTGGTGCACCACTCAATGCGTCTCGCGCCCAGGTAGCACAGTCGCTCTATGAATTGCCGCGCTTTGGCAACGTGCATCTGTTGCACTTCACGGATTGTCACGCGCAGCTGTTGCCCGCGCACTTTCGCGAGCCCAGCGTCAACATCGGCGTGGGCGAAGCCGCGGGCCGGCTGCCGCATCTGGTCGGCGAACACTTGCTGCGCCACGCGGGCATCGCGCCCGGTTCACGGGAAGCGCATGCGTTCACGTCTCTCGATTTTGCCGCAGCCGCGCGCCGTTATGGCAAGGTCGGCGGATTCGCCCACCTCGCCACGTTGATCAAACAGTTACGCGCAAGCCGCCCCGGCGCGCTGCTGCTGGATGGCGGCGACACCTGGCAAGGCTCGGCGACGGCGCTGTGGACGCGCGGCAACGACATGATCGAAGTGTGCCGTGCGCTGAATATCGACGCGATGACGGCGCACTGGGAATTCACCTATGGCGCGGCACGCGTGCAGGAAGCCGTCAAGTCGCTCGGCCGTACCGAGTTTCTCGCACAAAACGTGAAGACGGCCGATTTCGGCGACCCGGTGTTCAAGCCCTGGGTGATGCGCGAAGTGAACGGCGTGCCCGTCGCCATCATCGGGCAGGCATTTCCCTATACGCCAATTGCCAACCCGCGCCATTTCGTCGCCGAGTGGACCTTCGGCATTCAGGAAGCAGAACTGCAAAAAGTGGTGGAGACCGCCCGTGCGCAGGGCGCGCGCGCCGTCGTGCTGCTGTCGCACAATGGCATGGATGTCGACATCAAGCTCGCCGGGCGCGTGCGTGGCATCGACGCCATTCTCGGCGGCCATACGCACGACGGCGCACCGCTGCCGGTAATCGTCAACAACGCTGGCGGCAAAACGGTCGTCACCAATGCCGGCTCCAACGGCAAGTTTCTTGGTGTGCTGGATCTCAATGTTGGTACCGGTGGCACAAGTGGCGTCACCGATTTTCGTTACCGCCTGCTGCCGGTGTTCGCCAATCTGCTGCCCGCAGACACGGCGATGCAAGCGGTTATTGATCGCGTACGCGCGCCGTTCAAGACCAAGCTCGAAGAACCGCTCGCCGTCACCGAGGGGCTACTTTACCGGCGCGGCAACTTCAACGGCACCCTCGATCAACTGATCCTCGATGCGCTGATGGCGGAAAAGAACGCCGAGATCGCGTTTTCTCCGGGCTTTCGCTGGGGCAGCACGCTGCTCTCGGGGCAAACCATCCTGCGCGAGCACCTGATGGATCAAACCGCGATCACCTATCCTGCCGTCACGCTGAACGACATTAGCGGCGCCGACCTCAAAGCCCTGCTCGAAGACGTGTGCGACAACCTCTTCAACCCCGATCCGTATTTGCAACAGGGCGGCGACATGGTACGCATCGGCGGCATGACCTACGCCTGCGAACCGGGTGCACCGATAGGCAAACGCATTTCGGATATGCGGTTGAACGGCAAACCGCTGGATGCGGATAAGCGCTACAAAGTCGCGGGATGGGCGTCCGTCGCGGAAGGCGCTACGGGTGAGCCTGTGTGGGACCTGGTCGAGCGGTATCTGAAGAATCGCAAGACCGTTGCCGCGCGGGCGCCGAATGTGCCGCGCCTCTTGGGCTCATCCCGAAACGCAGGTCTTGCCAGCGACTAGTTCCATTGGTCTGCGCGAATGCACATGATAGCGAGCGATTCCTCAGCCGTCGTGAATTCGATTTAAGTATTTGTTTTTATTAAGTTTTACCGTGGACAATAATCCGGCCGCCCAAAATTCTTCGGGATGCGCGGACCGTTTATACCCGGCCGGCCGTCTTCCACGCGCTTTAAGAGATCACGCACTTCCGTTGCAAACATCGCCAGTGCCCGCGCACCGGTCGACGCGCGATGGCCGCCGATGTCGTCGTAATCCACCAGTTTCGCCACCGGGATGTGCTGCATGGCTTCGAG
>OMIN01000032.1 GCA_900299145.1 Betaproteobacteria bacterium | reverse complement strand
TGCGTGCCGGGAGCGTCCAGGGGCGGCGCGGCTCGGCGCCCATGAGCTTCTCAAGCGCCGGCTGCACGAACTGGTAGAAAGTCACCATCACCGACACCGGGTTGCCCGGCAAGCCAAAGAAATGCGCGCCGCCGATTTTGCCATAGGCGAGCGGACGGCCGGGCTTCATGGCGATTTTCCAGAAGAGCACTTCGCCGAGTTTGTTGAGCATGTCCTTCACGAAATCGGCCTCGCCCACCGAGACGCCGCCGCTTGTGATCACCACGTCGGCGTTGGCGGCGGCCTGTTTGAACGCAGCCTCGATCAGTGCCGGATCGTCGCGGATCACGCCCATGTCGATCACTTCGCAGTTCAGGCGTGTCAGCATGCCGTGAATGGTGTAGCGGTTGCTGTCAAAAATCTGGCCCGCGCCGGGCACGCTGCCGATGGACACCAGCTCATCGCCGGTGGAGAAAAATGCCACGCGCAGCTTGCGAAACACCGTGACTTCGCCGATGCCCAGTGACGCAATCAGGCCAATTTCGGCGGGGCGCAGCGGCAGCCCGCGTTTTAGCGCGACCTGGCCCGTGGCGAGGTCTTCGCCCGCGCGGCGCAGGTTCTGACTCAGGCGATGGCCCTTGCCGATGGTGACTTTGCCGTCTTTCGCTTGCGCGTGTTCCTGCATCACAATGGTGTCAGCTTCCGGGGGCATCACCGCGCCAGTCATGATGCGTACCGCTTCGCCAGCCTGCATTTTGCCGGCAAACGGTTTACCGGCGAATGACGAACCGGCGATTTTCAGTGTCACTTCGCCTTCGGCTTTCAGATCGGCAAAGCGCACCGCAAAGCCGTCCATCGCGGAGTTGTCGTGCGCGGGCACATTGATGGGCGAAATCACGTCCTCAGCAAGAATGCGGTTCAGCCCCGCGCGCACATTCACCCGCTCGGTGGCGGTGAGCGGCGTCAGAAAGCGCGCGATCAGCGCGCGCGCCTTGTCGACGGGCATGGAATTCGGGTCGTAATCGTCGGCGCAACTCGCGTCGCGGAGGGTGGCAGGTTCAGTCATGGATTTCAATTCGGGTTGGTTTGTTGTGACGAAAAAGAGATTATAGCCCCGCCCCGTGCGGCGTCGCGGAGGTCGCCGCACGGGGGCCGAAGTACCAGGTCCGCTGGCGCCCGCTTACTCGACTTTGATATTGGCATCCTTGATGATTTTGCCGTAGCGCGCGATATCCACCTTGATGAGTTCCGCGGTGCGTTCCGCGTTGTTGTAAAAGGGCTCAAAGCCCTGTGACGCGAGTTTTTCCCGGGTGTCGGGCAGGGCGGCCAGCCGGCGCACTTCGCCGGATATTTTCTCGACAATGGCTTTGGGAATGCCGGCGGGGCCGGCGACGCCCTGCCAATTCGTCAGTGTCATCGCCGGCAGGCCGGCTTCGGCAAACGTCGGCGTGTCGGGAAAAGCGGCAACGCGCGCTTGCCCGGTGACGGCGAGCGGTTTTAACCGCCCGCTGCGGATTTGCGTGGCGATGTTGGAAGGATTGGAAAAGAAAATCTGAATGTGGCCGCCGATCAAGTCGACAACCGCGGGTGCGCCGCCTTTGTACGGGATATGCCGCGTTTTGATACCAGCCGTGGTGTTGAATAGCTCGGCTAACAGGTGCGTGGGGCCACCCGTACTGGAAGTGCCGTAGGTCAACTGGTTGGGCCTGGCCTTGGCCAGCGCCACCAGATCAGCGAGCGAACTCACGGGCAGAGACGGCGGTACCACCAGCACGTTTTCATAGCTCAACAGCGTGGCGATGGGGCCAACGTCCTTGATTGCGTCGTAGGGCGTTTTCACCAGCCAGTAATTGCCGGCCAGCGTGGCGCCGAGCGTCATGAGGGTGTAGCCGTCGGCGCGGGATTTCACGGTCATTTGCGTGCCGATGATAGTGTTTGCGCCGGGGCGATTGTCGACCACCACGGGCTGGCCCCACGCTTCGTTTAGATGCTGTGCGATCAGTCGCGCGGTAAAGCTGGTGCTGCCGCCCGGCGCGTACGGCGAAATAAAGCGGATCGGTTTGTTGGGGAAATCCTGCTGCGCGAGCGCGTTACCCATCAGCGCGTCCGCACCGGCTATCAGACACCCGGCCGCTAGACACACAAGTGGCGTACCGTGAAGCCGCCACCGATACTCATACACCTGCCCAAGCCACCGATACTGTAGCCACTGATAACCCATGCGAGCATTCATTCCGGCTGACTCCTTGTCTGACGGGAGTTGACGAATCAAGGCTGCCGGCATTTTGCACTGCTTTCTGGCCGTGTTTCGAGGGCTGTTTGTAAGTATTTGTTTTATATAGATTTTATTTTCGCAGGCCAGCAACACGAACCAGCTTGCTGTAGGTTTCGATATCGCGACGCACGATTCTGTCGAATTCTTCCGGGGTGGTGGGCGCGGCGGCAAACGCCATCGCGTACATTTGTGACTGGATATCTGGCTGTTCCAGCACGCGCCGCAAGGCGGTGTTGATTTGCAGCAGCACTGTCTTTGGCGTGGCGGCGGGCGCCAGCAAGCCATACGCGCCGGAACGCTGATAGTTGGGTACCACTTCCGACATCGCCGGCACGTCGGGTATTAGCGGCGAGCGCTGCTCTGCCGCGGCGAGCGGGATCAGGCGGCCGTCCTTGATGAAGGCTATCCCGGTGCCTAGCGGCAACACGCTAAAGTGCACGCGAGATGCGACCACTTCAATCATTGCTTCCGATGAACTGCGAAAGCCAACATGCGTGGCCTTGATGCCCGCGGCGTAACGAAACATTTCATTGTTCAGGTGTGCGCCACTGCCCGCGCCAGAGGAACTGTAGAGCAGAACCGGTTTTGCATGGGCGAGCGCGATCAATTCCTTCACGGTCCTGGGGCCAAGCGACGGCGGCACATACAGCACGACGGTTCCGTTACCCAGCTGTGAAATGCCGGCAAAATCCCTGATCGGGTCATAGGGCAGATTGGCGTGCAACGCTGCGCTGACGGCAAACTGGTTGGATTGCAGCAAAAATGTGTAGCCATCGGGTGTCGCCTTGGCGACCGTAGCCGCAGCCAACGTGCCGCCGGCGCCAGCACGGTTTTCCACTACCACCGGCTGGCCCCAGATCTCGGCAAGTTTCGGTGCGAGCAGGCGGCTTAACACGTCGCCCTGGCTGCCGGGCCCGACAGTGACAATGCGCACTGGCTTTGCCGGAAACCCGCGTGGGGTTTGGGCGGCGGCAGGTCCGGGTATTGTCGTGATGGTTAGCGCGACTGCCAGCGCTACTGCCGGCGCGATTGCCCCGAGTCCGGCGGCAAGGCGCGAGCGCGCACTCATCAGCCGGGCTGCGCTTTGCTGTTGCGCGCTTTCCATGCTTCCAGATCGGATTCGTAGCGCTCGACGGCTTCCCAGTAAACGTCGTACACACACGGTGCACAGCCGCTGCCTCAACACTCGATGGCCTCAGGCTCGCGCGGCGGAACAGGTTCAGGATCTGGAGTCGTGGGGGTGGCAGCTACGGATTCATCACTCATATCAATGGGTTCCATTGGGGTACATTGGGATGATTTTGCATGCAGAACGATCTGGCAACCTTATCGTAAGCGTGCTGTCTGGCGCAGCCTCATGCCCACGGCGTCAGTGACGGCGCGGACGATCAGGCCATTCTACCGGCGGCCGGAAATACCGGCTACCCCGTGGCGGATTCAATAAAAGGCCAGTCGGGCCACTATGTGGTAGTTCAGGCAGGCCGCTATCGGCAATCTGGTTTTCGTGCGCCAAAGTGCGCTATATTAATCACAGAGCATTTCCGCCGGCTCTCAAGTTTCCCGATTCTGTGTTCACGACTATCGGCGGCCGATACTTGTTAGCCCACACGGGTTGAAGGAGAAGAGGCCATGAAAATCAATTACGGATTGATCAGTTGCGATTCCCACGCCCAACTGCATAAGGACAACTGGACCAGCCGCATGTCCAAGGCGAAGTGGGGTGATGCGATACCCCAACTGCGTGAAACCACCGAGCGATCACACATGATTCGCGCCTCCGACAAGCCGGTGGAGCGCTGGTTCGTCAACGGCAAGGTGGTGGGCGAGCGCGGCACGGTGAACTGCCCGACGGCGATGGGTGACCCGTTGCGCCGCACGTTTCCGCAGCGCTGGGAAGAAGTGCCGAAAAACGTTTACGACCCGGTGGAACGCTTGAAGGCGATGGATCACGACGGTGTCGATGGCGAAATTCTGTTCCCCAACGATCCGATCCAAAGCGGCACCATGCTGCAGGGCGATCCCGAATTCGAACTCGCCTGCGTGCAAGCTTACAACGATGGCTTGGCGGAGTGGGGTAAGACCAGCGACCGTTTGATCCCGCTGGCGCTGATTCCGTACATGAACGGTGTGGACGCGGCGGCGAAAGAAGTTGAGCGAGCGGTCAAGATGGGGCATCGTGGCATTGTCATGCTGGCGGAACCCAGCCGCACGCGCGAAGGCTTCAAACATTTCAATGACCCGTGGTGGGATCCGCTTTGGGCGGTGTGCCAGGAGTTGAATGCGCCGCTGCATTGGCATTCAGGCGCCGGTTTGCGTCTGGCGATTCCGCGCTGGCGCGGGTTTACGCCGAATCAGGGGCAGGCTTACGGCCCGTCGGGTAATTTCTCGATTCAGGCGCAGTTTATTCCCAACCTGATTTTCTCCGGCGTGCTCGATCGCTTCCCGCGTCTGAAAGTGGTGTGCGCCGAAACAGGAATAGGCTGGGTCAACTATGTGCTCGAAGGTTGCGATCACGAATGGGAACGCCGCCATCTGTGGACGCAGGGCATCAAGACGCGTCCCAGCGAGATGTTCAAACGCCAGATCTACGTCGATTTCTGGTACGAGCGAGCCGGCGTCGAACTGCGCCATTTGGTCGGCATTGACAACATCATGTGGGAATCGGATTTCCCGCATTCCACCTCCACTTTCCCCGAGTCGCGCCAGTTCGTCGAGCGCACTCTGGCCGGCGTGCCGAAGCCCGAACGCGACCAGTTGCTGTTCGGCAACGCGCTGCGCCTTTATGGTCTGAATTCATAGGCGGGCGTACATGGACATCAAACACGGATTCATCAGCGCCGACGACCATGTTCAAGAACATCCAGAAGTGTGGACTAAACGCCTATCCAAGGCCAAATGGGGCGATCGTATCCCGCATGTCGAGAAACAGGCCGACGGCAGCGAATGCTGGCTGATCGACGGCAAAAAAGCCGACTTGCGTGGCGTGGCGCTGGCGGGCGCCGCCATGCCCGACCGTGCGCGCGACCCGCAGCGCTGGGCCGACGTGCCGAAGGTCGCGTATGTGCCAAGCGAGCGTCTGGCTGCCATGGACGTCGACGGCGTCGATTATTCAGTGCTTTATCCCACCGTGGCGGGCCGTGCGGGTGAGGGCTTCGCTACCCTGACTGATCCTGAGCTGGAACTGGCTTGTTGCGAGGCCTACAACGACTTTCTAGTCGAAGAATGGGCGTCGGTCAGCCCACGCTTTATACCACAGTGCATCGTCCCCATGGCGGGCGAAGCTGCGGGGAAGGAAATCCGCCGCGCGGTGGCCAAGGGACATCGCGGCGTGGTGATGCCGTCGGTGCCGATGATGATCCGCAAGGTGCCGCACATCAACGAAGCCGATTACGATCCGATCTGGGCCGCGTGTGAAGAACTCAATGTACCGGTGTGTTTCCATTCCGGCGCGTCTCGGGAGATTCAGTTCCCGCCGTATGAAGGCTTTTCCACGGAACTGGCCGCCGCGCTGGAAGCGATCACGCGCCCGGTGAGTTCGGTGTTGATCGTGGCGAACTTTTTATATTCGCGCATTCTGCATCGCTATCCCAAGTTGAAGGTCATATTCTCCGAGACTTCGCTCGCCTGGGGCGCGTATGAACTGGAACTTGCCGACCATCAGTTCGAGCGCCAGCGCATCAACACCGAGGGTTACGATCTGAAGCCGTCCGATCTCTTCAAGCGCAATTGCCATCTGGTCGGCTGGTTCGATTCGACCGGTTTGAAAACGCGGCAGCACTTGGGGCTTAACACGATACTGTGGAGCACGAATTTCCCGCAGAGCACGTCGACTTGGCCGGAAAGCCACAAAGCCATCGACCGTTGTTTCGATGGTATCCCCGCAAACGAGCGGCGCCAGGTGCTGGTGGATAACACCGCCAAACTTTACAACCTCGCCTGATCGATCGGATCAATGGCCGCACCGACACTGCTCCAGGGCGTCAAAGTACTGACACTGGAGCAGGTTCACGCCTTGCCATGGGGCACAGCGTTCCTCGCGGACATGGGTGCGCAGGTGATCCGCGTCGAGAGCGCGGGGCACTTGCAGGATCGTAAGGCCGGACCATTCCCTAATGCCAAGCCGGGAGAGGAATGGTGGAACGAGGGGGGCAACCTCGCCTACTTCGGTACACGCAATAAGGAAAGCCTGTGCATGGATGTGACGCACCCTGCCGGGAAGGAAATTTTCCTCAAGCTGGTGAAGCAGTGCGACATCGTGACCGACAATTTCCGCCCCGGCACCATGCGCCGCTACGGCTTTGATCACGACAGTCTCGAGGCGGTCAATCCGCGCATCATCACATTAAGCAGCACCGCCTTCGGCCACACCGGCCCGTGGAGCAAGGCGGGCTCGCGCGCGCGTACCATCGACGCGATGTGCGGCATGTCGGCGCTCACGGGGTACGAAGGCGGGCCATCGCTACGCGCCAGCAACAACTACATGGATCACTCCACCGGAAACAACGTGGCGTATGCCCTGTTGCTGGCGCTGTATCGCCGCAACAAGACCGGTAAAGGGATGCGCATTGATCTGACCATGCAGGAGACCGGTGTGTCGTGCATCGGCCCTGCGATTCTCGAAACCCAGCATGGCATCGCACGGTCGCGTCTGGGTTGCTCGCACTTGTGGAAAGCGCCGCATAACGTGTATGCCTGTGCGGGCAAGGACCGCTGGATTGCGATTGCGGTGGCGAGTGACGTGGAGTGGGCGGGTCTAATGCAGGCCATGGGCAACCCGGCGTGGGCGCAGGACGTGTGCTACGACAACGTGCATAGCCGCTGGCAGCATCGCCATGATCTCGACAAACTTTTGTCCGCGTGGACAGCGACGCAGGACGACAAGGCGTTGATGGCCTTGTTGCAGCAGCATGGCGTGTGTGCCGGCGCGGTATTGACTGCGGCCGATCTGGTGGCCGATCCCCATCTGAAACAGCGTGGTTTCCTGCAGGACTACGACCGCGCGGGCTCGCCCACGGTGGGTGTGCGCACGTATGCGGGGCGGCCATTCCGTGTGCCCGGCGTGCCGATGTCGATACGGCATACGGCGCGCATGGGCGAACACAACGATGCGGTATTGCAACAAGCCGGGCTGTCACCCAATGAAATCGCGGCGCTGGCCGAGCAGGGCGTGATTTTCAACCGGCCGCGCGCGGGCGAGAAAGCGCCGTAACGGCGGCCTACAAACGAATGGAAGCCATACTTTCCGATATCAGCGTGCTGGAACTGACGCACGCCCCTTCCGGTGCGTTTTGCGCCAAGCTGCTAGCAGATCAGGGCGCCGACACAATCAAGGTTGAACCGCCGAGCGCTGGTGATCAAATGCGCCACGAGCCGCCATTCATTGGCGGCGAGCCGCACCCGGATCGCAGCACCACGTTTCTCGCACTGAATACCAACAAGCGCGGCGTGACGCTGGATGTGACGCAGGCGGCGGGCCGTGACATGTTTCTGCAATTGGCTGCCAAGGCCGATGTAGTGATTGAAAGTTTTCCGCCGGGGCGCATGGCCGAACTGAAGCTGGATTACGAGAAATTGAAGGCTGCGAACCCGAAAACAATCCTACTTTCGATCACCTATTTTGGTCAGCAAGGCCCGTATGCCAATTACCACGGTGACGATCTCATCGCGCAGGCTACCGGCGGCTTTCTCTATGCTGTGACCGGTTCGACTCACAAGCCGCCGATGGGCACGGCGCTTCAACAGATGGAGCTGACCGCGGGCCGCAATGGTGTGATCGCTCTCATGGCGGCGCTGTTGCAACGCGAACAGACCGGCGTGGGCTGTCACATCGATTTGTCGGTTCAGGAAGCCGCTGTTGCTACGCCTTCGGGGCTGGTACACCCGTACAGTTTCACCGGTAAAAATCCGCGTCGCGGCAGTGGCGACACCAATGTGATGGACGGCATGCATTTGCCCACGCGCGACGGTGAAGTGACGCTGACCACGGCGGGCACTGGCGGGCGGCCGATGGAAGTGTGGTCGGAGTTCCTTGGTGAGCCGCGCCTGCTCGATCCCAAATTCGCCACGCGCGTATCACGGCAGGAAAACTGGGAAGAACTGCGCGATCTGGTCGCGCCCAAATTGAAGGAATGGAATAACCTTGATCTCATGCGCGAAACCATGGCGCGCGGGCTGGTGATCGGGCTGGTGCAAAGCCCGCGGCAGGTGCTCGATTCGCCGCATCTGGCTGAGCGCGGGTATTTCGTCGAACTGGAGCACGCGGACGCGGGCACGCTCAAGTATCCGGGGCCGGGGTTTTATTTTGATGGTGCGAATCCGATGCAGACGGTTCGTGCCGCACCCCGGCTCGGCGAGCACAATGCCGAGGTGTATAGCGCGCGCTTGGGATTATCAAACGATGACTTGGGGCGGCTGCGCGCCGCGCATGTGATCTAACAAAGTTTAAGCGGAAATTTTCACACTCGCAGGGAGTAACGTAATGCCAAAACTGATTCCGGTTGCCGATGAATTGAGCAAGCCATTCTGGGATGCCGTCAACGCGAAGCGGCTGATGCTGCAGCACTGTGGCGCTTGCAACAAGCTGCAATACCCGCCGCAGAAGACCTGTCAGGTGTGCGGGGGTGACACAATCACCTGGAAAGAAGTCGCGGGCAAGGGGCACATCGCTACTTACATTGTCATCGAAGACGGGCGGCTTAACCGGCGCATGCCCGATCAGCCGTACAACCTCGCGATGGTGACGCTGGATGCAGACCCGACGGTGAATTTTTATTCCAATCTGCCGGGCACGCCGCCGTACAAGGTGCCGGTGGGCGCGCCGGTGGAGGTCACATTCGAGGAAGTCGCGCCCGGCCAGTTGATTCACGAATGGCGAGTAGTGGGTTGATGCCGCCTTAAAAAGTTAATTAAAACAAATACTTACGATATTCGATCAAGGATAAATCATGGCAACCCCGACAGATTACAAATGGCGCAGGGACAAAGACGGCTTGGGCGTATGGAAGCATCGCGGCAAGGTCGCGATCGCGGGCCTTGGGCATTCGCCGGTGGACCGGCGCTGGGACGGCGTGTCGATGGATAAAACGCTGGGCGCGTATTGCATGCTGGCCTGCCAGAAGGCAATGGACGAGGCGGGCCTCACCGTCGATCAGATCGACGGCATCATTTGCTGCGACAGCCACATTGCCGGCCCCAGCGGGGGCTCGGCGTCGAAGTGGGCGCCAAGACCGTATTTTGATCCGCCGTACGATTCCGAATTGGGGCTGACACTGGTCAACGGCGAATGGCTGGCCAAAAACATGGGCATGAAGAATGTCAAGTTCGCGCCCACCAAGCTGCCGACTATCGGCGAAATCGTCGGCATGGCCGCGCAGGCGGTCGCTGACGGCCTGTGCACCAATTGCCTGATGGTTTACCCGTGCGGCAATCTGGAAGGCCGCTACCGGCGTGGTGGTGAAAATGCCGACGATTACGCGCGTGGCGCGCGGGCATGGACGGTGCCCTGGGGCAATCACGGCGGCAACGACTTCATCAACATTTTTCCGCACAACCAGTACTGCCTGAGATATGGCGGCAAACACGACGACCTCGCGCCGTACGTGATCAACCAGCACAAAAACGGCATGCTTACGCCGTGGGGATTCAACTACAACAACGATGTCCAGCCGATCACGGTTGAAGACTATGTCACCTCGCGCTATATCCTGAACCCGCTGCGCATCTGGGATTGCGACCGGCCGGTGCAGGCGGCGACGGCGTATCTGTTCACGACGGCGGATCGTGCCAAGGACATGAAGCAAAAGCCGGTTTACGTGCTCAATCACTCGCAGCATAATTTTAAACAGCGCAGCACGCAGCCCGATCTTGACGAAATAGAAATGTGGACCGACCGCACGGCCAAGCGCATGTACGAGGGTGCAGGTTTGGGGCCGAAAGACGTGGATATTTTCAACCCGTACGACGGCTACTCCATCATGAGCCAGTTTTTTCTGGAGGCGTTCCAGTGGCATGGCGTCAAGCGCGGCGACGCGCTGAAGTTTTACGCGGGTGATATCAGCGTCAAGGGGCCACACCCGTTCAATTCCAGCGGCGGAAATCTGGGCACCGGGCGCGTGCGCTCGGCGATGTACACCGATGCTATCGAACAACTGCGCGGCACGGCCGGTGATCGCCAGGTAACTGTGCGGGCCGAAACCGCGCTAGCGGCGTTTACCACACCCAGCAGCGGCGGGGGGTTGATGCTGGGCAAGCATCCCAGCTAGATGGCAGGCGGCAAACATGCGGCCCAAAGCCGTCAGCCGATTGCTTGAAGAAACCGCGCGGGTCATTGTGACCGAGTGGCGATTTGCACCCGGCGCCGAGACCGGGTGGCATCGCCATGCGCACGACTACGTTGTGGTTTGTTTGACTACGGGCAAACTGTTGGCCGAGACTGCCATTGGAAACATTGAGACTGAATTGAGCGCCGGGCAATCCTACGTGCGCCCATTGGGCGTGGAGCACAATATCGTCAATGCCAGTGCCGCGGAATTTGCGTTTGTTGAAATTGAACTGAAATAAGCTGGAATGTTTGAATGCGCCTGAAAGCGTCCCGGCACATGCATGGCATGCGCGATTGCTGCCTATTACAACTTCAGCAGCGCCTCAAGATTTTTCCAGAGAATCTTGTCCTTCTCGTCCTGCGACAGCGATTTCAGCCCCTGCACCCAGCCGCCGGGGCCGGGCGTCCAAGGCACAAACGGCCAGTCGCTGCCGACGACCACGCGATCTGATCCGACCTGATCGAGCAGGAAGCGTAGGGCTTCTTCGCTGCTGGTGACGGTGTCGTAATAAATGCGCTTTTGATAGGCGCTGGGCGGCAGCGGCGTGCGTTGATCCTTCGGTAGCCGTTCCCAGCCGCGATCCAGCCGCCCCATGGCGTGGCAGGTGGGGCCGCCGCCGTGAGCGATGCAGATTTTGATGTCGGGGCAGGCTTCGAGGATGCCGCCGCAAATCAGCGTGGCGGTGACAATCGCGTCATCCAGAATCACGCCGAGGCTGTTGAACAAACCGTGGCGCGGGTTGCGTGCGCGCAGAAAATTGTTCTGCGGCTGTGGGTGGTAAAACAGCAACGCGCCCATCGACTCGGCGGCCTTGAAGAACGGCAGGAATTTCGGCTCGTCCCATTGTTCGCCGTTGACTTGTGTGTCGAGCTCGGCGCCCTTGAGGCCCAGTTTGTTGACGGCGTAGTCCAGTTCGGCAATGGCGGTTTTCACATCCTGCATCGGCAGCGTGGCGAGTCCGGCGAAGCGTTTGGGATGCTCGCGCACGGTACCGGCGATTTCGGTGTTCACATCACGCGCCAGTGCCTGCCCCGTGGTGGTGTCGAGGTGGTAGCCGAAAAACGGGGTGTGGATCGACAGCACCTGCATGTCGACACCTTGTGCGTCCATGTCCTTAAGCCGCTCTTCCGGCGTGAAGCGCACTTTGGGCGTGGTGAAACTGGTGCGTGCGCCGTTGCAGACGATGGTGCCGAGACCGGCGCCCGTTTCATGGGTATAGCCGTACCAGTCTTTTTTGGCTTCGACGGCGTTCCAGAGTGATTGCGGCACGACGTGCGCGTGTACATCAATGGTTTTCATGTGAGATTTCTTTCTTGTTGTGGGCGCGGCAATGATACCGGAGGACGTAGGCGCGTGGCCGCCATGACAAGTGCCCACGCTGCGTTCCAGGGCATTTCGTCAGTATTTCGTAAGTATTTGTTTTGTTGGCTATTTTTCGAAGGTCGCACCGCTTCGCCGCAACTGCGGCACGCATTGTTTTTGTGCGAATTTCAGTGGCAAAACCGGGAAACTGTGCTACTTTATGTCGTCCATAATCCGTACTACCAATAATAAAAAGCATCAGGTGAGGTCGGGCAATGGGTACGTTATTCCAACAGGTTCCGGTATTGCGGGCTGCGGGGAGGCAGGCGTCGTCGTAATGCAGTGACGCATGACACTTCACGTGGCAAGTGTTTAATATTTCATGGAGGGGGTTCCCATGGACGTGAAGGTTTCACGGCGGCAGTTTTTCAAAATCTCGGCAGGTGGAATGGCAGGCTCGAGCCTTGCCTTGTTGGGCTATGCGCCCACGGCAGCGGCCGATGTCCGCAGTTTCAAACTCGCGCGCACCACGGAGCATCGCAGTACGTGCCCGTATTGCTCGGTGAGTTGCGGACTCATCATGTACACCATCGGCGACAAGTCGAAGAACATCAAGCCGGTGATCATGCATGTCGAGGGCGACCCCGATCATCCAGTGAATCGCGGCACCTTGTGCCCTAAGGGCGCCGGCGTGCTCGACATGATCCACAGCCCCAATCGCGTGAAATACCCTCAAGTGCGCGAGGCCGGCTTCAGCGAATGGAAGCGCATTTCGTGGGAAGAGGCGCTCACTCGCATCGCCAAACTGATGAAGGAAGACCGCGACGCCAACTTCATCGAGAAAAACGCTGCAGGCACCACGGTTAACCGCTGGAACACCACCGGGTTTCTCGCCTCCAGCGCGTCGTCGAACGAATCAGGCTACATCAGTGTCAAAACCATGCGTGCGATGGGCATTGTCGCCCTCGATACACAGGCACGAATATGACACGCACCGACGGTCACCAGTCTGGGGCCAACGTTCGGTAGAGGTGCAATGACCAACAGCTGGGTCGATATCAAGAATACCGATCTGGTGTTGATCATGGGGGGCAACGCGGCGGAAGCCCATCCCTGCGGGTTTAAGTGGGTTACCGAGGCCATGCAAACGCGCAAGGCCAAGCTGATTGTGGTGGATCCGCGCTTTACGCGTTCGGCGGCGGTGGCAGACACCTACGCGCCAATACGCGTGGGCAGCGACATCGCGTTTTTGGGTGGCGTGATCAATTACCTGCTCTCCATCGACAAGATTCACACGGAATACGTCAAGGCGTATACCGACGCCACCTTCATGACCAAGGAAGGCTACAACTTCGATAACGGCTTTTTCAGCGGTTACAACGCCGAGAAGCGCGTTTACGACAAAGCCACCTGGGGTTATGAGGTCGGCAAGGATGGTTTCGTCGTGGTCGATGAAACCATGCAGGATCCGCGCTGCGTGTTCCAGCAAATGAAAAAGCACTACGCGCGCTACACACCGGAGGTGGTGGAAAAAGTCACGGGCACGCCAAAGGCGTCGTTCCTGAAGATTGCCGAGCAAATGGGCGCGACCTCGGCCCCGAACAAGGTGATGACCATCCTCTACGCGCTGGGCTGGACGGAGCACTCCGTCGGCTCGCAGAACATTCGTACCATGGCGATGATCCAGTTGCTGCTCGGCAACATGGGCCGCCCTGGTGGCGGGGTGAACGCACTGCGCGGCCATGCCAACGTGCAGGGCATTACCGATATGTGTCTGTATTCGGACGTGCTGCCAGGCTACCTCGGTGCGCCACTCGATCGTGACACCTCGCGCGAGGAATATCTCAAGCGCCTTACCGGTAAGCCGTTGCGTCCGAATCAAATGGCGTTTACGCAAAACTTTCCGAAGTGGCACACCAGCCAGCAAAAGGCGTGGTGGGGCGATGCGGCGACCAAGGACAATGATTTTGCCTATGACTACCTGCCCAAGAAGGATGCGGCCTACGACGTGCTGCACATGTTCGAGCTGATGCATCAGGGCAAGATGAACGGCTTTGTGTGCCAAGGCTTCAACCCGCTGGCGGCGCTGCCGAACAAGAAAAAAATCACTGCGGCCATGTCCAAGCTCAAGTACATGGTGGTAGCTGATCCGCTGGAAACCGAAACCTCGGAATTCTGGAAAAATTTTGGGCCGTTGAACGACGTCAAGCCGGAAGAAATCAAAACCACGGTGTTCCGTCTGCCGACCACCACGTTTGCCGAGGAAACCGGCTCGTTTACCAACTCCAGCCGGACGCTACAGTGGAAGGAAAAAGCCGCCGATGCGCCGGGTGAAGGCAAGCCGGATTCTGAAATCATGGCGCGGCTGTTCGTGAAAATCCGCGAGATGTACAAGAAAGACGGCGGCAAGGCGCCCGAACCCATCGTCAACCTGAGCTGGCCGTACCAGGTGGCGGATGCGCCGAACCCCGGCGAGATCATGCGTGAGTTTTCGGGCCGTGCGCTGGTCGATTTGATGTCGATCCCCGATCCGAAAAAGCCGGAAGAGAAGCCGACACTGCTGGTCGCTGGCGGCACGCAATTGACGGCGTTTGCGCAGTTGCGCGATGACGGCAGCACGGCCTGCGGCAACTGGCTCTACTGCGGCTCGTGGTCGCCCGCGGGCAACCTTACCGCGCGGCGCGATAACAGCGATCCGTCGGGCTTGGGCGTGTTCCAGAACTGGGGCTACTCATGGCCTGCGAACCGGCGCATTCTGTATAACCGTGCCTCGGCCGATCCAGCCGGAAAGCACTGGGATCCGTCACGCAAGTATTTGTCGTGGAACGGCAAGGCGTGGGCCGGCGTGGATGTGCCGGACATGCGCCCGAATGCAGCGCCCGAGGAAAACGTTGGTCCGTTCATCATGAACCCGGAAGGTGTTGCGCGCCTGCACGCCATCGGTATGGCGGAAGGCCCGTTCCCGGAACACTACGAGCCGTTTGAAACACCGCTTGGCGTGAACCCGATGAACACCAACCCCAAGGCCATCAGCAATCCAGCGGCGCGGGTTTACAAGGGCGATATGGAAGCCTTCGGCAAAGCCGCGGAGTTTCCGTATGCGGCGACGACCTACCGCCTGACTGAGCATCAGCACTACTGGACCAAGCATTCTCGCTCCAACGCCATCGTGCAACCGGCGCCTTTTGTCGAAATCGGCGAGGATCTGGCGAAGGAAAAAGGCTTCAAGAATGGCGACATGGTGAAAGTGAAATCCAATCGCGGTGAAGTCAAGGCCGCGGTGGTGGTCACCAAGCGCATGAAAGGCCTGAATGTCAATGGTAAAGTGGTGCACACGGTGGGCATCCCCATCCACTGGGGCTTCAAGGGGGTGACGCAGAATGGTTACCTCGCGAATTCGCTGACGCCGTACGTGGGCGACGCCAATTCGCAAACGCCGGAATACAAGGCGTTTCTCGTCAACATCGAAAAAGCCTAAGGGGAGGACGACGCCATGCAATCACAGGATATTGTCGCCCGTTCGGGCACCACTACACCGTCGCCCAGCGTGCGGCAGACGACGGAAGTCGCGAAACTCATTGATGAATCGAAGTGTATCGGCTGCAAGGCGTGCCAGGTCGCATGCATGAACTGGAACGACTTGCGCGATGACGTCGGCACCAACGTCGGCGTTTACGACAACCCGCAGGATTTGACGCCGAGTTCGTGGACGCTGATGCGCTTCTTCGAGGTGGAAACCGAGAAGGACAAACTGGAGTGGTTGATCCGCAAGGATGGCTGCATGCACTGCGCAGAGCCGGGATGTTTGCAGGCCTGTCCGTCACCGGGTGCCATCGTTAAGTACTCCAACGGCATTGTCGATTTCATCTCTGAAAACTGCATTGGCTGTGGCTATTGCGTCACCGGCTGTCCGTTCAACGTGCCGCGCATTTCCAAGGCCGATAACAAGGCCTACAAATGCTCGCTTTGTTCTGACCGCGTCGCGGTGGGGCAGGCGCCGGCGTGCGTGAAAACCTGTCCGACCGGCGCCATCAGCTTTGGCAGCAAGGAAGACATGTCGATCTACGCCGAAAAGCGCGCGGGGGAGTTGCGCGAGCGCGGCCACAAGGACGCGGGTGTTTACGACCCGAAAGGTGTCGGCGGCACGCACGTCATGTATGTGCTGAAACACGCCGACCGGCCGGAACTGGTGGGGCTGCCCAAAGATCCGTCGGTATCCACCATGGTCGCGCTGTGGAAGGGTGCCACCAAGCCTATCGCCACGGCGTTGATGGGCATGGCGGCATTTGCCGGCTTCCTGCACTACGTGATGGTCGGGCCGAAGGAAGTGGCGGAAGACGAAGCCAATGAAAACGCGAAGGAGCAAGCATGAGCGATCCCAAATACATCGAGCGTTACACGCCGAAGGAGCGCGGCAACCACTGGATCGTCGCGCTGTGCTTCATCCTTGCGGCGTTGTCCGGGCTGTCGCTGTTTCATCCGTCGTTGTTCTTTTTCTCGGGCCTCTTCGGCGGTGGGCCGTGGGCGCGCATTTTGCATCCGTTCATCGGCGTGGCGATGTTTCTGTTTTTCTGCATCACCATGGCGCGCTTCTGGTCGCTGAACAAGATGACCGATGCTGACCGCACTTGGATGAAATCCATTAAGGACGTGATCATGAACCGCGAAAAAGATTTGCCGGAAATTGGCAAATACAACGCGGGTCAGAAATACATGTTCTGGCTGATGGTAACCTGCATGTGGCTGTTGATCGCCTCAGGCATCATGATGTGGCGGCCGTATTTCGCCGCGTCGTTCCCGATCGATCTGGTGCGTGTGGCGGTAGTAGTGCATGCCGCTTCAGCAGTAGTGCTGGTGATTGGCATCATCGTGCACGTGTACGCCACGATCTGGGTCAAGGGCACGCTGCGCGCGATGATGCGCGGCAACGTCAGCGCGGCGTGGGCCAGGCATCATCATCCGGGCTGGTATCGGGAAGTCACCGGCGGCAACGGCGGCAATACTGGCGGCAAGTAACGGTGGCTCGTGCACCGATAAGAATCGTCCCCCAGGAACAGATAGCCGGCGGTTCGCAGGAGCCGCCGGCTTTTCGTTTGGCGGATGCCGGCAGTGTTTTTGCCGATCGCGCCGCGCGCTTTGAATCGCTGGCATCGGCAAACAAAGGCGAGACGGGGTTTCTGCGGTTGATGGCGCAACTGGCGCATGCTCAACAGAATAATGTTAAAAAACAAATAGTTACTGAATCACCCCGTGCCGAATATCTGGCACGCTGCCACACTCATGGGCTGCCGCCGCTGGGCACGGATCAGCCGTTGGGGAGCGCATGGCGCGAGTCGCTGAAGGGCATTACACAGACGTTGCGCAGCGAAGCGCCGCCTGCCGTGCAGAATGTGTTGTTGCAACTGGAACGCATGGATCCCGCCACGCTGGATAAACAGGCGGGCTGTCTGCTTGCGCTGGATTACCCGGCGCTGGATGCGGTCACGGTGCCGTTCATCGGCGCAGCGTTGCAGGTACATTGGGTGGCACGCG
>OMIN01000031.1 GCA_900299145.1 Betaproteobacteria bacterium | reverse complement strand
GGACAACAGCGCACGGATTCCGCGGCACGGCGTCAACCATCTTGAACGAGCAGGGCTGGACACCGGACGCGATTGAACGCCAGCTGGCCCACGGCGAAAAAGACAAGGTGCGCGCGGCCTACAATAGCGCCCAACACCTGCCGGAACGCCGGAAAATGATGCAGGCGTGGGCTGACTATCTGGATTTATTGAGAGAGGGCGCGGAAGTCATCCCGCTGCATGGCAGTGCGGCCTGAACCGCCCACCTAGCGACTTGATCTGGCGAATGACACCAACCTTGGGCGCGCACGTTGTGCACGGGCGCAACTGCCGCCCATCTGCTAACTGCCGAATACCGCGACAGCGCCAGATTGCGCTAAGTTGAAGCGTTATAAAAAAAGCGACAGTCGTTGTCGAATTTGAACATTCCCATTCGACAAGCAGTTGCAAGCAATAGCTTGCTGCAATTTTTGGCCTTTGCACACACACCAGGAGCCACACATGAAAATCACCGTTGAAACTGTTGTCAATGCCCCAGTCGCCAGGGCCTGGAGCGCCTATACAACCCCCGACGAGATTACGAAGTGGAATTTCGCGTCGGATGACTGGCACTGCCCGCGCGCTGCGGGAGACTTGCGGGTGGGGGGGCACGTTCTCATCACGCATGGAGGCCAAGGACGGCAGCATGGGTTTTGACTTCGCCGGAACTTACACCAAAATCGTGGAACACGAACTGATCGAATATTCGTTTGGCGACCGTACGGCACAGGTTGAATTCCTGCCGCAGGAAAACGGCGTGACGGTGCGCGTTACATTCGATGCTGAAACGCAACATCCGGTTGAAATGCAGCGCGGCGGATGGCAGGCCATCCTGAATAATTTTGCCAAGCACGTAAACGGGCTTCGGTAGACCCGCCAACAGGGCCTGTGTGCAAAAAAGCCCGGGGGGCAATTTGGGGCCGCTATCGCGGCAAGCCAACGACGAGCTACAGCAAATTTTTGACGACCGCCCACGCATGATGCAGGGCTGGGCGGATTATCTGGACGGGATGGCGTTCGGCGCGAAAGTCCAGCCTTTACGCAAGATAGCTGCTTAGTTGTGGAAGTTTAAAACTACTTCAACACTTCCATCAACTTGCCAAAGCTATCCACCACGTCGTACCTGACGTTCTCTGGTGCATACCGCCGGTTAATTTCATCGAAAAACTTTCGGGCGCAGTCAATCTTGGTTTTTTCAATGGGCTGCAATTTCATTGACGACATGGTGCCCTTGGTTTCCGCCACGAAATAGACGTGCTTCACCGAGCCTTCCTTGAAGGTGATCGCCCAATCCGGGTTGTAGTCGCCCACGGGCGTTGGGATCAGGAATCCGCGTGGCAGCTTGGCGTACACCACCACCTCGGCGCTGGCTTCCAATGCTTCGGCAAACTGGCGCTCCGGATTTGAACCGGAATCTGGCAACACGTAATCATAGATGTGGTGCTTTGGTGTCTTGACCGCGTTGCTGAAGTCCTGCTTGGTTTGCCCCGCCGTGAAAATATCGAGGTCGAATTTATCCTCGACCGGATCATAGGCCAGATACTCGATGATGATCGTGGCCTTTTGCTCGTTAATCATGCGGATCGCCTCGGCGATGAAGCTCTCCGGGTTGGTCTTGAACTGCGCAAATACCGCGACATTGATGCCCTTGAGTATCTCCGCAATGGTGCGGCGCGTGAGTTGCGTGCCATCGGCCAGCTTGCCGATGAGGTCGTACTTCACGGCAGAATGGGTCGAAACGTAGCTGGCTTCGGTCTGCATGGCCTTTAGCTCGAATGCATTGCCGCCTTTCATGTCATCGTAGGTCACGGCAGCCGCTTGTTCACCACGCTGGATCGTGTATTGCAACGGCGTTACGCGCAACCCGGTGTCCTTGTGATTTAGACTATCGACCGCCTTTTTCACCAGCTCGTCTGAATTAAACGCCACACTGTAGGCCGCCTTGCGGTTGATGCGGCTCCACAGCGCCTTAAATTCCTGCTTCTCGAAGTTGGCGTTGGGCGGGTTCTTTTTCGGCCGGCGGTCGTCACCGATGTCGGGCAACAGGCCGTCGCTGAAGACAGCGTCCACGAGCTTGAAAACCTGCTCGCCAATGGACGTCAGCTCCTCGGGAAGCGTCGCCAAAGTGCCGTTTTTCTTGTCCTGGTGATACTTCTCGGTAATGTTGCGCTTTTTGTCCACATAGCCATTCTGAATCAAATAAAACTCGATGTCCGTGGCCTGGTCTTCCGTAACGGTAGTCATGCCATCGGCTGTGGTGACCGTCTTGCCGGTGAAATAGGCTTTGTCGGCCACCCGTGGCCGCGCTGACAAAGACTCGCTGATGTCCTTTTGCAGTGCAGCGACGAAATCCTTGTAGCTTTCGCTGGCCACCACCGTCAGCACATTCACGTCGTGAACCGTGGCCGGGTGATCCATGCGGTCGCCGGACTGATTCACCGACAAGCGCAGACCCCGCCCCACCTCCTGCCGGCGCGAAATCGTGTTGTCGCTGTGCTTGAGGGCGCAGATGACGAACACGTTGGGGTTATCCCATCCTTCACGCAGGGCCGAGTGCGAAAAGATGAAGCGCACCGGCTCCGCCAGCGACAGCAAGCGCTCTTTGTCTTTCAAGATGAGGTCGTAGGCATCCACATCATCCGACAATCCGGCGTTCTCGCCGCGCTTGACGACGTCGGGGTCGGCCAGCCGCTTGCTTTTTTTGTCGATGGCAAAGTAGCCGCTGTGGGTCTTTTCGGGGGGAATGCGCTTGAGATACTGGATGTAAGGCGTCTCGTGCAGATCGAGCACTTCGTTCAGGTAGAGGTTGTATTCCTCCTCAAAGATGCGGGCATACTCGCCTTTCTCATCGGCAGCCGCGTAGTCGCGGTATTTGGCCACCTCGTCGATGAAGTATAACGTCAACACCTTCACGCCCTGCTGGAACAGTGCCTGCTCCTTGTCAAAGTGCGCCTTGATGGCCTCGCGTATCTGAATGCGGCGCAGCGCGTCCTCGGTGATGTCTTGCGTTGCGCGCCCCGCCGTCAATTCAAGCCCGTTGGTGAAATTTAAGGTGTCGGTGTTGGCGTTGATTTCCGACACCACGTAGCCATCACGGTATTGATCGAGTTGGTTGGACAGATCGAACAGATTGTCGCGCTTGCCCAGCTTGCGCATGACGCGCTTGATGTTGCCGCCCGCCAGCTTTTGCTCGAACTCCACGCGCGCCTCGAGCGGCTTGTTGGTTGAAATCTCGATGGATTGCAGGTAGAGGTAACCCGCCGTGCCCGCCAACCCCTTGACCTCAATGCCGCGCACGGCAATCTTTTTCACCAGCTTTTGGTTATAGGCGTCAAGCGCATCCAGCCGGTGTATCTTGTTGTGGGTGGTCTTGTGGGTAGCCGAGTAGCGCAGCACCATGAGCGCCTTGAATTCCTCCAGCGATTTCAGTGTTGCCGCGCCTCCCAACTTCTGCGGTTCGTCCAGAATCAGGATGGGGCGATTTGCATTTATCACGTCGATTGGTTTGCGCGACTGGAAATCGTCCAAGCCGACCATTACGGATTGTCCCTTGGAATTGACCTTTGGCGTGCCGTAAATGCGCCGAGCATCTGCGCCTTTGGCATTGAATGCCTGCACATTGATCACCATCACGTTGATGCCCGCATCCGACGAAAAGCTCTCCAGGTGGTGCGGTTGTTTGGAGTTGTAGATGAAGAACCGCGCTTTCTTGTGATAGGTCTCCAGGAAATGCTCGGCGGTAATCTCCAGCGACTTGGCCACCCCCTCGCGGATGGCGATGCTGGGCACCACGATGATGAATTTGCTCCAGCCGTAGCGCTTGTTCAGCTCGAAAATCGTCTTGATGTAGCAGTAGATCTTACCGGTGCCGGTTTCCATCTCGATGTCGAGATTCACCGTAGCCACCCTGGTCTTGACCAGCTCGGCGGACACCGGCAGGTTCTGCGCCCGCTGCACCTTCTGGATGTTGTCCAGCAAGGCGGCATCGCCGAGCCTCAAGTCGGCATTCCGGAAGCCATCTTCACTGCCCACCGTGCTGCCAATGGTCTGCCCCTGTGCCACTTTGCCGGGATCGATGCGGTAGCTCATGGCGGCGGGCGAGGCCAGCGGTTGCCCTTGAAAGCAATCCACCACAGCCTGAACGGCTGCCGTCTGGAATGCCTGCGTCTTGAATTTCAGCTTCATTGTTCTCTGCAATCTCTCTGCAAACTTCTATTTCTTCTCTGCAAGCCGTCGGCGCGGCGCGCTGTTCACGCCCATGTTGACCATGGCCGCTTTACTGCGTGTGTTTATCAGTAACTTATTGATTTTATTAATTTTTTTATTCATCCACGCCCTGCAACTCGCGCTCGATATCTTTCAATTCGCGGCAAGTCCGTCTGCAATTCCGCTCTAGAATGCCCCGGCCGATTTGCCAATACAACAACACCAGCTCCCGGTTAACCGCGAGCGTGGCACGCTGTGCGCGGCATGAATGCGCTGCTTAAGGTCGGCCAGCCAGTCCGCATATCCGGCAGGCAGGGCGGGGAATCCGGATTCACGCATGCCGCTCTCCCTAAATGCACTTCACATCGGTGGCGGGCGACAACAGCTTGAAAATCTGCTCCACGTTGATCTTGACCGCGCTGTCCTTGAAACCGGCATCGCGGAACACCACGCACAGGGGTTGGCGCCTGGCCAGTTCTTTGACAAAAGCTTCATCGACACCTCCGTGCGCGTCAAAACAGGCCGCGAGTGCCATGTTCGTGTCTTGGCCATCGACGAAGTACACGTCCTTGCCCTGAATCCCCGCTTTGGCAATCGGCAGTGCCAGATCGACGCCCCAGTCCAGCATCACCTGGAACAGCAGGTCCTCCGGCGTACGGTCGGGCTTGATGTTATCGACGAACAGATCGAGGTTAGCTCTGTCCAGTGCGTCGGGGCGTAGTAGATGTTGGCCATATTTGACGAATTAATCTTTAGAACACGAAAGCCGACATCGATCTTTTGACCACTTGCAATAAATTTCTGTCCAACACGACGAATTCTGTCTTTACCAATTTCTGCGATGGTTTGATACCCTGCTTTGAACGCCGCCGTCTCGTCGGCGCACCTCTCCGGAAGTTGCACCATGACAAACTTTCGACTCCCGCCATCTTCAGCGTTTAGCTGCAGAATTGCATGTGCGGTTGTCGCTGATCCAGAGAAAAAATCGAGAGCTAGGAAGTCACTCCCCCTAATCATAGACGTCAGATATTTGATTAATTGGACAGGCTTCGGGTAGTCATCAAATGGAACGCCCAATTCCAGAAGGTCGGCGGTTGCCTTTTGCGGCCCCCCGAATCCCGTAAGTGTCGAAATTACGTGGCTGGGGGCGCCCCTAACTTTAACTGCTTCGATTGTGCCGCTTGATGTAATCTCGAAAACGGTTTCCTGGCCCTTACCGTCGATGATAGTTTGGCACTTGTTATCGATAAATTTCTCTACTAACTCCTTAGAGCTCCACCCGCTGAACACTTTCACCGGTTGCTCTAGTTTTCGTTGCCTCACTTTCACATCCCCGCGTATGTGAGGCCAGGAGTCTGAGCGCGGCGGAATTGTGCCATTCTCAAACGACGCCGGAAAACCAATTGGCAGTAGTGAGCTATCCCAGCTTTCGTAGACACTTTTGAAGTTAGACAATACCTGTGGAGGTGTCGAATGGGCAAGGAACTGGAAAAGGTCAATGCGGGGCGTAGACGCGCTCGGTTTGCCAAGGAATTCAAGCTGGAGGCGGTAAAGCTGCTGGAAGCGGGGCAAAAGCCGGCGGCGCAATTAGCGCTGGAATTGGGCATTCGCCGCAACCAACTGTATAAGTGGCAGGCACAATTGGGTTCAAAGGGCGAGGCAGCCGCCTTTCGCGGCCCGGGCGCCAAGCGGCTGTCAGACTACAGCGAAGTGGATCGGCTACGGCGCGAGCTCAAACGCGTGACCGAGGAGCGCGACATTTTAAAAAAGGCAGCCGCATACTTTGCGAAGGAACTGCCGTGAAGTATGCCTTCATTCGTGAGCAACGAAGCCGGTATGCAATTGCCCGGTTGTGTGAACTGCTGCGGGTTTCCCGCAGCGGCTACCATGCGTGGCTCACCCGTCCCGAAAGCGCACGGGCCAGCGCGGATCGTGAACTGACGATTGAAATCCGGCGCGTGCACGTGGAACACCGCGAGGCCTACGGCAGCGTGAAGACCTGGCGCACGCTCAACGCCCGTGGCATACCTTGCGGCAAGCATCGGGTAGCCCGGTTACGGCGAGAACACCACATCGAAGCGAATCGCCACAGCCGGCAACGGCTCACCGTAGAGCACCACAAAACAGCGCCGCCCGCGCCGGACTTGCTGCTGGGCCGTTTCCATGCTCCCCAGCCAAACCGGGTGTGGGCTGGTGACATGACGTTCATTCGCACGCGCGAGGGCTGGCTGCATCTGGCGGTGTTGCTCGATCTGTACTCACGCAAAGTGGTGGGCTGGGCGATGGATCAGCAGCCGGGACAGCAATTACACGTCGGCGCACTGAAAATGGCGCTGGAGCACCGCGAGCCGGCAGCGGGCTTGATTCACCACACCGACCGGGGGCCGCAATACAACACCGGCGCATACCGGCAACTGCTTGCCGACTATGGCGTATGTGCGAGTATGAATGGGCGCAAGGTGCCGCAGGACAACGCGGTGGCGGAGAGCTTCTTCTCGAATCTTAAAAACGAGGTGATACACCACTGCGATTTCCGCACGCGGGATGAGGCCCGTGCTGTCATCTTTGATTACATCGAGGCGTTTTACAACCGCAAACGCATTCATCAATCGCTCGGCTATCGCACACCCGAGCAGGTTGAGCGAGAATGGCTAAGTGCTTAATTTAACCGTCTACGAAAAGCGGGATAGCTCAAAAGTGCACCAAGTTGTTTCGCCAATGCACCGCGTCCGTGCGCGACACGATCTCCGGCAGCCGATTCAACCGTAGGCGATTACACGGTTCCCCCTTTGAATCAGCAAGTTCGTATTAAGCAAACGAGATGGCACGTTTTCTGCTTTCTTGCATCCTATCTTGTATCCAAGATGAGCGAAGTCGATGCAACTCCCCGCTGCACTAACCGTCGATGCCATCAACAATGGCTACCGTCGACGCGAGTTTACTCCCGTCGACCTTGTGCGAGAAATTCTCGCGCGCATTCGCACCTGCGGTGTCGCGCCCATCTTCATTACCCTTGTCGATGAGGCGGCGCTACTCGCGCGCGCCACCGCGCTGACCGACCGATTCGTCGTTGACCCGGGTGTGTTGGATGTCCTGCCGCTGTTTGGTGTTCCATATGCCGTCAAGGACAACATCGACATAGCGAGCATACCCACGACCTGTGCCTGTCCTGCGTTCGCCTATACCCCGAAGCGGTCCGCGACCGTGATCGAAAGGCTCGAGGCCTCCGGCGCGATAGTGGTAGGCAAGACAAATCTCGACCAGTTCGCTACTGGCTTGGTAGGCACTCGCTCGCCATACGGCGAGGTACCGAACCCATTCAATTCTGACTACGTGTCCGGTGGATCGAGTTCAGGTTCGGCGGCGGCCGTGGCGCAGGGTCTGGTTGCCTTTGCATTAGGAACCGACACAGCAGGATCAGGTCGAGTGCCGGCCGGTTTCTGCAACCTAGTTGGAATCAAGCCGACGCCGGGATTGGTGAGCACCTCAGGTGTGTTTCCCGCCTGTCGCAGCCTCGACTGCGTTTCGATATTTGCACAATCCGTCGCCGAGGGTTGGCAAGTGCTGTCAGTACTTGCCGGTCGCGACCAAGCCGATCCCTATTCGCATGAAGTCGCAAGTTTAGGGACGCTAACGAAAGAGCTGCGCATTGGCATCCCGGCTCCACTCGATTTCTGCGGCGACTCAATAGCTGCCGGTGCCTTCTCGGCGGCCTTGCACGCGCTAAAGCAACACACGTTGCTGAGTTTTACCGACGTACCACTCGCACCATTCGCTGAAATCGCCGCGCTTCTGTACGACGGCCCGTGGGTGGCGGAACGGCGTCTCGCCATCGCCGACTTCTATGATCGGCACGCCGAAGCCATGGACCCGACGGTGCGCACGGTGATGGGCAAGGCCGACGGCAAGAGTGCTGCCGACACATTCGCCGCTTTGTATCGGCTCGAAGCCGGCAAGCGTATGGCCGAGGCAGTGTTCAACGATATCGATCTGCTTCTCGTCCCCACGGCACCCACGATATACACCCGAGCCCAGATCGCCGCCGAGCCGATCACAGCCAACAGCCGCTTGGGCATCTACACCAATTTCGTCAACCTGCTCCACATGAGCGCGCTGGCGCTTCCCGGACCTTTCCGCATTGATGGCCTCCCCGCAGGCATCACCTTGATCGCTCCGGGTGGCGGTGACCATCGCCTAGCTGAGTTCGCACGGCGTATCGAGTCGACACTGCATCGCCGCCTCGCAAGCGGCGTGGGACTTCCGCCGCATCGTAGAACGCCGCTGCCGCCCTTACCGCAGCACGGGGAAACGATCACGGTCGCTGTGGTCGGAGCGCATCTTTCCGGGATGCCGCTCAACTGGCAACTCGTCGAACGAGGCGCGCGTCTGTTACGCGCCACGCGCACGGCACCGCACTATCGCTTCTATGCCCTGTCAGGCACCACGCCGCCCAAGCCGGGCTTGGTGCGCGTGGCCCCGGACACAGGTGTGAGAGTAGAGGTCGAACTCTGGGAACTGCCGGCATACCACTTCGGCAGCTTTGTAGCCGCAATTCCCGCACCGCTCGGCATCGGCACCTTGCAGCTCGAGGATGGCACCAACGTCAAAGGGTTTGTCTGCGAAGCGGTCGCCACGGAAGGCGCCGAGGACATCACGCATTTCGGCGGCTGGCGTGCTTACATCGCCGCTCAAACTTCTTCAACCCGCATCACCACCGCCTAAAGAGGACTCAACATGATGGCCAAACAGTTGTGCTTTAGTATCGTCAGCACCGCGTTGCTTGCCTGCGCGCCGCTCGTCGCTTGCGCCCAGGACGCAAAGAAGGAGACGCTCATCGTCGCCAACGAGACCGGTCCCAACATGCTAGACATCCAGGGTGTCGGTGCCAACCGCCCTGCTTACGGCGTGGCGTGGCTCGCCTACGATCGCCTGATGACCTACGGCAAGAAAAAGCTTCCCAATGGTACCGTCAGCTATGACTACTCGAAGCTTGAGCCCGAACTTGCCGAGAGCTGGCAGGTCGCCAAGGACGGCATGTCAGTGACCTTTAAACTCAACAAGGGCGCGAAATTCCATGACGGCACGCCAGTGACGGCCAAGGACGTCAAGTGGTCCTACGACCGTGCGCTCGCCATGGGCGGCTTCCCCACCTTCCAGATGAAGGCCGGTTCGCTGGAAAAAACCGAGCAGTTCGAAGCCGTAGATGATCACACCTTCAGGGTCACCTTCCTGCGCAAGGACAAGATGACCCTGCCGGACATGGCGGTGCCGGTGGCCTCGATCTACAACTCGACGCTAGCGCAGAAGAACGCCACCAAGGAAGACCCGTGGGCCGCGAACTGGCTCAAGAACAACACTGCGGGCGGTGGCGCCTACAAGGTCGCCTCCTACAAACCTGGCCAAGAGATCGTCTACGAGCGCTTCGACGAATGGAAGGGCGGACCGCTGCCGAAGATCAAGCGGATCATCCAGCGCGAGGTGCCCTCCGCCGGCAATCGTCGTGCTCTGCTCGCCAAGGGCGATATCGACATGACCTACGAAATGCCGCCCAAGGATTTTGCCGAGATGTCGCTGGAGAAAGGCAATGTCAAGGTCGCTAGCGTACCGATTGAAAACTCCATGTGGTACGTCGGCATGCTGTCGAACAAGCCGCCCTTCGACAACGTCAAGGTGCGCCAGGCCGTAGCCTACGCGCTGCCTTACGACAAGATCATGCAGAGCGCACTCTATGGCCGCGCTGTGCCGCTGTTTGGCGCCAAGAAGCCGGTAACGGGCACGGAATGGCCGACTTCAACCTCGTACGCGACCGACGTCTCCAAGGCCAAGGCCCTGATGAAGGAGGCGGGCAAGGAAGCAGGCTTCGAGACCACGCTCTCGTTCGACCTTGGCCAAGGCACGGTGTCAGAACCCATGGCCATCCTGATCCAGGAGTCACTGGCACAGATCAACATCAAGGTGACGATCAACAAAGTGCCAGGCGCCAACTGGCGTGCTGCGCTGCTGAAGAAGGACATGCCGCTGATCGTCAACCGCTTTGGCGGCTGGCTCAACTATCCCGAGTACTTCTACTTCTGGACTTATCACGGGCAAAACGCGGTGTTCAACACCATGAGCTACCAGAACGCCGAGCTAGACAAGCTAGTGGAGTCAGCGCGCTTTGAGGGAGACAGCAAAAAGTATGCGCAGTCGGTAAAGGGCTTTATCGACATCTCCTACAGGGACGTACCGCGCATCCCTGTGGCACAGCCGATGATGGACGTAGCGATGCAGAAGAACGTCCAAGGCTACACCTACTGGTTTCATCTGCAGCCTGACTATCGCCAAATTTCGAAGCAGTAATCGGCAATGGTATCGACCATTCTCAAACGGCTGGTGGGTTCGATCCCAAACTTGATCGGGGTGGTCGTCGTCACCTTCCTGCTGACGCGTGCCCTGCCGGGCGATCCGGCGGCGTTCTTCGCGGGCCCGGCGGGCACTGCCGAGGCAGTTCAGGAAATCCGCAAGAAACTCGGGCTAGATAAATCTATGCCCGAACAGTTCGTGGTCTACGTGCGCGACCTAACGCGCGGGGACTGGGGCACATCGCTCGGCACTGGCCAGCCCGTGCTTACTGAAATTGCCATGCGTCTGCCCGCCTCGGTCGAGTTGACACTTTGTGCTTTGTTGCTTGCTGTAAGCGTTGCAGTGCCACTGGGCATACTCGCTGCAACGCGGCCCGGCTCGTGGATCGACCACCTTTGCCGTGGCATTACTACTGCCGGCGTGTCCTTGCCGACCTTCTTCACCGGCCTGCTGCTGGCGTACTTCTTCTATTTCCTGCTCGGCTGGGCACCATCGCCGCTGGGGCGGCTCGACCCCTATTTGTCGACGCCGCCGCATGTTTCCGGCTTCTACTTGATCGACAGCCTGATTGCCCGCGATCTTGCCGCATTCGTCGGCGCGATTAAACAACTGATTCTGCCTACCATCACCTTGGCGCTGTTCGTGCTGGCGCCGCTGGCGCGCATGACGCGTGCCTCGATGCTCGGGGTGCTGTCAGCCGATTTCATTCGCACCGCGCGCGCCGCGGGTCTGGCGCCGACCACAGTGCTCTTCACCTACGCCTTCCGCAACGCACTGCTGCCGGTAATGACCACTCTTGGCATGGTGTTCTCCTTCCTGCTCGGCTCCAACGTGCTGGTCGAAAAGGTCTTCGCCTGGCCGGGCATCGGCACCTTCGCCATCGAAGCGCTGGTCGCCTCGGACTATGCAGCGGTGCAGGGCTTCGTGCTGACCATGGCGCTGCTTTACGTCTTCCTCAACCTCGCCATCGACATTGCCTATGGCTTGGTCGATCCTCGGATGCGTGTCGATGGCTGAAGCTGTAATGTCACCGTGGCAAAAGCGCTGGACCGCGCTGCGCTACGTCGTCGGCGAGAACCCGCTGTCGCTCGCCGCTTTCCTGCTCTTTGCCACATTTGTTCTGCTGGCGCTGGTCGGGCCGTGGCTTGCGCCCTTCGATGCATTGACATCCAACGTCGGCACACCACTTGCACCTCCTTCGTTAAAGTATTGGTTCGGCACCGACGCGCTTGGCCGCGATATTCTGTCGCGGGTGGTGGTAGCAGCGCGGCTGGACCTCGGTATCGCGGTGGCTGCAGTAAGCATCTCGGTGCTAATTGGCGGCCTAGCCGGTGCCTGCGCCGGCTTCTTCGGCGGCTGGACCGACCGCATCGTCGGCCGGCTGTCCGACACCATCATGGCATTCCCTCTGTTCGTGCTGGCCATGGGCATCGTCGCCGCGATGGGCAACACCGTCGCCAACATCGTGCTGGCCACCGCCATCATCAATCTACCCTTCTACATCCGCGTGGCGCGGGCCGAGTCCGGTGTACTAAGAAACACCGGGTTCGTCGAGGCGGCGCGACTGGCCGGCAACAGCGAAGCGCGACTGCTGTTCTACCACATCATTCCCAATATTCTTCCGCCGATGACAGTTCAGGTTTCGCTCAACATGGGTTGGGCCATTCTCAACGCCGCCGGCCTGTCCTTTATCGGTCTTGGCGTGCGCCCTCCAGCTGCAGAATGGGGCATCATGGTTGCCGAGGGTGCGCAGTACATAGTCTCAGGCGAATGGTGGATCGCGCTCTTCCCCGGCGCGGTGCTGATGCTGGCAGTGTTCTGCTTCAACCTGCTAGGCGATTCGCTGCGCGACTTGGTCGATCCACGGAGACGGACGTGAACTCCCTGCTCGAAATCCACAAGTTTTCGCTCGAATTCCGCACCCGCGGCGGCACGGTGCGCGCGCTGGAGAACGTTAGCCTCGAATTGCTAGAGGGAGGCTCGCTCGGTTTGGTGGGCGAGAGTGGCTCGGGCAAGTCGGTGCTCTCGTTCGCGGTGCTTGGCATCCTTGACGCCGCAGCGCGCGTAACGGGAGGCGACATCCGCTTCGCTGGCCAGGATCTGCTGGCTGATAACGGTGCTGCGATGAAAAACATTCGTGGACGCGAACTGGCGATGATCTTCCAGAACCCGCGTGTTGCACTCAATCCGATTCGACAAGTCGGCCGCCAGATCGAGGATGTACTGCTACGGCACACTGATCTTCGCGGCAGTAAGGCACGGGAACGCGCAATAGAGTGTCTCTCTGAAGTGCGCATCCCCGATCCGGAACGTCGCTACTCCGCCTATCCCTTCGAGCTCTCCGGCGGCATGTGCCAGCGTGTGATGATCGCCATCGCATTGGCTTGCCAGCCGAGGTTGCTGATCGCCGATGAGCCCACAACCGGACTCGACGTCACCACGCAGGCGGCGATCATGCGGCTGATACGCGACCTAGGCCGTGAAAAGGGGATGGCGACGCTGTTGATCACTCACGACCTCGGCCTCGCCCGCGAGTTCTGCGACCGAATCGCGGTGATGCATGCTGGCCATGTCGTGGAGATTGGTCCAACCGAATCCCTGTTCAAATCGTCTGCACACCCCTACACCGCCCAACTGGTGCTCGCGACGCCGGTTGGGCAAGAGCAGCTCGAAAATCTCGCCGCGATCCCCGGCAATCTACCGGACTTGCGCCGCAACGACCTGCCTCCCTGCCGCTTCTCGGAACGCTGCGAGCAGCGCTCCGAAGCATGCGCCTCTGCGCTGCCGGAGATCGCCATCGCCGGCAATCATTTGGTCGCCTGCCACAACCCGCGTATGGGAAAAAGCGCATGAGCCACGCGTTCAGGCCGTATCAATGCCGTGCCAGCCAACAGCTTCGAACGCAGCGAGCACGCTGGCTTTCTCTTGCTTGCATGGAGGTCGGGGTGAAGACGTCATGAAACGGCTAATTGAAGCCATCGATCTCGTGAAACACTTCCCAGTCGGCGATAAGAAGCGCTTGCATGCAGTCGATGGACTCAACTTCCACATAGAGGCAGGCGAAACTGTCGGCCTCGTCGGCGAGTCCGGCTGCGGCAAATCGACGCTGGTGCGGTTGCTGACGCGCACCCTTGATCTAACCGACGGCCAGGTGCGCTTCCACGGCCATGGCATCGGCCTGATTCCGGCGCGGGCCATGGCCGACCACCCGATGCGGCGCGAGATCCAGATGGTGTTTCAGGATCCTACTGACAGCCTCGACCCGCGCTACACGGCACGCCAGACTATTGCCGAGTCGGCGAGACTACTCACCGATATGAGTGGATCGGCGCTCGACCGCGCCGTCGAGGAAACCGCCACGCATGTCGGCCTGCCCTTCGAACTGCTCGACCGCTATCCGCACCAGCTCTCAGGAGGACAGAAGGCGCGCGTCGGCATCGCCCGCGCCATTGTCGTCAAGCCACGACTGCTTGTACTCGACGAGCCAACCGCTGCACTCGACGTCTCGGTGCAAGCGGTAATCCTGCAACTGCTCGACCGGCTCAAGCGCGAGATGGGGATGAGCTTCCTCTTCGTCTCTCACGATCTCAACGTGGTACGTTTGTTGTGCGATCGAGTGCTGGTGATGTACCTTGGCCAGATCGTCGAAAGTGGGCCGGCACGCGAAGTGTTCGCGCGCCCGCTGCACCCGTACACCCGCGCGCTGATTGCCTCTCTGCCAGGGGGCTTGGCCGGGGGCCAGACAACAGACGCCGACCTGCTAATCGGCGGTGATCCGCAAAGCCCGATCGATCCCGACGCCCACCGCTGCCGCCTGTTCGGACGCTGTCCGCGCGGCGTCGAGCGTTGTCATACCTTGGCACCGCCACTGCGCGAAATCTCGCGCGGGCGCGCTGCTGCCTGCCATTTCGTGGGACCAACCGAGCGCGAGGCTTTCGTCGACGCCGCTCTGGCCATGCATAATATCCATGTCGACCCGGCGCGCCGAGCAGCACTGACAAGTGAGTTCAATCGAGTGGCCGAGATGGCAAGACTGGTCCAGGCAGCACGACTGCCGGGCGACACGCTGCCAGCGCCGCAATACAGACCATGAACCCCAATCCGGAGACTGCGACAGGCATTGCCGCCGCCTTCGATTGCGGCGAGGTCTCGGCTCGGGAGATCGCGGTCGCGGCGCTGGAGCGCATCGCGGCCCGCAATCCCGAACTCAACGCCTGGACGACTATAACGACTGAACGCGCGCTGCGCGAGGCAGAGGCGCTCGATGCGGCGCGTGCGCGCGGTGAGCGGTCAGGGCGACTGGCAGCCGTGCCGTATGCGGCCAAGAATCTGTTTGACATCGCGGGCATCACCACGCTCGCCGGCGCCCGGCTACTGGCCAGAAACGCACCGGCAACAGCAGATGCCCCGCTGGTGCAGCGTATGCGCAACGCTGGCGGTCTGCTCACGGGTGCGCTCAACATGGACGCGCTGGCCTACGGATTCACTACCGAGAACACGCACTACGGGAACACGCGCAATCCGCATGACTCGGCACGGACCGCTGGTGGCTCTTCCGGCGGCTCCAGCGCGGCCGTTGCCGCCGGGCTGGTGCCCATTGCACTCGGTTCCGACACCAACGGTTCCATCCGCGTCCCCGCCTCGCTCTGCGGCATCTTTGGCCTCAAACCTACCTATGGACGACTGCCACGTACGGGAAGTTTTCCCTTCGTACATAGTCTCGACCACCTCGGCCCGCTCGCCGCCTCGGCCGACGACCTCGCGCTCGCCTACGATGTGCTGCAAGGCCCCGACAGAGGTGATCCGGCCTGTGCCCAGCGCAACATCGAACCCACTTCCGAATCGCTCGCACGCGGGCTCGACGGCCTGCGGATCGCGCGCTTGGCTGGATACTTCGACGACCAGGCAAGCGCGGTAGCGCGTGCTGCGTCCGAGCGCGCGGCACGCGCGCTCGGCAGTCTAGGCGACGTTGTCCTCCCCGAAGTGGCGGCAGCGCGTGCCGCAGCCTTTGTTATCACCGCGTCTGAAGGCGGTGCACTGCACATGGCGGCGTTGCGCGAACGGCCGGAAGACTTCGAGCCGCTTTCGCGCGAACGGCTCTTGGCCGGAGCTCTGGTTCCGGCCCAGTGGGTGGAGCAGGCGCAGCGGATGCGAAGTTTGTTCCGCCGGCGTGTGCTGGAGGCTTTCCGAGAGATCGATCTATTGATCGCGCCGGCGACGCCTGTAACCGCCACGCTTCTCGGGCAGGATTTAATCGTGATTAATGGCCGCTCGCTGCCGACGCGGCCCAGCATGGGGCTGTTGACGCAACCAATCTCCTTTATTGGCCTACCGGTCGCTGTCGCGCCAACCTGGCCCACCGAAGGCCATCTGCCGATCGGTGTTCAGCTGATCGCGCCGCCTTGGCGCGAAGACATTTGCCTGCGCGCGGTGTGGGCACTGCAGAAGGCCGGCATTACGGTGCGCCCCGTCGTCGCGCCGACGCCAACAACTTGAGCGGTGCGATGGTCGATGCAGGCGAGATTAACCTTCCCGATGTTATGGCCGAAGTGACACCCACCTTAGCCCGATATGAGGCGGCGCCGGTAAGCAATGATCTTACTGTGCTCGATGTACTGCTTTGGCACAGCCGACTCTCGCTGCGCTACGGCAACGGCGAGCATCTTTGCGGTATCGCGGCCATTCGCGCCTTCCGCACCGCGTGCAACCTGACAGGACCTGCCCGAAAGTCGCGAAACACCGTAATCACGACGTTTGGCATCAACTTTACCACTGCCAATATCAAGTTCGTTCGCAAGGCTGGGCGATGCGGACGCCAGAGCCAGCCTTGGGTACACCTGTCCCAAGGCTGGCACATCGTTGCTGCGCATGTGAGCATAATTCCAGTATGACCTCGACTCATTCACCTGCCCGACTGTCAGAATCCGTTTACGAGCGGATCAAGCATGACATCTTCGACTTTCGCATCTTACCCGGTGACCGCCTGACGGAGGGGGAACTGGCTGCCGCGCTCGGAGTAAGCCGCACGCCAGTCCGCCAAGCGCTTCACCGGCTCGAGCAGGAAGGCTACCTCAAGGTCGCCTACCGCAGCGGCTGGAACGTGCCACCCATTGACTTCAATCGCCTAGAGCAACTATACGACCTGCGCATTGTGCTCGAATTGGCCGCAGTGCGGCAGCTCTGCGACGCGCAAAACGTGCCTGATTTCTCCGCCCTCAAGAATTTATGGCTAGTGCCAAAGGACAAGCGTCTCGCAGATGGCGAAACGGTATCGATGTATGACGAGGCATTCCATCAAGACTTGGTGCTAGCCACCGGAAACGAGGAAATGGCGCGCGTCCATCGCGACATCACTGAAAAAATCCGCATCATCCGCCGACTTGACTTCACCAAGAGCGAACGCATCGCTGCCACCTACGATGAGCACGCCAAGATCCTACGTTTCCTGATGCAGCGCAAGGCCGTCGAAGTCGCGCTATTGCTCAAGGCGCATATCGCTGCCAGCAAGGCCGAGGTGCGCAAGATCACCCTGCATATGCTTCACGAGGCGCATGGTGCGGCACGCAGGCCGCGCGACTCCACTTAATATGCGCTCGTACTTAGCACGGTGCGGGAGTAAAGTTTAAGGGAAGAGGATTCTCGGTCAAACAACCCTTGAGCTAGCCGCGAGGATAGGATGGCAAATCGGCTAGGGGACGTTGTAATGCTACGGGCTCCTCGAAAACCGTTTTCGGTATTGGGGTTGGCTACAGGTCGTATGTCCGTGCAATTCCTCGCAGCCCGATCCTGCCGTCGGCACAAGTGCCACGAATGGCAGGATTAGGTAGCGGGAGCGCGCATTCATCAGATCAGGGAGCTGACGTTCTGCTGGTATTCGGGCTGGGAGGCAGCTAACTGATGCATTGCCGACCGACGCTGGCCACAGTTTCAAATTCAGCTATGTCCGACAAGCAGCCTGTTCATAAGCATCCCTAACAAGCGACGAGTGGCCGATAGGTGCCACTTGAACGCTTTGCGTTCGGCCGCATAAAATTTCCCTGTGGCTGACAGGTCATGTCGCGATATCGAAAATTAGACATCAAGCTTAATGTGACGAGTAACAATTTTTGCGTTTTTCACGATCAGTTCGAAGGATAGATTTATTCTTCGAACCGACCAATCGAGGGGGGATGGTATGTGTGATGGTATTTTTAAAGTTTTAACCTAATAATAAGTATATATTTCAATAGCTTACAGAATCAATTCGAAGCCGGTTCCGGCACCATTCTAATATTTTAGAAATTCACTCCAGTCCGTTATGGCCCTGATTTTAGAATCAAAATTCTAAATTCGTACCCTCGGTCATCCGGGAGTGGCTTGTAACTTCCGGTCAAAAGTGGAACTATTTTTTTGGGTACATTTATACCGCCACTGGGACTAGCGTCCAATTTCTTTGGCTGACTTCAAGTTCGTGGTGCGAAGCAAAATCCGCGGCTTTGAAGCCCACTGATAGTGAATGCATGTACCTGCTGATGAAGGCAAATGGGGCACATCATGGCGGGTTAAGTATCGGCATAGCTGCAAGGAAAACTTGTTGGCCTTGGGCATTTATTCCTACCTGCTTTTGCCGGATGTGACTTAGCGGTGACAGGATGCATTGCATTACTTGCCTTATGGCTTGCCCGGGGATGCAAGGTGCTGTCGCTAATTGCGCCGCATGTGGAGACACCTAACGACAGCAAGTAGAGAAGGATGGTGCTGACAACGCGTATGTCAGGAGCACATGCGAAAGACCCGCTTAGGGGTGGGGCCCACGGTGCAGAAATAACTCAATGGTCCGTACAAAAATGAAGCCAAAGACGCAAAGTGCCCACGTCAGGGTAACAGCGTATGGGCCGTAATTCGGTGAAAAGAGAGTTCCTATGACGTTTAGCCAGAGACCCGTTACGGCGATGATCGAAACGATGTAAATGACGACGACCCATACGGGAAATGGGCCTGGTTCAACCAGACGGCGGCGGCGGAATTGGAGCAAAAGTACGAAGGAGAAAATTGACGCTGCGGCCGCGCTGGACAGAAGCCAAGTGATGGTATCAGGGATATGGAGCAGATTTAGGAGGGTAGGTACCAAGGCCAAGGCAGTCACCAGGAGACCGCCTTCGATGTACAGGCGCACAAGGCGAAGATGCCGATCAGAAAGCTCGCCACCCAATGCACCTCGCAAGGTCACTACCACAGCTGAAAAGCCAACAAACGACAAGGATAGAGCCGCAAGGCGAAGAAGGTAGTCAGATTCTGCCGGTGTCACGATCATATCCTGATTGGAGGCCGCCAACATTCCGTACCGCGGCAGTCCGCCTGCGTGCTGTGCATGTTGGCTGGAGCAGTGTGACAAAAAGTAGCGATACTCTTTGGTTTACCAGTGATAATACGCGGAAAAGGCCCGCGTCAACATTCACGCACATGCGCAATGCTTGAAAGCGGCGAGTATTGGGTATTCCTACTTTGGGCGGAGAGTAGCAATGGTGCAGGAAATCGGTAGCTGTTTCTCGGGTAAAGGCTTGATAACTATAACGCCGGGCTACGAAGCATGCAGGAATCGACCGCAAACGGCCAATGCCTGTTTGTAACCATTGTTTTTGACTTTATTGTGTGGCGCCGCCACGCACGAATGGCCAATCTGGCATTGCAGTTGCCTGCGCCCTGCATAGGGGAGGTAACGGGCTATATTGCCCTTACTGATCTGGTGGAATTACTCTGGCCGTAGTAGTGAAGGCGATGGAACGCGCAGCAGGTAAGTTTGCATGGACCCCCTCCACCAGTGGTGGGCTAGCCGGTGCCTGAGCCTGCCAGATCACGACGAAATTAGCGCCCGATCCACCCGTATCGTCACTGCGTGGCACAAAAATCTCGTGCGTTGCCATCGGATTGATCGTAATGGGCTGGGTAATGTATTCCTTGATTCGCTTGCCACTAGTATCGAAGTAAAGGGCTGAGATAAGCCGTATTGATCTTGAGGCATCAGTATTTCTTATGCTGACCAATATGGAAACCAGTGTCTTGGTAGGTTGTCTCTTGCTGTCAATATCGCCATGCCAGATATGTGAGTAAATGGGCAGGTACAGCGACTGCCCGACAGATCTCGTGACAGTCGGTTGCGCATGAGCGTACGCACTGCTCAAGAAAAGCGCCAGCAGGGCGATGAGTATGCGTAGATTTTGCATAAAACTGTTCAGTACATAGAGTTAACAGGATGAGGCCCATACATTGCATTGAGCCAAATTGTGAGCTTGCCGGCCCTTCTAGTAAAGGACGCCGTGTGAATTCCCACCGATTTCGTAAACTTCTTTGCGCCATACGAATTAGCTGAATGGTAGGTGTTATGAACGCGAGGCGATATACGCAGGCGTTCAAGATAGAGGCGGTAAAACAGGTCACCGAACGGGGTTACGAAGTAGCAGAAGTGGCCAAGCGGCTGGGGATCACAATCCACAGCCGGTATGCATGGTTAAAGCGCTACGTTGCTTCAACGGCGTTCCAGCTTGAGGAATTGAGCCGGAACGCCGAGATCAGGCGTTTACGTGCCAAATTGAAGCGTGTTACGGAGGCGCGCGATATCCTAAAAAGGGCCGCCGCGTAACTTGCCAAGATCGTTTCTTCGATTGTTCGTGCCCGCGCGGCGTCTAACGCACCAACGTATTCAACTGAATAATCGGCAGCAGCACCGCCAGTACGATCAGCAGCACCATCACGCCCATGGCAAGGATCAGCGCGGGCTCCAGCAGGCTGACCAGCCATAGCGTGCGGCGTTCCACGCTGTCCGCCAGACGCGCCGCCGCGCGTTCGGCCATGTCAGCCAGTTGTCCGGTTTGTTCGCCCAGCGAGATAAACGTAATCAATGAGGGCGGGAATCGGCCGCTCTCGCCGAGTGCGCGTGCGACGCTGCCGCCTTGAGTGACCGCGACTTGCGCACGCTCGGCGTCGGTGCGCATGGCGCGATTGCCGAGCGTTTGCGCCGCACCTTGCAGTGCCTTAAGTATCGGCACGCCAGCGCCTACCAGCGCGCCCAGCGTCGCGCCAAAGCGGGCGGCATTGGTGTCACGCACCAGCGGCCCGATCAACGGCATGCCGAGCAGCCATTGGTCAAAGCCGCGCCGTAGCATCGGCTGGCGTAGCGCCCACCAGGTACTGATCGCCGCGGCGATGAGCAGGCTGGAAATCGGCAGCCACCATCCGCGAAGGAAATTGCTTAGCGCAAGCGTCATGACGGTCAGCGGGGGCAGCTTTTGCCGCGCGCTGGCAAATACGCCTACCACTTGCGGTACGACGAAGGTAAGCAGTGCGCCGACCACCAGAACCGCAACCGCGACCACGATGGCCGGGTAGATGCACGCCTGCGTGAGCCGCGCGCGCAGCAACTTGCGAGCTTCCAGCCACGCGGCGAGGCGCTGCAACACCGCCGCCATGCTACCGGAGGCTTCGCCTGCGGCAATCATCGCGCGGTAAATCTCCGGGAAGTCTTCCGGGTAGTCGGAGAGGGTAGCTGCAAGCGGCTGCCCGCCGGCCACGCCGGCGCGCAGCGCTTCGAGCAGCGCCTTGGAATTGCCGCGCTCCATTTCCAAGGCGAGATTGGCAAGGGCGCGTTCCAGCGGCAGGCCCGCCGCCACGAGGCTGGAAAATTGTCTTGTAAAATCAATAAGTTGTGATTGACTAAGCTGGCGGCTTCGAGCGGTTTTGGGGGCGCTGGCCGCTGGCTCCAGCGTCAGGGGAATCAGCCCGGCTTCGCGCAGCTTCGCGCGCGCCGCGCGTTCGCTGTCGGCGTCGAGTAGGCCTTTTTTCCCGGCGCCCGCGCTGTCGATAGCGGTGTAGCGAAAGGCGCTCATGCGTTGTGCGTCAAAGCGCTATTCACTGCGCGTTGCAAATGCCAGTTCCTCGGCCGAGGTGATGCCGGACTGCAACAGGCGTTGTCCATCTTGCTGAAGCGAGCGCATCCCCTGCGCGACGGCGCGCTCGCGTAGCTGCAACTCCGCCACGCGTTGATGAATGGCCGCGCGGCAGGCCGCATCGACTTCCAGCAACTCGAAGACGCCGGTGCGGCCGGCAAAACCGGTCATGCCGCAGGCGTCGCAGCCTGCTGCTGTTGACGTGCCGTCACCGCGCGAGGTTTTGCAGGCGGTGCATAGGCAGCGTACCAGCCGTTGCGCCAGTACGCCGCGCAGGCACGAGGCCAGCAAAAACGGCTCGATGCCCATGTCGATCAGCCGTGTGATGGCGGCCGTCGCGTCGTTGGTGTGCAAGGTCGCCAGCACCAGATGGCCGGTGAGTGAGGCCTGAATGGCAATCTGCGCGGTTTCGGCGTCGCGGATTTCGCCGATCATCACCACGTCCGGGTCCTGCCGCAGGATCGATCGCAGTGCGCGCGCGAACGTCAGATCAATGCGCGGATTAATTTGTGTCTGGCCGATGCCGGGCAATTCATACTCGACCGGGTCTTCCACCGTCAACACGTTGAGTTTGGCGGTGTCGATTTCCTGCAACGCGGCGTAAAGCGTGGTGGTCTTGCCGGAACCGGTCGGCCCCGTTACCAGCACGATGCCGTTGGGCAGCGTGACCAGCCGGCGGAAGGTGGTGAGCGTGTCTTCCGCCATGCCCAGCGCCTTCATGCCCAGCCGGGCCTGCCCTTGGTCAAGCAGCCGCAACACCACGCGCTCGCCGTGCGCGCACGGGATGGTGGACACGCGCACGTCCAAGCCGCGCCCGCCCAGCCGCAGGCCGATGCGGCCATCCTGTGGTAGGCGTTTTTCGGCGATGTCCAGATCCGCCAGCACCTTTACGCGCGATACCAGTGCCGCGTGCAGGCCCTTGTGCGGGCGTACCACGTCGCGCAGCGTGCCGTCGATGCGAAAGCGCACGGCGGAGGTGTCGAAATACGGCTCGATATGAATGTCGGAAGCGCCGTCGCGCGCGGCCTGCGTGGTCAGCGCGTTGAGCATGCGGATGATCGGAGCGTCATGCGCGCCGTCGAGCAGATCGGCCACCGGCGGCAGCCCCTGCATCAGGCGTTGCAAATCGGCATCGCCTTCGACTTCATTGACCACCGCCGCAGCGGCATTCGCACCCTGCGAAAACTGCAGGGTTAGTTCCCGTTCGACGGTTTCCAGTGGCACGCGCTTGATTTCAGCGATGGTGTGATAGCGCGCGATTTCCGCGATGGCCGCAGCGCCCGCCTGCGGCGAAAGCAGCAGTTTCAGCCCAGCGGGGGTGCTGGTCGCGGCAATGCCGTGCTGGCGGCAAAATTGCAGGGGCAACGCCATGCGGGTCGTGGCGCTATTTGCCGGTGGGGGCTGGCGCGGGGGAGGTGACGGCCGGCGCGGGGAACAGTGTCTGCCCCGCCTGAGAAGGCGTTTCGGGCAACGCGATGCCGCCTCGCGAGCGCGGATCGGCCGCACCCTGCTGCTCGCGCAGCGTGCGATAGCGATCCTGCATCAGCGTGTCCGCTGCCTCAGCCGTACGCAGCACCACGGGGCGCAGGAACACCATCAGATTGGTCTTCTGCCGGCGCCGTGTGTCGTAGCGGAACAGTTGACCCACGCCCGGCAGACTGCCCAGCCCGGGCACCTTTTCCTCTGCGGCGTTGGCGCTGTCCTGCAACAAGCCGCCCAGTGCGATGGTCTGTCCGTCTTCCACCAGCACGGTGGATTCGATGGAGCGCTTGTTGGTGGTGGGGCCACTGGTGGACGCGGTATCAGCGACGCTGGAGCTTTCCTGAAATACCGTCAACTTGATGGTGCCGCCCTCGGAAATTTGAGGCTTTACGCGCAGCGTCAGCCCGACGTCGCGCCGCTCAATGGTCTGGAAAGGTGTTACCGACGCGGCTGTGCCGGTCTGCGCATATTGCCCGGTCAGAAACGGCACATTTTGACCGATGACGATGCGGGCTTCCTCGTTGTCGAGCGTCAGCAGATTCGGTGTCGACAAAATGTTTGCGCCGCCGCTGGTTTCAAAGAATCGTGTCAGCAAGCCGAGCGAGTACATACCACTGAATTTGTGTACCACGCCGAGGTTGAGCCCTGCGCCGGGCAGGGTGGTGGTGCTGGTGTTGCTATTGAGGATGGCCGTGCCAAGATTCAGTACATTATTGCCGCCGCTGCTGAAATTGGTGCCACTGAGGCTGCGGCCTATCAATGCCTGCCATTGAACGCCGAGCTCTTCAGTGCGGTCAGCGCTGATTTCAACGATCAGCGACTCCACATATACCTGGGCGCGGCGGGCATCGAGCTTGTCGATGACCTGACGCAATTGGCGGTAAACCGGCTCCGGTGCAAAGATCAGCAGCGAGTTGGTGGCGGGTTCGGCTTGAATGCTGATGCCGCTCGCGTTGGTGGACGCGCCGGTGACGGGGGCTGACGTTGTAGCGGGCCTTGGCGGGGTCGTGCTGATGCCCGCGCCAGTGGAAGCCGGCGGTGTCAGCCCCAACCCAGCTGCGGGCTGCGGATCGCTGCCGCCGGCATAAGCCGAACGCAGTGTCTGCGCGAGCTTGATCGCGTCGGCGTTTTTCAGATACACCACATGAATGTTGCCGCTGCCTGCGGTTGGCTGATCGAGCCGCGTGACGAGATCGCGCACGGCGGCAAGGCGCGTGCCGCCCGAAGTGCGCACAATGAGACTGTTGGAGCGCGGCTCGGCGGCAATGCTCACGCCATGGGCATTGCCCGCGCCGCCCACGCCGTTTGTGCCGGGGGCGGGCGGCGTTGTGCCCGCCGTCCCCGGCTGTTCCAGCAGCCGCAACACCAGCGTGGCAAGGTCGGATGCCGTCGCGTGCTTCAACGGCATGATTTCGATTTCGCCTGCCTGCGGCATATCGAGCACCGCAATCAGGCGGCTAATGCGGCGCACGTTCTCGGCATAATCGGTGACCACCAACGAGTTGGTGCCCGGCGTCACGGTTACCACGTTGTTCGGCGCCACCAGCGGCCGCACCACGTTCAGCAAATTCGCGGCGGTTTCATGTTGCAGGCGAAACACCTGCGTGATGATCTGATCGGCGGCGCCGGGCACCGAGCTGTTCGCACCCACCGGCCCCCCCTGCAACTTGGCTTCGGTGTCGGGAATCACGCGCCACACGCCGGCGACCTCGGTCATGGTGTAACCGGCCACGCGCAACTGCGCCTGTATCGCCTCCCACGCGCGCGCGCGCGACAGCGGCCGCTCGAATTGCAACGTTACCGTGCCCTTGACGCGCGGGTCGACCACTACGTCGCGGCCCGTCGCCTGCGCGATGGTGCGTACGGCAGATTCGATATCAACGTTGATCAGATTAAGCGTGACATCCTGGGCGTGCGCCGTAGTCGCCACTGTGCACGCCAGCATGAGCAGCGTTGCGAGCCGGCGCAAGGCGCGCGTGAGACACCCGGCATGGCGCCGGGCGGTTGTGTGAAAAGTGGCTACCATCGGAGTTCCGTAACCGGCGAGTTGCCGCTGAATGAAACCTGGGGCTGAGGCTGAATTTTCCCGAGCAGGCCCAATAGATTACCAAGTAACGCGTCATCGTGCCGCGCCGCGCGCGCGGTACCGTTAAAACCGCAGGATATTCGGGCTGACGATCCGCCCGCCCCCTCTGTGAGCGTGCACTGGCCATGTCCGTCCAGCAGCAGTGCGCCCTGCCGCGTGGACAGGGTAAACGTACCGCTGGCCGAGCCGCCTTTCGTGCCAAACTGCCCGCGCACGGCGTAGTCGCCCAGTACCACGCCCTGGGCCAGAGCCGAACGCAATTGCGAGACGGTGATTTCCACGTTCGGCGCGGTGTTTTGCGTGGCGCCCGCCGAAGCAAAGTGCAGTGTGCCGAGGGCGATCTGTGCTTCGCCTTCCAGCGCCAGTGTATTAAAGGGCGCGCCCAGCCCGCTGAAAGCCGCGAGCGGCACGGCACCGCGCCACGGCCCGGCATCCAGTGCCCAACCGGAGAAGCCGATTGTCAGGGTTGCAGGCAGCGGCGGGCCGGCGTCCGGCCAATCGAACCGCAGCGACCAGCGCAGAGGGGTTCGTGGCGTGGCACTCCACGTCACGCGCCGGGGCCAGTGAACGGCATCGGCACCGCCCGCGCCGCTCGTCAGCACCAACAATGCGCTACCGTCGTGCCACAGGCCGCGCGTCTGGGCCAGCAGCACACGGCCTTGCGAAACCTCGGAGATATAGCGCGCAAGCCAGGCCGCTGGCGCTGCATAAATCAGCGCCGCCAGAAGAATCAGGGTCAAAACCAGCGCGGCAGTCACAGTCGCCATAAACCGCATTGTGCTTATAAATCAGTTAGTTAGGCTTAAGACCATGCTGCCGGATATGCGGCCGCTGGTGGCATCCCGCGTAACGCTCACCCGCTGCAACTGCTTTTGCACGTCGGGCCGTGCCAGCCACGCGCCGAGCTTTGCGCCATCGACGTTTTTTAACGTGACCGTGGTGGCGCCGCTGCTGTCGCGTGCTTCGCTGACCGTTGCGCCGGGGCCGCTTAATTCGCGTTCGGCCGATACCGGTTGAGTGGCTACGGTTGGCAAAGCCGCGGGCGCCGCACGCAGTTGTGCCGCCTGTGCGCGCATGGCCAACACTTTGGCGTCGAGCGTTTGCAACGTAGCCGGTGCATCGCGCACCAAGCGCCATGCCGGACGCACCAGCACCGCGAACAACAGCGCGCCGCACACGAACAGCACCATCACCGCCAGCATCAGCCGTTCGCGCGCGCTTGCGCTGTTCCAGTAACGGGTCAACATGGCATATCGGCCCTAATTCTTACCCTTGCCCTTGCGCGCATCACCGCCCGCAAATTCCAGCAACAGCTGTTCATTGTCACGCACGCAGCTCGCCCCCGCGCGCCGCAGGATTTCCTGCGTGGTCGCTGCCTGACACGCCGCCACCGCCCGCTCCAGCGCGGTGGCATTGGAAAATCCCGCGCGCAGCGCACGGTCAGAAACGTCGAGTGCCGTGAGGGAGGGCGCGCTGCCGCTTTGCGCGAAAAGTGCGAGCAGTGTGCCGGCGCTGGATGCCGCTGCGCCACCGGATACCCGTTGCCACGCCGCTTCCAGTTGCAAGGCCGGTTCCAGCACGCGCGGCGCGCCGGGCAGGGCCTGTGCCACGATGCGTTCCATTTCGGCGTGGCGCTCACGGATTTCATGCCGCTGCTTCATGGCGTAAAGATTCAGGCCCAACACGTTCACCGCAAGCAACAACAGCAATGCACCCAAGGCGAAGCGCCCGTTGCGCTGATGCAACATTTCCGCACCCCATTGCAGGACGCGCGCCGCGCCATCGGGCGGAGCAAAAGAAAACTGGCGCAGGTCCCAGCCGTCCTTCGCGGTCTGCACTCCACGCCGCAGCAGGGCAGCTGCAGCGAGCGGCGTAACGTGTACGCCCTCGCGCGCGGGCGGCGCCGCGCATGCGGGGTCGGCAAAACACTGCCACGGATTCTTCATGGCATCGCCTGCCGGTGGCAACACGGCATCAAGTAGCGGCGGCGCCACGCGTACAGCCTCGCCACTGGCCGCCCGCACCAGCCACGCCGGCGGCTGATCGGCCTGAAGCTGGCCCCACCATGCAGAGCCCTTGGGCAGCAGCGCTGCTTCGGGGACGACGCGGGCAACCCGAACACCGCTCTCCGCCAGCGCCCCGAGACACTGGCGCAGCCACTGCGCATCGCAAACGGCCGCCTCGCGGATGCGGCCGTTCTCGACGGGCGCTGCGGCATAATGCTGAACACCGCTGTTGCTCAAACGGTCGCCCAGAGCACCGGTCAGCGCCAGTTGCAAGCGGGGGCCGGTAAGCAAAGGTAAATCCGTTGCCATGACGATGCAGCGCGACAGCGGTGCGATAACACAGATGGACGCGCAGACGGACGTATCGTTGCCCGTGCGGCCTCTATGACTAACGGCGGCGGCAAGCGTGCCGCTGGTGTATGTGTCAGACTTTCCTGCGCTGTCCACAACCCGCCAGCTACCGTGGGCCATATCGTGCGGCGCCAACGCAATCCAGGTTGCGCTGGCGGCTGCAGGCGTGGCGGAGTCGAGCGGCATTGCTGTTGTCGAGGTGAATAAATGAACGCGCCGGGCGTGCGCGAATTCATTATAACTATTTGATTTTATTGAATTATTTATTACTTGACGTAGTGCTGCTTTGGCGAGAGTAGCGCGCGGCCAAACACAACGAAACCAGTGGCCCCACCGGAGCCTTTGGAGAGCCATTGGAAACCCACTGGAAACCTATTGGAAACTCATCGGAAACCTCAAGGGCGAAAGAGTTTATAGGATTTCGACAGGGTTCGCCCGTCTCAACAGTGGTTAGCGGATGTGCTGCAAGAAACACCCGCCATCCACCAAATTGCAGGGCAAAATGGGGAGCTGCGTGCTACTTACACGCAGACAAAATCGTGTGTGGGACGTGTCGGGCCAGATTGAACAATTACAGGTTATGAAGGAACACGGGATGCGTATCGTAAGCACATTGCTGATGCTGGCTTATGCGGGCACGGGTATCGCGCAATCCTCGGGCGCGGGACAGGGCTTTCCCACGCGCACGCTGCGTTTTGTCATTGGCCTGTCGCCCGGCGGCTCGATGGACGTCACGGCGCGGCTGGTGGCGGAGCGATTGAAGGATACGCTGGGTCAGCAGATTGTCGTGGAGAATCGTCCGGGCGCGAACGGCGTGATTGCCGCTGATCTGGTGGCGAAAGCGCCGGCGGACGGGCACACGCTGATGCTGGCGGGGGCCGGCTCTTTGGCGATACGCCACCAGCTCGAAATGAAATTGCCCTATGACGCCGAGCGCGATTTTGCGCCGGTTGTGCACGTGGTGAATTTGCCGCTGCTGCTGTTGACGCCGGTATCGCTGCCGGTGAAGTCGATGAAGGATTTTTTCTCGCTGGCGCGGGCACGCCCGGGCGAGCTTAACTATTCGTCTTCAGGCGTGGGATCGACCACGCATCTCTCCGCCGAGATGCTCGCCACACAGGCTGGCATCAAGCTCACGCATGTGCCTTATAAAGGCAGCTCGCAGATGATCCCCGATCTGATCGCAGGGCAAATTTCGATGGCCTTCGATCAGATCACGACCGCCAAGCCGCACGTCGCGGCGGGCAAGCTGCGCGCACTGGCGATTTCCACCGCGCAGCGCTCGCCGCTGATGCCGGGCCTGCCGACCATCGCTGAATCCGGTGCGCCGAAATACGAATCGATTTCATGGAATGGTTTTGTCGCGCCCGCTGCGACGCCGCGCGTAGCGATCGAGCGTCTGCAAGGTGAGATCGACAGGTTGGTCAAATCACCGGACATGAATGAGCGGTTGGCGGCGATCGGCGGAGTCGCGGTGGGCGGCACACCAGCGCAATTCGCTGCGCTGATCAAATCTGAGTCACAGCGCTGGGGACGGCTGATCGATCAGTTGGGCATCAAGCCGCAGTAGAAACTTTTCGGGAAAACTTCTCGAAGACTGCTCCGGGACAGCGCCCGTCGTTGCGGGGGGCCTCCTGATGCGTCTGCCCAGCTGCGAGTAGCGCCGCCGCACGGGGAATCGGTATACTCGACGCCCGGTTTAGTTTTTAGGAATTTCCATGAAATCCATGTTCAAACTGCACGCGACTGCACTGCTAACGGCAGGGGCCTTGGCGTTACCCGCTTTTGCGCAGCAGGCGCCGCTCAAGGTTGGCCTGATGTTGCCCGCCACCGGCACATTCGCGGCCCTTGGTACGGCCATCGAAAACGGTTTCAAGCTGTATGTGACGGAGCAGGGCGGCAAACTCGGCGGGCGCGACATCCAGTATTTCAAGGTGGATGACGAGTCGGAGCCTTCCAAGGCTACCGACAATGTCAACAAACTCATCAAGCGCGACAACGTCGATGTGCTGATTGGCACCGTGCATTCCGGTGTCGCCATGGCCATGGCCAAGGCGGCCAAGGATAGCGGCACGCTGCTGATCGTGCCCAACGCCGGAGCGGATGCGGTGACCGGCCCGATGTGTGCACCGAATATTTTCCGTTCCAGTTTCTCGAACTGGCAGCAGGGCTATGCCATGGGGGATTGGGTGCACAAGCGCGGCCACAAGAATGTCGTGACCATCGCCTGGAAATATGCAGCTGGCGACGAAACCATCGCGGGCTTCAAGGATTCCTTCCAGAAAGCGGGCGGCAAGGTGGTAAAAGAACTGAGTCTGCCGTTTCCGAATGTCGAATTTCAGGCCTTGCTCACGGAAATTGCCGCGTTAAAACCCGACGCGGTGTATACGTTTTTTGCGGGTGGCGGTGCGGTGAAATTCGTCAAGGATTATGCGGCGGCCGGCCTCAAAAAATCCATCCCGCTTTATGGGGCGGGCTTCCTCACCGACGGCACGCTGGAAGCGCAGGGCACGGATGCCGAAGGCATCCATACCACGCTGCACTACGCCGATGGTCTGGGCACTGCGCGTGACAATGCGTTCCGCGTGGCGTACGTGCGAACCTACCGCCTGCCGCCGGATGTTTACGCGGTGCAGGGCTACGACGCCGCGCAGATGCTCGCCGCCGGACTTGCGGGTACGAAGGGTGACATCAGCAGGAAAGCCGACTTTTCCGCGGCCTTGCGCAAAGCGAAAATCGACAGCCCGCGCGGGACTTTCACGCTGTCGAAGAACCATAACCCGGTGCAGGATTTTTATGTGCGTCAGGTGGTCGGCAAGGAAAACAAACCAGCCGGCGTGGCGATCAAGGCGCTTGCCGACCCTGGGCGCGGTTGCTCGATGCAGTAAAAATATTTAATAAAATCAGATAGTTAAGTAACAACATCATGCCGCGTGGACTGCGGGCATTTCCTCTGTCCGTGTGGTGGGTCACGCGTGTGAGCCAGTAGTGACCGTGAAATGACCACCGCGACTTTTCTGATTCAGTATCTGAACGCGCTGCAATACGGCCTTTTACTGTTTCTGGTGGCTTCCGGGCTCACGCTCATCTTCGGCATCATGGGCGTGATCAATCTTGCGCACGGCAGTTTTTACATGACCGGCGCCTACATGGCCTACGCACTGGCGCCTTGGGTGGAGGGCCATTTGGGTGGCGGGTTTTTCGTGACGCTAGCAGTGGGCGTGATCCTCGCCGTGGCGTTGGGTTATGTGCTGGAGTGGGCGTTCTTCAGTTACCTTCATGAACGTGAACACCTGCAACAGGTGCTGATGACCTACGGCCTCATTCTGGTATTCGAGGAACTGCGCAGTCTCATCGTTGGTGACGATGTGCACGGCGTCAAAGCGCCCGAATGGCTGGCCGGATCGATTCCGCTGGGAGACGTCATGACTTATCCAGTCTACCGGTTGTTCATGTCCGGCGTGTGCATCGTACTGGCTCTGGCGATGTACTGGTTATTCCGGCATACGCGGCTCGGCATGCGGATACGCGCTGGCAGCACCAACCGCGAAATGGTGCAAAACCTCGGCATCGACGTTTCACGGCTCTATCGCGTGGTGTTCGCGGGCGGCGTTGCGCTGGCCGTATTCGCGGGCATGCTCGCCGCACCCGTGTCGTCAGTCTATCCGGGCATGGGCAATCAGGTGCTGATTGTTTGTTTCGTGGTGGTGGTGATCGGTGGCATCGGTTCCATACGTGGCGCGCTGCTGGCGTCACTGCTGATCGGCGTTGTCGACACCTTTGGCAAAGTGTTGTTGCCGCAAGCCGCCGGCGTGCTGGTCTACGTGCTGATGGCGTTGATTCTGCTGTGGAAGCCCGGCGGCCTGTTCAAGGCCGGGTGACCGATTCGGATTGGACATGCGCGCGACCTCGGTTCCCCAGACAGTGTTTACTGTGGTTGTCTTCGTCGCGTTGGCGGGCTATGCCTTTGTCGGTGGCAGTTTCGGGCTGGATCTCATCACCAAGATCATGATTTACGCGATCTTCGCTTTGAGTCTGGAACTGATCGCCGGTGGTGTGGGGCTGGTGTCGTTCGGCCACGCGGCTTATTTTGGCATCGGCGCGTACGCGGCGGTGTTGTTGACGCCGAAGGATGGTGCAGCATCGCTCGTATTGTTGTTGCCTGCCGCGGTGTGCGCCGCCGCGCTATATGCGCTGGCGGTGGGCGCGTTGTCGCTGCGCACGCGCGGCGTTTATTTCATCATGGTTACGCTGGCCTTTGCGCAAATGGCCTATTACGTGGCGCACGACACGCCGCTGGGCGGCGGCACCGACGGCATTTATCTCACGCAAAAGCCCGCCATTGGCGAAGCCCTTAACCTGAACCAGCCGGTAATGATTTACGGGTTCACGCTGGTTGTTCTCGCAGCGGTATTTCTGTTTCTGGCGCTGCTCAATCGTTCGCGCTTTGGCCATGCGCTCGCGGGCATACGCGTGAACGAGCAACGCATGCGTGCGATGAGCTATTCAACCTTTGGCTACAAGCTCGCGGCCTTCACACTGTCGGGCGCGATTGCCGGCTTCGCGGGTTTTTTGTTCGCGGTCAAAGATGGATTCGTCAACCCTGAACTCATGAGCTGGCACCTCTCTGGCGCGGTACTGGTGATGGTGATACTAGGTGGCCTCGGGCATTTGCGCGGTGCGTTGATCGGCGCATTTGCCTTTGTGCTGCTGCAGGAGTTCTTCAAATCCGAGGCGATTTTCGGCGCGCTCGCCAAGCATTGGCATTTGGGACTGGGGCTTGCCATCATTGTCAGCGTGACACTGCTGCCGAATGGCCTGGTTGGCCTGCCAGCGGAAATCAAGCGCCATTTAGCAGGTACGCCGCGTGACAACACCTGAAATTTTGTTGAGAGGCAGCGGACTCACCCGCCGCTGGGGGGGCGTGCTTGCGGTCGACAACGTGTCGATCAGCCTGCGGCGTGGCGCCGTGCACGCGGTGATCGGCACCAACGGCGCGGGTAAATCGACTTTGATTAACTTGTTGTCGGGCGAAATTGAACCGTCCGCCGGGCGGGTGGAACTCAATGGCGTGGATGTCACCCGCTGGCGCCAGCCGCGCCGTGCGCGCGCGGGCTTGGGCCGCAGTTATCAGCGCACCACGTTATTCCCCGGATTGACGGTGCTGGAAAACTGCCGGCTTGCCGCGCAGGCATTACAGCCCAGGCCGTGGCTGTGGTGGCAGGATGCGCGGCGCTGTGAAGAAAGTTTGCAGGCCGCGCGGTACGCGCTATTACGCTCCGGCCTTGACGGACAGGACCAGCAAATTGCCGGCGAACTCTCGCACGGCCAGCAGCGGCAACTGGAAATCGCCCTGTGTCTGGCAACCCGTCCTGACGTGTTGTTGCTCGACGAGCCGCTGGCGGGCATGGGCGCCGAGGAAACCCGCCGCATGCTCGATTTGCTGAATGAACTCAAGGCGGATCACGCGATCCTGCTGGTGGAGCACGACATGGATGCCGTGTTTCGCATCGCCGATGAAATCACTGTCATGGTCAACGGTACGGTGATTGCCAGCGATACGCCGCAAGCCATACGCAGCCACGCCGCAGTGCGCGAAGCGTATCTGGGGGAAGACTGATGGACGTCGTGCTCGACGCGCGCGGCGTGCACGCCTGGTATGGCGCAAGCCACATCCTGCACGGGGTTGATCTGGTGGTCCGGCGCGGTGAATCCGTGGGCCTCATGGGACGTAACGGCATGGGCAAAAGCACGTTGATCCGCACGCTGATGGGCCATGTCGCGCGGCGCGAAGGCACAGTGCAATATCTGGGCGCAGATTTGTCACGCGCGAGCGCACATGAGATGTCGCGACGCGGCGTTGCCTACGTGCCCGAAGGCCGCGGCGTGATTCCCAATCTCACGGTGCGGGAAAACCTGCTGATGGCCGCGCGTGCCCCGCAAATGGATGGCTGGACACTGGAGCGCGTGCTGGCAACATTCCCGCGTCTCACCGAAAGGCTGCATCAGCCCGCCGGGCTGCTGTCGGGCGGCGAGCAGCAAATGCTGGCGATAGGCCGTGCACTGCTCACGCAACCGCAATTGATGCTGCTCGACGAAGCCACCGAAGGCCTTGCGCCGCTGGTCGTGGCGGAAATCTGGCGCGTGATCGACGAAATCCGCAAGGACGGCATCGCGTGCTTGATTGTCGACCGCAACTATCGTCGCGTGCTGGCGCACGTCAATCGCGCGGTGGTGCTGCAAAAGGGTGAAATCGTACTGGAAGGGGATGCGGCAGTGCTCTGCGCTGATGCGCGGCTGACGGCATTTCTGGGCGTTTAAAGGGAGTTCTGAACTTGCGACCCATTCCAAAGCGCTTCCCTCACCCCGCCCTTTTCCCGAGGGGAGAAGGGCTTAGAACCCCTCGCCATGAGGGAGAGGGGCAGGGGTGAGGGAGGAATTTTGTTTTAAGTATTTGTTTTAATTAAATTATTTTAGAAGCTGCTCGCTTAGTGCGTACGCCCACCCTCAATCGATTCGTATCCCGCTGCTTCCAGCGATCCCGCACCGCTCCAGCCCCACGCCAGCACCACGTCTTCAGTCGAATTGTTTTTGAAGCCATGCCAGTGCCCGCGCGGCGTGAACACGACGTCACCTTCACTCGAAGGTATTTCTTCGCCGTTTTCGCCGTACATCACGCCCTTGCCCTTGATGACGATCCAGAATTCGTCGCAGTTGAAGTGGCGATGCTGATCATGTTGCGCGCCGGGCGGCAGCACGGTCCAGCCCACCAGTAGTTTGTCGGAGTTGCAGGTTTTTTCGTTGATGAGAAACTGGACCTGCATATTGACCCAGCCGTCTTTAGCTTTGAGGCCGCCGACTTTGGGGAGATCCTTGAGGCTGGTTTTGTAGGGTTTCAGTGTCGTGTATTGATCGGGTTTCATTTTTGTCCTCCTAATATGCGATAAGCCTGATGCGCGACGACAAAGTCGTTGTGATCAATGCCCAGCCCGCGGCAGGCGTTCATCATTTCATTGGCCGCTGCTGCGAGCGGCGTGGGTGAGCCAAGTTTGCGGCCCTGTTCCAGCACCAGCAGCATGTCCTTTTGCTGTAGGGTGACATCCGCCAGCGGCACGGTGGGCATTTTACCTTCCAAAATGAACGGCCCGCGATAGCCCAGCACGGGTGAGGCCGCGACACTTTTCAGAATGGCATCCACCGCGATCTCGCGCGACACGCCGCCTTTTTCCGCCAGCGCCACGGCTTCGCCAAAGGCGATAACTTCAACCATCAGCAGCGCGTTAACCGAGAGCTTCATCTGCACCGCCATGCCGTTGGCGCCGATGTAGGTTGACTTCGGCCCGATGGCGAGCAGCACCGGCAGCACTTTTTCATAAGCGGCTTTGTCTCCGCCGACCATGGTTGACGCATTACCTTGCACCAATGTCACCGGGCTGCCGGAAATGGGCGCATCGAGCATGATGAGGCCCGCTTGGGCAAACTCAGCGGCGACTTCGCGGCTGGGCTCTGGCGCGATGGTGCTCATATCGAGAAAAATGCCGCCCTTTTTAAGACCCGAGATAATGCCATCCGGCCCCAATGCAACAGCTTTTACCGCTTCCGCATCGGTAACGATGGAAAAAACCACTTCCGACTTGGCGGCGACTTCACGCGGCGTGGCGCCCCAGTGCATGCCGGCTGCGATCAGCGCTTCGGCTTTTTCTTTCGAGCGGTTCCAGCCGGTAACCGTGTGGCCGGCCGCCATTAAACGTGGCACGATAACGGCGCCCATGGCGCCGAGGCCGATGAATCCGATTTCCATTGTGTTTCCCGATATATTTCAGTAGCCGAATGTTACCGTTACCGGCAGATGATCGGAACCCAGATCGGGGCCGATGTCACGCTTGACCAGCGGCAGTGACGCGTGCGCAAAGCTGTGGTCGATGGCGATACCAAGGTTGGCGTTGTTGAAGGTCACCGGCCAGGTGTTGTCGAAACGGCGCGGCATACGCGCATCCCGCAGACCGCTGTCCGCGATGAATTTCTGGAAATACGGTGACCACGGCGTGAGGTTGAAATCGCCCACGACGATGGGCGTGGCGTTGGGTTGCGCGGCAGCCTTGCGCGCCACGTAATCAAACTTGAGATTGCGCGCCGCAGCCATGTCGCCGGCAATCGGCGGCGGCGCGTGTACGGCGTAAATCATCAAGGGTTCAGCGCGCTCCGGCATCACTGCCGCGGCCTCTATGTGCGGGAACGCACCGGAGGGTTCGCGCGATACCGTGCCTTGCAGGGGGAAACGGCTTACCAGGGCGATGCCGAACGGCGAATCTTCCAGATGCCTGACTTGATGCGGAAAAACATCTTTGAGTTCATCAAGCACGGGCGCAAACCGATCGCTGGTTTCGAGCAGTACCACCACGTCGACCAGTTTGGCGCGGCGGCGCAAAAACGCGCCGACGCGTTGCGGCTCTTCATGGTGCAAGCCCACATTGAAATGAAACACCGTGACGTGCCGCGACACGCTGGTCGGCGGCACGAATTCCTGCAGCAACAAGCGCACAATCGGATAACCGTTCCACAGTGCCAACAGCATTGCCACCGCCGCCCAGCGCCAGGCGCGCGTGGCCCCAAGCCCGATAACGCACAGCACTCCAAACATCGCGTAGTACGGCCTGAAATGGCTGAAGAGCTCAAAAAACCAGAAATGGGCCGACAGTGCTGCGCACAGGGTGGCTAACAGCAATAGCGCTGCGAGTAGCTGCAAACGCTTGCCAGCGCTGGCGCGAAAGTTGGGGCTCACGAATGCAGGCGCTGGACTAATCGTGGGCTGAAGGGGGGCATGCCAGCCGCTCGCGGTCGGGTGGCTGGGCTTGGGTGTAGGGATGTCGTTGCATGGTGGAGTCCTTGCATTTGTGCCGTAGCGTGCCGGCGACGGTATCAACGGCGACGCGGGCCGATTTTACTGCGATCCCATTGGTGCGCCGGTGCGACGCTTGGATTGAAAATAGCAGCGATGCAAAAGTCTTTCTGCTTCAGATGGCGAGCAGGCATCTTCTTTACAGCGACTGTGACCGGCAGGCTAGATTCCTGCCCCGAGGCCGTGTGTGGTAGCTGCGAAATGCGCGAGCTCGAAGGCTCGCCCGAGCACCGCGATCTGGTGTTGACCGACGCCGAACGGGCATCCAAAAAGACGATGATAATTTGTTGTTCGGGGAGAGGGCAAAGACGGAGACGTTGGTCCTGGATTAGTAGGGAGTGCCGTGCCGGTGTGCTGCCAAGCAAATAAAATAATACTCAATTAAAACAAATACTTACATATATATCGCACACTGACGCATCGCAATAGATTACTAATCCGCCCGCATCCCCGTAGCTTCCACCACCGTCCGCCATTTCTTGATCTCGGCACGCACATAGGTGGTGAACCTTTCCGGCGTCATGAAAAACGTGTTCGCGCCCAGCGTGAAAAAGCGGTCTTTCACGTCCTGTGCACCAAGAATTTTTTCGACTTCGCCGCTTAATCGGGACACGATGGACTTGGCTACGCCCGCCGGCATAACCATGCCGTACCAGATGGTGCTTTCGTAACCCGGCACGCCGGCCTCGGCGATGGTCGGCACGTCGGGCAGGCTGGGCGAGCGTTCGGCGGAAGTAACGCCGAGCGGCCGCAGGCGGCCGGTCTTCATGTAGGGGATGCCCGAAACGATGGTGGCGAACATCACCGGCACCTGTCCGCCCGCAACGTCAATCAGCGCGGGGCCGCCGCCCTTGTATGGGATGTGGCTCATCTTGATCTTGGCAAGGTAACCGAACATTTCGGCGGTGAAGTGATTCGCGCTGCCGATGCCCGCCGAGGCGTATGTCAGCTTGCCACCTTCCGCCTTGGCGAGTGCGATGACATCGAGCACTGATTTGGCGGCGACGCTGGGGTGTACCACCAGCACATTCGGCATGGACACAAAATTCGCGACGTAGGTGAAATCCTTCAGCGAATCGTATGGCAAATTGCGGTACATGCTGGGGTTGACCGCCATGGTGCTGGTGGCGGCGAGCAGCATGCTGTAGCCGTCGGGGGGCGAGCGCGCGATCAGCCCCGCGGCGGCGGAACCGGAGGCGGCGGGGCGGTTATCGATGACTACCGGCTGGCCCAGCACTTCGGAAAGCCGCCCGCCGACAATGCGCGCGACGATGTCGGATGCCCCGCCGGGCGCAAAACCCAGCATGAAGCGCAGCGGCTTTGCCGGATAGCCCGGCGTCGGCGGTGTTGTGGAGGGCTGCGCGAATGCGCTGCAAGGTGCGGCCAGCAAGGCGGCCGCCAACGGCGCTGCCCACGGCATGCGATAGCGTGGACGTTTGGGGTGCAACCGTATGTGCGGGACAAAATCAAGTAACATCATGTCGACTATTGTGCATGAGCTTCCCTAGCGCGTCGAGACGGTTGACGGGGGCAGCGCGCAACCATCCAGAAAAGGGGCAAGAACGGTATGGCAGATCTGAAATCCTTGCGGCTGGCAGTGCTGGGCGCCGGCGCTGTTGGCGGCTATATCGGCGGGCAACTTGCGCGCGCCGGCTACCGCGTGGCGCTCATCGACTCGTGGGCGGAGCACGTGGATCACATTAAGGCGCACGGCATCCGGCTGACCGATCCGCTGGGTTCGGTGGTCGCGAACGCCGAGGCGATGCATTTGCACGAGGTGCAATCGCTGATCCGTGATCCGGTGGATATTGCGTTCATCTGCACCAAATCGTACGACACTGCGTGGAACGCGAAAATGATCGCACCGTACCTTCGTGAAAATGGCTTCGTGGTGTCAGTGCAAAACAGTCTCAACGAACATGAAATCGCCGCCATCGTCGGCGCGGATCGCACACTGGGTTGTATTGCCAGCACCATCAGCGTCAGCGTTACCGGCCCCGGCGTTGTCGAGCGGGCGCGCACTCCGGGTGGCGAATCGTACACGGTGTTTCGCGTGGGCGAGATGCATGGGCGTGTGACGCCGCGCGCGCAACGGGTGGCTGAAATCCTATCGTCGGTCGACAGTTCGAAAGTGACCAGTAATTTGTGGGGCGAGCGTTGGGCGAAGCTCGTCACCAACTCGATGCACCACGGCATTCTCGGCGCCACCGGCATTCACGATCACCAGTTGATGCAGGACGAGCAGACGCGGCTGCTGGCGATCCAATGCGCGGGCGAGGCAATACGCGTGGCCCAGGCGCTGGGGCATGACCTTGAGCCGATATTGCGCATGTCACCCGCGCTGTGGTGTGCGGCCGCAGATGGACAAGTGGCAGCTCTGGCGGAGCTCGAAGCGGGCTGGAAAAAATGGATGGTGCGCTCGAAAGAGCCGCACTATGGTTCTGTCGGGCACGATCTGGTGAAGGGGCGGCGCACCGAAATCGATTACACCTGCGGCTATGTCGCGGCGATGGGCGAACAGGTGGGGCTGCCCGCGCCCACGCAGGCGCGGTTGACGGCGTTGGTCAAGCAGGTGGAGCGGGGTGAGATTGCGCGCGGCATGCACAATTTGAATGAATTCATCAGCGAGCGTGCCGCGCCGGCACGGTAACGAACTTTCAAGAGAAATCGCATCATGGGTAAACACATCGTATTCGTGGGCGCGGGCGCGGTCGGCGGTTATGTCGGCGCGCATCTGGCGCGTGCAGGGGAGGACGTGGCGCTGGTCGATCCGTGGACAGAGCACGTCAATACCATTAACCGCGAGGGCATGCATCTGGGCGGTTCGCAGGGCGAGCATGTCGTGCGCGTCAAGGCGATGCACATCCACGAGGTGCAGAGTTTTGTAAAGAAGCCCATCGACATCGCCATCATCTGCACCAAGTCGTACGACACCGAATGGGCGGCATTGATGATCAAGCAGTATCTCAAGCCGCAGGGGTTTATCGTGTCGATGCAAAACGGCGTGAATGAGGAGCGTATCGCCGGCGTGGCGGGCTGGGGTAAGACGGTGGGCTGCATCATCAGCACCATCAGCGTCAACTGCTACAAGCCGGGCCACATCAGCCGTTATCAGCAGCCGAGCGACGGCAAACATGCGGTGTTTCGCGTGGGCGAAGTGCATGGCCGCGCGACCGAACGCGCAACTGAACTGGCTGGCATTCTCAATGCGGTGGACATGGCCAAAGTCACGGACAACCTCTGGGGCGAGCGCTGGACCAAGCTCACCGCCAACACCATCACTCACGGGTTACTGGGCGCTACGGGACAGGATAACCGAGTGGTGTACATCGAGCGTGGCCGCGAACATCGCATTGGCGTACGTCTGGCCGCCGAGGCCATCGCAGTGGGCCGCGCACAGGGTTACAAGCTGGGCACCGTGCTGGGCATACAGCCGGACGACTGGCTGGGCGCTGATGGTGGCGATGCTGCTGCGTTAAATCGGGTGCAGGACGGATTGACCTCCTGGATGGCCACGCTGCTGGAACCCTCGCAATCGTCCGTGGGTCGTGACGTCGCGCGCGGGCGGCGATCCGAAATCGATTTTACCAACGGACTGGTTGCAGAGAAGGGTATCGAGACGGGCGTGCCCGCGCCCACCCATGCGGCATTGACAGCGCTGGTGCGGAGAATTGATCGCGGGGAACTGAAGCAAGACGCCCGGCATATAGAAGCCATTTTGCCGGCATGAAGCGTTATCCAACGAGAAAGTGAAGCGGTAATTTACAGATCGGTTTCACGTTCCGCGCTTGCGCTGTCTGTTTGTTTCAATTCCTGTCAGCACGCGTTGGTAACTAGGCAGTTCCTCCCGCGTCAACACAAACACGCAATCATCCCCACCCGAGGTTTCCACCCAAAAAAACGGCAGCTGCGGCCAGGTTCGCTCAATTAGCGTGCGCGCATGTCCGCATTCCACCACGAGCACGCCGCCGGGATGCAGGTGTTTTGCGGCGTTGGCGAGGATCACGCGCAGAATGTCCAGTCCGTCTTCGCCGGCGGCAAGTGCGAGCGCGGGTTCGCGACGGTATTCCCGCGGCAACCGGCGCATCACCGCGCCGCGCACGTAAGGCGGATTGCTGATGATGAGGTCGTAGCGCCGCCGGGTGATGTTTGAAAAAATGTTTGAAATCAGATATTTAACTCGATGGTTCAGGCGGTGCCGCTTGACATTGATGGCGGTGACGGCAAGTGCTTCTGGCGAGATGTCGGTGGCGTCTATGCGCGCCTTGCGATAGCGCTTTGCAAGCAGAATGGCGAGGCAGCCCGAGCCGGTGCAGAGGTCAAGCGCCGTTCGCACTTTGCCGGGCGGCGGCAGCAATGGGTGGTCGTGCTCCAGCAGTAGTTCCGCGATGTAGGAGCGCGGGACGATGACGCGTTCGTCGACGTAAAACTTTTGATCGCCGAGCCACGCTTCGCGCGTCAGGTAGGCCGCTGGTTTGCGTTCGGAGATTCGCCGCTCGAAGAGGGCTAGCACGCGTGTGGCGTCCGGTGCGGTAACTTTAAGTGCGGCCGGAAAAGTGTGTCGCGGCAGCTTTAGTGCGTGCTGTGTGAGTACGATGGCCTCGTCGCGTGCGTTGGCGATGCCGTGCCCGAAGGCAAGGTTCGCCGCCTTGAACATCCGCGCACCGCGCGCGGCCAGCGTGCCTGCGGTGGTATCGCGCGGCTTAATTCAGCGCGTCCAGGTTGAGCTTGATGTTGGACAGATCGTCAGGCGCCTTGGTTGAAGCGGCGGCGGGTGCGGGCGCAGCCGAAGGGGCGCGCGCACCGGGCTTGGGCTTTTCCGCCTTTTCCGTCATGGCGTTGTCGATCAGCCAGCGCAGGTTGGTTGGCGAATCGGAATTGGCGAGCGCTTCGTCGAGCGTGATGGTGCCCGCCTGATAATGCCGGAAGAGCGCCTGCTCGAAGGTTTGAGAGCCGGCCGACATGCTTTGTTCCATGGCTTCCTTGATGGCGCCGATATCACCCTTGGCGATGAGTTCCGAGATGAGTTTGGTGTTGAGCATGACTTCCACCGCCGGCACGCGGCGGCCGTCCGCGGTACGTACCAGCCGCTGTGAAATCACGCAACGCACCCCGATGGAAAGATCGGCGAGCACGGCATCACGCATGTCGCGCGGGAAAAAATTGATGATGCGGTTTAACGCGTTGTAGCTGTTGTTGGCGTGCAGCGTGGTCATGCACAGGTGCCCCGTCTGCGCGAACAGCAGCGCGCTTTGCAGCGTGGTGCGGTCGCGCACCTCACCGATCATCAGCAAATCGGGCGCTTCACGCATGGCGCTGATCAGTGCCGCCTCGTACGAGTGCGTGTCTACGCGCACCTCGCGCTGGTTGACAATGGATTTCTTGTGGCGGAAGGCGAATTCCACCGGGTCTTCGATGGTGAGGATGTGGCCTGACCGCACCGAGTTGCGGTAATCGATCATCGACGCCATGGTGGTCGATTTGCCGGAGCCGGTGGAGCCGACGATCAGGATCAGCCCGAGTTTTTCCATGATGACTTCTTTCAGCACCGGCGGCAGGCCGAGCGAATCGAAGGCGGGAATGTCGGGTTTGACGTAGCGAATCACCATGCCAACGGTGTTGCGCTGCATGAATATATTGATGCGGAAATTGCCGACCACGCCGTCGGGGCCGCCTTCGCCGCGCCGAGCGAAGTTCATTTCATGCACTTCGTTGAATTCCTTCGCCTGCTGCGGGTTCATCAACTCGTAGCAGATGGTATGCACCTGCTCTGGCGTCAAGCGCTGATCGTTGATCGGCATCACCACGCCGTTGATTTTGATCTGGATCGGCGCGCCGCAGGTGAAAAACATGTCCGATGCCTGCTTGTCGGCCATCAGTTTGAACAGCGGCGTTACGAACATGGAATTCTCCCCGGGGATTTATTCAACACTTAACACGAATCGTTTAATCCATCCGCAGCAGTTCATTGATGCTGGTTTTGGCCCGAGTCTGCGCGTCGACCTGTTTGACGATCACCGCGCAGTATAAATTGCATTTGCCGTCGGGCGAAGGCAGCGAGCCGGGCACTACTACCGAACCCGCGGGCACGCGACCATACAGCACTTTGCCGCTTTCGCGGTGAAAAATTTTGGTGCTCTGGCCAATGAACACACCCATCGACAACACTGAGCCAGTTTCAATGATGACGCCCTCGACCACTTCCGAGCGCGCGCCGATGAAACAATTGTCTTCGATAATCGTGGGGTTGGCCTGCAGTGGTTCCAGCACGCCGCCGATGCCGACGCCGCCGGACAGATGTACGTTCTTGCCGATCTGTGCGCAGGAGCCGACGGTCGCCCAAGTGTCGACCATGGTGCCTTCATCGACGTAGGCGCCGATGTTGACGAAGGACGGCATCAGCACCACGTTCTTGGCAATGTACGAGCCTTTGCGTGCGGCCGCCGGCGGCACCACGCGATAACCGGCTTGCTGAAAGCCTTCGGCAGTCATGCCCTGAAACTTGGAGGGCACTTTGTCGTAGTACTGCGAGTAGCCGTCTTTCAGCACCTCGTTGTCGTACAGCCGGAACGACAGCAGCACGGCTTTCTTGGCCCACTGGTGCGTTACCCAGTCACCGTTGAGTTTTTCGGCGACGCGCAGTTGGCCACGGTCAATCTGATTGATGGTTTCGTCAACCGCCTCGCGCACGAGTTTGGGCGCCTTGGCGGGCGAGATATTGGCGCGGTCTTCCCACGCCTGTTCGATGGTGGTTTGCAGGTCTGACATTGTAAGCCTTTGATTTAATTCATTAATTTTACAACGCTTTGATGAAATCCCGAATGCGCCGGCTACTTTCGGCACATTCGTCAACGCTCGATACCAGCGCGATGCGTACCCGGTTGGCGCCTGGATTTACGCCCTGCGCCTCCCGTGCGAGGAAGCTGCCGGGCAATACGGCGACATTCTTGTCGATATACAGCCGGCGTGCAAACTCGGTGTCGCTTATCGGCGTGGGCAGCCACAAGTAAAACGCGGCGTCGGGTGTGTCGATGTCACATACCGGTTTCAGGATATCCAGCGCGAGATCGAATTTTTCGCGATACAGCCGCCGGTTTTCGACCACGTGTTTTTCGTCGCCCCAGGCAATGGCGCTGGCTTTTTGCACCGTGCCGCTCATGGCGCAGCCGTGATACGTGCGATACAACAGGTATTTTTGGATGATCCCGGCGTCGCCGGCGACGAACCCGGAGCGCATGCCCGGCACGTTGGAGCGTTTGGACAGGCTGGAGAACATCACCAGCCGTTTGAAATCGGTGCGGCCGAGCTGGCGGGCGGCGTCCAGCGCGCCCAGCGGCGGCTCGCCTTCCTTGAAATAGATTTCCGAATAGCACTCGTCGGAGGCGATCACAAAACCGTATTTGTCGGAGAGCTCGAACAGTGCTTTCCATTCGGCCATCGACATCACCGCGCCAGTCGGGTTACCGGGCGAGCAGGTAATGATCATCTGGGTGCGCCGCCAAACTGAATCCGGGAGTTCGGCGAGATTTGCAGCGTAGCGGTTTTGCGGCAGGCTGTTGAGAAAATACGGCGTAGCGCCGGCCAATAGCGCGCCGCCTTCGTAGATTTGGTAGAAGGGATTGGGACAGACCACCACCGGGTCGGGTTTGCCGGCGTCGATTACGCATTGCGCGAACGAAAACAGCGCCTCGCGGCTGCCGGTAACCGGGACTATCTGAGTCGCCGGGTCGATATTGGCCTGATAGCGCAGCTTGATCCAGCGCGCAATGGCTTCGCGCAGCACGGGTAGACCAGCCGTGGCCGGATAGCTCGCCAGATCGGCAAAATTATCGATGAGCGCCTGCCTGATAAATTGCGGCGTCGGGTGCTTGGGTTCGCCAATGTAGAGCTGGATCGGTGAAAACGCGGCGTTGGGTGTCGCACCAGCCAGCAGCGCATTGCGCTTCTCGAACGGATAGCTCTGCAGTTTGTCCAGATTGGGGTTCAACGATGACTTTCGCTTGGGTGCACCGGCTGTGGCGGATAGGTCGAAAGGCCGGCGCAGGTTTTACAACGCGCGGATTATAAAGGGAAATTCCGTGGCTAGAGACACCGCCGGCGCTACCGCATGTTGGCGGGGGTAGGGGCAGGTTCCAGCGGCGGCAGCTTGCGCGCGCTCCACCCACGCCGCGCGTGTTCAGCCACCACCGTGGTGAAAATCCCGCCGCGCACGTAAAAATGCGCGGTGAGCCGCATGAACCGTGGAGATATCGCCTTCACCAGGTCATCGAGGATGCGGTGCGTCACGGCTTCGTGAAACGCCCCCTCGTTGCGAAATGACCACACATAAAGTTTGAGACTTTTCAATTCGATACAGCGCTTGTCCGGCACAAAATCGAGTACCAATGTGGCGAAATCCGGCTGCCCGGTGATCGGACAAAGGCATGTAAATTCAGGAATTTCCATGTGAATCCGGTAGTCGCGGCGCGACGCCGGATTGGCAAAAGTTTCAAGTTTTTTAGAGGGCTTGCTGGGCATGATCGCCGTGCGTTCACATTGGGGAAAATCAGTAAATCAGTTAAAATTGCGCTACACAATCGTGGTGGATTGATCGATGGATTGATTGAATAGATCGATTGAACAGATCGGCTGTATCGATTATACCCCCCACCTCCTGTCATCCCGCTCCAGCCGACGTTCAAGAATTCTAAATTGCGCCTCACTCATATCAATCTTGCCGGATTCAAATCGTTTGTAGACCCCACGCAGATTCCGGTGCCGGGGCAACTGGTGGGCATTGTCGGCCCCAACGGTTGCGGCAAATCAAACGTGATCGACGCCGTGCGCTGGGTGCTCGGTGAAACCTCCGCGCGCCATTTGCGCGGCGCCACCATGCAGGACGTGCTGTTCAACGGCTCCGGCAATCGCAAGCCGGTGAACCGTGCGAGTGTCGAACTGCTGTTCGACAACAGTCTGGGCAAGGCGGCGGGGCAGTGGTCGAGCTACGCTGAAATTTCCGTAAAGCGCGTGCTGGAGCGCGACGGCGATTCGACCTACTACATCAACAACATCGTGGTGCGCCGGCGCGACATCGCGGATATTTTTCTGGGTACCGGCCTGGGCGCGCGTGCCTATGCCATCATTGAGCAGGGCATGATTTCGCGCGTGATTGAAGCGAAGCCGGAAGAACTGCGCGTGTTCCTCGAAGAAGCCGCTGGCGTTTCCAAATACCGCGAGCGGCGCAAGGAAACCGAGGCGCGGTTGCGTGATACGCGCGAAAACCTGCTGCGTGTGGACGACATCCGGCAGGAACTGGCCAAGCAGATCGAACACTTGCAGGCGCAGGCCGAAGTTGCCCGCAAATACCACGAATTGCAGTCTGAACTGACCACTTCGCAGAATCTGTTGTGGTTCACGCGCAAGAAAGAGGCGGTAGCCGCTCGCGCGCGCCACGCGCGTGATATCGAGCGCACGGGACTCGAACTCGAAGCCGAAACCGCGCGCCTGCGCGAGGCTGAGAAGCGGCTGGAGGAACTGCGCAGCGAGCATTACAAGGCGGGCGACGCGCTGCATGCCTGCCAGGGCGCGCTTTACGAAGCCAATGCCGAGGTGGCGCGGCTGGAACAGCAGATCACGCATGTGCGCGACAACCGCGCGCGCATCGAGCACCATATCGGCACGCTGCGTGGCCAGCGCGACGACAACCAGTCGCAGTTGCTCGATGCACAACGTGCCCTCGACGATACACGCGCGGCGCGTACGCAGGCGGACGAGCGCGCGCTGGCGAGCGAAGCCGAGGCGGATGCGCAGGGCCGGAAATTGCCGGAGGCCGAAGCGGCGCATCGCGAGAGTTACAGCCGGCGCGAAAACGTGCAACGCAATCTGTCGCAGGTGCAGCAGCGCCTGCAAGTCGAGCAAACGCAAAGCGGTCACGCCGCGCGGTTGCTGGAGCAGTTTGCGCTGCGCCAGTCGCGTCTGGCCGATGAGCGCGCTGCGTTGCCGGTGGCGGATACTGCACGGCTTGAACAACTGACGGAACAATCCGCGCAGTACGAGCAGCAGTTGGAAGATCAGCGCCAGCGTTTGCTGGATAGCGAAGACAAAATTCCGGCGCTGGAAAGCGCGGTGCGCGAGCGTCAGCTGGAACTGGATGCGGCATCGCGCGCGCGCGCGGAAATCGAGGCGCGTATCAACGCGCTGTCGCAATTGCAGGCAAAGCTGTCGCGTGGCGCCAATGGCGGCAACATGGAAAGCTGGCTCGCGGCGCGTGGTCTGGATAAGGAGCCGCGCTTCTGGCAAGGCATTGAAATCGCATCAGGTTGGGAAGATGCGCTCGAAGCCGTGCTGCGTGAGCGGCTGAACGCTGCGGTGCCAGATCAGGTAGCGCTCGACTCACGGGACAGCGCCGCCGATTGGTTGACGCAGCCACCGCCGGGCAAACTGACTGTGGTGGATACCCTGGCGCCGCCCGCGGGCGCGCCGGAGGAAGTGCAGGGCTGGGAGCCGTTGCGACGTCACGTCACTTGCCGCGATGCACGGCTGGCGGCAGTGGTCGATGACTGGCTGCATGGTGTTTACACCACGCCGGACACGGCGAGCGGTATGGCGCGCCGTGCGCTATTGCCCGTAGGGGGCATGCTGGTGGCGGCCAATGGACATGTGTTCACGCGTCACAGCGTGACGATTCACGCACCAGATAGCGCCGACAGTGAGTTGCACGGTGTGTTGTCGCGCCAGCGCGAAATCGAAAAACTGCAGGAAGATTCACACATCGCCGCCGCACGGCTGGATACGCTTGAGCAAGCCGTGGCGCAGGCGAAAGCGGCGGTGGAGGATTGTCGCGTCGAGGCAGCTGAGCTGCGCGCCGGCGTCAGTCAGGCGCAAAATGATTTGCACGCGGTGCAGGTCGAGGCCGTGCGTCTGTCGGAACAGGCGCAACGCGCCACGCAACGTGGTGAGCAGATTGCCGCAGAGATCGCGGAGATTGCCGCGCTGGTGTTGTCGGAGACCGCCAATCGCAACGCTGCGGAATCGGCGATGGCGCAATTGCAGGACGAGCGCGCCTCATTGGCCGAGCAGGTCGAGCAATCGGCTGCGGATTATCAGCAGGCTGAAGCCGCGCTCAATGCGCAGCGGCTGGCCGCTGAGCAGGCGCGCCGGGCACATCAGGAAGCACTGTTCGCGCAAAAAACAATTATCAATAAAATCAATGAGATAGATCAGGCGATCCAGCGGCTGAGCACCTCGATTGCGGCGCTGGAATCGAACATTGATGAATCGGAAAGCGACCTTTCCAACTACGACGAAGCGCCGTGGCAGGAGCAGTTACAGGCGATGCTAGATACGCGCGTCACGCGCGAGCAGGCGCTGGCACTGGCGCGCGACGCGCTGGAAGGCATGGACACGCAGTTACGTGGCGTCGAGCAGGAGCGCGTGGCTTCCGAGGAGAAGCTCGGACCGCTGCGCGAACGCATTGCCGAAGTACGCCTGAAGGAGCAGGAAGCGCGGTTGACCGAAGAGCAATACGGCCAGCAGTTGCTGGAAGTGGGCGCAGACGAAGTGGTGCTCGCCGATCTGCTGGAAAAAGGCACACGCTCCAACGCGCTGCAAACGGAGATCAACCGCATCAACGAAGAAATTCGCGCGCTGGGCGCGGTTAACCTGGCCGCGCTGGAAGAACTGAAGGCTGCCACTGAGCGCCGCGATTATCTTGATGCGCAGTCGAAAGATTTGAACGAAGCGATGGCGACGCTTGAAGACGCCATCCGCCGCATTGACCGCGAGACCCGCGACAAACTGCAGGCCACTTTTGACGAGGTGAACCGGCATTTCAGCGAAATGTTTCCGGCCCTGTTCGGCGGCGGGCAGGCCCGGCTCACGCTCACGGGCGACGAAATTCTCGATGCCGGCGTGCATGTCACCGCGCAGCCGCCGGGCAAGAAAAACGCTTCCATCCATCTGCTGTCGGGCGGTGAAAAGGCGCTGACGGCGCTGTCGCTGGTATTTGCCATGTTCCGCCTGAATCCGGCCCCGTTTTGCCTGCTGGACGAGGTGGACGCTCCGCTGGATGATTCCAACACCGAGCGCTTCTGCGATCTGGTGAAAAAAATGTCGGACAATTCGCAGTTTCTTTTTATCAGCCACAACAAAATTACCATGGAAATGGCGAACCAGCTCCTCGGCATCACCATGCAGGAGCCGGGCATTTCGCGCGTGGTGGCGGTGGATATCGAAGAAGCGATGAAACTGTCCGAAGCTGCGTAGTTACGTCATGAGTAACCTATGAGCGACTTGCAAATCAGCCTGCTCGCCATTGGCGCGTTGGTGATCGTGTGCGTGCTGGTCTACAACAACGTGCAGCAGCGGCGCTTGCAACGCAAGCTGAATGAGTCCTTTGGTGATCCGCGCGCGGATGTGCTGATCGACGAGCGTCCGCGCGTTGCCGGGTTGGCAGGAGGGCAGGGCGAGACAGACGGACGCATCGAACCGTTGCTGGATTCCGCTGTCGCGGGCGGTGGGGCGTCGACTGGCCGTGTCGCAGACGCGCCAGAGCCACCTGCCAGCATCGCCAATATCGACGAAACCATCGACTGCGTGGCCACGCTGAGCAGTGGGACGCCGCTCACGGCGTCGCAGGTGTCCGAAGTGCTGTCGGGTGTCGCGGCGTGCGGGCGTGCGTGGCGCGCGGCGGGTTACAACGCGGGCAGCGGCCGTTGGGAGGAAATCAACCGCGCGGTGACCGGCCAGTATTCGCGCCTGCGTCTCGCGTTGCAAATGGCCAATCGCGGCGGCCCGCTGAGTGCGGTGCAACTGGGGGCTTTTAACGACGGGCTAAATATGCTGGCCACGCGCTTTGCGGCGTCAATACAGTTACCGGATGCCGACAAGGTGCTGGCGGATGCCAAGGCGCTGGATGATTTTTGTGTCGAGGTGGATGTGGCGATCGGCATTAACGTGATCACCACGGACGCCGAGGGTTTCAGCGGCGCCCGCGTGCGTGCGCTGGTGGAAAGCGAGGGTTTTGCACTCGAACCCGACGGCGTGTTCCATCTGGAAGACGCCAATGCCAATACGCTGCTGACCATCTCCAATCAGGAAGCGGCGCCCTTCCTGCCGGAAGTGGTGAGCGGCATGACCACCAAGGGCATCACCCTGTTGCTGGACGTGCCGCGCGTGGCAGATGCCGACGGGGCGTTGCAGCGTATGTTCGAGCTGGGCCGTAGTTTGTCGGTGACACTGAAGGGGCGGCTGGTGGACGACAACCGTGCGACGTTGACGGCTTCGAGCATGGACAAAATCCGCCAGCAGTTGCGTGACGTGCATGCTGCGATGAACGCGCGCGGGGTCGCGCCCGGTAGCCCGCGCGCGTTGCGTTTGTTTTCCTGATGACGGCGGTGGCGGTTCCCGCCGACGCAGCGGTTGTAAACGCCGCGCCGCCCGCTCAAGCGTCCGCGCGGGCCAAGGAACTACGCGCGCAACTCGAAGCGCACAATCACAGTTACTACGTACTCGACGCGCCGACGGTGCCCGATGCCGAGTACGATCGCCTCTTTCGCGAATTGCAGGCACTGGAGGCACAATACCCGGTACTTCTGACGGTGGATTCCCCGACACAGCGCGTCGGTGGCAAAGTGCTCGACGAACTGCAACCGGTGCAGCATCGCGTGCCGATGCTGTCGATCCAGACCGAGACGGACATTGAAGACAGTGGCGCGGTCAACTTTGACAACCGCGTGCGCAAGGAACTGGGTCTTGCCGAAGACGCGCCGCCAGTGGAATACGCGGTGGAACTTAAATTTGACGGCCTAGCGATCAGCCTGCGCTACGAAGACGGCGTGCTGGTGCAGGCGGCGACGCGCGGCGACGGCGCCACCGGCGAGGATGTCACGGCCAATGTGCGCACGATACGCGTCATTCCCCTGCGCTTGCACGCGGCGGGCGGAACGGCGCCAAAAGTGATCGAAGTGCGCGGCGAAATCTACATTGACCGCCGTGATTTTGAAGCCATGAATGCGTCGCAGCAGGCGGCTGGTGAAAAGCTTTTTGTGAATCCGCGCAATGCCGCCGCGGGCTGTATCCGGCAACTGGATTCGCGCATCGCTGCACGGCGGCCGCTGTCGTTTTTTGCCTATGGCACGGGCGAGTCGGAAGGCTGGACGCCGCCCTTGACGCATAGTGGCGTGCTGGATGCATTTGCAGCGTGGGGGGTGCCGGTTAACGACAAGCGCGCCGTGGTGCAGGGCGCGCAAGGCTTGATCGAATATCACCGGCGCGTAGGTGAGACGCGTAACGCGTTGCCGTTTGACATCGACGGGGTGGTCTACAAAGTGAACAGCCTCGCGTTGCAGCAACAACTCGGCTTTCGCAGCCGCGAGCCGCGCTGGGCGGTGGCGCACAAATACCCGGCGCAGGAGGAGCTGACCGAGGTGCTGGATATTGAAGTGCAGGTCGGGCGCACTGGCGCCATCACGCCGGTGGCGCGTCTGAAACCGGTGTTCGTCGGCGGAGTCACGGTAACCAATGCCACGCTGCACAATGAGGACGAAGTGCGCAGGAAGGATATTCACATCGGCGATACCGTGGTCGTGCGGCGCGCGGGCGATGTGATTCCCGAAGTGGTGCGCGTGCTGATTGAACGGCGGCCGGTGGACGCGCGTTCGTTTGTCATGCCACAAACCTGCCCGTCGTGCGGTGCGGCGGTGCGGCGCGATGAAGACGAGGCAGTGGCGCGCTGCACAGCGGGTCTGTATTGCCCGGCGCAGCGCAAGCAGGCGTTGCTGCATTTTGCTTCCCGCCGCGCCATGGATATCGACGGGTTGGGCGAAAAAATCGTCGATCAACTGGTTGATGGCGGCATGGTCAGCACGGCGGCGGATATCTTCCGCCTGGAAGCCCCCGCGCTTGCTGCGCTGGAACGCATGGGCGACAAGGCCGCGGCCAATCTGGTGCAGGCCATCGCGCAGTGCCGTGACACCACGCTCGCGCGCTTCATTTACGCGCTGGGCATCCGCAATGTCGGCGAGAGCACGGCGCGCGATCTGGCGGCGCATTTTCGCAGTATCGACGGGTTGATGGCGGCGGACGGCATGCGCTTGCAGCAGGTCACCGACGTCGGGCCGATCGTGGCGCAAAGCGTGGCGGCGTTTTTTGCCGATGGGCATAACCGTGAAGTGATCGCGGCGTTGCTTGCGGCGGGCATCCACTTCGCACCCATCGCCGAACCGCAAGCGCCCGCGCCGGGCGTTGCGGGTAAAACCTTTGTACTGACGGGAACTTTGCCAACGCTGACGCGCGATGAAGCCAAGGCGCGCATTGAGGCGAAAGGCGGCAAGGTGTCCGGCAGCGTGTCAAAGAAAACGCACTACGTGGTGGCCGGCGAAGAAGCCGGTGGCAAGCTCACCAAGGCGCAGGAACTGGGCGTGGCGATACTCGATGAAGCAGCGTTGACTGAATTGTTGAATGAAATATAAGTATCTGTTTTTATTGATATTGTTGGATCGTACCGCAACCGATGATCTGAAACATGCAACCTAACCGCAAGCTCGCCATCATTGGCGGCAGCAGTCTGGACCAATTGGCTGCGCTGCAGGAAGCGCGGCGTGTCGACGCCGATACGCCCTTTGGCAAGCCGTCCGCAGCGCTGCTCATCGGTAAGTTGAGCGGGCGTGAAGTTGTGTTTCTGGCGCGGCACGGCGAGCGGCATCAATATGCGCCGCACCGCATCAACTACCGTGCGAACGCATGGGCGTTGCATGCGCAGGGCGTGACGGACGTTATAGCGGTGGCGACTGTCGGCGGCATTGCAGCCGGGCTAAACGCGGGCGTGCTGGTGGTGCCGGATCAAATCATCGATTACACATGGGGCCGCGCATCGACGTTTTTCGATGGCGCAGTGGTTGGCGAAAGTGCCGGCGAAATTTCCGCAGAAATCGTCGCACAAAGCGGCGCGGCGTCTGGCGTCGTGAAGCATATTGATTTTACCCAGCCGTACGATGGCAACTTGCGCGCACGTTTGCTTCGGGCGGCCATGCGTGCCGGCATTGCCGTGCGCGATGGCGGCGCCTATGCAACCACCCAAGGCCCGCGCCTGGAAACGGCGGCGGAAATTCAGCGTCTGGCACGCGACGGCGCGCACATGGTCGGCATGACCGGCATGCCGGAAGCTGCACTCGCGCGTGAACTGGGCATGTGCTATGCCCATCTGGCGCTGGTGGTGAACGCGGCCGCCGGCACCGGTGACAGTGCAAAGGCGATTGATCTCGCTGGTGCCGAAGCGCTGGCGCGCGAGGCGATGGCGGGGGTCGTGCGCATACTTCTGGAGACGGTGGCCGATGGCAATTAAACCGGTGTTAAGGATGGGCGATCCGCGGCTGTTGGAGCCGTCGAGGCCTGTCAGGAAATTCCGAACCGACGAGTTGAATAATTTGATCGCCGACATGCGGGACACCATGAAGTCGCTCAATGGTGCGGGGCTGGCTGCGCCACAGATCGGCGTTAACCTGCAAGTGGTGATTTTCGGCGTGGAAAAAAATCCGCGCTATCCGGATGCCGAAGAAGTGCCGTTCACGATTTTGGTGAATCCCAAACTCACGCCGGTGGGCGACGACATCGAAGAAGGCTGGGAAGGCTGCCTTTCAGTGCCCGGCATGCGCGGGCTGGTGCCACGCTTTCTCAAGCTGCGTTATCAGGGCTTTGACGAAACCGGCAAGAAGATCGATCGTACGGTAAGCGATTTTCACGCGCGCGTGGTGCAGCACGAGTGCGATCATCTGGCAGGCATTTTGTACCCGATGCGCATCCGCGACTTGCGCAACTTCGGGTTTACGGCGGAGTTGTTTCCAGACGAGGAGATAGCGGACGAGTGAGGGTGATTGGGTTGGTAAATTGTAACTATATGATTTTATTCATATTTTTAGTGTTTCAATCAAATCACCTTCCATCCGCACCACCTGCTTGGGATCGCTTAGCGCGGCGCCGGTAATCAAAAATGTATCTTCGGCGCGCGCACCCAGCGTGTTGATTTTTGCGGTGTGCAGGTTAATGCCGTAGGCAAGAAACACGCGTGCGATGCGTGACAGAAGGCCCGGCCGGTCGCCAGCGATGATCGACAGCACCTGATACTGGCCGCGGTCGTCCTTCTGGATGCTGACTTCGGGCGATATCGGAAAGTGCCGCAACTGCCGCGACAGGCGCGGTTTGGTAAGCGGCGGCAGCGGCGCTTTCAGGCGCAGGCTTTGAGCGAGTTCATGTTCGATATAGGCGGTGAGATCGCGATAATCAATGTCGGCGCCGCCTGCTTCCTGCACCTGAAAAGTGTCGAGCGCATAGCCATATTGCGCGGTGTAGATGCGCGCTTCGTGAATGTTGTAGCGGATGCCCTCGAAAAACGCACAAATGCGCGCAAAAAGTTCTTCCTGATCGCGCACGTACACCATTACCTGCAAACCCTCGCCAGCGCGCGACGGGCGCGCCTTGATCACCGGGTCGGGCGACAGTGCGCGGTAGTAGAGCGTGCGTGTGTGCCAGGCGATTTCCTGCGGGTCGTGGCGTAAAAAGTACGCGGTGTCGAGTTTTTTCCAGAACGCGTCGATGGCCTCGTCGCTGATTGCGTAAAGGCGCAGCGTGGCGCGGGTTTCATCCTGCCGCGCGCGCTGGCTGTTTTCAACGCTGGGAGCGTCGCCGGCCAGATGCCGTTGTGTGACGAGGAACAGGTCTTCAAGGAGCTTGCCTTTCCACGCGTTCCACACCTTCGGGCTGGTGCCGCGGATGTCGGCCACCGTCAGCAGGTATAGCGCGACAAGGCGCCGCTCACTGACAACCTTTGTGGCGAAGGCCTGAATAACTTCGGGGTCGGAAATATCCTGCTTTTGTGCCGTGGCCGACATCATCAGGTGCTGCTCCACCAGCCACACCACCAGTGTGCAATCCTCTGCCGACAAGCCATGCGCCTTGCAGAATTTCGCCGCGTCCGCCTTGCCCAACGTGGAGTGATCGCCGCCACGCCCCTTGGCAATGTCGTGAAAGAGTCCCGCGAGATACAGCACTTCGGGCCGCTCAAATTCCGACATCAGCCGGCTGCACAGCGGAAATTCATGCGCGAGTTCCGGCACCGCAAAGCGCCGCAGATTGCGGATCACGCGCAGGATGTGTTCGTCGACGGTGTAAACATGGTAACCGTCGTGCTGCATCTGGCCGACGATCTTGCCAAACGCCGGCAGGTAGGCGCCAAGTATGCCGAGCTGGTTCATGCGGCGCAGTTCGCGCACGACGCGCGTGGGGCTGCGCAAAATGTTCAGAAACTGTTCGCGATGGCTCGGCTCGCGGCGGAAATCGGGGTCGATCAGCTTGCCAGCGCGCCACAGCGCACGTAGCGTGTTTGCGCCTAACCCATTGATTTCATGATGTTTTTGTAAATACAGAAATGTGTCGAACAATGCATTCGGGTGCTTTTCATACACTTCATCGTGCTGCATCGACAGCACTTCATTGCGGATGCCAAAGTTGTCGTCGATGGGTTGCAGCTTGATCGCGCGCACGCCGGTGAGCCGCGCTCGCAGGTTTTGCTGCACGACGTTGTCGATCTGTGCCACGGCTTTTGTGGTCTGGTAGTAACGCTGCATCAACTGCTCGCTGGCGAGCCGGTGTGCGCGATTGATAAGCCCGAACTGCTTGGCGATTTCGGATTGCACGTCGAAAATCAGCCGGTCTTCGCGCCGCCCGGCCAGATAATGCAAACGGATGCGCAGGAGATGCAAAAAGCGTTCGTGCCGCTGAATGTCGCGCGATTCGCTTTCAGTGATCACGCCCCGGCGCACCAGATCGCGCCAGCTCTTGCCGAAGCCCGCTGCGCGTGTGTTCCAGAAAATGTGGTGCAGGTCGCGCAGCCCGCCGGCGCGTTCTTTCACATTCGGTTCGAGATTGGTTTCCTCGTAACGCGCATGGCGCTGGCGCTGTTCGAGACGCTTGGCCTGCATGAAGGCGAGCGGATCGAGCGCCGTGGTGGTGGCGCTGACAAATTCCTTGTAGCGCCTGCGGTCGCCGGCGAGCAGGCGCGACTCGAGCATATTGGTCTGCACGGTGATGTCCTGCCGCGCGAGGTACACGCATTCATCCACCGTGCGCACGCTGTGGCCGGTTTCAAGGCCGATGTCCCACCATGCGCCAACCAGCGCGGTCAGTTTGGCTTCCAGCGCCGCATCGGCGGGTTGATCGAGCAGGATCAGCAGGTCGATGTCGGAGTACGGAAAAAGCTGCCCGCGCGCGTAGCCGCCCACGGCCACCAGCGCCAGCCCTGGCGGCAGTTCGTGCGCCTGCCAGATATCGCGCAGTACCTGATCCACCAGTGCGCAGTGGTTGCGTAACAGATCAGCGGCCGACGGCCGCGACTCGAAGGCCGTGCGCAATTTGGCCCGGCCGGCGTCGAGCGTCTGTTTGAATCGCGTCAGCGGCGGCACGCCGCCGGGTGCGGCTGGCGGCGCGGGGGTCATGGGATCAGCGCGCCGCCGCAGGGGCTGGCTCTGGCGGCATGCCAGGCGAGACGGTCAGAATTTCAAAACCGGAATCGGTGACCAGCACAGTGTGCTCCCACTGCGCCGACAGACTGTGATCCTTGGTGACAATGGTCCAGCCGTCGGCGAGGCCGCGGATGTCTGCGCGGCCGGCGTTAATCATCGGCTCGACGGTAAATGTCATGCCGGCGCTGAGCGGTACACCGGTGCCCGGCCGGCCGTAATGCACCACCTGCGGTTCCTCGTGGAATTTCTTGCCGATGCCGTGGCCGCAAAATTCGCGTACCACGCTGTAGCCGTTGGCTTCGGCGTGGCTCTGAATCGCGTGGCCGATGTCGCCCAGCCGCGCGCCGGGCGCGACCTGCCGGATGCCGCGCCACATGCATTCGTAAGTGATTTCGCACAGGCGCTTGGCCTGTATCGACGGCGTGCCGACGTAGAACATGCGGCTGGTGTCGCCGTGGTAACCGTCCTTGATTACCGTGATGTCGATATTGACCACGTCGCCGTTTTTCAGCTTCTTCTCGCCGGGGATACCATGGCAAATGACGTGGTTCACAGACGTGCAGATCGACTTTGGATAGGGCGAGTAACCCGGCGGACAATAATTGAGTGGCGCGGGTATCGTCTGCTGCACTTTCACCATGTAATCGTGGCAGAGCTGATCGATCTCGTTGGTGGTGCGGCCGGCGGTGACAAAGGGGGCGATGTAGTCGAGCACTTCAGCGGCGAGGCGGCCCGCGATGCGCATCTTTTCGATGTCTTGTGAGGTTTTGATGTCGATGGGCATGCGGTGAGGGTGCGAACGCACGATGGGTCTTCTTGCCGGGGTATCCGTGGGAGCGGTATTGTAATTCAGGATGGGTGTTTGGCAGGGTGGCATTCAAGCCGGAAATGCCTGATGGCTGTTTTGTCAGCAAGGGCATCTGGGGTTTCTGGAATTTTCACGCAAAATCGCGTATCATGCCCGGCAAAATGATCCTAACATATTGATTTATTTGAATTTTTGGTTCTGATTCAGGTTTGTATTCAGGTTTATATCTCACTTCGCTTAAGTTCACGGACCGTGCACTTTTGTCCTCCTGATTTGTTATTTATTTGAGCTCTTTTTTAGGGTATTTCGCACATGTTTGATTTTGTTTACCGGCACAAGCGTGCGCTGCAACTGGTGCTGGCGCTGCTCATCGTGCCGCCGTTTGCTTTCTTCGGCGTGGATTCCTATTTGCGCGGCGACGAATCCGCCACCACCATTGCCACGGTAAACGGCGAAAAAATCAGCCAGCAGGAATTCAACGTCGCGCTGCGCGAACAGCAGGACCGCCTGCAGCAAATGATGGGCGGCAAGATGGACCCGGCAATGCTCGACAACCCGGAAATGCGATTCAGCGTCGCCGAGGCACTGGCGAGTCGTCAACTGCTGCTGCAACAGGCGGAGCGTTCGCGCATGGTGACGACGGATGCGCAGTTGCAGATCATACTGGGGCAGGCGCCGGCGTTTCAGGAGAACGGCAAGTTTTCCATAGAAATGTATGAAAATTTCCTGAAAACCCGCGGCAAGAGCGCGGCCCAGTTCGAATATGAAATGCGTCGTGATCTGATGCTAAGCCAGGTGAACGATGCTTATGGCGAAGCGCACTTCCTGCCGCGTACCGTGGTGCAGCAGTTGTCGAAACTGATGGAAACGCAGCGCGAGGCCAGCACGTTCACACTGACGCCCGCGAGCTTTGAAAGCAAGGTGAGTATCGAGGGCGACGCCGCGAAAAAATATTACGACAGCCGGCAGGATGAATTCCGTACGCCGGAGCAGGTGCGCGTCGAATATGTGGTGCTGTCGCTCGACGCGCTGCTGCCCAGTCAGAAAATCGATCCGGAAGACGTCAAGCGCGTGTTTGATGATTCAGCCAAGCGCGTGCAGGTGCAGGAGCAGCGCCAGGCTAGCCACATCCTGATTTCTGTGGACGCCAAGGCCTCGGCTGAAGACAAGAAAAAGGCCCGCGCCAAAGCCGAAGATTTGTTGAAACAGGTGAAAGCCAAGCCGGCGGCGTTTGCCGACATCGCCAAAGCGAATTCACAGGATCCGGGCTCGGCGGTGAATGGCGGCGACTTGGGCAACTTCAAGCGCGCGGACATGGTGAAGCCGTTTTCCGACGCGGCGTTCGGCATGAAGGTCGGTGAAATTTCCGACATCGTGGAATCCGAATTTGGCCTGCACATTATCAAGCTTACCGGCATTTCCGCCACCAAGCCGCCGTCGTTCGAGGCCGAGCGCGGCAAAATCGAAACCGACCTGCGGCGTGCGGCGGCGGGCAAGGAATTCGCCGCGCTGGCCGAGCAATTCAACAACATGGTGTTTGAGCAAGCCGACACGTTGAAATCTGCGGAGGATTTGGCCAAATCCGCACCGTTGCAAAGCGGATTCTTTACGCGTGGGGGTGGTGCGGGTGACCCACGACTGACCAATCCCAAATTGCTGCAGGCGATATTTTCGGACGAGGTGTTGAAGAACAAGCGCAATACCGAAGCGGTTGAAGTGTCACCCGGCACGCTGGTTTCTGCGCGCCTGCTCGAACACAAGCCTGCCGTGGTGCGCCCGTTTGAGGAGGTGCAGGTTGAGATCGTGAACAAGCTCACGCGTCAGCGCGCCACGCAATTGGCCGCGCAGGAAGGGCGGGCGACGCTGGAAAAGCTGCGCCAAGGTAAGGATGGCAAGGATGCCGAAGTCAACTGGAGTAAATCACAGTTGGTGAACTTTTCAAGCCAAATCAAAGACTTGGATGATGACTTGCGCAAGCAGATTCTGCGCACCGATGTGTCGAAATTGCCTGCTTATTCCGGCGTGGAAACGCCGCAGGGCTACACGCTGGTGCGCGTGACGCGCACAGTCGAGCCGGAAAAGATCGACGCTGAAAAAGAAAAGAGCCTCGCCGCGGCCATGGGGCAGGCCCTGTTGCAGGAGCAAAACGCCGCGTTTCTGGCGAGCCTGAAGCAAAAGGGAGAGGTGAAAATCCGCAAGGAATCGCTGTCCGAGAAGAAGGACAAATAAGTCTTCCCGCGCGCGACCCCGCTCTGGGCTTTGGTTCACCTGCCTGCGGGGCTTAGTCCGTCTGCTGTTTGTTTCGTTGCACGTTGCGCCGTAGTGGGGGCGCTCCTATAATGATTTGTGGCGATCCGGAGCGGTTCATGCGTCCGGCACTTTCACTTTAGTAATACCCCCGTTGCATCAGCGTTTTACCTCCGTTTCATTCTGAATCCGTCCCCCTCCACACACACCAAGGAGTTCGATCATGGGTTATCCCAAAATTGTTCACACCGAAGAAGGCATGCGCGAAGGTTTGCAGATCGAGAGCGCGAAAATTCCCGTCGATGACAAAATCCGTCTGCTTGATGCACTGTCGGACACCGGCCTGAAGGAAATCGCGGTTGGTTCATTTGTCAGCCCGAAGTACACGCCGCAAATGGCGGTGATGGAGGAACTGGTGACGCGCTTCACGCCGCGCCCCGGCGTGCGCTATGTCTACACCGCATTGAATGACAAGGGGCGCGAGCGCGCACGAGCCTACAGCCCGCCGCTTACCAAAAAAGCGCTGGAGTACGCTACGCGCGTGGACATGTGCGACGTGTTCGCGCAGCGCAACACCAACCGCTCGGTGGCGCAGCAGGTGGCCACCTGGCCGAAGAGCATCGAGCAGGCGGTGGCCAACGGCGCGACCGAGGGCTGCATGTCAATCAGCAACGCCTTCGGCTCGAACTGGAGCGGCGACGTCACAGTGGAACAACTGATGCACATGTTCGACCGCATGCACAGTCTGTGGGCCGAGGCCGGCATCAAGGTGACGAAAATCGGCATGTCTGACGCGATGGGCTGGAACATGCCGCATCAGGTGGAGGCGTGCATTGTCGCCATCAAGCAGCGCTGGCCGCATATCAGGGATTTCAACCTGCATCTGCACAACACGCGTGGCGTGGCGCTGGCGTCGGTTTACGCCGCGATGAAACAGATGGACGGCGACGACACACTGCGTCTGCAATCGGCCATCGGCGGCATGGCGGGCTGCCCGTATTGCGGCAATGGCCGCGGCGCTTCGATGATCGCAACTGAAGATCTGATGCACATGCTCGAAGAAATGGGCATCGACACCGGCGTCAATCTGGAAAAACTGATCGAAGCGGTGTGGCTGGCCGAGGAAGTGGTGGGGCACCAGCTCTATGGTTTCGTGTCGAAGGCGGGGCCGCGTCCGCGTTTCAACAAGCTCTACGCAATGGACATGCCGCACATCGAAACACTGGATCAGGCCAAGCACTTCATCAAGGGCCCGAAAGCGTACGAAGGCGCGCATTCGCCGTGGGCTAAGCCCATCACCAGCTGGATGCGTCCGGAAGCGCCCACTGCACCGCAGGGCGAAGCAGCGCCGGCACTGCGTGCGGCAGGTGGGCATTCGTAACTTGCGTTTCATCTGCCACGTGCAGTAAGGCATTTCCGGGCAGAGCAAGTCCCCAGGTAATACCCCTCTCCCGTGCAAGGGAGAGGGCTGGCGCGAGGGCGCTGCAATTGCGCCGTTCACAAACACCAGCGCCCTCTCGCCAGCGTGCAGCTGAAGTCTCAGGTTGTTTCACGGCAGCAATCGGAAGCACCAATCAGATAAGTTCGCGTTACCTCGCGAGCGCGTATTTACTCCCCGCATCCTCAAGTTAACGGAGGTGTGTATGGATCGTAAGTATTTGTTTTTGATTAGCTTTTTATACGTCTTGGCTGTGTTCGCCTGCCACGGCGGAACAGCTGCTCACGCGCAAAGCCCCGCCGCAGGTTACCCGAGCAAACCCATCCGCATGATCGTGACGTTCCCGCCTGGCGGCAGCACCACCATCATCGCGCGCTTGATCGGGCAAAAGCTCACCGACAGTTGGGGCCAGCAGGTGGTGGTGGACAATCGCGGCGGCGGCAACACCATCATTGGGAGTGAGGCAATGGTCAAGGCCGCGCCCGACGGCTATACGCTGCTGCACGTCACCAGCACGCACGCCATCAATCCGAGTCTGCTGAAAACGCCGTATGACGCGGTGCGCGATTTCGCGCCGGTGGCGACGCTTGTTGGCACCGAAACGCTGCTGGTGGTCAATCCGCAATTGCCGGCGAATAACCTGCAGGAGTTGATCGCGCTCGCCAAAGCCAGACCGGGGCAGCTCAACTATGCGTCGTCGGGCAGCGGCACTGCCAATCATCTGGCGCTTGAGCTCTTCAGCATACTTGCCGGCATCAAGATGCAGCATATTCCGCACAAGGGCGCAGGGCCGGCGGTGACCGATCTCGTCGGTGGGCAGGTACAGGTGTTTACCAACAATGCCTTGCCGCTGACGCCTTTCGTCAAGGCCGGGCGCATCCGAGCCATCGCGATTTCTGGCGAGAATCGGCTGATTTCGCTGCCGGACGTGCCGACGTTTACCGAGGCGGGCCTGCCGGGTTTTTCCGTCAATTCGTGGCAGGGCGTGCTGGCGCCGGCAAGAACGCCGCGCGCGATTATCGACAAGCTGTCAGCGGAATACGCGCGCATCTTGCGCACGCCGGACGTGCGGGATACCCTGCAAAAAATGGGTGCCGACACCATGATCGGATCGCCGGAGCAGTTTGCCGCGTTGATCAAGACCGATCTCACCCGTTATGCAAAACTCATCAGGGATGCGAAAATCCGGCTGGAATGAAACGTAGGTGTTGCATTAATGGAGGAGACAGGGACTATGACAGATAACACAAACAACCGGCGCTCGTGGATGATCGTGTCCGCGCATGACGCGGCCGCGCTCGCACGATGCGCGGATATCAAGCCTGACGTGGTGGTGCTCGATCTTGAATACACCGTGCCGCCGAAGGCAAAAGCGGCCGCGCGCGAAGGCTTGACAGCGGTCATCCAGAAACTGGCCGACAGTCAGGTTGAGGTCTTTGTGCGCATTGACCGCGATACGCGCTGGGCCGATGTGCGCGCCGCGGTGACTCGCGGCATCCGGGGGATTGTATTTCCAGGCGCCGATTCGACCGACGAAGTCGCCGAAGTGGGCGAACTCATCACGGCCATCGAGCGCGAGCGCGGCGTCGAGCCGGGCGCGACGGAACTTGTGCTGATGCTCGAATCGGCGCGCGGCTTCTGGAACGCTGATGCCATCGCGAAGGCAAGCCCGCGCGTAACGGCGCTGGGTGTCGGGCGCATTGATTTGACGATGCGGCTGGGGCCGGTGCCGCAGAACGAGTTTCGGTTGTATCGCTTCCTGATGACGCGTGCGCTGTTGGTGGCGCGCATGCTCGGGAAGCAGCCGCTCGGCGCATTGTGGCGGCCCGACTCGCGCGGGGGCGTGGCTTCCAAAGAAAGCACGGCGAAGGCGGCACGGGAAGCGCGGCTGATGGGTTTTACCGGCTGCGTGTGCGCTGCGCCGGAGCAGGTGGCGGCGGTGAATGAAGGGTTTGCCCAGTGATGAACACCATGACCATGCAAGATAAAAGCGCAACTCAGGATCAGGTATTGGCGGCCGACAAGCCCATGCCCAAAACCATTCGCCGTTCGGTGTTGGCGCTGTCTATTGACGATGCGCAACTCGGCGACAAGGCATACGCTTCTTTTGCTGACGCGATCATCCTGGATTTTGTGAAGGAAGCTGATCGCGACTGGCAGACCGATCTGAAAACGCGCATGCCAGCGGCGATATACGCGGCGGGCCGCGGCGGCGCGGAAGTGTTCGTGCGCGTGGCGAGCGGCAGCGCGGCAGCTGAACTGGATGCCGTGGTGTTTGGTGGTATCGCTGGTATCGTGTTGACCGGTGTCACTGCTGCTACGGATATCACGGTAGCAGCACACTGTCTAGATACGCTGGAGGTAAGCCGTGGCATGGCGCGCGGCTCGCTGGAAATCGATGTGGAAGTCGATACAGCCGGCGGTGTGTGGCACGCTTTGGATATTGCGCGGGCGAGCAAACGCTTTGGCGCGTTCTACATCAACGAGCTGGTGCTCTGCAGAAGCCTTGGTATGCAGACAACGGCGACACTCGCGTTCGATCCGCTGGAATACATCAAGTCGCAGCTGATTACGGTGGCGGTATCGGTGGGCGGGCAGGCACTGGGCATGAGTTATCCGCTGAGTCTGACCGGCGCTAATGTGGATGAGGACACGGTGAAGAAAGCCGTACGCATCGCGCGCGACACCGGCTTCAAAGGCGCGGTGTGCGCACACGCTTCGTGGATCAAACACTGCAACGCGGGCTTTTGCCCGTCGCCGGAAGAAGCTGCCTATTACGTAAAAGTGATCGAGGTTTTCGCTGAGGGGCTGAAGCGCGGCATGGCGTCGGTACCCATTGATGGCAATATGATCGATGTCCCGGTGGATTTGCGCGCGAAGCTGTATCTGAAATGGGCGAACCGGGTCAAGGCGCGGGACGAGGCCAAGGCCGCGGCGCATCGGTAGTATCGAAGAAAATTTTTGAGTGGAATAACCCATGAACAATCGAGTCGCTCGCTGCGTGATGTTCGTCACGCCCACCAACCCGCGTTTCATCGATAAGGCCTGGACGCGCGGTGGTGATGCCTACATTCTCGACATCGAGGATTCCATCGCGCCCGCCGAAAAGCAGCGCTGCCGAACGCTGATCCGCGAATCGATTGCCAAGGCCAGCAAGGGCGGCGCGTCGATCTATGTGCGTATCAACAAGCCGTTTGTCGATGCGGACTTGCCCTACGCGGTTTGGCCCGGCGTTGACCGCATCATGCTCCCGAAAACCGAATCGGCGGCGGAGTACCGCCGCGTTCATGAAATCATACTCAAGCTTGAGAAAGAGCGCGGCATCGTGCCAGGCACGATTGAACTTTACCCCATGATCGAATCCGCGCTGGGCGCGGTCAACATCTACGAATTTCTCACCGCGACGCCACGCAAGCTGCGCTCGCTTGGCGGCGGCGGCGGCTACGACATGGCGGTCAACCTCGGCATCGAAATGTTCGCGAGCTTCGACCAGTATGCGTTCCCGCAGGCAAATGTGTCGTTGGCGGCTATGGCGCTGGATATCGAACCCACCGGTAGCGTGTTTGTGCCCAACCCATCCGGCCGCGTCGATCAGGCCGATCAGGCGGCACAGCAGGCGGCTGCGTTACATGCTGCGGGCGTGCATCATGCCGGCGCGCTGCATCCGAATTTCATCGATCCGCTGGTGAAGGGCCTTTCACCGACTGCGGATGAAATTGCCTGGGCGCACAAAGTCATCGCCGAGTTTGACCGGCTGACGGATGACGGCGAAGCAGTCGGCATGCTCGATGGCAAGGTTATCGACAAATACGAGAACGATTTGGCGAAGCGCACGCTGGCGTGGGCGGCGGATTGCGCAGCGAAGGATGCTTTTAAGGCGCGGTCGATGGCGCGGGCACGGGCAGTGAATGAGTAATAAACCCGTTTCACGTTAGCCAACCAAATCTTCATTGGCGCCCCGAAGACGAATCGAACGTCCGACCTGCCCCTTAGGAGGGGGCTGCTCTATCCACTGAGCTACCGGGGCG
>OMIN01000030.1 GCA_900299145.1 Betaproteobacteria bacterium | reverse complement strand
TGCCTTGCACTTGAAGGAAACCGAGTTTCGTTTCAACCACCGGCACGACAATCTCTATACCGTCCTGTTAAAGTTACTCAGAATGCAACCTCTTTAACCCAGTTTGCTTCCTAAGACCCATGCAAAATATTTATAAGTATCTGTTTTTATTAATTTTTTTGTTTTCGATGGCGTTTGCGCCCGCGCACGCGCAATCCGCTGCGGATTACCCCGCGCGCCCAATTCGCGTGCTGGTGCCGTACCCGCCGGGCGGCGGGACCGACATCATTGCGCGCGCCGTAACCCTCAAACTGTCTGCGCATTTGAAACAGCAACTCGTCATCGACAATCGTGGCGGCGGTGGCGGCAACGTGGCGCATGAACTTGCCGCGCGCGCAGCGCCCGACGGCTATACGTTGATGGTGGCGATCAGCGCGCTGCTCACCAATGCGGCGATCAATCCGCGCCCAACCTATGACCCGCTGCGCGATTTCACACCGCTGATGCTGATCGCGCGCTCGCCGTACCGCGTGGTGGCGTTTCCAGGCCTGCCCGCCAAAAGCATGCAGGAGTTCGTCGCGCTGGCGAAGGCCAAGCCCGGCGCGATGAGTTACGGCTCGGCCGGCGCGGGCAGCGCGATTCATCTGGCAGTGGAACTCTTTCGCATGCAAACGGGGATCAGCATGGTGCACGTGCCGTACAAGGGCACCGGCCCGGCGATCACCGATCTCATTGCCGGGCAGATTCAGATCATGTTTGCGGGCACCTCGTCCGCGGCGCCGCACGTGAAGTCGGGCCGCGTGCGCGCGTTGGGTATCACCAGTCTCAAGCGCCGCGCCGATTCGCCGGATTTGCCGACGCTTGCCGAAACCGTCGCGCCCGGCTACGAAGCCGGTGAATGGTTTGCAGTGTTCGCACCCGCCGGCTTGCCCAAGCCTTTGATCGAGCGGCTGCATGGCGATCTCGCAAAGACCATCAACGACGCGGAGCTGCGCGAGCGCCTCGCCGCAGGCGGCATGGATGTCATTGGTGGCGCACCAGCGGAGCTTGCCGCGTTGGTGAAGCGCGATTACGCCAAGTGGTCGCGGCTGATCAAGGAAACCGGCCTGAAGGCGGATTGATCGCGACGATTGCCGGTCAGTATATGGTCAGTGGCTGGACACGCCGGAACGCAGCATGCTTCAATAGATTTTCCGACAGTCAGAAACACACATAACGCTCATGAACGCAGCAACCTCGTACGAAACACTCATCATCGGTGCCGGTCTTGCCGGTCTCACCTGCGGCCTGCGGCTGGCGGAAAAGGGCGTCAAGGTCGCCATCCTCGAAAAAGGCGAGACCGACCGTTACCTGTGCAACTCACGCATCTGCGGCGGCGCGTTTCATGTGTCGTATCGCGACGTGCATGAGCCGCCCGAGGTGCTGATGAACGCGATGAAGGGCAAGACGCAGAATTTCGCGCGCCAGAGCTTTCTTGATGTGATGGCGAACAACGCGGGCAACACGGCGCGCTGGCTTCGCGGCAAGGGTTTGCGCTTCATCAAGGTGAGTGACGCGCCGCACCGCCAGACCACGCTGGCGCCGCCCATCGCGCAAAAGGGCCGCGACTACTGGCACGGCCGCGGCGGCGACGTGATGCTGCGCACATTGCACGCGGAACTCAAAAAAGCCGGCGCCACGCTGCTGCTTGGCACGCGCGCATTGAGTTTACGCATGGCGGGCGGCGCGTGTGTGGGCGTCGAAGCCGAACAGCAGGGTAAGAGAGTCTCGCTCGATGCGCGTAACGTGGTCATCAGCGACGGCGGCTTTCAGGCGAACCAGGAATTGCTCAGGGAATTCGTCACTCGCGAGCCCGCCAAGATTCGCCAACGCAATGCACAGACGGCCACGGGCGATGGCCTCACCATGGCGCGCCAGGTGGGAGCAGCGTTGGTCGGCATGAAAAATTTTTACGGCCACCCGCTGATACAGGACGCGCTGACCAACGACGACCTGTGGCCCTTTCCGGTGATGGATGACTTGTGCGTTGCTGGTGTGATGGTCGACACCAGTGGCAAACGTTTCGTCGACGAAGGCCTGGGCGGCGTCTATCTCGCCAACCACATTGCCGGCATGGCGGACCCGTTGTCCACCATCGTGATATACGACCAGCCGATCTGGGACGGCCCCGGCAAGGCCTTTATCACGCCGGCCAATCCGCTGATCGTCACCAACGGCGGCACGGTGCACAAAGGCAACACGATCACCGAAATCGCGCAAAAGCTTGGTTTGCCCGCGGGCGCGCTCGAACAAACCATCGCTGAGTACAACGCTGCTCTCGACGCAGGAACCACAGCGCAACTGTCTCCCGCGCGCAGCACGCGCGACATCAAGGCCTGGCCGATCCGCACGGCGCCGTTCTACGCCGCGCGGCTGGTGGCCGGCATTACCTACACCATGGGCGGCATCGCCGTCGACGGCGACAGCCGCGTGCTTGATGCCAACGACAACCCCATCACCGGGCTGTATGCGGCAGGTGCATGCACCGGCGGACTCGAAGGCGGGCCGGCGGTGGGTTATGTCGGCGGCCTGAGCAAGGCCTCAACCACCGGGTTTTGCGCGGCCGAGCATATTGCGGCGAACCGGGCGAGATGATTTGAAATCAATGAATCCGCACTTCAATCCAGCGTAATCCCCGTAGTCTTCACCATCTTGTCCCACCGCGCCACGTCGGCGCGGATGAAGGCTTCGAATTCCTCCGGCGTGCTGGGCGACACGCTGCCGCCCTCGAACTGCAACTGCTTTTGCACTTCGGGCATGGCCAGCACTTTCACCACTTCGCGATTAAGGCGCGTGACCACTTCCTTGCGTACCTTGGCGGGCGCGAGTACGCCGTGCCACAGTGTCGCTTCGAAGCCGCCAATGCCCATTTCCATCACCGTGGGCACGTCGGGGAACAAATGCGAGCGTTTGTCGCCGCTGACGGCGAGCAGCCGCGCGCGGCCGTCGCGGGCGAAATTCAGCGACGACACCATCGACGTGATCATGTAGTTGACGCGCCCCGCGTGCAGATCCAGCATACCCGGCAAGCCGCCTTTATACGGCACATGCAGCGTGTTGATGCCGATGCTCATGTTGAAAAATGTCCCCATCACGTGGCTGCTGCCGGCCGTGCCGGCCGAGGCATAGGACAGCTTGCCGGGGTTGGCCTTGGCCGCGGCGATCAGATCGGTAAGGGATTTCAACGGTGAATTCGCATTGACCACAAACACCTGTGGTGTGCGCACCGCCAACGCCACCGGCGCAAAGTCGGTCAGCGTGTTGTAGTTTTTCTGCTTGCGCACGGCCTGCCCCACCACCAGATTGCCGTCCTGCCCCAGCACGACGGAGTAGCCATCGGGCGTGGCCTTCGCAGCGATCTCCGCCCCCAGCGCGCCGCCTGCACCGGCGCGGTTGTCGAGCACCACCGGCTGCCCCAGTGCCTCCGACAGTTTGGCACCAATAATGCGTGCGTAAGTATCGGTGCTGCCCCCCGGCGGAAACGGCACGATGAAGCGGATCGGCCGCACGGGATAGGCTTGCGCCATTACATTGGCCGACGCAGCACTCAGTACCCCAACAAACAATGTTCGGGTAAAAGCCTTGGACACCGTTGAAAGCATTTTCATGTCAGTCGCCCTTCTTCTCCTCCTGTACCCCGCAATCTGGCGCTATGCCCACCCCAGCCATTCGCACACGCCGCGCCCCATGATCCATTCCTTGTCTTGCGCATTGAGCCAGGGGATTTCTTCGGTAAACATCGTCACCTGCTGCCGGTACGGAATCGGCGAGCGCGACAAATCCGTGCCCCAGAACAATCGTTTCGGACCGAACGCGTCATACGCGCGCCGGATGTATGGGTGCAGGGCACGAAACGGGTAGACATCGTTGGTATAGCACGGTAGTGCGCTGGCCTTGGCGGCAACGTTGGGCCGCCTGGCAATCGCCAGCAACTGGTCAAAATGGGCAAAGGCTTCCGCATCACGCTTGTGGCCGTCGAGCGCGAAGTGATCCATGATAATTTTGAGTTGCGGATGCTTTGCCGCGATGGCATCAACCAGATGCACATGCTCCATGCACATCAGCATCATCAGCGCCACGCCCTCGGCTTCGGCTTCCGCCCACAGCCAGTCGAGCTTTCCGCTGCCAAGAATTTCCGGCGCCTTGGCGACGTTCATCGCCAGGCGCAACCCCAGCATGCCCGGCTGTTTCCGCCAGCCGATCAACGCGCCCTTCGACTTCGACAGCACTTGCGGGGCGATGCGGCCCATAACCGCGAAGCGGTCGGGATGCTCGCGCGCCGCCGCCAGCGCCAGATCGTTGCGCGATCCTTCCCAGCCCGGTGGCACCAGCACCGCGCGATCAACACCTGCCGCGTTCATTTCCTTTAACAACGCTTCATTGGTAAAGGGCGCCGCACGATGCGGCTCGCCGCCGCCCGACCCCGGGCGCTCGGGCGTGCTCGCGGCCCATGTATGCACTTGGGAATCAACGATCAACATGTGATTACTCTCATATCATAAGTATTTGATTTATAATACTTTATTGTCTTTCATTTGCGTAATGCACTGGCGCAGATTATCACGCTGCGCAGCTCTCTCCACCAGCGTCCACCAACTTTCGCCGCTGCCCAGCAGCCTTTCCGTATCAATGACCCGCACTAAAAGCCCCAGTACCGCCACGGAGGACGCCGCGCGCTATCCGTACTGGCAGCGCAATCTGCAAGTGTTGCCGGCGGCGACGCTGATGAATTCCATGGGCTTCGCCATCGCGTGGCCATTTTTGCCGTTGATGGTGGGTAGCCTCGGCGTGCGCGACAACCTGGAAACGTGGATGGGCTACATGATGCTGGTGTTTTACATCATCAGCTTTTTGTGCGGGCCCATCTGGGGCAGCATCGCCGATTACTTCGGGCGCAAGATCATGGTGCTGCGCGCCATGCTCGGCATGGGCTTTTTCATGGCGCTAATACCGTTTGCCGGCACGCCGTACGCTTTCGCCGGCGTGTTATGGCTGGTCGCGGTGTTTAACGGCGGCACCATGTCCTCGCAGGCGCTGATTGTGGCCAACACCCCGCCGGATCGCATTGGCCGCGCGCTGTCGCGCCTGCAGGCAGCGAACCTGATGGGCCAAACCACCGGCCCCGCCGTGGGCGCACTGCTGGTCACGCTGGTTTACCAACCGCACTGGCTGTTCTGGATCAGCGGCGGCATTCTGCTCAGCGCCGGCATGATGGTGATGGCGTGGGTGCGTGAAACCAAACAGCTCACCCCGGGGCGCTGGCGTCCCCAGTGGATCGGCAGCCTGCGCACGCTGCTGGCGGTGCCACGCATCGGCCTGCTGTATTTGCTGGGCTTCGTGTTCGCGTGGCTCGCCGCCGGCAACATCACCATCCTCAGCGTTTTCGTGATGAACCTCAACGGCAACGCGGCGGCGGATGCGGCGACACAGGCAGCCTCCAACGCATTTTGGGCGGGCGCGGTGGCCGTGGGATATGCGCTATCGAGCACCATCACGCTGACCATTTGCGGACGTTTACTCGATGTCTACGATCCGCGCAAAGTGTTGCTGTATTCCACCGCCGCGGCGGGGCTCACGCAACTGCCGTTGCTGCTGCTGCAAACGCCGCTGCAATTGACCATCGCACGCATCGCCTTCGGCTTCGCCGCGTCGCTCATGCTGCCCGCCATCGTGCGCCTGCTGCGCAGCCATGCGCCGCAGGGCATGGACGCACGCGCAATTTCCTACGCCGCATCATTCCAGTTCATCGCCATGGGCATTGCGCCATTCACCGCCGGGCTGATCGGGCCGCTGCTGGGGCTGCGGGCTTATTTCGCCGTGTCGGCGCTGCTGACGTTTCTGGCGTTTGGGCTTTGGTTGCGAAGTGAGAGACGTAGTTCGAAAAACGCATCACAGTAAGCAATATGAGTCTGCGCGCTCATAATCCTAAGCCGCGCCAGGCTAAATCTAGTGTGAAAAAAAATCCGCGACAATAGCCGCCATCACCCCGGCAACCGGATATACCCAAATCCCTCGCCCCCCGGCACCACCACCACCCCGTGAGTGTGGTCGTGATCGTGGCCATGATCGTGGTCATGGCCGTGCGCCGCGTGCAGTTGCGCAGAGAAAATGTCTGCAGTGGATTGAACGGCTTCCTGCGGACCCACGGCGCGCACATGGTTGGCGCGGCAGTGCAGGCATTTCATTTGACCCAGGCCAGTCAGCCCTGGCGCGAGATCATCAGGCGCGGCCCATTTGATGCGGATTTTTTTGCCGCAGCCGGGGCATGGGGCGGACGGAGGAAACAGGGGCTGAGGTTTGCTCATGGGTTTTCTTTAGCGGTTCGGCGGTGCAAATAATGCTTGGATTATCCGCGAAATCGCGGGTTGTTCCTATATGGGTAGCGTGCATCGCATGGAAACGGTGCGCGGTATCACAGCGGATTGTTGCAACTTGCCAGAACACGGCGGCAAGCCCAACATCGCGCGACTCCGCGCTACTTCGCGGGTAACCGCACGCTGACCAGATCCTGCCCTACCACGATGTTGCCGGTGAAACCGCCAGCCGCAGCGGCATTCTTGTAATCTGCCGCAGATAACGGCCCACCGGGCAATTTCGCCATTCCATGCTGGCTTGTACCCAGCGACGGAATCAGATGGGTCAGCACCAGATGTTTCGCGCCCGCGCGTTGCGCCATGGCGCCGAGGTCGGTCGCAGTACTTTGCCGGTGGAAAATCGGTGCGGGAAATCCGCTGCCTTTGTCCGGCCCCATCACCGGGTGTATTGCCGAATGCACGATAATGTCCGCACTGGCTGGCAGTGTCGCGAGTTTTTCGACTTGTGCCGAAGTGGACGAGGCGCGCGGCGGGGCGGGCGTGTCATTCCCGGCATCGCCACCGATCACCACGCTGCCGGCGGGCGTATCAACGCGATACGAGGCATGACCCGCGATATGCGCTGAGCGAATGGCGCTGACTTTCACCTCACCGCGCGACCACACCACCTGCGGCTCGTCGTTGGGTTCAAACGTTTGCACAATGGCCGCCGCGGCCGGTCCGCCGGCGAGACGCTCTTTGTCTTCCAGACTGCGCTGCGCGATTTCGCCGGATTGAATGTAGGCATCCCCGATGTGCTCGACCAGTTTCCGGCAGCTCATGATGTAGGCAATTGCCGCCTTGGCCGGCGCATCGGCGCTACAGACGATATCCAACCGCGGCCCGCCGCTGTTGAAATGCCAGCGGATTTGCAGCAGATCGGCAAGCCCGTCGACGTGGTCCGAATGCATGTGGGTGAAAAAGATGGCATGAAGCTGATGGGCCAGCACCGGAATTTGCGACAGCCGCATGCTGGTACCGCGCCCGGCGTCAAATTGCAGACGCACGGCGTTACAACCATCGCTGTCATCGCCATAGCGCACCAGCGTGCCGGCACCGGCCTGACCACCGTAGACCGAGGGCCCGCCCTGAGCGCCGGTGAGCGTGACGATCAGGCATGGCGCAGCCAGCGCTGGAGCTGCCAACAGTGCGCTGGCTACAAGCATTAGACCAGATACAATTGATGGACATAAGTATTTGTTTTTATTCAATTTTATAATCCTTGCGCCAGGAATATTCGCACCAGCCTGGGGCCCACGCTTAAAGGCGTGGCAACATTGCCCCGCTTGCCCCAAAACCTACTCAGGATCAAACCCGGCGAGATTGCGGCTGGCTGACAGCCACGCGCCGAGCCAGCCCAGCGCCGCGGCAAAGCCACACAGGCTTAATGTGTCGGACATTGAAAGATGTTGCAGCCGCAGGCTCGCGCCATATAAATCCGACAGCCCGGCGAGCCGGCCATTTACCAGATGCAGGCCGCCCAGCGCAATGAGCCAAGCGGTACAGCCGCCCGCCAGCCCCAGCAGCGCGCCGTAATACAAAAATGGCCGGCGGATATACGGGTTGGTGGCGCCGATCAATTTGGCGACTTCGATTTCGTCGCGTTGGGTGAGGATTTGCAGCCGGATGGTGTTGAAGGTGACGGCGACCAGGGCAAACGCCAGCAGCGCGCCGAGCATCAGCACGATCAACCGGCCCAGTTGCAGCGCAACCTCAAGCCGCCGCGCCCAAGCTGAATCGAGTTGCACGTGCTCCACTTTGGGCCACTTCTTGAATTCGTCGCGCAGGCGTTCGAGCGCCTCCACCGAGTTGTCTTTTGTGTCGACCACAAAACCATCGGGCAGCGGATTACCGCCGAGTGCGCCAATCCCATCCGCCAGCCCGGATTTGGCTTTCAGGTCGGCCAGTGCCTGATCGCGCGAAATGAAGCGAACTTTCGCAATGCCCACGTGCTTTTTAAGACGATTTTCGATGTCGCGCGTATCGGTTGTCTGTGCATCGAGCGCGAGAAACAGGCTCACTTGCGGTACGGGAGATTTCTCGCGCGACAGACTTTGCGCGTTGACCAGCACCAGATAAAACGCCAGTGGTAGCGCCAGCGCCACGCCGATCACGCCAATGTTAAGCAGGCTTGCCAGCGGCGTGCGCGCGAGCCGCGCGATGGCACCGGTGAAACACAGCCCGTGTTGGCGCAGCCAGTGATTCATGACACGATTTTGCCCTGATCGAGCACGATGCGGCGCGGTTGCAGCCGTTCGGCGAGTTGCTCGTCGTGCGTGGCAATGATGACCGTTACGCCGACCTGATGAAACGAGCGCAGCAGTTCGCCGAGATCCGAGGCGTACGCCGTATCAAGATTCGCCGTCGGTTCATCCGCCAGCAAAATTGAAGGACGGTGCAAAATGGCGCGCGCGATGGCGAGCCGCTGCTGTTCGCCACCGGAGAGCGTCACCGGCAGCGCCTTTTCCTTGCCGAGCAGGCCCACTTTATCAAGTGCGGCGCGCACGCGTTTGGCTGCATCGTCGGCGCCATAGCCGATAATATCGAGCGGCAACATCACGTTTTGATAGACGCTGCGATCGTAGAGCAGTTTGTGTTCCTGAAACATCAGGCCGAAATTGCGCCGTAAAAAGGGCACCGCCGATGCACGCAACGCGCCGGCGTTTTGGCCGTTCACCAGCACGGTGCCGGACGTTGGGCGTTCGATGGCGGCCATGAGTTTCAACAGCGTGCTCTTGCCCGCGCCGGAGTGGCCGGTGATTACCACCATTTCGCCGGGCTGAATATCCAGTGACACGGCCTTCAGCGCCTCGAACCCTCCGGCATAGCGTTTGGTGACCTGGCTGAAGCTGATCATGGTTTAGGGCCGTTCGCTGCGCTCGCCGGCAAGCTACGTTTGCGTTTGATCCAGCAACGCGGATACAAATTCGGCAGCTTTGAAAGGCCGCAAATCTTCCAACCCTTCGCCCACGCCGATGAAGCGCACCGGAATCGGCTTCGCGCCCGCCTTGTCACTTTTACTGACTTTGCCGTCCTTGTTACCGTCCGACGCGCGCATATATGCGATGGCCGCGATCACCCCACCCTTGGCGGTGCCATCGAGCTTGGTCAGCACAAGGCCGGTGACGCCCAGCGCGTCGTCCAAGGCTTTGACTTGCGTCAGCGCGTTTTGACCATTGTTGGCATCGAGCACGATCAGCGTTTCGTGGGGCGCGCCGGGCAGGGCCTTGTCGATGACACGTTTGACCTTTTTGATCTCGTCCATCAGGTTCATTTGCGTGGGCAGGCGCCCGGCCGTGTCGGCCAGCACCACGTCGATGCCGCGCGCCACTGCCGCATTCACCGCGTCGAACATCACCGCTGCCGCGTCACCGGAGGATTGGCTGATGACGGCCACGTTGTTGCGTTCGCCCCACGCCATCAGCTGCTCGCGGGCCGCTGCGCGGAAGGTATCGCCGGCCGCCAGCAGTACTTTTTTGCCCTGCGCCTGATAAAAATGCGCCAGTTTGCCGATGGAAGTGGTTTTGCCCGCGCCGTTAACCCCCGCCAACATGATCACGAATGGCTTGTGCGTGCCCACATCCAGCGGTTGTTCGATGGGCCGCAGCATATCGGTGAGCTTTGCCGCCAGCGCCTGCTTCAGCTGCGCGGCTTCGGTGTAACGCTCGCGCTTGGCCTGCGTGCGCAGCCCCTCGATGAGGTGCTCAGTGGCAGTGACGCCGACGTCGGCTGACAGCAGCACGGTTTCCAGTTCTTCGTAAAATGCCTCGTCGAGCTTGCGGCCCATGCCGAACAGGCCCGCCACCTGCGCACCGAGCTTTTCGCGCGTTTTGGTAAGGCCCGTTTTAAGGCGTGACAACCATCCGCCGGCGGGTTTGGATTCCTCGGCCACGGGACTGGGGGCTGCCGCCACCGCCTCTACCGCTACCACAGCCGGTGCGGCTGGCGCCGTTGCAGCGACGGCTTTGTCCTTGTCCTTCTCTTTGTCTTTGGATTTGAGGAAACCAAACATCGGTAGCGTTGTCAGAGGTGGCGCGCGCCGAAAAGCCTCTGCGGCCCCGTGCGCGGTTCAATGAGAGATTGGCGATTTAAGATCGGCGATTGGATACAATGCGTTGCACACCATTTTACCCGAAACAATTTGCGGCTTTCCCAAGGATGATGCTTATTTTGAATAAACCGAAGCGGCAGTTAAGCTGGATATGGCGTTGGAGATGTCGATGGGGCTGCGGCTTCGCGCTGTGCACCGCCCTGCTGGGATGGAACCCGGCGTGGGCTGCCGACACCAGCGTCGGCGAACATACGCTGGACAATGGCATGCGCGTCATTGTCAAAACCGACCGGCGCGCGCCGGTGGTGGTGTCGATGGTGTGGTACAAGGTTGGCAGCGTGGACGAGGTCAACGGCGTCACCGGCGTTGCACATGTGCTCGAACACATGATGTTCAAGGGCACCAAGACCAACCCGAAGGCGGATTTTTCCAAAATCGTCGCCGCCGCCGGCGGACGCGACAACGCGTTCACCAGCCGCGATTACACCGGCTATTTTCAGACCATTCAGAAGTCGCAATTGCCGCTGATGCTGAAAATGGAAGCCGATCGCATGGTCAACACGCTGATCACCACCGAGGAATTCGCCAAGGAAATCAAAGTGGTGATGGAAGAGCGGCGCATGCGCACCGATGACCGCGCGCGTTCGGTGGTATACGAGCAACTGATGGCCACCGCCTTGCGTGCGCATCCTTATCGCATTCCCACCGTGGGCTGGATGAATGATCTACAGAACATGACGGCGGAAGACGCACGCGACTTTTACGAAAAATGGTACGCTCCCAACAACGCCACGCTGGTGGTGGTGGGCGACGTATCGCACGACGAAGTGTTCAAACTGGCACGCGAGCACTTTGGCCCGATCAAGTCGAAAGTGCTGCCGCCGCGTAAGCCGCAGGACGAGCCGCCGCAAACCGGCATCCGTCGCATCACGGTGAAAGCGCCCGCGGAACAGCCGTATTTCATCATGGCGTATCGTGCGCCACGGCTGGAAGACCCCGAAAAGGACTGGGAGCCGTATGCGCTCGATATGTTGTCCAGCGTGTTCGACGGCAACGGTGCTTCACGTTTTGCGCGAGAGCTGATACGTGGCACGCAGATCGCCAGTTCGGTCGATGCCAGTTACGACGGCACCGGCCGCGGCCCGTCATTCTTTTATTTCTCCGGGGTGCCGACGGCGGGCAAAACGCTTGAAGAGCTTGAACAGGCCGTGCGCAACGAGGTGAAGAAAATCGTCGACCACGGCGTTACCGAAGAAGAATTACGGCGCATCAAGGCACAGGTGGTCGCCTCGCGCGTGTATGAGCGCGACTCGATGTTTTTTCAGGCGCGGCAAATCGGCTCGCTGGAAACGTCGGGATATTCCTACAAAACCATTGATCTGATGACTGAAAAATTCAAGGCCGTCACTGCGGAGCAGGTGCGCGCGGTGGCGCAAAAATATCTGATTGACGATGCGCTGACGGTGGCGTATCTCGATCCGCAACCAGTGGGGCCGCGTAAGCCCGCAGCGCCCGCAGCGGGGGTGCGTCATGCGCAGTAAGTATTTGTTTTTATTGAATATTATTTTGCTACCCGCTCTATTGTCACCTTCGGCGGCACTGGCGATCCTGCCGATCCAGCATTGGCAGACCAGCACCGGCGCGCGTGTGTATTTCGTGCAGAACCGCGACATCCCGATGCTCGACCTGAGCATCGATTTTGCCGCCGGCGCGGGCTTTGACCGGCTGGACAAACCCGGTGTGGCGAGCATGACCAACCGCATCCTGCAGCGCGGTGCGGAGGGCATGACTGAAGACGAAATCGCACAAAAAACCGCCGACGTCGGCGCGGGCATTTCCGGCCGCTTTGACAGCGATCGCGCGGGCTTGAGCATGCGCACGCTGTCGAGCCGCGTAGAGCGTGAGCAGGCGCTGGACGTGTTCACGCGGATGCTGCACAAGCCGCTGTTTCCGCAAGAAGCGTTTGACCGCGAAAAGACACGGCTCCTCGGCGCGTTGAAGGAATCCGATATCCAGCCTGGCACGATCGCCAGTGTCACGTTCAACCGGCTGATGTATTCGGCACACCCGTACGGTTTGCGTGCGTCAGGCACAATTGAATCGGTGGGCGCGATCACGCGCGACGACCTCACGGCGTTTTACCAACGGCACTATATCGCGCGCGGCGCGGTAATCGCCATCATGGGCGATGTGTCGCGTGACGAAGCCAACGCGATTGCCGAGCGCATTACAACAGGCTTGCCCGCCGCGTGGGGTGAGTCGCCCGTGCTGGCGGCGGTGGAGGCAAGGCCGGAACAAGTCACGCGCCTTTTGCCGCATCACGCTTCGCAAAGCCATATCCTGGTGGGCGCCATCGGCATTGCGCGCAGTGATCCGGATTACTTTCCGCTGTTCGTTGGCAACTATGTGCTGGGCGGCGGCGGCTTTGCTTCGCGCATCAACGACGAGGTGAGGCAAAAGCGCGGGCTTGCTTATTCGGCGGGCAGCTATTTTTCGCCGCTGGCGCAAAAAGGCTCATTCGTCATCAGCCTTCAAACACGCAAGGATCAGGCGAAGGAAGCGCTGGATGTCACACTGAAGACCCTGCGCGACTTCATTGCGAATGGCCCGACAGCGCATGAGTTGCGCGACGCCAAGGCGAATCTCATCGGCGGCTTTCCGCTGCGCATCGACAGTAATCGCAAGATCCACGAGTACCTCGGCGTGATAGGTTTCTACAACCTGCCGCTGACTTATCTGGATGAATTCACCGGGCATGTTGAGCGCGTGACCATCGACGATATCAAGCGCGCGTTTGCCGCAAAAATTGATCCGGAAAAGCTGATTACCGTGGTGGTGGGGGCGGAGGACGCGGAGAAAGCTGCTGCAAGCCGTTGAAACAGGGCGTTGCCGGCATGAAACAAAACCGCGTCCGCATCATCGGCGGCGAATGGCGCAGCCGATTCATCAACTTTCCCGATCAAAAGGACTTGCGGCCAACACCTGACCGGGTGCGCGAAACGCTGTTCAACTGGCTGGGGCAGGATTTGACCGGTCTCAACTGTCTGGATTTATATGCCGGCAGCGGCGCACTGGGTTTTGAAGCGGCTTCGCGTGGGGCAAAATCGGTGGTAATGGTGGAACGTGAGCGAGCCGCGCACGCGGCGCTCACCGCGAACCGTTCCATATTGAACGCGGAGCATACCCGTATCGAGCGCGCGGACGCGCTGGACTACCTGCACGGCGCGTCGGATGTGTATGATGTTGTTTTTCTCGATCCGCCGTTTGCGATGTATACCGATGGCGCTTCGTGGAATGGACTGTTTGAACTGCTGCGCCCGAGGCTTTCCGCGCAAGCGCTGGTGTATCGGGAAAGCGGCATGAATCTGCCCGCGCCGTCCGGCTGGAAGGTTCACAAGCAGGGCCGTGCAGGGCAGGTGTATTACCAATTGCTGAAGAAACCCGATGAAACCCTTTAAGCGAGTATCGCCATGAGCGTTGGCGCAGTGTATGCAGGTACTTTTGATCCGATTACGGCGGGCCATGAAGACATCACGCGCCGCGCGTGCAGGCTGTTTGACCGCGTGATCATTGCCATCGCCGACAGCAAATCCAAGAAGCCGCTGTTCACGCTGGAAGAGCGTGTGGCCATCGCGCGTGAATCGCTGGCCGACGTGAAGAACGTGGAGGTGATGGGCTTTTCCGGCCTGCTGATGAATTTTGTCCAGCAGCACAACGCGCGCGTGGTAGTGCGTGGCGTGCGCTCGGTTACTGATTTCGATTACGAATTTCAGCTCGCGGGCATGAATCGCAGCCTGTACCCGGAAGTTGAGACCATTTTTCTCACACCCGGTGAGCAGCACGCGTACGTGTCGGCCACGCTGGTGCGCGAGATCGCAATCCTTGGTGGCGACTACGCGAAATTTGTTTCACCGGTGGTGGCACACCACCTTGCCGCGAAAATCCGCCAGCGCAAGAGCGAGGGCCAGTAACGTGGCGCTGATGATCACCGACGAATGCATCAACTGCGATGTCTGCGAATCGGAGTGCCCGAACGAAGCAATTTCGTCGGGCGAAGAGTATTACGTCATTGATCCGAAAAAGTGCACCGAGTGCGTCGGCCACTTTGACAAGCCGCAATGCCAGATCGTGTGCCCCGTGGATTGCATTCCGCTGAATCCCGATGTGGTTGAAACCAGGGAACAATTGCAGGCCAAGTACGAGGTGTTGATGGCACAAAAATCCGCTTAAATTGGCCTGAAAAAGACAAATGAAAACAAATACTTATGTAACACTAGACTAACGAATTAAAACAGGGAGAATTCGTATGGCGCAGTTCGATGTATCCAGGGAATTCAAGGGCAGTACCTTTCGCAAACAAGCCGATCTGCACGCGTGGACGCAAAAGCGGCAGGAGGACGTGATCGAGCCCGATCTGCCGATCATCGATCCGCATCATCACATCTGGGAAAAAGACCTCGGCCGTTACCTGATCTGGGAATTGGCCGACGACGTGAATTCCGGCCACAACGTGATTGCCACGGTGTTCATCGAAGCCGGCTCCATGTACCGAGCGGACGGCCCCGCGCCGATGAAGCCGGTGGGCGAAGTGGAGTTCGTCAACGGTGTCGCCGCCATGTGCGCCAGTGGCAAGTACGGCAAGGCGAAATTGTGCGCGGGCATTATCGGTCACGCCGATCTCACGCTCGGCGACAACGTGCGGCCCGTGCTCGAGGCGCTGATAGCGGCGGGTAACGGGCGCTTTCGTGGCATCCGCCATGGGGTGACGTGGGATACCGGCAACGCCGCCAAATTCGGCCGCCGCCAGCCGCCGCGCCACCAGGTGCTCGACCCCACGTTTCGCAAGGGCCTTTCGCATCTCAAGCCGCTGGGGTTGAGCTTTGAATCGTGGCAGTTTCACCCGCAGTTGCCCGACACTGTGGATTTGCTGAAGGCGTTTCCCGACACCAATGTGATTCTCAATCACTGCGGCGGCGTGCTCGGCATCGCGCCGCACGAGAACCGCGATGAAGTGTTCAAGGTGTGGCGCAAGAATATGAGTGATCTCGTGCAATTCCCGAATCTCACCGTCAAGGTCGGCGGGCTGGGCATGACGTACTGCGGCTTTGATTTTCATCTGCGCGACACGCCGCCGTCGTCGGAAGATCTCGCCGCTGCATGGCGCCCGTATGTCGAAACCTGCATCGAACTCTTTGGCCCGAATCGTTGCATGATGGAAAGCAACTTCCCGGTAGACAAAGAATCCACCGGTTACCGCGTGTTGTGGAACGCGCTAAAGCGCATCACCGCGAATTATTCACCGGCGGAAAAGCTCGCGATGTATCGTGATACGGCGGCGCGGGGGTATCGGTTGGCTGTTTAAATTGCTCAATAAAAACAAATACTTAAATATCGTATCCATTACTACGGGAGGGCGGCATGGTCAACCGTTGGCGGGCTGGCGTGATTCGCGCCATGGGCATGGCAATCGCCGTGTGCAGCGCCGTAGCAAGCGCACAGCAATATCCGCTAAAACCGCTACGCGTGATTCTGCCGTTCCCGCCCGGCGGCGGCGCAGATGCCTTGATGCGCCCGCTCGCGCCGCGTCTTGCCGAACTTACCGGCCAGCAATGGGTGATCGACAATCGCGGCGGCGCCAATGGCAACATCGCCGCCGAGCTGGTAGCCGGTGCGCCGCCCGATGGTTACACGCTGTTTTTCGCCAACAGCTCCTTCGCCATCAATCCATCGCTTTATCGCAAGCTGCCGTTCGACGCACTGCGTGATTTTGCGCCGATCACGCTGGCGGCTGTGCTCGGCAGCGTGGTAGCCACGCACCCTTCACTGCCCGTAAAAACCGTCGGTGATCTGATCGCG
>OMIN01000029.1 GCA_900299145.1 Betaproteobacteria bacterium | reverse complement strand
TTGACGGGCGGTCGAGCCACTTCAACGCTGCCATCGTGGGCGGGCTGCTGGCTGTGCTGGACTGCGGCCTCAGCGATTTAATCGCTGTCCGCTAACCCTGACCGTTCCCCGCCCAAAAACAAAAAGCCCGGAGCGCTTGCGCGGTCCGGGCCGGATGTGTCAGTGACTCAATCCCCTAGGGGTTAGCTCGCCCTCCAGGCCCGGAACGCGAATCGCGTGAGCAAAAATGCACGCAACTCGCGTACGCATGCACGCCTCGCGGGGTTATCCGCGATATCGTCTCTTGATGATTGCGTTGGTTGCTCATGATTCCCATTCGAGGTGGTCCACTTGTCTGCTCTAATGAAGGGCGCGGATTCTGCCGCGCCCCCGATACCGCGTCAAGCCCAATAAGTCACGCCGCTTCAGTCATTCCCCGCGTACTTGCCCGCCGTTTCCGGGAACAGGTTCTTCACGATCTTGAACTTGGACACATCAACCGTGCCGTCCATGTGCAGATACATGGTGGCATCGCGGTAGAGTTTTTCGATGCCGAAGTCGAGCATGGTGCCGTTGCCGCCGTGCAGTTCCACCGCGTGCTTGCAAACTTCGAGCACGGATTCCGACGCGTAGAGCTTCACCATATTACACAGCACTTCGGCATCCGCTGCTTTTTCATCAACCGCGCGCGACGCTTCCATCAGCAACGCACGCACGGCACAAATCTTGGTTGCCATTTCGGCCAAACGTATTGCGGTGGCCTGATGCTTGATCAGCTTCTTGCCGCCCTGCACGTAGTCGTGCACATACTTTACGGTTTCTTCGTACGCGCGCACCGCTACACCAAGGTTTTTCGAACCTTGAATGATCTTGCCAGGGCGAAAGTAAACCCCCGCTCGCGCCAGTGCCACGTCTTTCACCAGCAGGTGTTCCTCAGGCACTTCCATGTCCTCGAACACCATTTCGCCGTTGTTCATGAAACGGCCGCCCAGCGTTTCATTGCAGCGCGCAACTGAAAACCCTTTGGTTTCACGCGGCACCAGAAAACACGATGTCCCTTTAGTCATTCCCGCGCCCGGCGTAGTGGTTGCGTACACCACATACAGACTCGCATCATAGCCATTGCTGATGAACTGCTTGCGGCCGTTGATCACCCAACGGTCGCCCTTTTTCTCGGCACGCGTGTGCATCATGGCTTCGGGCACGTCATACGGCAACCAGCGGTCCGACGCGCCGCGCGGCTCGGTCAAACAATGCGCCAGCAAAAACTGCGGATCCGCCATGATTTTAGGGAACCAGAGTTTTTTCAGATGCTCAGGCAGAATGTTCCGCAGCAGCACCGACACCTTCCACTGCTGCACCATTTTCTCAGCAAGGCCGCAGTCGCCACGCGATATCTCCTCGGAAATCACGGCAAAGGTCAGCGTTTCGGTTTTCGGATCGAGTGCAATGCCGCCGTATTCCTCGGGAATGCCCAACGTGCGTATGCCGATCTGATGCGCGACTTCCAGAATTTTCGGCGGCAGCCGCCCTTCCGGCACCATGCTCCATTCCGCCTGCCAGTTCTTGCGCGTGAAGGGAATCACATGTTCGTTGACGAATTTGCGCGTGACGTCGCGCATCATCAGGGTTTCGTCGGAAAGGCCACGTTCGTTGTAAATCATGATGTTCTCAATTGTTTATAAGCTATTGATTTCATTCAACTTTCAAGCCCACCGCTTTGATGACTTTGGCGTTCTTCGCCATCGAGTCCGCAACCACCTTGCGGAATTCATCGGGCGTGCTGGTAACGAGATCGGTGGCCTGCGCCGCGAGCAGGGTCTTTACATCGGGCAATGCGGCGGTTTTCAGCAGCGCGGCGCGCAGCTTTTCAGAAATCGGTTTGGCAACGCCCTTGGGCAACAAGAAACCCTGCCAACCGCTGTAGTCAAAGCCCGGCAAAGTCTCGGCGATCGCAGGAATGGCGCCCATCAAGGGCGATTTTCCCGGCAGGCTGTGGCCCAGCGCGCGCACCTTGCCGCCATTGACGTGTGTCATTACTGCCGGTGCGGGTGTCAGTGTCCATTGCGATTCGCCGGCCATCACTGCCGCCACTGACGGGCCGCCACCCTTATAGGGCACATGCACTGATTGCATCCCGGCCACATTCATGAAATACGCACCCGACAAATGGCTTTGCGAACCGGAGCCGGCCGAAGCCATGTTGAGCTTGCCTCCACGTGTTTTGGCGAGTTCGATAAATTCGCGTACCGACTTCGCCGCCACCGATGGGTGCACCACCAACACGTTGGCTGTCACCGCGAATTGCGATAAATGGTCGTAGTCCTTCACCGGATCGAACGTCGGATTTTTCATCAGCAGCACCGCCACAGTGGACGCCGCCGTGGTGGCGCTGATCAGCGTATAGCCATCGGGCGCAGCGTTCTTCGCGATTTCCATGCCGACAATGCCACCAGCGCCCGCACGATTGTCGATCACTAATTGCTGACCGACGATCTCGCTCATCTTGTTGCCAATAATGCGGCTTAACGTATCAACCGAGCTGCCGGGGGCGTTGGGCACCAGCATGCGTATCGGACGTGAAGGGTAATCGCCCCCTGAATCCGCCGCGCCGGCTGTTGCGCCAATCAACAACCCGCCAGCGCCTATTGCGCCGCACATCAATTTTTTCAGTTTCATGGTCACCATGCCTGCCATTCTCCTCGTGTCCCGCGCATTCTTTGGCGCAGGGTAAGGGGCGAATTGTTACCTTTCCACGCGTCACGCGCAACCGCGGAGACGCACTCGTCACGGCAAACCCAAACCCCCTCTAACTCTCTGAATTTGATAGAATATCTTCCAACACACCCACCCCTGCCTATCGTGAAAAAAGCGCTCTACGCCAACTCCCAGGAAGCCGAAGCTGCTTTTTACGATGCGTTCAGCAAGAACGATCTGGAGTCGATGATGGCGGTGTGGGCGGACGACGACGACGTGTATTGTGTGCATCCGGGCGCCGCGCGCATCAGCGGCGTGGAAAACGTACGTGAGTCATGGAAGCGTGTGTTTAACAGTGGCCAGACACTGAGCTTCCAGTTGCGCGCGCGTCACGAAGTTCACGGCATGATGATCGCCGTGCACAGCGTCTACGAGCAAATCACCGTCGCCGGACAGGGCCCCGTGCGAAACGCCATGCTCGCCACCAATATTTATCTGCGTACTGATCAGGGCTGGCGCATGGTGGCACACCATTCCTCACCGGCACCCGCAGCGCCGGCCGCCGCCCCCGCGCCCGGCGCTGAGAATCGGCGCACACCCAAAACGCTTCACTGATTTTGCCGCGGCCGGCTTGTTACATCAGCCGAGCATTTGCCCGCCATCCACGGCAATCGTCTGCCCGGTCACCCAGCTTGCCGCACTGCTGGCGAAAAACAGCGCCACATAGGCGACTTCGTCCGGCGTGCCGAGCCGGCCCCAGCGTATGCGGTTAAACACCGAAGCATAGAGCTTGGGGTCCGTAGTCTTGCGACGCTCCCAACTGCCGCCGGGAAATTCAATCGAGCCCGGGGCAATGCAATTCACGCGAATGTGTTTTTCCGCGTACTTCGCGGCCTGCGTCAGCGTGTATTGCACCAGCGCCGCCTTGACTGCGCCATAAGGCGGGTTGCGCGCACTGTGCTTTAAACCCGCCGTCGAGGATATATTGATGATCGAACCCTTGTTTCTGGCAAGATGCGGTACCGCCGCGTGTGACGCGCGCACCGTCGATAGCAGATCGACATTGATGCTCGCCGCCCAGCCAGCTTCATCGTCACTGGAACCAAAGCCCGAGGCGTTGTTCACCAGCACGTCTATGCCACCCAAGGCCTTTGCCGCTGCTTCAATGTAACCGCTGACCGCCGGGCCATTGCCCAGATCGCAGGACATGGCATGCACCGTGCGCCCGCATTGGCGCAGCTCGGCCTCGGTGGCACGCAATGCCGGTTCGCCGCGCGCGCAGATCGACACATTTGCACCGGCGCGTGCAAACGCCAGCGCGATGGAACGGCCGATACCGCGCGAGCCACCCGCCACCACCGCGTTCCGTCCCCGCAATTCCAGTTCCATGAGCGATTCCTTAAATAATCAATAAAAACAGATACTTATAAATAACTCCGCCACGCAGTCAGCATTAGGCCTGCCTGCGGCGAAGCGCTACCTCGACTCCGGAACAATCGCAGCCTGTTGAATAATGCGACGCCATTTTTCGACCTCGCCGCGCACCAGTTCGCCGAACTGCGCGGGCGTGCCGCCGGTCGGCAGCGTGCCTTCGGCAAGCATGCGTTCGCGCACGTCGGGCAGTTTCAGCACGCGTTGGATATCCTGATTGAGCCGCTCAACCACCGGCGCCGGCGTACCTGCCGCAGCGCTCACGCCGTACCAGCCGCTCACGTCAAACGGCCCGGTCAGCCCGGATTCCTGCACCGTCGGCAAATCCAGCCCCGGCACGCGCTCGCTCACGGTAACCGCCAGCGCCCGCACGCGGCCCGACTGCATGAAAGGCAGCGCCGTCATGCGCGTCAGAAACAGCATCGCAATGTGCCCGCCGGCAACATCCGATAGCGCCGGCGACGCCCCCTTGTAGGGTATATGCGTGAGTTTGATCCTGGTTTGCACGGCCAGCAGTTCACCGGCCAGATGCAGCACGCCTCCCGTGCCCGACGAACCATAGGTGATCGCTCCCGGCTTTGCTTTGGCCAGCGCCACCAACTCCTTGATCGAACGCACCGGCAAGCTCGGATTCACCACGAGAATATACGGCTGCGCCACCACCTGTGAAATCGGCGTGAAATCACGAATGAGATCAATACCCGCCTTGCTGCCCTGCAGCGCGGCGTTGGTTGCGTGCGACACAATCATCATGCCGAGCATGTGACCATCGGCCGGCGAACGTGCCACGGCAGTCAAACCGATGACACCACTCGCGCCGGGGCGGTTCTCCACCACCACGGTGCGGCCCCAGGCATCTGTGAGCTTTTGCGCGATGGCGCGCGCCACGATATCGGTGCTGGAACCGGGCGTAAACGGATTGACCAGCGTTACCACGCGGCTGGGGTAGACAGCAGGACCGGCGTCCTTCTGTGCCTGCGACGGAAACGCGACCACGCCGAGCGCCCACACACTTGAAAACACCGCCCCCCGTGCAACGGCAATAGCTTTCATGCGATCAGCCCCGCCACCGCCGCCTCGCCAAACGCCCCGCGTGATCCACGATAAGCGCGCACCAGCTCGATCAGTTCCGGCACGTCGCGCAGCCGTGCGCCGCTTTCATTCATCATGCGCACGGGGTCCTGATGTCGCTCGCGCGGCGTCCATGTTTCCGGGGGCTTGGTGACCTGCGCGCCCAGGTGAGCGCCAACCAGCCGCGCGCGCGCCACCACGCGCGTCCCAAACAACTGCTGGCGTTCGCTATAGCGTGCCAACGCAGCATCAATATCGGCGCATTCCACCAGTGCGTCCGCCAGACTTTCCGCATCGAGCGCGGCCTTGGTCACCCCCATGCCGACATGCGGCCTTGCGACGAAGGCCGCATCGCCCAGTATCGCCGCGCGCTTCGCATAGAGGCGTGGCGAGTCCAGATCAAAAATCGCCTGAAAAAACGGCTGCTCAGTAAGTTCGATTACCGTCACGCACTGCGGCGCCAGCGCACGGCGTGACGTGGCGATCATCTCCTCAATCACTTCCTGCCGTATCAATCCCGGCGCGATCGCGCTGCCATGGCAATGGCCCGTAGCATCTGTGCACAAAGACGCCAGCCCGGCGTTATCCACCGGGTGGTACCACACCCAGTTATAGGCGCGATGGCCAGGCCGCACATCGTTGTTCGGCCCCGGCACGGCATACATTGTCATTGCATCGCCGTCCGGATAACACACCATGTTGTGAGAGAAAATCTCGCGATGCAATTCGGCTGGCAGCGATGATTCCGGAATCAGCCCACGCCACGCCACATAGCCTGCATACTGCGGCTGCACGTCAGGCAAAATCTGCGCACGCACCGTGGAACGTATGCCGTCAGCGCCAATGATGAGATCCCCCTGCGCAGTGCTGCCGTCGGAGAATAACGCGGCAATGCGTGAGCGTGGGCGCAAGCGTGAGCCGCCGGATTCCTCATCCGTAAACGACACCAGTGATTTTCCAAAAAAATAATCTTCAGCGGGAAAATTATCCTTCAATGCGCGATACAAGCGCCCCCAGGAACTCAAGATACGCGGACGCGGCATGGTGTGTTGCACGTTGCCCGTGCGATCGAGGCATGTTCGCGATTCCGGATGCACGCCGATCGAGGCATCCACCGTGATGCCGATGCGGTGCATGATGTCGAGCAGCTCTTCGTGCGTGCCGATGCCGGCGCCGCGGCTTGCCAGATCGTCGCCCACGCGCTCGAACACCTGCACCCGCCAACCGATGGACCGCAAAAGATTTGCAGCGAGCAATCCACCCAATGATCCACCAATAACCAACGCAACAGGCATTGCACAATCTCCCCGAATAATCTTGCCGCACTGGAATGTAGCGCCCGCCCTGCGGGTGGTCAATCGCGCAGCTGCGATGTTTGCGACTGCGGTAATATTTCGCACCGGTCATTTCACATTGCATCTCACGATAAGGACACGCCCATGAATTCCAGAGTCGCGCTGTACGGCGCCGTCGATGACGAACTGACGCACTACGAAGTAGATGTTGACAACGCGTCGCTCACCCGCCGCGCTACCGTCAAGGTTCCGGCGAATGTGCAGTACGCGTGGCCGCACCCGTCGCGGCAATTCCTGTACGTCGCCACCAGTAACCGTGGCGCGGGGTTGAAGGCTGACAACAATCACCTGACGGCCTGGCGCATCAATCCGCATACCGGCGCATTGACGCCCCACGGTCCGGTGCAAACGCTTCCCATGCGCGCGGTGCACATCTGTGTCAGCCCTTGTGGTGATTCTGGCGGCTACGTGCTGAGCGGGCACAATTTGCCAAAAAGCGGCGTCACTGTGAATCGCATTAACGCCGACGGCACGCTGGGCACGGCGGTAGAACAGCCGCACGAGCTCGATTGCGGCCCCTACCCGCATCAGGTGCGTATGACACCTTCGGGCCGCACCACCATCGTGGTAGATCGCGGCAACGCCCCGCACGACGGCAAGCCGGGCGACCCGGGCGCGCTGCGCCTCTTTCGTTTCAACAACGGCGTGCACGAACCGTTGGCGGTCATCGCACCCGATGGCGGCAAGCACTTTGGCATACGGCATCTGGATTTTCATCCGACCAAGCCGTGGGTTTATATTTCGCTGGAAATCCAGAGCGTGCTCAATATGTTCCGCATGACGGGCGACTCGCTGGAAACGCAAGCTGCCTTTACGCACGATTTGCTGGCAGATCGAGCGAACATCAAGCCGCGGCAAATGGCCGGGACCGTGCACGTACATCCCTCGGGGAAATTCGTCTACTTCGCCAATCGAGCGGACGGCACCGTAGACTATCAGGGACAAAAAGTTTTCAACGGCGGCGAAAACAGCATCGCGGTGTTCGCCATCAACCCGCAGACCGGCGAACCCACGCTGTTACAGCACGCCGATACGCAGAACTATCACGTGCGTACGTTCAGCTTCGACCCCAGCGGCAAAATCATGGTCGCGGCCAGCATTCACGGCATGCAAGTGCGTAGCGGCAACACCGTGCTGACGGTGCCGGCGGCGATGTCGATGTTCCGGGTGGGGGACGATGGGCGGCTGACCTTCGTGCGCCGCTATGACGTGGAGCACGGCGAGCGCACGCAATACTGGATCGGCATGGTGGAACTGCCGAACCCATAGTTACCAATAGCCACCTATAAGCGTCAGTGCCGCGCGCGCTTGCCGGGACTCAAGTCTTCCCAAGAATACGGTACGACATCGTTCGGGCCAAACGGAATTTCAATCGCCATGCCCGGCGGATAGTCCTTGCGATGTTGTTCGCGCAAACGCAGGCGCTGCGCTTCGCGCGCGTGCACCAAATCCAGCGGTTCTTTGACACCCAGCGCGCGCGCCGCCTGCAATGGCCAGTTCGGGTTGTCCATGAGCTCGCGCGCCATGGCGATAATGTCGGCATGGCCGTCTCGCAACAGTGCCTCGGCGTGGCTCGGCTCCGTGATCATGCCCACCGCTGCGGTGGCGACACCGACTTCCTCTTTGATTTCGCGCGCGTAACCCGCCTGAAAGCCCGGTACGCGCGGCAACGGCGCCAGTTTACCGTCGCCGGTAATGCCGCCCGACGAACAATCCACCACATCCACGCCTCGCGCCTTCAGCTCGCGCGACAGCGCCAGCGAATCATCCATGCCCCATTCACCGCCAGTACCGTCAATGGATGAAATACGGAAAAACAGCGGCATGTCGGCGGGCCATGCCGCGCGTACGGCTTCGGTGATTTCCAGCGCGAAACGCATGCGGCCTTCGAGACTGCCACCGTAACCATCCGTGCGCCGGTTCGACACCGGCGACAGAAACTGGTGAATCAGATAGCCATGCGCGCCGTGGATTTCGCAAATATCGTAACCGGCGTCGAGCGATCGCTTTGCCGCCTCGCGCCACAGTTGAATATTCTTGCGGATGTCGTCGTGATCCATTTCGCGCGGCAGCGCGCCGCCGGGTGACGCCGGGATCGGGCTGGGCGCGATCCCCTGCCAGGGTATGAGTCCCACTTTCGCATCGGCCTCGGTCAGCGGCGCGCGATCCTGCAACGGGCCATGCGCCGACGCGCGCCGGCCGCAGTGGCCCAACTGTATCGCGGGTGTGGCACCCAGCGACCTGATGAAATCGTTGATGCGGCGGTATTGCGTAACGTGCGCGTCGTTATACAGCCCGGCACAGTGGTGCGTCTTGCGGCCAGGCGCTTCGACGGCGGTTTCCTCTCCGAAAACAATCCCGGCGCCGCCCATGGCAAAACGGCCGAAATTGACTAACTGCCACTCGGTGGGGCCGCCGTCATGTGACACGTACTGGCACATCGGCGCAGCCATAATGCGGTTGCGCACGACTACCGAGCGCAGTTTGATGGGGGTAAACAGCAGCGGCGTTTTGCTGTCCGCGGCGCTCGTAGCTTGCGCCACGTTTGCATCATTCGTACTCATGGAATCTCCCAGTTAAGTTGGGCGTTATTGTAGTCGAAGCTGCTTTGCCGGAACGCCTGATTGACGGCCCGCCGCCTTGGCGCTAGCCTGTTCGACACGTCATCGTGTTTCCACGGTTCGGAATTCATATCGCGAAAGGAGTGGTAATCATGGGCAATCGGGCATCTGAAATTCGCGCGGGCTTGAAGCACCCGGTGATTGACGGCGACGGGCACTGGATGGAACCGATACCGGTGTTTCTCGAATACCTGAGTGAAGCCGGCGGCCCGAAAGCCGTTGACGAAATGCGCGCGCGATGGAAACGCAATGCGCGCTGGTACGGTGCAACGCCCGAAGAGCGCCAGCACCATCGCATGCGCCGCACCATCTGGTGGGGTGTCACCAGTCAAACCCATGACAGGGCGACGGCGCTGCTACCTGCCTTGCTCAACGAGCGCTTGCCGGAACTGGGTATCGACTTTGCCATGATGTATCCGACGTTCGGCTTGGGCATCAACATCATCCAGGGCGATTTGCAGCTTGCGGCGGCGCGTGCCTACAACCGCATGACCATGGATATGTTCAAACCCTATCTCGCGCGCTTTGCGCCGGTGGCTTCCATTCCGTCGCGCACACCGAAGGACGCCATCGCGGAACTGAACTACGTGGTGCAGGAACTCGGCTACAAGGCGATCATGCTGCGTGGCAATCAGGAGCGCGTGATACCCGGCGCCGCCGACGGCATCGATCCGGCCAAGGCTGCTATTTACTGCGACAACATTGCGCTTGATAGCCCCTACGACTATGAGCCATTCTGGCAGCGCTGCGTCGATCTGGGCGTGGCAGTCACGCAGCACGCGGGCAGTTCGGGCTGGTCGGATCGCGCTTCAATTACGAATTTCACCTTCAACCACGTCGGCCATTTTGCCGAGGCCAACCACGCATTCGCGCGCGGCGTGTTTTTGGGCGGCGTGGCGCACCGTTATCCGACACTCAATTTCGGGTTCATGGAAGGCGGCGTCAGTTGGGCCTGCCAGATGGTCAATGACATGATCGAGCATTGGGAGAAACGCACTCGCGCCAACCTGCAATACCCGAACGCCACCAACGTTGCTGAGTTGAAGCAGTACATCCACCGCTACGGCGACGCTCGGCTCAAAGCCAACGCCGACAAAATCATGGATAGCCTCGATGCCTTCCGCCCCGAGTGCAGCGTGGAAGAGTTGAGCAAGCCCGAGCATGTTACTGACGACTTTGATGCCTCCGGCGTGAAATCAAAGGCAGACATCCGCAATGTGTTTGCCAACAACTTTTTCTTCGGCTGCGAGGCCGACGACCGCGCGACGATGTGGGCCTTCGATCCGCGCATGGGCGTGCGGCTGCGGCCAGTGTTCAGTTCCGACATCACGCATTTCGATGTGCCCGATTTTGCCGACGTGATCCCGGAAGCGTACGAGATGCTGGAACGCCACTACGTCACCGAGCAGGACTTCCGCGAGTTCACCTTCACCAACGCTGCGCTCTTGCACACGCGCAACAATCGCGATTTCTTCAAGGGCACGGTGGTGGAAAAAGCGGTAGCCGATGAACTGGGCTTCACCAAAACGCCGGTGGCAGCGTGACAGCACCTTTCTCGAACCTAACATAACTATTTGTTTTAATTGATTTTTTTACAATCCATGCCCAAGCACAATCCAATAGACGACACCATACCGCAGCGCGTAGCGCGCTACGCGCAACTGGTGCCCTACAAAGATTCGATCAACGCCGCCAGCGGCGTGCCGCAGGAAGCCATGCTGATGATGTCGCCCGATAAGGTGATGCCCATCATGTCTCCGGCGGGTTGGGAGGGCCGCAGCAAGGTCGCTCCAGTGAAAGGCGCACCGGGCCTGACTATCACGCTGGCCGAATGCCCGCCAGGCGACAGCGCCGGGCTGCACAAACACACGGCGTCAGTGGAAAATTTTTTCTGTGTGCAAAGCCGCTTTGAAATCATCTGGGGCGACGAAGGCCAGTTTTCGACGATACTGGAGCCGCTGGATTTCGTGTCGGTGCCGGCGGGTGTCTACCGCGACTTCAAAAACGTCGGCAACGAACTGGGCCGCCTGCTGGTGATGATCCAGCCCGAGCCCGGCGACCAGCAGGATGCGGTGTATCACGCCGCCGCGACCGGCGAAGAAATTGCGCGTCGCTGGGGGCCAGCCACCGTGCAGGCCATGTCGAACATCGGCATTCGTTTCGGCGAACCCGCCGGGAAATAATTCCTCGTTGCGCGAGACCGTACAGACCTGCGGCGCGCTCCACCCCATTTTCGGAAACAAAAAGTGAGTGACAAGCCCCAGTCCACCCAAACGCCGGCACAACCAGCCACCCCGCGCAAAGCCGCCACCGTGATGCTGTTACGCGAAGGTACTAATAGCGCTGACGGCGCCACGGGCATGGAAGTGTTCATGATCGTGCGCCATCAGAACAGTGACGTGCACGCCGGCGCGCTCGTATTCCCCGGCGGGCGCGTGGACGATGAAGACTACGATCTCGCGGCCGACACAGCGGTATTTCCGCCGCTGCCGGGCGTGGACAAGAATGCGGCGGCCCTGCGTGTGGCAGCGGTGCGCGAAACCTTCGAGGAATGTGGCGTACTGCTCGCACGCGCGCGCGGCGAAACGGCATTGGTCAGCGCTGCAAGGCTGCGCGACATAGAAGCCGAACATCGTAGCGCGATGATGCGCCACGAACGCAGCTTTGGCGCAATCCTTGCGGCGGAAAATCTGGTCATCGCTTCCGACAGCATGGTGTATTTCGCCAACTGGATCACGCCGGAGCGGTCCGCCAAGCGCTTTGACACGCATTTTTTTCTGGCCGCCGCGCCCGCCGACCAAGTCGCGCTGCACGACGGCTACGAGGCCGTCGATTCCGTTTGGATCGCGCCCGCCACGGCGCTGGAACGCGCCCGCGGCGGCACTTATCAACTGCGCTTTCCGACACAAATGAATCTGCAAAAGCTCGGCTTTAGTGCGACACCGGGCACGGCCTTGGAAACCGCACGCGCCAGCAAGGTCGTCACCATCATGTCGAAGCAGGAAAAATCCGCCGATGGCAAACGCCTGCTGCGTCTTCCGTTGGAAGCCGGCTACGGCGGTGAACTGTTTTTACCTATCGAGGCGGGATAGCTTTGACGCGGTGTCACTCGCCGCATCAATCAACCGTCGTCCCCGACACCTTGATCACGTTCGCCCACTTGGCAATCTCGGCGCGAATGTAGGTACCAAACTGTTCCGGCGTACTGCCCGCCGCCTCGGCGCCCTGTAACAGCATCGCCGCCCGCACATCGGGGTTACGCAACACTTGCAGCAGAACGCCATTCAAATGCGCTATCACCGCCTTGGGCGTGCCTGCAGGCGCCAGCACGCCGTGCCATGAACTCGCGTCGTACCCCGGCACGCCAGCTTCGCTCATGGTCGGCAAATCGGGCATGGCGGCCGCGCGTTTGGGCGTGGCAACAGCCAGCGCCTTTAGCTTGCCGGTGTGAACATGCGGCAGCGCTGAAGACAAGGCGATAAACATGAGCGCAGCGCGGCCCGCCAGCAAATCCGTCATCGCCAGCGGACCACCCTTGTAAGGAACATGCAACAAATCAATGCCCGCCATATGCTTGAACAACTCCATCGCCAGATGTGGCGATGTGCCGTTACCCGGTGACGCGTAGTTAATCTGCCCCGGCCGCGCCTTCGCGTAAGCGATCAATTCCTTCACGGACTGCGGCGGCAGCGCGGCGTTCAGTACCAGAATGATTTGCGTGGCCACCGTTTGCGTCACCGGCGCAAAATCCTTGACCGGATCGTACGGCGTGTTGCGATAGAGGCTGACATTGATCGCCACTGGCCCCGCCGAACCCCACAACAATGTGTAGCCGTCAGCAGGCGCCTTCGCCACGATATTGGCGCCGATGGCACCGCCCGCACCCGGCCGGTTGTCCACGATAACTGGCTGCCCCAACGCCTCGGCCAGCCGCGGCGCGAAAGGCCGCACCACATTATCCAGGGGCCCGCCCGCCGGGAACGGCACGATCAAACGGACTGGTTTGTCGGGGAATTTTTGTGCCGCTGCAGCGAACGCCATCCACAGGCACAGAAAACTCATGGATGGTAACAGCGCTTTGCCTATCCGTTCACCAATCGGATCGCCCGCGCGCAGCATCAGACCGGCGCCCGCCAATTTTTGGGCAATTCGATTTTCTTGCTCGTCGCATAGCCCTGCTTGAAGTTCTGCCGAAATATCGACGAGCGATTTCTGAGCGGATCGCCAGCGACAACAACCAACCATTGGGATTGCGGCAGTAGCAGCGGCACCAGCCGCTCCGGATCGTCCGATACATGCCACGCCGCGGGCAGTTCACCTTTTTCCACCAGCGCGGCCACCGTGGTATCGGGCGTGTGATGATCCGCCAGCATCATGTGTCGTTCATAGTAGCGCGCGGGAACCGTGGCGTGCTTCTTCAAATATTCCGAAACATCGTGCTTGGTATACCCCGCACCAGCCAGAATCGATGCAATCACTGGTGAAAGCATCAGCACGTGTGACTCGACATACCCGCGCGAGCTTTGATACGGCTCGATCATGCGCTTGACCCAATCGACGATCAGTTCCAGATGACGTTCGGCCGAATCGCCAGCCGTACTAAATGGGTCGCTGGACGTCCGCACGGACGTTATCGTCACCACACTATCTCCGGGCTTGAATCCGCGCGTAACATGCAACGGCTCCCAGCCCATGCCGGAACACGCCGTTTCGTTCTCAGCCACCACTGCGCGAAACATCTGGCCGAAAGTTGCCATGTCAGTGGTGCCCGGCAAAAAGCGCGGTACGTTGCGCGCGAACAGCCGGTAAAAGCGGCCGATGCTCGTGTTGGCCTGATTGCCCGGCCGCAACGAGCCCTGTCCGCAGTCGAACCCCAGTTGCTCGCGAATCGGCCCGTTGATGATAATCATCGCCTCCCAGCCCGGTGTACTGCCACCGTGCTTCATGCCATACGCCGGATCGCACATGACTTCCACCATCGCCAGCAGCACCGGCATGTACTCGGGCCTACAACCCGCCATCACACCGTTGACCGCGACCTTCCAGACGGTCGCTTCGGCCTGACTCGGATGCATGACTCCCAGAACTTCTCCCGGCGCGCGATCGGTATGGCGCAGAAACGCTTCGACTTTCCCCAGCGTGGGCGGCACGATGGGCAAGCCATCGCTCCATTGGTTGCGCTGAAAATGCTCGTTCACGGCCTCGAATGTACCTGTGAAAACGATATCGCGGTCACCGGGTTCGGCGTCTCCCGGCGCTGAACCTTCCTGCGTTTCCGTGGCAGTCAGCTGGCTGACGATCTGATCGACCAGCACGTCCTCGATGTTCTTCGCCACCGTTGAACGGTCGTGCGTTGAAATCACGCCGGGATAAGTCGCCACACGCAAATCAACGCCGGCCTGTTTGCCGATGGCCTTCGCAGATTTGGTGAAACCTTCGTCAATGGCAATGGTGACCGTCGGTACGCCGGCGTTTTCGGCAACGATGCTGGCACGCGAACTCGCGGCCGTGCAGCTGCCTCATCCGGCGGTGCCGGAAATCACCAGATCACATTCAAATTCGGCGAGTTTGCCCGGCAATGCCTGAATCACCTCCGACTCGCGAGCGCCGTAGGTATCGCCGAACTCGCGGTGCGAAACGAACTTCACGTTCGGAAAGCGTTTGAGGATCGCCTTCTCAATCACCTCGAAAGTAAACTCACTGTCGAACTTGTGATTGGAAAGCTCGCCGATGGTCAGCCCATCCAGCGAGCGCGGCCGCGCGGCAAGGGCCTTGCTACGCGGTGCGCGGCGCCCCAAGGGATACACCACTTCGTAGGTAGACATTGCGCCTCCCCATGGCATGTTGAAGGCGTTAAAAGCGGAACATGGATTATTGGCGGAGTGGACGGGACTCGAACCCGC
>OMIN01000028.1 GCA_900299145.1 Betaproteobacteria bacterium | reverse complement strand
GCCCACGGCGCGTTGCGGTTTATCGAGCCGCGCCCACAGGCAACGGCCGAGGCGCTTGAAGCGCCGTTGCCCGATGCCGCGTTGCGCGCGCTAAGTTTCGGCGAGCCGCAGGCGCTGTCGCAGGCGTTGTCGCTGTACTTGCAGGCTTTCGATAACCAGCCTGGAATCAGCATTCCATTCGCTTCGCTTGACTACTCGCGCGTAAGCGCGTGGTTGAAGGCCGCGCTTCTACTCGACGCTGCCGCGCAATATCCGTTGATGATGGCGTCACATCTTTACGGGCAAGTTCCTGAAGAATCGAAGCAGCGCGCGATGTGCGAGTTCGTGCAGCAGCGTTTTATTGAGAATCCCAATGCACGCTGGCGCTGGCTGGCGCACTGCGCGATCATGGCGCGCCACCGGTTGAAGGACATGCCGCTGGCGCTGCGTTACGCCGAGGACATCGCGCTGCGTGCGGGTAAGGCGTCGGGCTGGGCGCGGCAAATGCGCATTTTTTTGTTGGAAGACATGGGCGAAGCCGAACGCGCGGCGGTGCTTTTGGGTGGGTTGCTGGCAAACAACGAAGTGAGCGACGCCAAAGAACTGCACTTTTTGACCGAGCAATGGGAGAAACTCAAAGCCGCCCAGGGTGTGTCGAAAAATCGACAATCCCGTTGAAAATTCGCTGACAAGAAAAATTTTCAACATTCGCAAAAACACGTAAAAGTGTCGAGAATGTTAATGTGTTGATGAGATTGTTAATCAAAAATAGTTAATAAAAACAAATAGTTATATTATTTTTGCGCAAGATTTTCCTAACAACTACGCAACAGGCATGCTGGGCGACAAATGGGTACAAAATTTGCGATCATTTGTATCAGCAATGCAGGGCATCACATTTCGGCATTCACTCTGGGAGCGGGTCTATGAAGAAGCAAAGCGGGTTCACACTAATCGAAATCGCCATTGTGCTGGTGATTATCGGGCTGCTGCTGGGCGGCGTGCTCAAGGGGCAGGAGTTGATTACCAGCGCGCGCGTGCGGAATCTGATTTCGCAGCAGGATGGGGTTAAGGCGGCGTACTTCGGTTTTCTGGATCGCTATCGCGCGTTGCCGGGCGACTATCCGCAAGCCGTGCAGAATGTCAGCGGCGCTACCGTGTTTGGCAACGGTAACGGTCAGATTGAAGCGGCGGCAACCCCGGCGGGCGGTAGCGTTGCAACGGAAGATATCGCCGTGTGGGAGCATCTGTCGCGGGCGCAATTCATCAATGGCGCCTTTACACACGCGGCGACTTACACGACGGCCAGCGCACTGACCAATCCTTACAGCATGTTTCTGGTTATGCGTTACGATAATAATTATGCTGATGCTGGCGCCGCCGCCACGCGGCACAATCTCAAAACGGGCAATCAGATTCCAGCTGATATCCTGGCCGAGGTTGACCGGAAGATTGATGATGGTAATGCGCAGCTGGGCACGTTCCGATTCTCCGGGTTCTCCGCCACGGGGACAGGGCCCACGGCTGCCAGTTGCCATACCACCGGTGCATGGATAGTTACCGGCACCGTTGAACCGAACTGCGGCGCGACCAGCCTGTTTTAGTAAATCCAGTTGTCCAGCAAAAAGGCCCGCCTGCGCGGGCTTTTTTGTTGCGTCATTCATGCCAGCGTCGGGCGCGTTTCGTAAGTCTGAAAATCCCTATCTGCTATACTTTTCCCATGAATTCAGTCCCGGCGCACGGCTTGGCCAACGCCACACAACACGGCGCCATTGACGCGCTGGCCGTCGCGCGAGACGTGCTCGAGATCGAATCCCGCGCGCTGCAGCACGTGCTCGGCCGCCTTGATGCCGCGTTTGCCACGGCAGTCGAAAAAATTCTCGCCTGCAAGGGCCGCGTGGTGGTAAGCGGGCTGGGCAAAACCGGTCACATCGCGCGCAAAATTGCCTCCACCCTTGCCAGCACCGGCACGCCGGCGTTTTTTGTGCACGCGGCGGAGGCGAGCCATGGCGATCTGGGCATGGTCACGCGCGACGATATTTTTCTCGCGCTGTCGCATTCGGGCGAGAGCAATGAGTTGCTGGCGATCATGCCGGTGTTAAAGCGTCAGGGCGCCGTGTTGATTGCCATGACCGGGAATGCCGCATCGTCGCTGGCGGCGCGCGCCGATGTGCATTTGTACGCGGGCGTGGAAATGGAAGCCTGCCCGCTGAATCTTGCGCCCACGGCGAGCACCACCGCGGCGCTGGCGCTGGGCGATGCGCTGGCGGTGGCGCTGATGCGCGCGCGCGGTTTCACGCGCGATGAATTCGCGCTGTCGCATCCGGGCGGCGCGCTGGGCCGCCGGCTGCTGACGCTGGTGCGCGACGTGATGCGCACGGGCGATGCGGTTCCTGCCGTTACGGAATCGGTCACGGCGATGGATGCCATGCGTGAAATGTCGCGCGGCATGATGGGCATGACAGCGGTGGTGAATGCACGGCGTGAAGTGATCGCGATTTTTACCGACGGCGATCTACGCCGCGCACTGGAAAAAGGCGTTGACCTGCGCGTGACGCCGATTACGCAGGTGATGACGCGCAATCCGCGCACGCTTGGCGCCGATCATCTGGCGGCTGAGGCGGTGGCGATCATGGAGCGCAGCAAGGTGAATCAACTGCTGGTGGTGGATGAATCCGCCACACCGGGCGTGCTGGTCGGCGCCCTTAACATGCACGATTTGTTCCGCGCGAAAGTGGTTTAAATCGCTTTATTGATTTCAGTGGGTATAACGTAACTATCTGTTTTTAATGGATAATTTAGAAAAGGTAAAACGTGTTCGTCTGGCCGGCTTCGACGTCGACGGCGTGCTCACCGACGGGGCGTTGTATTACACCGACGCCGGCGAGGAATTCAAGGCGTTCAATGCCCAGGACGGGCACGGCATCAAAATGCTGCAGGAATCCGGCGTGGCGATTGTGATAATCACCAGTCGCAAGTCGAAGCTCATGGAGCGTCGCGCCGAGAATCTGGGCATCCAGCATTTGTATCAGGGTGTGGAGAACAAGCTCGAGGCGATGAACGCGTTGTTGCAACAACTGGGCCTGACGCTGGAGCAAGCGAGCTACATGGGAGACGACGTGCTCGATTTGCCGCTGATGCGCTGTTGTGGATACGCCGCTTCCGTGCCGGAGGCGCCCGCCATCGTGCGTCAGCACGCGCATTACGTGACGCGCGCGGGCGGCGGGCGCGGCGCGGTGCGTGAATTCTGCGAGCACGTGCTACACGCGCAGGGAAATCTCGATGCCGCGCTGGCACGCTATCTCGCATAGATTGCGTAACCCGCTTATTGTGTATGGCGCCGTTGCGTTGATGTGCGCGTGGTGCGTCGTCCATGGGTGAGCGCCTCTCGACGCTATTTCCCGTGGTGCTGCTGATATTGCTCGCGGCGCTGACCTATTGGCTGGATCGCGCGGTGCAAGGTCCGGCCGCCCAGGGCAAGCCCGTGCTGCGGCACGACCCCGATTACATGGTCGACAAGCTGCTGGCTACGCGCATGGATGTGAACGGCCGCGTGCGCGACACCCTGCACGCGGCGCACATGGTGCATTACCCGGACGACGACAGCACCGAACTCACAAAGCCGCGCTTTATGACCTTTGGTCAGGGCGCACCCATGTCCATCACTGCGAATCACGGGTTGGTGTCGAGCAACGGCGGTAACCTGTATTTTCGCGGTGATGTGCGCGCCGCCCGCGCACCGTATGCCAATAACAGCGAGCTGGTGGTGACCACGCAGTACTTACATGTGCTGCCCGATGACAATATCGCCAGAACCGATCAGCCGGTCACGATACAGGATGCGAGCATGACCATTGACGCCGTGGGCATGGAACTAAACAACGAGACGCGCATTCTGAAATTGAATGCGAAAGTGCGTGGCGTTTACAATACCGCCGCGGCGGGTGGCGCAGGCAAGCCTGATAAAGGTAAAAGGTAAGTATTTGTTTTATAAGATATTTTTTTGGGCGGTTGGCGTGCTGCTGCTGGCGTGGCAGCCAGCGCACGCGGAAAAGGCGGACCGCGAAAAGCCCGTCAACGTCGAGTCGGACCGGGTGACCGTGGACGATGCCAAGCAACTGACGGTGTTTGAGGGCGGCGTGGTGCTGACACAAGGCACCATGGTGATTCGCGGCGACCGCATGGAAGTGCGCCAGGACAAGGAAGGCTTCAAGCACGGCACGGTGTGGGGCAAGCAGGCCTACTTCAAGCAAAAGCGCGATGGCGTCGATGAATGGATCGAAGGCTGGGGCGACCGCATTGAGTACGATGGCCGTGCCGACAAGGTGCAACTTTTCACGCGCGCGGCGATGAAAAAAGGCGAAGACAATGTTGCGGGCGATTACATTTCGTATGACGCCATCACCGAATTTTTTCAGGTGATTGGCGGCGGTGCGAAGGCCGCTTCGGCCAACAATCCCGAGGGCCGCGTGCGCACCGTGCTGCAGCCCAAGGCAAAGGAGGGTGCGGCGGGAGCAGCGCCTGCGCCGGTATCGCCGCGTTCGTTGCCGTTAAAGGCAGCTGAAGGCATTGCCGCGCCGCGCGACGAGCCGTTCGCGCCGCGCTGATCGCTACTGTTGCAAACCCTGTTGATGCCCCACAACACGATGGCGTACCGTTGAATAAGTCAGTGAACGCGGCGACGCAGCCTGAGTCCGCAAGCCTGCCGCGCAGCGAGTTGCGCGCCGAGCGTCTGCGCAAGCGTTACCGTTCGCGCACGGTGGTGCAGGACGTGTCGCTGGAAGTGCACAACCGTGAAGTGATCGGCCTGCTTGGTCCCAACGGCGCGGGTAAGACCACGTGTTTTTACATGATGGTGGGCCTTGTGCCGATGGACGGCGGCGAGCTTTATCTGGACGGCAAGCGCCTGACGCACATGCCGATACACCGCCGCGCGCAACTGGGGTTGTCGTATCTGCCGCAGGAAGCCTCGATTTTTCGCCGCATGACGGTGGCCGACAATATCCGCGCGATACTCGAGCTGAACATCCCGCGCGAGGTGGACATCACCAACCGGCTCGACGATCTGCTGCGTGAGCTGCACATCACCCATTTGCGCGGCAACCCGGCCATCAGCCTTTCCGGCGGCGAACGGCGGCGCGTGGAAATTGCCCGCGCGCTGGCCACCGAACCACGTTTTATACTGCTGGACGAACCGTTTGCCGGGGTTGACCCGATCGCGGTGATCGATATCCAGAATATCATCGGCTTTCTCAAGTCGCGCGGCATTGGTGTCGTGATTACCGATCATAACGTGCGCGAAACGCTCGGTATCTGCGACCGCGCCTACATCATCAACGAGGGCTCGGTGCTGGCGTACGGAACGCCGGCGGAAATAGTGGATAATGAGAACGTACGGCGGGTTTATCTAGGGGAAAACTTCCGCTTGTAGGCAGGACAAGGGCAAACGTTGCAAGGGCGCGGAGCCGATGCAGGCTGCCGCGATCCGTGCCGCGCAAACCCATCAGATCATGAAGCATTCGTTACAACTCCGGCTCTCGCAGCACCTCACGCTGACGCCGCAACTGCAGCAGTCGATCAAGCTGTTGCAATTGTCCACACAGGAACTCGATCAGGAAATCGAGCGCTATCTGCGTGACAATCCGTTGCTCGAACGCGGCGAAGAGTATGCCGAGCCGCCACCTGCGGCGCAGCCGGCCGGCGTCATGTCACGCGAGGGTGATTACCCTTCGCAGGCGGTCAGCACCACCGGTGCAAGCGAAGGTGGCGATGGCGCCGGTGACAGTGGCGACACCTCATCCGAGAGCCGAGAGCGCTCGCAGGACGATATTCTTTCGGAGTTGAGCTACGGGTCTACGCGCGACCGGGATGATCGCGATGGGCGTGACGCCGACGATGGCGACTTCCCCCAGGTGGCAGGCGAGGCGCCGACGCTGCGGGAGCATCTGCTGTCGCAACTGGCGTTGCTCAATTTGACCGGGCGCGACCGCACGCTCACCGGTCTGCTGATCGACACGCTCGACGACAGTGGTTACCTCACGCAAAGCCTTGACGAAGTGTTGGCGATGCTGCCGGGGGAGCTTGCCGTCGAGCCCGACGAACTCGTCACTGCGTTGCGCTACGTGCAGCATCTTGAGCCGGCAGGCGTGGGCGCGCGCGATCTTGCCGAGTGTTTGCGCTTGCAACTGGAAGCGCTGCCTGGCGCCACACCGTATTGCGACAAGGCGATCGAAGTGGTGTCGCAATACCTCGACGTTTTGGCGGGGAAGGACTATGCGCGGCTAAAGCGACTGCTGCGTTGCGACGATCACGCTTTGCGCGCGGTGCAGAAGCTCATCACCAGTCTTGACCCGCGGCCGGGCCGTGACTACGCCAGCGCTGACATCCGTTACATCATCCCTGACGTAATTGTTAATAAAAACAAAGGCTTATGGGTTGCCTCGCTCAACCCCGAAGCGATGCCGAAATTGCGCGTGAACCGCCTGTACGCCGATATACTGTCGCGTGAGCGCGGCACTTCCCGGCAAATGAGCGGTCAATTGCAGGAGGCGAAATGGCTGATCAAGAACGTGCAGCAGCGATTCGATACCATCTTGCGCGTGTCACAAGCCATCGTGGACCGGCAGCGTAATTTTCTCGAGCACGGCGCCATCGCCATGCGTCCGCTGGTGCTGCGTGAGATCGCCGACGTGCTGGAATTGCATGAATCCACCGTGTCGCGCGTCACCACCAATAAATTCATGCGCACGCCGCGTGGCATTTTTGAACTGAAATACTTTTTCGGCAGCCACGTCAGCACCGACGCCGGCGGCGTTGCGTCCAGCACCGCCATCCGCGAGGTGATCCGGCAACTGGTAGGCCAGGAAAATCCGCGCAAGCCGTTGAGTGATGCGCGCATTTCCGAACTTCTTGGGCAGCAAGGCATCGTGGTGGCTCGCCGCACGGTAGCCAAGTACCGTGAGTCACTTCAAATCCTCCCTGGCAATCTGCGCAAAACCCTGTAAAGGAGCGTGCATCATGAATTTGCATATCACCGGCCACCATGTTCAGGTTTCCCCCGCAATACGCGAGTACGTCGGCGCGAAACTGGAGCGCGTCACGAGGCACTTCGATCACCTGATCGACGTCAACGTCATCCTGTCGGTGGACAAGTTAAGGCAAAAGGTCGAGGCCACGGTGCACGTGCGCGGACGGGATATTTTCTGTGAAAGCACTGACGAGGATATGTACGCCGCAATCGACGCGCTCGCCGACAAGCTGGATCGCGCCATCATCCGCCACAAGGAAAAGCACCTGGCGCACCGCCACGGTGACATAATCAAGAAACAGCAGCCGGAGCCGGAAGTCCCGGCGGAGTAGCGCGTTGAGGAGTTGCTGCTGAATCAAACTGAACGGAAAGTGGTTTCATGAATCGTGTCTCGCAAATCCTGCCCCTGTCCAACGTGCTGATCGGTCTGGACATGTCGAGCAAAAAGCGGGTTTTTGAACAGGCGGGTCTGCTGTTTGAAAACAATCACAGCATCGCGCGCGCGCAGGTGTTCGACAGCCTGTTCGCGCGCGAAAAGCTCGGTTCCACCGCGCTGGGGCAGGGGGTGGCGATTCCGCATGGCCGCGTCAAGGGCCTGAAAAACGCGGTCGGCGCGCTGGTACGCATGAAGGCGCCGATTCCGTTCGACGCCCCCGACGGGCAGGGCGTGTCGCTGATATTCCTGCTGATGGTGCCCGACCGCGCCACCGATCAGCATCTGCAGATTCTTGCGGAATTGGCTGAAATGTTTAGCGACAAGCCGTTTCGTGAGTTGCTGATGACTGCGGAAGCTGCCATTGACATTCATGCGTTGATCGCCAACTGGTCATCCCATGCCCCAAATTAGCATTGCCCGGCTGTTTGACGATAATCAGGCGCGCCTGCAACTGGCGTGGCGCGCGGGTGAGGACGGCGCCAGCAAGAAAATTGATAGCGAATTCACCAAGGATTCGTCCAAGGGACTGATCGGGCATCTGAATTTTATCCATCCGAATCTGATACAGGTGCTGGGCGTTTCCGAAATTCAGCACCTTGACGGTATGGATTCGGCGGCGTGCGCGGCGACGTTGCGTCAAATCGCCACGCGCGATCTGGCGTGTTTCATTGTGGCGGGCTCCTCGCGCGTGCCGGACGTGCTGGTGCAGGCCGCGCGGGCGACTGCGACGCCCTTGTTAACGTCGCCCATGGGCAGCGTGGAACTGATGTGGATGCTGCGGCCGTATCTTGCGCGCGCGCTCGCCGAATGCACCACGGTGCACGGCGTCATGCTCGATGTGCTGGGCATGGGTGTGCTGATCACAGGTGTTTCGGGCGCGGGCAAAAGCGAACTCGCGCTGGAGCTGATTTCGCGCGGCAGTGGGTTGATTGCAGACGACGTGGTGGAGCTGTACCGGGTCGGGCCGGAGAACATCGACGGGCGCTGCCCCGCGTTACTGAAGGATTTTCTCGAGGTGCGTGGGCTGGGTGTGCTCAACATCCGTTCCATTTTTGGCGAGTCAGCTTTGCGTCCGCGCAAGGCACTGAAGCTCATCGTGCATCTGGAGCGCCCCGGCGGCGGCGACTTGCCCGCCGAACGGTTGCCGTTAAAGCCGGGCAGCGAAAGCATTATGGGGGTGCAATTGCGCAAGGTGTCGATTCCGGTGGCGGCGGGCCGCAATCTCGCTGTGCTGACTGAGGCCGCAGTGCGCAACTACGTGTTGCAACTGCGCGGCATGGACAGCACGCGCGAATTCATCGAGCGTCAATCGCAGCAGATGGAGGCTGTGCACGATGAAGACGATCGCCTCTGATTGCGCCACCGAGCTGGTGCTGATCACCGGGCTGTCCGGCTCCGGCAAGAGTGTCGCGCTGGCCGTGCTGGAAGATTCCGGTTATTACTGCGTGGACAATTTTCCAGGCGCGATGTTTGACTCGTTGATCGACACAGTGGTGATTGCCGGGCATAAACGTGTCGCGCTGACCATGGACGCGCGCTCCGGGGAGGACATCACGGATTTTGCTGCACATGTGGCCAGCCTGCGCGCGCGCGGCATCCGCTTCAAAATGCTGTATTTGGACGCCAGAGACGACACGCTCATCAAGCGCTTTTCGGAGACACGTCGCCGCCATCCGTTGTCCGACGGGCGTCGGACGCTCGGCGAATGCATTGCGCGTGACCGTGAGCTGCTGTCGGGGGCGGCGGAGCTTGCGGATCATATCGACACCAGCGAGCTGTCGGCGAACGCGCTGCGTACCTGGGTGAAGGAGTTTGTCGCGGCGCCCCGTGACGGGCTGATGCTGCTGTTTGAATCGTTCGGCTTCAAACATGGTATACCGCTGGATGCCGATCTGGTTTTTGATGTGCGCAGCCTGCCCAATCCGCATTACGAGCCTGATTTGCGGCCGCTGACGGGCATGGACGAGGCGGTTGTGGCGTTTCTTGATGCGCAGCCGGAAGCGCAGCGCCTGCTGGAAGACATCCGCAAGTTCGTGGCCACGTGGCTGCCCTCCTACATGCGTGATAACCGCAGTTATCTCACCGTGGGCATCGGTTGCACCGGCGGACAGCACCGCTCGGTGTACTTTGTCGAGGCGCTCGCGAAATCGTTTCGCGAGTCCACGCAGGTGCTCACGCGCCACCGCGGATTGTCGTCGTGAGCGCGGACGCAAATTCCTCGAACGCCGCGCACACCACGCACGCCACGAAAGGCGAGCGCCGAAATATATTTTTGTTCCCGCTGGGAACGGTATTGTTTCCCGGCGGCGTGCTACCGCTGAAAATTTTCGAGCAGCGCTACCTCCACATGACCAAGGCGTGTCTGCGCGACAACCTGCCGTTCGGCGTGTGCCTGATCCGCGAAGGCCATGAAGTCGGCGCGCCCGCAGTGCCTTCCATCGTCGGGTGCCTGGCAACCATCGAACAATGGGAAATGCCCAACCTCGGCATGTTCCACCTGCTCGCGCGCGGCGGCGAGCGCTTTCGTTTGTTCGAGACGAGTATCGCGGATAACGGGCTAACTTCGGCAGATGTCGAAATGCTGCCTGACGTAGCGCCTTGCGAACCGGACGCAGAGTTCGTGACACTGGTCAAAAGCGTGATCGACCGCCTGGGCGTGGAAAACTTTCCGCAGCCGGTGAAGCTGGACGATGGTGCGTGGGTGGCTTACCGCTTGGCCGAGATGGCGGGGTTGCCGATGGCGGTGCGGCAGCGGATGCTGGAAGCGGAGGCGGGGAGTGAGTTAGTGAACGAAGTAAAAAACTCAATAAAAACAAATATTTAAGGAAGTTTTCCAGCGGCGACCATGCGGTTGAAAAGCACGTAAGAAGATATCCACGCAACGATGTCGTCAAATTCACAATAGGGTTGGCCAGCCGCGGTGTCGCTGCACGCTACGCTACCCGACGAGCTTGTGCGGCTCAGGAAAGTGGTTCCTGGAGGATCGGCATTTGTCGTCTCGTCCACGTTTGTTGCCGGCGGCGTGGGCCGTATGGTGCCGTCTGTACCGGTGGCGCCGTAACCGTTTCTGCCGTGGGAGAGAATGACGGCCACGACATTGCTGGCCAACGCCTGTGTGGCTTTTGCTGTGTTGCGGTTGTTTACCGTGATATTACCGGATTTGCAAAGGCCCAGTCGTCCGTCCAGCAGTGTGCAAGGACTGGAAGGCGCACTGCTGAATTCCGGTGAGATGCGATAACGCAAGCGGTTGCCCCAGGCATCGCTTTGTCCGACGTTGAGCGTGACCCAAGGCAGGAACCCTTCTGCATTCGGGCAAGCGGCGATGGGCGCGGCTGGATCAGCGATTCCGTCACCGGTGGTATCGGGGCAAGGCAGATAGCCATTGGCCAGTGCAAATCCCACCAGCGCTTCTTTGGCATCATCCAGTGTTTTTTGCGTCTCGCTGACTTGTCGCTGTTCGACTTGCGTGGCGAGTGGTACGAGCACGGCGCCCAACAACAACGCAATGATGAACATGGATACCGCCAACTCTATCAGCGTGAAGCCGGCGGTGGCATGGCGGGGCGTAGCGGTCAAAATCACGGCGGGTAGAATACTACGGTATCGTTAATAGTTGCGCTGCGTGGCTGCTTGGTAAAGTTGGGCCACGTGTAATTTTTCTCCAGATAGTTTGCCGGATTTTGCTTATCGGTGTCCGTGCTTCGTGGCTGGCTGGCCGACAGCCGATTTCCCGCGACCAGTACGGCAACTTCCTTGCTTGCCGCCGTGCTGGGCGGATTTACGGTCAGGCACGAGCCGACCGCACACCCAGCGGGCGCGCCCGCGCCCGGCTTGTACGCATCTGCGACCGCATAGAAAACATGGTCTCGCCAGTTGTTCCACCAGGTTCCTTGCGGCATCGTACATCCCGGCGGCCAAGCGGTGGGCATTGCAGCGTTCGTGGCAACCGTATTCGCGAGATAGCCGAGGGGGAACGTCGGAGTTCCGGGCAGGCGGCCAAACAGTGTGTTGGTTTGGTCATTGATGCTCGAGGTCGTCGCCGGGGTCACCCGGCTTGAAACGGGATTGGCCCACGGATATCGTCCGGGATTGGTGCCTTGCGTTGCATACATGCGCAAGCAAGCTAGAGTCTCCATGGCAACCCTCATTTCCAATAGCGGCATCAAGTCTTGATAGGTGATCGTGACCAATCGATCATTCACAATTACGTTGCCGCTGGCGTCACGAACCGTACCGCTGATAAATCCATTTGTGGATGGCGGCACTTCGACAAAATCTGCATTGTCTTCGACGCCGGTGACGACATCCAGATAATTTTGCACATTGCACTTGGGCGTGGCGCTTTCAGGATTTGACAGGCACTGCCCGTCTGCACTGCAGGTACCGCCAGCACACGTGCGATTTTGCACGGCGGCTGCGCCCTGGCGCTTGAGTGGCGGACCTGGCGCAATAATCACGGCGATGACCCCGCTGGGCGAATATGGATTGGGGTTGGTGCCGTCATGAATAATGTTTCCCGCAGAATCCCGTACTGTAATAGTGCCGAGGGTGTCGCTGTTCAGGCACCCCGCCAGTCCCGGCGACGTGCAGGTTGTTCTGGTAAGGCTCTTGAAATTGTTCGAAACGGCATACCATAGCCGTTCGCCGCTGCCGTCACGAATATCCGGCAGCCCCAACGTTTTCCACGGCAGCCGTCCAAGACGTCTTGCCTGTTGATTACCTGCGGCGTTCCCACAGCTTGTGGCGGTTACACCGCCGCCAGCCAGACCGTTATCGCTGCGGTCAGGGCACGGTAAGTCGCCAGGACGCGCGGTTCCGGAAAAATTATTGACACTGGTAGCGTAGCCGATTAGCGCCGCTTTTGCCGTGGCCAGGGCCGCTGCCGTGATGCGGTCTTGCTCGATTTCAGGCGGCGTAGCGGTAGTCAGTCCGTAAAACAGAGCAGCCGCGCCAATCACCAGCGTTACAACGATGACCAAAAGTGCGGCGCCGCGCTGTTGATTGGCGAACCGACTGCGATGCATTGGGGTTCCCTATTTATTCTGCAAGTCGCCTTGTGGACGCACCGCCGGTGCCGCCCCGCTCTCCGCATCGGCTTCCTTGGTGTCGCTCTCGCGCGGTGGCCTTGTTACACCGGGTGGCAGGCGTTGCGCTGTGGCGTTCGTCGCCGGGGACTTTGCGGCTTGCGGTGACGCGGCAGCGTCTGGCGTGGCGGGTGCGGGCGGCGTGCTGGACGCTGGACGCGCGAGTGTCTCCCGCCGTAAATAAGATTCCTCAATCGTTCCCGATGTCACAGACAAACTCTGCCCAACTTTCAACGACGCACGCCGTGCCGCCTGCGGAATGGCCACCGAAACCGCGCCGTCGTTGCGCAACCCTGTGACACTGACTTCGTTGTCGGGCTGCGCGCGGTTGCGTTCGTTGACGGGTTTGCCATTGAGCCACACGGTGGATTTGCCGTCGCTGCGGCGAACCACGCCGTTGTAGGTTACGACCTCTGGGCTGGGCGGCAGTGCGGGTGCGGCCGTCGTGCCTTCGGATTCCTGTATGGGCAAGCGCCGGTCGCGCTGCGCGCGCGTTGTTTCGAGTTGTGCGCGCTGTTGCGGCGTCAGAAAGAGGCGGCCAAAACTGTCCGCGGCGACGGCTTCCGCGCTGGATAAAAAAATCAATAAAAACAGATAGTTACGACGTTTCATGATTGCCATCATTGCCGTTCATCCGCCGCTGTGCCGCCGGCCGTGGCGGGCCGTGCAGTGAGCCATGCCAACTGGCATTCGGCGTTCATGTTGGGCTGAAAGCGCGTGACCTGGGCCGCGCCCGCGCGGCGCACAGTGCACTGCTCTATGAGGAACACACCGGCGTTTTGTTCCGCCAGGTTTTGCAGGAAGTTTGGCAGATCGTCCTCATGCAACATCGGAAAGCGCAGCTTCATCACCGACTGGCGCAGGCTTAACTGCCCCGGTGAAAATGCTGCCGCGCGTGGAAACGCCTGCTGTGCCGCGATGTCGTAGTTGATGCCGAACATCGCGCCTTTCTGATTGGCATTGCGCAGGGCATCAAGCCACTGGATGCGCCGCTCCTCGCCGACAAATCCCAGCTCGTCCAGTTTGCTGTAGTCGGGCAGATAGCGGACGATCATTTCCTTTTCCGTGCCGGACTTTTGCACCCGGACTTGCGCGTCCTTTAGCTGCTTTTGCTGGGCGGTCAGCCGCGATTGCGCGGCGCGCGCCTGATCGTCGGTGAGCTTGATGGCAGCGCCCGCTGCCGCAATGACCACGACGAGTAGCACGATCGGCAGAGCCAGCGTATCGCGCAGATTTTTCATGCGTTATCCATGGCGGGCGGTGGCATCACGCATTGGGTTTGAGCGTGACCGCGATTTTGAAATCGGCCACGCCGGCCTGCTCCGCGGTGTCACGGGTATTGCCTGTCAGCGCCAGCTCGGAATTAACATTCAGCGGGAACTTCGTCACCTTGACCTCGGCCACCGCCGGGTCTTTGGCCAGACGATCGGCCATGCGGTTGACCGCGTCGATGGCTGCACGGTAGTCGCCCTGAAACGGCCGGATTTCACCCGAGATAACACCGCTTTGCCGCAGACCCTGGCTGTCCGCGGGGCCGGCGGTGGGTTTTGCCGACGCTCCCGCAGGCGTTGGTGCGGGCGTGCCGGTGGATTCCCCACGATCCTGCGCGTACTGCCAACTGATTTCCTGCAGGAAAATTTCCGGTTGGGCATCCATCGCGCGCGACACGATCTGCATGAACGGCTGTGGCGAGCGCACGGACTTCACCACCTGCTTGTAGATTTCGACCGCCTTGATGAGGTTTTCAGAACTGGTCGGCGCGGCTGGAAAGGTGCGGGTGATTTCCTTGTACTGCGACTGCGCCGCGGCGGTGCGGCGCGCGGCATCGGCGGTCTCTTGCGAGGCATCGTGCACGCGCCAAAAGTTGTAGCCCGTCCACAACGCCCCCGCCGCGCCGACCGCGGCGCTCGCCAGATAGAGCGCGTGCTTGCGTTGCAGCAGCCGGTGGCCGGCGGTGACCGTGGCTGGCGCCAGATTGGCAGCGGGCGGACTGGCCGCCATGCTGTGCAGGTAAACGGTCTCCAGCGCAGTGTCGAGATGGCGCGGATCGATCCGCAGGCGCTGCGTCAATGTTGCGCGGTCTATGGTCGAACAGTCGAGTCCATGGCCATCAGCGGTAATTTGAGCGGCGATACCGG
>OMIN01000027.1 GCA_900299145.1 Betaproteobacteria bacterium | reverse complement strand
TGTACTGCATTGCTGCAACCGTGCTCATAGGCTGTGGCCGGAGGCGGCCATTCTTTGTTACCATGCGGTCTCTACGGAATACCGTAAAAGGCGCTTACATGTTTTCGAACAAGATGTCACTGATTATTGCCGTGTTGATGATCGCGGCGAGCATAGGCGCCGTAGTGGCAAAGCCCGCGAAAAAGGTTGCGGATGAAGTGCCCATTTCGCTCGAAAAAATGGTGCCCAAATCCTTTGGTGACTGGCGTGAACTACCGGATCGAAATGTGGGGGTAGTGAACCCTCAAACTCAGCAGTTGCTCGATAAGTTGTACAGCCAGATTTTGACCCGCACCTATGTGAATTCGAAAGGCTATGCGATCATGTTGTCGCTGGCCTATGGCAGCGATCAACGCGGCGAATTAGGCGCACACAAGCCGGAAGTGTGCTATCCCGCACAGGGCTTCACCTTGAAGAAGAACGATGCCGGCGTGCTCGGCACACCGTTTGGCGAAATTCCCGTGCGGCGGCTGAATGGCCATATGGGGCCGCGCGTTGAGCCGGTGACTTACTGGTTTACTGTTGGTGACAAGGCGGTGAAGAGCACCACTGAGAAACGCATTGTCGATTTGCGCTTTGCCCTCACCGGCCGCATCCCGGACGGCATGCTGTTTCGTATTTCATCCATAGATGAAAATGAAGCGCGCGCCTATCAGCTCCAGGATGATTTTGTGCAGCGGTTGCTGGAAGCGGTGCCGGTGGCTGATCGAAAGCGGCTGAGTGGGTTGGATACACAGTTGACGGCCAAATAAAAATAATAAAATCAAATACTTATGAATTATATATCAGCTCGATTGCTGCTTGGGGAAACCGGCTAATGGAAGTAACGCAAACCTCGCTGCATGGGGTGCTGATGATCGACCCCAAAGTATTCGGTGACTCGCGCGGGTTTTTCTTTGAAAGCTTCAATGCCAAGCGTTTTTCCGAACTGACCGGCTTCATTCCGCCGTTTGTGCAGGACAATCATTCACGTTCGGTCAAAGGCGTGCTGCGCGGCTTGCATTATCAAATCAAACAGGCGCAGGGCAAACTGGTGCGCGTGTGCGCGGGCGAGGTGTTCGACGTAGCCGTGGATTTGCGCCGTTCGTCGCCGACGTTTGGTAGATGGGAAGGAGTTATTTTGTCCGCTGAAAACATGCGGCAGTTGTGGATACCTCCGGGTTTTGCGCACGGTTTCGTGGTGCTGTCCGAGAGTGCCGAATTTTTGTACAAGACCACGGATTATTGGGCACCTGAATTCGAGCGCTGTATTCGCTGGGATGATCCCGATATCGGCATTCAATGGCCGATAGATTTCACGCCAGCGCTGTCGGGGAAAGACGCGAAAGGCGTAGCGTTCAGCGCGGCGGAAATGTTTCCGTGATGCTTTGGTTAGTGGTTGAGCCGTGAGTGCATTACGTATACTGCTGACAGGGGCCAGCGGTCAGGTGGGTTGGGAGCTTGCGCGCACGTTGTTGCCTTTGGGACAGGTTTTTGCGCCGGGCCGAGGTGAATGCGATTTGTTGCGGGTGGATGCACTGGCGGCGCTGGTGGTCGCAACCAAGCCGGACGTGATCGTGAATGCCGCTGCCTATACGGCCGTTGACCAGGCCGAGAAAGATATTGATACGGCAATGGCGGTCAACGCCCGCGCGCCCGAAGCGCTGGCGCTCGCCGCAAAGCGCCATGGTGCGCTACTGGTGCATTATTCGACTGACTATGTGTATGACGGTACAAAAATCGGTGTTTACACCGAAGCTGACGCCACTGCGCCCCGCAGCGCGTATGACCGAAGCAAGCTTGCGGGCGAAGAAGCTGTGCGAGCATCTGGCGCGGATCACCTGATATTTCGCACAAGCTGGGTTTATGCGTCACGCGGCAAGAATTTCTTGAAGACCATACTGCGGCTTGCGGCCGAACGCGAGGAGCTGCGCATCGTCGCTGATCAAATTGGCGCGCCGACTTGGGCGCGGCTGCTGGCGGACAGCACAGCATTTGCCTTGCGCCACGAACTGACCTCGCGAGGAAAAGGTGATTTTCAAAGTGGAACGTATCACCTGACCGCCGCCGGCGAGACCAGTTGGCATGGGTTTGCCAGCGCGATTATTGCGGGTGCGCGTGCGCGTGGTGCGGATTTGAAATGCAAGAGTATTGTGCCGATTACGACCGCCGAATATCCATTGCCGGCGCAAAGGCCTGCGAATTCGCGCCTTGCGGGCGGCAAGTTCGCCGCGCATTACGGCTTGTGCATGCCGCATTGGGAAGTTTGCATGCATTTGTGTCTTTCTGAATTTTATCAATAAAAACAAATAGTTATGATTAACTCGGGTTTTGCTGGGCCCTGCGATCCGAGGCGTTTCTGATGCGGCGTATTCTGGTGACCGGCGGCACTGGTTACATCGGTTCACATGCTGTGGTTGAGCTGATGGCGGCAGGACACGACGTTTTTGTTGCGGATAATCTTTGCAACAGCAAGCTGTCGGTGCTGGATCGCGTCGCACGCATTTCCGGTCGGCGTCCTGAATTCGCGCAAATCGACATTCGTGATCGCGGCGCGCTGCGCAAACTTTTCGCTGCGCAATCGTTCGATGCAGTGATTCATTTCGCGGGATTGAAAGCGGTGGGTGAGTCGGTGGCAAAGCCGCTGCTGTATTTCGATAACAATGTGTCGGGTAGCGTTGCATTGTTTGAGTGCATGCAGGAAGCCGGCATCAAGACCGTGGTGTTTTCTTCATCGGCGACAGTGTACGGCGAGCCACCTTCGGTGCAGTTTCGCGAGGATTTTCCGACCGCACCGGTGAATCCCTATGGCCGCTCGAAGTTGATGGTGGAAGACGTGCTGCGCGATGTGGCAAAGGGCGATTCCGAATGGCGCGTGGCGTTGCTACGCTACTTTAATCCGGTGGGGGCGCACCCGTCGGGCCTGATTGGTGAAGACCCCAACGGCGTTCTCAATAATCTGATGCCGTACATGGCGCAAGTGGCTTCAGGCAAGCTGAAGGAGTTGTCAGTGTTCGGCAACGACTATCCGACCATCGACGGCACTGGCGTGCGTGATTACATCCACGTGGTCGATCTTGCGCGCGGACATCTGGCTGCGCTTAGCGCCTTGGGCAAGCAGACAGGCGTGCTGACGGTGAATCTGGGCGCGGGACGTGGTTACAGTGTGCTGGAAATGGTAAATGCGTTTAGCGAGGCTTGTGGCAAGCCGGTACCGTATCGCATTGCGGGCCGGCGGCCCGGCGATCTGGCGGAATACTTTGCCGATCCTTCGCTGGCGCACCAGTTACTGGGTTGGCGTACTCAGCTGGGCATCGACGCCATGTGTGGGGATACGTGGCGTTGGCAGCAATGGGCTGCGGCGAATGCGGCTGAGTTGGCGTGAGAAGATGTTGCCAATTTCATTTTTGTTGTCTCTATATGTATCTGATTTTATTGATTTATTTTTGTAAATACGGATATAATTGATGCGGTATAGGGGAGTAGAAAAGGAGCAACAGAAAAATGCAAAAAATCACCAAAGCCGTGTTCCCGGTGGCTGGCATGGGCACGCGATTCCTGCCGGCGACCAAGGCCAGTCCCAAGGAAATGATGCCGGTGGTCGACAAACCGTTGATCCAGTTTGCGGTGGAAGAAGCCGTGGCGGCAGGGGTGACGGATATGATATTCGTTACGGGCCGCAGCAAGCGGGCGATAGAGGATCATTTCGACAAGGCCTATGAGCTGGAAACCGAGCTGGAGTTGCGTGGCAAGAATCAGCTGCTCGAAACACTGCGTAATGTGTTGCCGAAGAACATTAATTGCATCTACATCCGTCAGGCGGAGGCGCTGGGGCTTGGGCACGCGGTGTTGTGTGCCAAGCCGGTGATCGGCGACGAACCGTTCGCGGTGCTGCTGGCGGATGACTTGCTGGCGGGGGACCCGCCGGTGATGCGGCAGATGGTGGATGCCTATAATTTTTACAACTGTTCGCTGCTCGGCGTGCAGGACGTGGCACGCGAAGACACGGCCAGCTACGGTATTGTGGCTTCGCGGCCGATGGCTGATCGGTTGGAGCAGGTGAGCGGTATTGTCGAAAAGCCCGAACCCGAAGATGCGCCATCAACGCTCGGCGTGGTGGGGCGCTACATTCTGACGCCGCGAATTTTTCATCATCTTGAGAATGCCACCCCCGGCTCCGGCGGCGAGATTCAATTGACCGACGGCATTGCGGCGTTGCTAACAGAGCAACAGGTGCTGGCCTGCCGTTACAACGGCGTGCGCTACGACTGCGGCTCGAAAATCGGTTACTTGCGGGCGATGGTGGAGTTTGGGCTTACGCATCCGGAAGTCGGGGCAGAGTTTCGTGAGTATCTTGAGTCGCGCAATTCAAGTAATGGTGGCCCGAAGGCATGAGCCTGCAACCGGTAATTTTGTGCGGCGGCTCCGGCACCCGCCTGTGGCCGCTGTCACGTGAGCAATATCCCAAGCAGTTGCTGGCTTTAAGCGGCGATCAAACGCTGCTGCAGGCGACCGCGTGCCGGATTGATCCCTCGCTGACGTTGCCACGCGGTGCAGTGTTGCCGCCGATCGTGGTGAGTAATGACAGCTACCGGTTCATTACTGCGGAACAGTTGCATCAGGCCGGACACACGCAATCGGTAGTGGTGCTGGAGCCCAAGGGCAGAAACACCGCGCCGGCTCTGACGCTGGCGGCACTGCTGGCACTGGATGACGGCAATGACCCGGCGCTGCTGGTGATGCCAGCCGATCACATTATCAGCGACGTGGCGGCGTTTCGCGCGGAAGTAACGCGTGCACTGCCGTATGCTGAGGCAGATAAACTGGTGACCTTCGGTATACGCCCCACGCGTGCCGAAACGGGCTATGGCTACATTCGTTCGGGCGCGGCACTCGCGGGCGGGGGCAATGAAATCGCGTCTTTCGTTGAAAAGCCGGATGCCCAAACCGCTGAAAAATATCTTACCAGCGGTGAATATCTGTGGAATGCGGGGATATTCCTGATGCGCGCCTCTGTGTGGATCGCGCGGCTGCGCGCGGTGCGCCCGAACATGCTACAGGCTTGTCAGGATGCGTTCGATGCGCGCAGCCGTGACCGGGATTTTCTGCGTGTGGGTGTCGAGGCATTCTCGGCTTGCCCGGCCGATTCCATTGACTACGCGGTGATGGAAAAGCTGCCTGCTGGCATGGGCGTGGTCATGCCGTACGCGGGCGATTGGTCTGATGTCGGCGCGTGGGATGCTCTGTGGGATATTGGCAGCAAAGATGGCGAGGGCAACGTGCAGCGTGGCGACGTGATCGCGGTGGATACACGCAATTCACTGATGATGTCGCAGTCGCGCATGGTCGCCTGCGTCGGCGTGGAAGATATCGTGGTGGTTGAAACTCCCGATGCCGTGCTGGTGGCGGACAAAAATCGCATTCAGCAGGTGAAGTCGGTGGTGGCGCGGTTGAAAGACGAGAAACGTACTGAAGCCGACGCGCATCGCAAAATTTACCGGCCTTGGGGCTACTACGACAGTGTCGACGCCGGAGAACGCTTTCAGGTGAAGCGGCTGGTGGTGAACCCGGGCGCCTCACTGTCGCTGCAGATGCATCACCACCGCGCCGAGCCGAGCGAATGGGCGTTGATGCTTTCTGGTCTGGGCCTGATGGGGTTCATGGCTCGCCGTCGCCGCAATGCGGCTCAAGCGTAATCGAGCCGAGAAAAATAAGGCGTTAAGTTGAGACTGGATAGAAGCGGCAGCCAAAGTACATGACAACAATGAGCAAGATTCTTGACAGACGTGGCGCGGGCACCATGCTCGCTGCAGTAGCCAGCGCCTTGGTCACTATTGTTGCCCAGCCGGCGGTTGCCGCGACTTCCAACTCACTGGAGTTCACGGGATTTAAGTATGGCTCGGTGAACGTAAATCTTGGCGCTGTTCCCGCCACTACGTTTACCAATGCCAATGTGGGGGCATACAACACAAAAATTGGCACCGACCCTGCTGGCGGAACTAGTTACAGTTATGGTTCTACCTTTGAATCGTTTTGTATAGATGTATGGCAGTCGCTGTCTTTTAACGCCAATCCTGATTACACGTTAAAGCGTGGCTATACACCTGCACAAAACGGGAGTCCGTATTATTCGGGGACGGTGTACACTGAACGTGCGTCGATGGTTGGTTACTCGCCCAAGACGGGGGTCGAATCCATCACCACGCAAGTAGTGCAGCAACTCAGCCGGCTTTACGATGAGGCGCACAGTGGCGGGCATTTGGTGAACGCCGCGCCATTTACCACGACGAACCCGAATACCGCGTTCAATTCAGCGGTAGGTTCCGCCGCATTGCAATTGGCGGTTTGGGAAATTGTCTACGACACGGACAAATATAATGCCAATGGCGGGCACTATTATTTGAACAGCGGTGATTTCTATTCGATTAACAACACAACAGTGAATGCGCAGGAAGCGGTAGCTCAAGCACAGGAGTGGTTGAATTATTTGTTGAGTTATTCCCCCAGTAAATACGCGGTATATGGCTATGTAAGTTCGACAAAGCAGGACGTCATTGTATTTACGCCGATACCCGAACCTGGAACTTATGCCTTGCTTGCGGCGGGCCTTGGGCTACTGGGCTATGTGCGAAGCCGTGACAAGCAGCGCAAAGTTACCGCATAGTCTTCAACGGAGTTCGGTTTCAGGAACTATCCCCGCCTTGGCGGGGATTTTGCGTTCTGGGGTGTCACTTTAGCTTGGATGCATCGTATGGTAATTTCCTCCTACCGCCTAATGGTCCAATGAGAATCCCCATGGTGCTATCTGTAAAAAGTGAACTCTGCCGCAACCATCTGCGGATAGTGAAGTTGCCGGAGATGGCGCAAGGGGCAGTCAGAACGGCCTTGGCGGCGATTGTCACGAGCTTGCTGGGGCTCTCGGTGTTCCAGGCCCATGCGATCGACCACACGCAGCTGGCGGTAATTATCAATACTGCAGACCCCTTGAGTGTTCAGATCGGTGAATACTATGTGGAGCGGCGGAAAATCTCTTTTCAAAACGTCATCAAGGTGGATTTTCCGCCCGCCAAGGCGGCGTTGACTCGTGACGAATTCGACTCCATCAAGGCCATAGTGGACGAACGTTCCATGAAGCACGTGCAGGCGTATGCGCTGACGTGGGCGGCGCCGTATCGCGTCGAGTGCATGTCCATCACTTCCGCATTCGCATTTGGCGCGGACCCAGCGCTCTGTGCAAGCGGTTGCAATGGCACGCAGGTCAGTCGCTATTTCAATTCGCCGGTTACGCAGCCTTTTACCCAACTGAAGATGCGCCCTACCATGGCTATCGCTGCGACAACCTTTGACCAGGCCAAGGCGCTGATTGACCGGGGTGTCGCTTCCGACGGCACAATGCCGGAAGGCAGCGCCTATCTTCTTTCGACCAATGACAAAGCGCGCAATGTTCGCAGTTCGACGTATCCGTTGGTCGAGGAACTTATCAAGGGACGCGTATTTGGCCGCACCATGCGTCAGAACTCGGTGAAGTTTGTCGATGACATAATGTTTTACTTCACGGGTCTCGCCGTAGTTGAGGGACTGGATACGCTGAAATTCTTGCCTGGCGCCATGGCTGATCATCTTACTTCCACTGGCGGCGTACTTGTCGACAGCAGCCAGATGAGCGCCATGCGCTGGTTGGAGGCGGGGGTGACGGGAAGCTATGGTACCGTGGTAGAGCCGTGCAATTTGCCATCAAAATTTCCCGCGATCCCCGTGGCGGTGGGGCGCTACTTGCAGGGTGAGACCCTGATAGAGGCGTACTGGAAGAGCGTGCAAATGCCGGGGCAAGGCATCTTTATCGGTGAGCCACTGGCGGCACCATTCCGGCGCGCCGCCGTACGATAGTTCACGATATCTTCGGCAGGCATTCGCTGCCGTGTGGCAGCGAGCTTATCGCGCGAGTGCGCGCCACCTTCGATCTTGAAAATGCGCTGCGACAGCAATCTATGCCAGGCGCGAGGCTTCATTAGTCATGGTAATTTGGTGTATCTCATGAAAATACTGATGATCGCAAGCATGTTCGGCAAGTGTGTGGTGTTGTGTTGTCCGATTGCCGACTCTGGCCGGCAATTGGTATGAGCGCATGGGTGGAAATCGCATCGCACGGCGATTCTGCCCCATACAATTCACTGATGCATTCGTCAGAAATGCCGAAAATTTATTATTTCAATGTGTCGGAATCGATCACTCGACTCCGACTGAAACTACTTGTTGATGAATGTGAGAAAAGTCACAGAATGTGCCGTGACTTACATCACATTGCTTGAGTTTTAACTGCGCAAGAGGAATCAGAATTTGTCATTATTGAGTCGCGGGAAGTGTGGTTTGATTAAGTGTCAATGATTCTTCAAAACTCAATTGAAAGGTAAGAAAATGAAAAAGATTTTGGCAGGTTTGATGTTGATGGCGTCGGTAGGCAGCGCTCACGCGGTGCTTACTTCGACTCAAGCGTTGTCTTTCAACCCGTGTTTTCCTGGCGGACTCTGCGCGTTTACGCAGAAATTCCGGCCGTCTAGTGTGGCTGCGGGTCAGGCTTTTAGTGATATTTACACGTTTACCTTCAACGCTGGAGACTTCGTGCCGGCTACTACTCTTACGGCTGGCGAAGCCACTGCCACCATTTCGCTGGCATGGCCTCTGCCCTTGAATGCGAACACCGCAGATGGCTTGTTTAGCCAAGTGAACTTTTACCATGATCTTGGCGCAGTCGGAGCGGGCGGCGGAGATGTGCTGATCGGTACTTCACTGCTGGCTGGTCCCGTGGCGTTTCCGGAAGCGGTGCTGACGTCAGGTCAGAACTATTACTTGGAAATTCAAGGTACATATAATGCCTCACCGGCGAATACCTTCACTCGCTATGACGTATCGGCGCAGATTACCGCCGTCCCCGAGCCGAGCGAATGGGCGTTGATGCTTTCTGGTCTGGGCCTGATGGGCTTTGTTGCCCGCCGCCGCCGTGCCGTAAGCGAAGCAGCTTAAAGTTCTACACGAGTGAATGCAGGTACCTCACTCAAAGACATGCGGCATCCAACAGCCATGACAAACCAAACGAAACTCGTCAACAGGGAGCCCTCAAGCGGAATGCTTGCAGTGGCAGCAACTGCCCTGCTGACGGTGGTTGTCCAGCCTGCGGATGCTGCTTCGACGCTCAAGTTCACCGGTTTTGAGTACGGCTCGGTGGACGTGAAAATAGCGGCGGTACCGGCTGCGCCTATCACGCACGCCAGCATCGGCGCCTACAATACCCAGATCAGCAATAACGGTGGAACAACCTACGGGGCAACGTTTGAATCCTTCTGTATCGACGTGTGGCAAAGCCTGTCTTTCAACACGACATATAGCTTGGGGTCTACTCCTACCGCGCCTAGTCCCTATCAAACTGGTAAAGATTACACAAAGCTTCCGACGTTGATCGGCTACACCCCCAAATCTGGCAGTCCGGGCGTGGATCTGATCAATACGCAAGTCTTGCAGAATCTCAGCCGGTTGTATGACGAAGCGCATAGTGGCGGGCATCTGGTGAACACTGCACCATTCACCACCAGCAACCCGAATACCGCGTTCAATTCTGCGGTGGGGTCTGCCGCGTTGCAACTGGCAATCTGGGAGATTGTCTACGACACGGATAAATACAACGCCAACGGGGGGCACTACTACCTGAACAGCGGTGACTTTTATTCGGTCGGCAACACCACCGTGAATTCGCAAGAGGTGGTTGCACAGGCGCAGGAGTGGTTGAACTACCTGATGGCTTATTCGGGCACCAAATATACGGTGAACGGCTACGCCAGCCCTAACAAGCAGGATGTTATTGTGTTTACGCCAGTGCCCGAGCCGGAGACCTATGCTCTGATGCTTGCCGGATTGGGATTGTTGGGTTTTGCAGAACGCCGCAGGAAACGCAAGCTGGCTCTCGCGTGACCTGAAGCGTGACCAGGGCAGGACTAGCAGTTGTAAATTCTGCCTTCCCGCGTAGAAAAGCTCCCCGTATCCGCGGGGAGTTTTTTTATTTTGGGCAACCGGTTTGCGGTGGCTAGAAATGCCATGGACCGCGTTGCAGTGAGGCTATAATAGGAGTTCATGAATAGCCTGGATATCAGGAGTGAGTCGCCGAATTCCCCCGTCGCGCAGCCTTCGCCGTGGATAACGCGTTGGGGCATGGCGGCGCCCGCGGGTGGCCGCGTGCTGGATTTGGCCTGTGGCACAGGCCGGCATGCGCGCTGGTTTGCATTGCGTGGGCACAGCGTCGATGCGGTGGATCGCAATGCGGATGCGCTGGCAGCGCTGACTGGCGTGGCCAATGTCCGCCCGTTGTGCGCGGATCTGGAAGGTGATAAATCAGTATGGCCGTACCCAGATTCGAACGGGGCCTACGCGTGCGTTGTGGTAACCAATTATTTGCACCGGCCGCTTTTCCCGCGATTGCTGGATGCGCTTGCCCCTGCTGGCATGCTGATATATGAGACATTCGCGTTGGGTAATGAGCGATTCGGCCGTCCATCCAATCCCCATTTTCTGTTACGGCCCGGCGAATTGCTCGAACTGGTGCGTGGCCGGCTGTTTGTGCAAGCATACGAAGATTTGACGGTCGATTTGCCGCGTCCGGCACGCGTGCAACGTATCTGCGCGGTGCATGCAACCAATGCGGTTTAGGCTGGTCACACCGCGGTAACCGATTCCATTCGACTTCAGGTACAATAGCAAGTGGGGTCGAAGTCGGACCATGGATAGATAAAAAGTTCAGGAAAATCAATAACATGGCAACATTGCGCGGCAGTTTGGTGGCAATCGTGACGCCGATGCAGGAAGACGGTGCGCTGGATCTGGAATCCTTCCGCGCGTTGCTGGATTGGCACATTGCACAGGGCACCGACGGCATCGTGGTGGTCGGCACCACCGGCGAATCGCCCACGGTGGACAACGAAGAGCATTGGCTGCTGATCAAAACAGCGGTCGATCACGTAGCCAAGCGCGTGCCGGTGATCGCGGGCACGGGTGCGAACTCCACGCGAGAAGCCATCGAACACTCGCGTCACGCCAAACAACTCGGCGCGGACTACAGCCTCACCGTGGTGCCGTATTACAACCGGCCAACACAGGAAGGCCTGTATCTGCACTTCAAGGCCATCGCCGAGGCGGTGGATATTCCGCAGATTCTCTACAACGTGCCAGGCCGTACCGTTGCCGATATGCAAAACGATACGGTGCTTAGGCTGGCGCAGGTGCCCAATATCATCGGCATCAAGGAGGCCACCGGTAACATGGAACGTAACTCAGACCTGATTCGGCGCAAGCCGGCAGAGTTTCTGGTATTTAGCGGCGACGATGCCACCTGCCTGCCGTTGATGCTGTTGGGCGGGCATGGTGTGATTTCCGTGACCGCGAACGTCGCCGCAAAAGCCATGCACGAGTTGTGCGCGGCGGCGTTGGACAGCGATATCCCCAAGGCACGTGAGATCAATGACCGACTGCTGGGATTGCATCAGCATCTTTTCTGCGAAGCGAATCCGATCCCGGTGAAATGGGCTGCCCAGCAAATGGGATTGATCAAGGCGGGCATCCGGTTGCCGTTGACGCCGTTATCGCCCGCATTTCATGACCGCGTGCGCAATGCCATGCGTCAGGCGGGGATTGCCGCTTGATGTGCCATTGGCCGTGCCGCCGGCGCAAGTGAGGTTGCCCATGCGATATTTTTATTGTCTGCAGCTACTGTGCTGTCTTGTGGCGGGCACACTATTGGGTGCCTGCAGTTCACTCGACTTTGAAATTCCCACCAAGAAAGTCGATTACAAGTCAGCTGGCAAGTTGCCTTCCTTGGAGGTGCCACCCGACCTGACGCGGCCGACCGCCGATGACCGTTACGCGATTCCGGATGCACGTAAAGGATCTGCCACTTTTTCCAACTACACCATGGACAAGGAATGGCGCCAGCAAAGCAGTGGTGTGGCAAATTCGGGTGTATTGCCCGAGCAAAGCGATGCCCGAGTGGAACGCGCCGGCACGCAGCGATGGCTGGTTGTCAAGGGTGATCCCGCGCAGGTGTGGCCAGTGGTAAAGGATTTTTGGCAGGAAGTGGGCTTCATCGTAAACGTCGAAACGCCGGAAGCGGGCGTCATGGAAACCGATTGGAATGAAAATCGTGCCAAGGTACCCGATGGTATGCTGCGTGGGCTGTTGGGCAAGGTGCTCGATTCAGTGTACTCTACGGCGGAACGTGATAAATTTCGCACGCGCCTCGAACGCAGTGCACAGGCTGGTATGACGGAGATCTACATCAGCCACCGGGGCATGCAGGAAGTATATATCAGCGAAGGCAGGGACCAGACGCGCTGGCAGCCACGTCAGCCGGATCCGGATCTGGAAGCGGAAATGCTGCGCCGTCTCATGGTGCGTTTTGGCATTCAGGAAGTGCGAGCCAAACAGCAGATTGCCGCGTCGACGGAAGCGCCGCGCGCATCTATGGCTTCGCAAAGTGGTGGCATTCTGACGGTAAATGAACAGTTTGACCGGGCGTGGCGTCGCGTTGGTTTAGCTTTGGATCGCGTGGGATTCACGGTGGAAGATCGTGACCGTTCCAAAGGCATTTACTTTGTTCGTTACATTGATCCTGAAACCGACGTGCAGACCAAGAAGGGCGGCGAAGGCATCGTGGGCCGCACGATCGGCGCGCTCAAGTTCTGGGGGGATAGCGCCCCCAAGAAAAGCGAGCAATTCCAGATCGCCGTGCGTGACATGGATGCCGCTGCCCAGGTCAATGTTCTAGGCAAGGATGGCAAGCAGGAGCAATCCGCCACTGCCAGCCGTATCCTGACGCTTCTTTACGAACAACTGCGATAACGCTCGCGGCATGCGCTTCGCGTCACTGGGCAGCGGCAGCGAAGGCAATGGGCTCATCGTTCAGGCAGGTGCAACCAGCCTGATGCTGGATTGCGGATTCGGCCTTGCCGAAACCGTGCGGCGCTTGGGGCGGTTGAATCTGGCGCCTGCGGATATCGACGGCATCGTGGTTACGCACGAGCACGACGACCATGTTGGCGGTGTGTCGCGATTCGCGCGTAAGCATGAGATCCCCGTTTACCTGACGCACGGCACCCTGATGGCCACTGGCGTGTCTCGGTTCGACGGCGTCGTGTTGAATGTTATCGATAGCCATTGCGCGCTGCCGGTGGGCGATATCCACTTGCACCCATTTCCCGTGCCGCACGATGCGCGCGAGCCCGCGCAATTTGTGTTCAGCGATGGTGGCAAGTCTTTAGGGGTGTTGACGGACACGGGTGTGTCTACCAGCCATATTGAAACCATGCTGGCCACGACGGATGCGCTGGTGCTCGAATGCAATCATGACCGCGATATGCTGATGAACGGCAACTATCCGCACGCGCTGAAGCAGCGCATCGCTGGACGTCTGGGCCATCTGGACAATCACGCTGCTTCGGGCTTGCTGCGCGCGTTGCGGATGCATGACAAGAGCCGGTTGCAGCATGTCATTGCCGCACACCTTTCGAAGCAGAATAACACGCCAGCGCTGGCGAGGCGGGCGCTTGCGCAGGCGCTGGATTGCGCCGACGAATGGATAGGCGTGGCAACGCAGGACGAAGGTTTTGCGTGGCGTGATATCCGTTGATCTAGGTTGTGCGGCAAAGCCAGTCGAAAAAAAACGGCCCCTGAATTTTCAGGGGCCGTTTCCATTTTGCTGACTGACGCGCGATTACTTCTTCATTGCATCCATGGCGCCAGATTTTGCGCCGGCGGCAGCACCTGCCACGCCACCACCGTCTTTCGCGCCAGCCACTGCACCAGCAGCAGCGCCCTTGGCAACTTCAACAGCTTTGTCCTTGGCGTCGCCCATTTTGTCCTTGGCGGCATCCATGGCCTTGTCTTTCATTTCGCCCATTTTATCTTTGGCGGCATCCTTGGCGGCGTCTACAGCGCCTTTCGGTGCATCGCCAGCCTTGGCGGCATCGGCGGCGGGAGCGGCACCGCCCGCAGGTGCAGCACCACCAGCAGGCGCAGCACCGCCAGCGGGGGCATCAGCCGATTTGGCGGCATCGCCAGCCGGTGCGGGCGTGGCGGCGGGCGCAGCAGCAGGCGCAGCTGCCGGAGCAGCGGCTTTCGGCGCGGGCGGCGTAGCAGGCTTGTTATCGCAAGCAGCAATGCCAACCGCCATCAGGGCGGCAACAATCAGAGTAGGTTTCATTTTGGTAGTTTCCCTTCCTAGGTGAACAAGATTTGGAAAATGCCAGCCGAAAAATCAGGGTGCGATTTGTCCAGCTGTTAGTTTGCGTTGATTCTTTTATTCAAGCTACTGACCCCCTAAGCTGTAAAACTACGTAACTGCTCTACGCAATTTGATACCGGTTTACCGCCAGTGAGCCAGTGGGTTGAAGCGTTGGAATTTTAACCTGTGGCGCGCGACATTGTCCACCGGGGAAGCGTGAATTTGGCTGGTTTCTATCTGATTTTTCAGTAGTTTTCAGCGGGCGGCACAGATGCGCCCACTGTGACATCCCTCTTATAGCCCGCCCGGCGAGCCGACTGAAATGGCCGCCGATACTTCCCACAGTTCCGCATGCCGGTCCAACAACTGCTGCGCGCCTTCCACATCGTGAATTCCTTGGGCGGCGCGCATATGGGCGTGGTGAAACCGATGCAAGTAGTGGCTAGCGTCAAAAATTACAAACGGATCATAAATATGCCGTGCCATTTTCGGTGTAAGCCGTATCTTGCAGGCATGGCCAAAATCGCGGCACAGGTCGGCCAGACGCGGTAACTTGCGTTCGATGGAATCCGTTTCGTGCAAAACGATGTAAACGCGATTGACCGGATTGCGCCGCAAAAAATGCCGCAACAGAGACGTGCGCTGCGTGCTGTTCCAGCTTGCCGGCAGCGCGTTGTCAAACACGCGAACCACCGCTTCGGTGTGCGGCAGCGTATCGTCGATCAGGGCTTCGTATTCCTTGAAGCTTTCAAAGCGCCGGTATTGGGTCAGCGGCAGCGAGCCGGTGGAGGTTGCAGAATTTGTCATGGCGTCACCAGACCTAAACCACGATATAGCCCGCGCAGTACCAGGCGTGCAACAGCGCCGCGCCGGCGCGCGACGGCATGAATGCGGGTGTCGCGCGCTGATCCGCCAGTCGAATCAGCGCCGTGCGATCCTGCGGCGGCAACGGGTGGCTTTCGCCGTTGATAAAGACCGTACCGCCATGAAACAGCATGCGCGTGCGCAGCGTCAGGCGCGCGCCGTTTCGAGAAACTTGCCGCACGAAATTGGGCAATGCTAGTGGGCGGCGCGGACGATCAAATACCGCTTCGTGAGCGGGCTCCGAAAGGTAGCGGCCGGTGAACTGTGCCACATCGCGCGCGTTCCAGCGTATATGCATCAGCGCGCGTGAAATTTTTTCGAGCATCGCGGGCGGCAGCGCCGCCGGGTGCTTTTGCAGCTGCAAATCAGGGTCTTCATACAGGCCATCAAGCGCGCCGCCGGAAGGCAATTCATCCTGCAGGAATTCCAGGAAGCGTGACGCCAGCTCCAGTTTACGCGGCGCGCGAAAGCCGACCGACAGCGTCATGCATTCCTCAAGCGCCACGCCGTCATGCGCGCAGCGCGGCGGCAGATACAGCAAATCGCCACGTTGCGTGACCCATTCCTGTGTGGAGTGAAAATCTTTCAGGATGCGTAGCGGCGCATCGTCGACGAGTTGCAGATTTTTTTGCGTGCTGATCTGCCAGCGCCGCGTGCCCAAGCCTTGCAGCAGAAACACATCATAGCTGTCGAAATGCGGCCCCACACCGCCGCCGGGCGGTGCGTAACTCACCATCAAATCGTCCAGCCGGGCGTGCGGGATGAATGAAAAAAATCCTAATAAATCAGATGATTGTGGTATATATTGCTCCACGCCCTGCACCAGCAGCGTCCAGCCGCCGCGCGGCAATTTTCGAAACTCGCTGCGTTTGAACGGCCCATGGTGCACGGTCCAGCGGTTGCGCACGCGCATCCCCAGACGCGATGCGACGTCGTCCCGCGCGGCCAGCTCGAACAGCGTGGCAGGCTGCAGCCAGGCGCCGCAATCGGGTATGGCGCCGGGCACGAACAGCGGGCGCTTTTGCCAGTGTTTGCTCAAAAACCCGGCGCGGCTCAGTTTTCCGAGCAAGCCCGCCGAAGTTGGTATCCCGCGATTCGCCAGAGTCATGTCACAAATTGTAATCGAGCCGCTGGCGCGCGGGGACATCCGGTACAATCTCGCTACTCACACCATGATCGCCGCGCAGCCCGCGCTGGTGCATGACATAACGGGAGCGGCACATGAACGTAGCGCAAGACACCGTGGTTTCACTGTCGTACGAACTCTACGACGCTGACGGCGGCCTGATTGAAAAAGCCAGAGATCCGCTGGTTTATCTGCATGGCCATTCCGGCATTTTTCCCGCTGTGGAAAAGGCGCTGGAAGGCAAGGCCGTAGGCGAGGCGTGCAAGATTCGCCTGACGCCGGCCGATGCTTTTGGCGAGTACGATGCGCAGTTGGTGCGCGTGGAAGATCGCGACAAATTTCCCGCCGAGGTTAAGGTGGGCATGCAGTTTCAGGGCGAGACGGACAAGGAAGGTGAAGTCATTGTCTACACCGTCACCGACATCGCCGACGGCAAGGTGGTGGTCGACGGCAACCACCCGCTGGCCGGGCAAACGCTCAACTTTTCATGCACGATTGCCGACGTGCGTGCGGCTACCCGGGAAGAACTCTCGCACGGCCACGTGCACGGCGCGCATGGCCATCACCACTAACCTCGCCTGACCTGTATCAACCGCCAAGCGACGGCGTAAACACGATTCTGCCGTCGCGTTCGCTCACGCGCACGCGCACCCAGTTCTGAAACGGGTAGCCGAAAACCTCCAGCCGCGTAAAGTTGCGAAGCGTCGCGCGCGCGCGCGGGTCGGGCAGCGGCTGATCCATGCGATAGCGGTGGGTGTCGCCGTGAATCAGCAGTACCTCGCCGCTGAAATTGACGGTTTCCCGGGTCAGTGCGCGCAGGATGGCGGCGTAAGGGCCGCGCTTGATGTCGCTGCTGAAAGGATTGGCCTGCATCGCGATCACCACCGCGCGCTGTGACTTGGCGCGTGCGCCATCGAACGCAGCGCGTATCCAGGCATCGTTCGCGGTATCTCGCGCGGCTTTTTCCTTCGGCATGGCCTTGTTGTTGTGGCTACCCGGCACATTGATGGTGGCGAACACGATGCCCTGATGTTCCCAGCGCGCATTTTCCGGGAAATCCGGCGTCTGCCGGGTTAACGCCATTTTTTGCTGGCCGAGTGAAACCGCATCGGCAAAAAACAGCGCGCGCAGTTTTTGCAGGCGCTCCAGCGGATCAAACGCCGCACCGAACGCGCGATGACAATCTGTCCATTCGTTGTCGCCCGGCGTAAATATCAGCGGCTGATGAAACAGGTTAAACCAGTCGCGGCGCTGCGTGAATAGCGCGTCGGTGCACGGCGACCAGCCGCTTTTGAAATCGCCGACGTGAATGGAAAACACCGGCTGCGCGCGGTTGATTTCCGCGATCATGCTGACGAAGCGAGGCTCCTCTTCTTCGGTATAGGGCGTGTCGCCGAACGCCACGAAAGTGAAGTCCCCCGCATCCGCTGCGCGCACTGCATTGAGGGCAGCGCACGCCCACAGCACGCTGGCCAGCAAAAATTTCGTTAAGGTTGGCATTTCATAAGTATTTGTTTTTATTGGTATTTTAAATGTCGAGTTGCTTGTGCAAACGATACAGCAAATCCAAAGCATCACGCGGCGTCAGTGCATCCGGGTCGGCCGCGCGCAGCTCACCGAGTATTGGATGCTCCGCCTGCGGCTCAGGTTCCGCGGGCACGGGCGCGGCAACAGAAAACAAATCACGCTGCGGGCTGGCCGTGGCGCTTTTTTCCTCAAGCTCCAGCAGGTTGCGACGCGCTGCGCGGATCACCGTGGCGGGCACGCCAGCAAGCTGCGCCACCTGCAGGCCGTAACTCTGATTCGCGGGGCCTTCTTCGACGCTGTGCAGAAAAACAATATGGTCTTTGTGCTCCACCGCGTCGAAGTGCACGTTGGCGACTTCTTTGAAACGCAGCGCCAGAGCGGTCAACTCAAAATAGTGCGTGGCGAACAAAGTGTAGCAGCGGCTTTTTTCCACCAGATGCCGCGCAATCGCACCGGCGAGGGCCAAGCCATCATACGTGGACGTGCCGCGGCCGATTTCATCCATCAGCACCAGGCTTTTCGGCGTGGCGTGATGGAGTATGTACGCTGCTTCGGTCATTTCCACCATGAAAGTCGAGCGCCCGCCCGCGAGATCGTCCGCTGCGCCGATACGGGTAAAAATCTGATCCACCGGGCCGATGCGCGCGCGCGCCGCCGGCACGAACGAGCCGCAGTGCGCCAGCAACACAATAATTGCCACCTGCCGCATGTACGTGGATTTGCCGCCCATGTTGGGGCCGGTGATTAGCAGCATCTGCCGCGCCGGCGTGATACGCGCATCGTTGGGGATGTAGCGGTCGACCTGCGCCTGCACCACGGGATGGCGGCCGGCGTCGATTTCGATGCAGTTGTCTGCGCAAAATTCCGGTGCGTTCCAGTCGAGCGCGGTGGCGCGTTCGGCAAAGGTGGCGAGCAAATCCAGCTCGGCGATTGCCCCCGCAGCCTGCTGCAAGGCCGGTACTTGCGGCGCGAGATCATTCAGCAGCTTTTCATACAACAGCTTCTCGCGGGCCAGCGCGCGATCCTGCGCCGATAGCGCCTTGTCCTCGAAGGTTTTCAATTCTGGCGTGATATAGCGCTCGGCGTTTTTCAGCGTCTGGCGGCGGCGGTAATCGTCTGGCACGTTGTCGCTTTGCGCGCGCGACACCTCAATGTAAAAGCCGTGCACGCGGTTGTATTCGACTTTTAGCGTGGTGATGCCAGTGCGCGCCCTTTCGCGTTGCTCCAGCGCCAGCAGAAACTCACCACAGTTGTTCTGGATGCCGCGCAGTTCGTCAAGTTCCGCGTCAAAGCCGTCGGCAATCACGCCGCCTTCGCGCAGCACGCTGGCGGGTTCCGGCTGGATCGCCTCGGCGAGCGTGGCTGCAATTTCTCCGCGCAGGTCAAGCGCCTGTGCGATAGCCACGGTACGCGGGCTGGCACTGGCGGCAATGATTGCTCGTGCGGCGGGTAACTGTTTCAGCGTATCCCGTAAGCCCGACAGATCCCGGGGTCGCGCTGTTTTTAGCGCGAGCCGCGACGTGATGCGTTCCACATCGACAAACGTGCGCAGCAGTTTGTGCAGCCCTTCATGCTGGCGCGTTTGCATGAGTTCGCCGACGGCCGCATGGCGCGCGCGTACGCTCTCGCGGTTGGTCAGCGGATGGTGAATCGTATAGCGCATGAGGCGGCTGCCCATGCTGGTGGCGCAATGGTCGAGCAGCGACAGTAGCGTGGGCGCCGGCTCGCCGCGCAGGGTTTCGGTGAGTTCCAGATTGCGCCGCGTGGCCGGATCCATGCGCACCCATTCGCTGGATTGCTCGACCGTCAGCGACAGCACATGCGCAGCCGCCGCGCCCTGCGTGGATTTCACGTAATCGAGCAGTGCATTGGCCGCGCCAAGCGCGACGGTGAGTTGCTCCGCGCCGAAGCCACTTAAATCGTGCGTGCTGAACTGCGCACACAGATTGCGCCGTGCGGCATCCAGCTCAAACTGCCACGGCGGCACGCGGCGCAGCGGAATTTTGAGCGCGGTCAGATTCTCTTCCAGCGCCCGCGCCAGATCTTCCGATGCCAGAATTTCCGCTGGCCGCAGCCGCTCCAGCTCCGCATCCAGATTGCGCCAAGCGGTTTCAATCACGGCGAATCGGCCCGACGCCAGCGACAGCCACGCAATGCCCAGCGTATCGCGCACGCGATTCACCGCCAGCAACAGGTTGTCCCGCTTGTCGTCGAGCAGCGCCGCATCGGTCAACGTGCCCGGCGTCACCACGCGAACAACCTTGCGTTCGACCGGCCCCTTTGACAACGCCGGATCGCCGATCTGCTCGCAAATCGCCACCGATTCGCCCAGCTTCACCAACCGTGCCAGATACTGCTCCACCGCGTGATACGGCACCCCCGCCATCTTGATTGGCACACCCGCCGAAGCGCCGCGGCTCGTCAGCGTAATATCCAGCAGCTTCGCCGCCCGCTCGGCGTCGCCGTAAAACATCTCGTAAAAATCCCCCATGCGGTAAAACAGCAACTTGTCCGGATGGTCGGCCTTTAGACGCAGGTATTGCTGCATCATTGGGGTGTGATTCGTGAGGCCGGGGTCGTTCACGGGGGGATTTCCAGTGAGGCTCTAATGGGCAGTTGCGGACATTGCAGACGGAATTATCGCCGAAGGTTGTTGTTCGCAGGCTGCCCGATGACCCATTGACAAAGGCTTGAGGCACGGCTGATTGAAGGCACCACGGGGCTTGCGCGGACCATTTTGATTCGAGCGGTATTCGAGTAGCGATCCACGTAAAGGCGCGTGCCGGAACGCTTGATTGACTTGCGTATGGTTAGGGGGCACTGCGGGTGTCGGCGCTGTGAAGGCCGAACTGAACGTCGCTAAGTGTATTTAGAGGAGGATTGAAAAAATTATATAAATCATATACTTATAATGCTATTTGAGTTTCGGGCGTTACGTCGTTACAGCGCCATGACTGTGTGTGTCGCAGCGCAACTTCCGAATGCCGCTTATATGCCCAGAAATCCACCCGCCCCCATCAGCGTTGCAGCGCCCAGAATCAGGAAAATGCCGGACACGACGCGATGCACGATGGCGACAGGCAACTTATGCGCAATTTTGCCGCCAAGTAAAACGGCCGGCACGTTGGCGATCATCATGCCGAGCGTTGTACCAAGGACCACGGGCAGGAATTGCTGATACTGCGCGGATAGCGCGATGGTTGCGATCTGTGTCTTGTCGCCCATCTCGGCCAGAAAAAACGCAATGAGCGTCATGACAAACACGCCGGACTTCGCGAATTTTGCTTCGCTCTCGTCAAACTTGTCCGGAATGAGCACCCAGACGGCCATGGCAAGAAAGGAAATGCCCAGAATCCAGCGCAAGATGGCGGGGCCTACCAGCGACGTGATCCACGTGCCCACTGCGCCCGCCATCGCGTGGTTCAACAAGGTTGCCAGCAATATGCCGAAACAGATAGGCCACGGCTTGCGGTATTTTGCCGCAAGGACGAAAGACAGCAACTGCGTCTTGTCCCCAATTTCTGCAAGCGTGACGATACCCGTCGAAATTAAAAAGGCTTCCAATACAGACTCCGTGGGGCAGGCCCCGAGGGGCTTTACCCGATTATCGCCCGTAGCGAGTGCTTGCCGTAAGAAGGCGAAGCGCCCCGCGGCGCGTGATTTTGTGCGAGTATGCGGGCCGTGAATTCCTGAAGGCGCATCGGTTACATTCCAGCTATTTTCCAGGAGCAGCGGCCATGAATGCCCCAACAAAATACATTTTCGCCGGAGGCGATCACGACGCCCGCTTGAACGACACGCGCGATTACGGTGGGTTGTTTCGCCGTACGCCGGGCGACGGCGGATGGGAAACCATCACCAGGGGCCTGCCGAAGAATGTGGCTGCGCGCGCGATTGCAATCAACCCAAACGACCCGCGCGTAATCTATGTCGGCACTCAGGACGGGCCTTATCGCAGCATTGATTCCGGCGCTAGCTGGGAGCGGCCAAACTTTCCAGATCGCGATGTCGATATCTACGCCATGACCTATCACCCGACGCGGCCCAACGTGCTGTACGCGGGCGCGGCACCGGTGGCGCTGTATCGCAGCGAGGATGGTGGAGATTCGTGGAAGAAAATGCCTGCCGCCAGGGCGCCGAAGAATTGCGATATGGATTTTCCGGTGCGCGTTATCCGTATGGCCATCGACCCCAGCCGGCCTGATGATATTTATCTCGCGCTGGAAGTTGACGGTGTGATCCGCAGCACGGACGGCGGCGAAACGTTTACCGATGTCTCCGGTCCGCTAATTGAACTTGCCAAAGAGCCGCATCTGAAAAGCAAAATCGGCAGCAGTATGGATTCTGAAGGCATGCTTGACTCACACTGCATCGCGGTCAGCCCGGCATCGCCGGGACAACCCATACTTGCGGTGCGCATGGGGCTGTTCCGTGCGCAGGATCGCGGTGCGTCGTGGCATGACATGAAAGTGGGCCGCTTTTCGCCGCTGACCTATGCGCGCGACGTGTGCGTGTCGCCGCACAACCCGCGCACGCTCTACGCGTGCCTTTCGACGGCCGCACGCAGCAACGACGGCACGCTGTATCGCAGCGACGATCTGGGAGAAACCTGGCGGCGTTTCGATCATGGCATCAAAGCCGAGGGGACGATGACGTGTGTCACCGTGAGCCGCGCGGATCCGAAGCGAATTTACTGCGTGTCGCGCGTAGGGCAGGTGTTTGGCACCGAAGATGAGGGCGCGACGTGGCGTGAGTATCGCGTCCCGCCGGGGGTGCTGCAGCGCGTGCGTGCGCTGGCGTGTGTTTAAGCGCGTGACAGGGCCAGCTTACTCCGCCTTGATCCCGCGCTCGCGTACCACGCGTGACCAGACTTCAACTTCCGCCAGAATTTCGCTACGGAACTGCGATGGCGTATTGACCACAGCGATGTAGCCGTCGTTCAGCACGCGTTTTTCCATTTCCGGCGTGCGCATGATGCGCGTGATTTCGCCGCTCAGCTTGTTGAGTATCGGCTGCGGCAGATGGGCCGGTGCGAACGAGCCGACCCAGGTATTGACGTTCTCGAACCCGCGTAGTCCCAGCTCGGCCATGGTGGGCATTTGTGGCAGCACGGGCGAGCGCTTATCGCCGGTGATTGCCAGCCCGCGCAGCTTGCCCGCCGCAACCAGCGCCTGTGATGTACCAATGTTATTAAACAGAAAATGCGCTTCGCCGCCCGCCACTGCCTGCAGCGCGGGTGTAGGGCCTTTATAGGGCGAGTGTATTGCCCTGACGCCCGCGGCGTGAGTGAAAAGCTCAATCGCCACATGGCTCATGCTCGCCAGCCCGGCGCTGGCGTAGACCAGCTCGCCTGGCCGCCCTTTCGCAAAGGCGATGAACTCATTCAGCGTGCGCACCGGCACGGACGGGTGAATCAGCAAATACAATGGATAGCGCAGCAACTTGGTGATCGAGGTGAAATCCGCCACCGCATCGAAGGGCCGCGGCTCGCGCGGCAGCGGCCCCAGCACGTGCGTGGTGTTGGAGCTGAACATCAGCGTATAGCCATCGGGGGCGGCGCGTCTGGCGAGCTCGCTGCCGATCATGCCGGTCGCGCCGGGGCGGTTTTCGACGATAAACGATTGGCCGAAGGCGGTTTGCAAGTCGCGCGCCACCAGACGCGCATAGATGTCCACAGAACCACTGGTCGAGGTGGGCACGATAATGCGCACGACTTTGCTGGGGTAGTCCTGCGCGGCAGCGGTGACGGCGAGCGACAACAACAATGCGCCCCCCAACCGGCGCATCGCTTTCAGGAGTGGAAATGCTGCAAGAAGGCGCGTCATTCGGTGCTCCCTGCCGTTCCTAAATCTTCGTCACTCGCGCATGCAGGATCGCGCTGCGCCCGCCACGCACCGCTGCCACGCAACGCGCCAAAGCCGCCGATATGTCATCAGGATTGCTGACACTTTCGCCATGCGCGCCGAACGCTTCGCCCACCTTGGTGAAATCAGCGTCGGGCAGCAGGTGCGCCTGAAACTCGCCCGTGGCCACCGCCTCGCCCTTGGGAAACACGCGCGCGGTGGCGGCCTTTACTGCGCCCCAGCCGCTGTTGTCCATCACCAGCATGAATATCGGCAAGTTGTAATGGCGCGATGCCGCGAAGGTGGCGCTTGGGTTGCCGAAATAAAAACCGCCGTCACCCACCACCTGCAGCATCATTTGGTGGGGCGCTGCGAGCTTGGCGCCCAGCGCAAAGCCCCCCGACCAGCCCAGGCCGCCGCCCGCGGCACGCATCATGGTGTTCGCAACAGGCCGGCAAACTTGCATGGCCGCCGCGCCCGCATTGCGTACGCCTTCATTGAATACCACGTCATTGGCGTCCAGCACCTTGTTCAACTCGGCCATCAGGTAATGCGGGTTGATTTCACCCGGCCTGCCCTTGTCCGTGGCCATTTTGGCAGCGCGTTCGAGGAACGCCGCGTGTTCGGCTTTGACTCGCGCGAGGCGTGCCGCCGCCTTATCGCGGAACGCCGGCGTGGATTTTTGTTTGATGGCGTCGATTAATTGCGAGAGCATGCGGCCGCTGTCGCCCTGCATGCGCAGGTTGCCGGGAAAGCTCCACATCGGCGAGGCTATTTTCAGTACGTCGATATCCATATGTGCCCAGAACGAATCGGCGCGGGGCTTCACATCGGTGGGAAACCACGGCACGTCGATATCGACCAGCAGGCCGACGTCGGCCTTGGGCACGTCGCGGTCGGCCATGTAGCCCACAAAACACGGCAGCGTGTTGGGGATGTTACTGCTGGAATTGGATTCAACGATTGCGATACCCGCAAGCTCCGACAGTTCCGCGATCGCGCGCACCGTGCGCGGATTGCGCCCGGCGTAGGCGGTGACCAGAACCGGATGCGCGGCATCGATAAGGCGTACCGCCAGTTGGTTGATGAGGTCAGGGTCAGCCTGCCCGCTGCTGGTGGCGCCATATTGAGCGCCGTCGAAGCTCCTCACCTTGCCGGCATGCCAGCGCTGGGTCAGAGTTTCGCGTTGCATCATCAAATACACCGGCCCCGCCGGTTCGCTGTGCATGATGGAATGCGCGCGGCGTAGCGCTTCCTTTACCACCACGCCGGAAGGCAGCGTCCATTCCCATTTGAGATAGGGCCGCACCAGACTTGCCTGATCGAACGGCTCCTGTACGAAATGCACATAGGTATCGCGCGAACCGATCAGCGCGTCGCCCGTGGAGTACGGCGCCTTGCCCGCCATCAGCAGCACCGGTAGCCGCGTGCGATAGAGATTGTGCATGCCGTTCGAGGTGTTTGCCGTGCCTACATCGACATGCACCAGCACGCCCTGCCCGCGCCCTGTCATGAAAGCGTAGCCGCCCGCCATGTGCGCGGCGGTGTTTTCGTGCGGGCACAGAATTACCTTCGGCAGCGGCATGCCGAGGTTTTTCATGCGCGCCATTTCCTCGATGATCGGCGCGTGATCGGTGCCGAGATTTGAAAACAGATACTCGATGCCGATTTCGTTCAGCCCTTCGAGAAAATAATACGCAGTGGAAAACTCAGTCTCGGATGCGTTGTGGTGGGCGTCCTGCGGCATGGCGGCACCTCGCTCGGTGGGTGGGGTTGGACGGGACAGGGGCTACTTTACGCCGGTGCGGCGTGGCGCTTCAAGCGGCGCACCGCCTCCCTGTGCCGTCAGTTGATCCGAATATTCGCCACTTTCACCACCTTCACCCAGGTGGCGATTTCGGAGGCCAGCATTTGTGCGGTTTCTTCGGGCGTAGTCGATATGCCTTCGCGGCCATCGTTGCGCAGGCGCTCCTGAATATCAGGGCGTTTCAGGAATGATGCGACGGAGCGATTCAGCCGGTTGATGATGTCGCGCGGCGTACCAGCGGGCGCGATCATGCCGTTCCAGCCGATGGCGTGAAAGCCGGGATAGCTTTCAGCAATGGAGGGCAGCTCCGGAAACAGGAAATAGCGCTTTGAGGCCGTCACCGCGACCGCACGCACTTTGCCCGCCTTGATATGTGGCACATAGACGGGGCCCGACGCAATCTGCATGTGCATTTGGCCGGCGAGCAAGTCAGTGAGCGCAGGGGTATCACCCTTGTAAGGCACGTGTACGAAATTGACACCGGCCATCTGTTTCAGCAACTCGGATGCCAGGTGTGGTGTGCTACCAGTGCCGGGAGAGGCAAAGTTGAGCGCACCGGGTTTGGCTTTGAGCAAATCAATGAGCGCCTTGAAGTTTTGCGCCGGTACTGACGGATGCACGCCAAGGATGAACGATCCGGTGCCGATCATGCTGATGGGGGCGATGCCCTTCACTGGATCGAACGACAGCGGATACAACGCTGCTGCGCCAGCGTAGCTCGAAGGAATCACCGCGACGGTGTAGCCGTCGGGCGTCGCACGCGCGGCGATTTCCGCGCCGATAGTGCCGCCCGCGCCGCTGCGGTTGTCGACGATGAATTGCTGGCCGAATTCTTCAGTCAGATGCGGCGATACCAGCCGCGCGATAATGTCCGTGCTGCCGCCGGCGGGGAAGGGCACGACCACGCGCACGGGGCGTTGGGGCCATTGTGTGCCTTTGGTGCCCTGGGCGCTTTTCCCGGTGTTACTTTGCGCGGGGGCTTCCTGCGCCAGAAGAGTGAGCACCAGCAACAGACAGGAGGGCCAGTATTTCATCGTATTGCCTTTTTTGAACAGGTGCGGGGATTAAGCGAAACGGCGTTTCGCACGGCCTAATAAGCATGGAATTATTGAATGCACTTTATCCATCCACTTCCAAGCATCCGACGTGCAATGTATCCGCGCACGGAAATGCGGTCAATGCGGGTTGATGCTGATCAAACCGGGGGCGCTGGGTCAGCATCTCTACGGCGCAGGCGGGGTCGATGGTTCTTGCCAACCGCAGGCGGCCAATGCCTGATTGACCGGGTGGCGAGCCCTGGATACAGTGGCTGTTGAGGTGGGATGGCGATTAAAGCGCCGGGGAGTTAACATGAAAAATGTCAATAAAAACAAATATTTACAGTTTCCCTCGGTAGCGTCGCGGCGCTCTTCGCCGCAGTGGCCCCGGCGCAGGATTGCCCCAATCGCGTGATTCGTTTTGTAGTGCCGTTTCCCGCCAGTGGGCTTATTGACACTCTCGCTCGCGTGCTGGCGGCGCCACTATCCAAAACGCTGGGGCAAAACATCGTGATTGAAAATCGCACGGGTGCGAACACCGTCATCGGCACTGAGCAAGTGTTTCGCGCGCCTGCCGACGGTTACACAGTGCTGTTCATGGCGACGAGTTTCACCGTCAATCCGTTCGCGCGCTCGCGGCTGCCGTACGACGCATTGAAGGATTTCACCGGTGTCACTCGGCTGATACATAACTCGATGATTTTCTGCACCCACCCGTCGCTGCCGGTGAAAACTATGAAGGAACTGGTCGCGCTGGCGTAGGCGCGTCCGGGACAACTGACCTGGGCGGTGTCCAGCGTCATCGGCGGCGGACGTGTCGCCGGGGAGCTCTTCAAGGACGTTGCCAAGATCGATATTGTCAACGTGCCCTACGGTGGTGGTGCTCCGGCGGTGATCGCCGCCATCGGCGGCCACACCAGCATGCTCGTTGGCAACGTGTTCGAGTGTGTGCGACACATCCCCACCGGCAAACTGCGCGGCATTGTTGTCACATCGCTAAAGCGCGACAACACGCTGCCGCAAGTGCCGACCATCGATGAATCTGGCTGGCCGGGCTTTGAATTGCTGAACTGGTTCGGCACGGTTGTGCGCACCAGCACACCACGGCCCATCATCGAACGGCTGTCATCCGAGATCGGCAAGGCACTGCAACTGCCCGATGTAAACGACCTGCTCGCTAAGCAGGGCATGAACGTCGGCGCCATGAACCCTGAGCAGTTCGACGCCTATATTCGCAATGAAATGGCGCGGAATGAGAAGATTTTGAGAAGGCTTAGTTTGAGGCTGGATTGAGGGTGACGTGGCGACTCCCAAGCTGGAATAATCGCAATTGATTCATTTGAAAGTTTCTTGATGGCGATCAGTAAAAAAATTTCTTGGATTGAAGGGGAACGGTTATTGCGATCTGCGGGAAAGCGATCCGAGGCAATTGCACTACTTCGTCAAGAGATATCGAAGAACAATAGGCTAGCGGCAAAGATAGTGTTAGCGACAATGTATGGCGCTGATGCTGGTTTAAGCGATACGGAGATTGATAGGATTATCGACGATGCAGAACGAGAAGTGAAAGATAGTGATGTAGATGCGCACCGGGAGCTTTATAGAGCATATGAAATGTACATAGGAGGATGTTCGCCGGAGTTAAAGCCTCATTTGGCATTCAAGCACTTATTGGTTGTTGCGAAGAATGGAAATAACGCGCTGGACGCGTTTGCGGTGGCGAATCACTTTCAATATGGAAATCAAGTAACACCACCGAATTTGTTTGAGGCCAAGCGATGGTATGAGATAGCACATCTACGAGGCCATCCAGAGGCGCTTCGGAAAATTAAGTCACTCACTCGAAAATTAAACAGCACACAAAAGAATTCAGCGGAGAATTGAACTATTTCGACGTAAGTATTTGTTTTAATTGAGTTATTTTTGGATACCTATTTTTACCTAATTGCATTTCCTATGAGTTACTGCGCGTGACAGCCTCGCGTTTCAAGAGCCGCGCCCGATGAATTTGTTTGCTCACGAATCACAGAGAAAGGGACAACACCATCAGAGCTATTGGCCTATTCGACTTCGGGGGCCCCGAAGATCTACAGTCAATAGATTTCCCCGAGCGCCATGCCGCCGTAGGCGAAGTGCGCATACGTGTGCACGCATCGACAGAGAACCCGACCGATACCACGTTGCGCAGGGGGGGCTCGTGCCGAGCTGGTGCGGCGCGATCCGCCACCCTACGTGCCGGGCATGGATGTCGCGGGCATGATCGGCGAAATCGGTGCGGGCACGCAGACTGGGCTTGCGGTGGGCGATTCGGTGATGGCGATGGTGGTCAATCGCGCGAGCCATGGTGGCTATAGCGAAAGCGTTGTCCTGCCCGCCGACGCAGTGGTACGCATCCCCGCAGGCAAAACGTTGATAGAGGCGGCGACGTTGCCGATGAACGGGCTGACCGCGCGGTAGTTTCTGGATCAACTGGTGTTAAAGCCCGGCCAGTCGCTAGCAGTTACGGGTGCTGCGGGCTGTTATGGCGGCTATGTGGTGCAACTGGCCAAGGCCGATGGGTTGCAAGTGGTCGCGGACGCTTCACCCGCTGACGAAGCGCTGTTGCGCTGGTTGGGCGCGGATATCGTGGTGCAGCGTGGTAAAGATACTGCCGAGCAGATAGGCAAGGCCGTGCCCGGCGGCGTGGATGGTTTGGCTGACGGTTCGTTTCAAAGTAGTGTAGCGACGGGCGTGGTGCGCGATGGCGGCAGCTTCGTTTCCGTGCGCGGCATTACGTTTCACAAAACCTCGGTGCGTGATTACAACCATCGCGCGGATTTGCTGGATAGCTTGCGTGCGCAGGTCGAGGCCTGGCAAATCACCTTGCAGGTTGCCGCGACCTACCCGGCAACACAGGCGGCAGAGGCGCTAGTGTGCTGCCCGGCGGAACGTGGCTTCACTCCAGCTTCAATCCCATGGATTTCACCAGCGCGGCCCATTTGTTCATTTCTGATTTGATCTGTGCGGCGAAAGCGTCCGGCGTGCTGGTGCGCGGCTCCGCGCCAACGCGCGCGTAAGCCTCTTTCACTTCAGGCAGTGCGAGCAGCCGCGTGATTTCGCGATTCACCGCGCTGATAATTGCCGGCGGTGTTTTCGCGGGCGCGGCAATGCCATTCCACGTGGACGCTTCGTAACCGGGAACGCCGGATTCCGCAATGGTGGGTACGGCGGGCAGTTGTGCCATGCGCGCTGCGCCGGACACCGCCAAAACGCGAATGCGCCCGCTGTTGACGTGCTGCGCGAACGATCCGAGCGAGGCCATCGACAACTGCAACTGGCCGCTGACCAGATCGACCAGCGCAGGCCCGGCGCCTTTATAGGGAACGTGCAGCAGGTTGATGCCCGCCATCTTGTTGAAGAGCGCCGTGGAAAGATGAATCGGGCTACCCGTGCCCGACGAGGCATAGCTCAGTTGGCCGGGCCGGGCCTTCGCCAGCGTAACCAGCTCACGCACATTGCTCGCGGGCAGCGATGGATGCACGCCCAGCAAATACGGCGCGCTGGCCAGAGAGGTTACCGGTGCGAGATCACGCAGCGTGTCGTAGGGCATTTTTGCGCGCGTGGCGGCGTTCACAGTGTCATTGGCGGTGAACATGTGCAGGGTGTAGCCGTCGGGCGCGGCGTTGGCAACAGCCTCGGCGGCAATGATGCCGTTAGCCCCCGCGCGGTTATCCACCACGATCGACTGGTTCCACGATGCCGAGAGAAACTTGCCGATCAGCCGCGCCGCGATATCCTGCCCGCCGCCGGGACTAAAGCCAACCAGCAACCGCACGGGTTTGGCGGGGTAGGTTTCCTGCGCCAGAGCGGGCAACGTGGTTGCAGCGGTCAGCAAAAATGCCGCGCATGGCACAAGTTGCAGTATCGCGGGATTTCTCACCACTATGCCGCAGCCTTCGCCGCCGCTGCCGCACCCAGTCCGGCAATGCGCCCAAACACCGTGCCGGATACCAGCCCGGTACCCGCCGGATAGTTAAAGTAAAACAGCCCGCCCACCATTTCGCCCGCCGTGTATAAGCCGGGAATCGGATGGCGATGTACGTTCATCACCTGCCCGGTTTCATGATTAATGCGCAGCCCGCCGAAGGTAAACGTAATGCCGCAGGTGACGAGATACGCCTCGAACGGCGGCGTGTCGAGCGTGTTGGCCCAGTTCGACTTCGGCGGATCAACGCCTTCGGTGCAGCGGCCATCTTTCACGGAGTGATCGAAGGGCACCTCCTTCTTTATGGACGCGTTGTATTCCTTCACGGTGCGCAAAAAGCCGTTGGCGTTGACACCCTCGAGCTTGGAGGCGAGTTCTTCGATTGAATTCGCCACCACGCGCGTCACGGCCTTGTCGCCGTATTCCGGGCGCAGCAGCGGCCTCACCTTGGCGTCGAATACCTGATAGGCGAATTGCTGCGGCTGGCGCAACACCTCCGCGCCGTATTTGGCGTAGGTGTAGTTGTAGAACTCAATGCCTTCGTCGACAAAGCGTTTGCCGTCGGCGTTGATCATGATCGACAGCGGATAGCTGTGGCGATACGAGCTGTGCGGCAGATTGAGGTTGCCGACGTCCGGCGCGTGGCGTTCCCAGGATACCGCGTGGCGGCCCGACCAGTTGCCGTACGGATGCGCGCCGATATCCAGCGCCATTTTCAGACCATCCCCCATGTTAAAGCGCGAGCCCCGCACCTTGGCGAGTTCCCAGCCGGGGCCTAGATAGCGCGTGCGCCATTCCGGATTCGCCTCAAAGCCACCGCAGGCGAGCACTACAGATTTTGCTTTAAATTCAACCAGTTGACCTTTGTGCTGTGCGCGTACGCCGGTGACACGCAGGCCGTCGTAAATCAGCGATACGGCGCGCGTTTCATAAAAAATTTCCACACCTTTTTTCACGGCCGTTTCGGTGGCCGCTTGCACCAACCCCGGCCCGCCACCAGAAATTTCCAGCGGCATGCGGCCGAAGAAACGCCGCTGCCCGTTGACCACCGCCGACTGCGCGCGATAGTTCGGCACAAAGCGCACACCCTGGCTGCGCAGCCACACCATGGCGTCGAGGCTTTGCGTAATCAGCGCTTCGCTTAATTCAGGATCAGTGCGAAAGTTGGTGACGCGATACAGATCATCGTAAAACTGATCACGCGTGTTGCTTTCCCAATCAGTGGTGCGCGCCTCTTCGTCGGTGATGTCGATGAGCTTGCGCAAATCGTTCACGTTGTCATAGACAAAACGCATCACGCCGCCGGCGAAGCGGCTGTTACCGCCGGATTCGTCAGGTGCGGCGGCTTCCAGCATGGCCACGCTGACGCCGGTGTCGCGCGCGGCGAGCGCCGCGCAGTTAGCGGCATTGCCCTTGCCGACGACAACTACATCAAAGGTTTTCACGAAAAATCCTTGCCTGAAATCAGAGATTTGAAATTCGATTCTAGGGACGGCAGGGTATGATTGCAACTCATGAAACGTCTTCTACCGCTGGCCATTTTGCTGGCCTTGTCATGCAGTGCCGTGCGCGCACAGGGTTATCCCGTCAAACCCATGCGCGTGGTCATCGGCGGCTCGCCGGGCAGCAATGCCGATATCTTTTTTCGCATCACCGCCGGGCGTATGGGCAGTTTGCTCGGCCAGCAACTGGTGGTGGATTACCGTCCCGGCGCGGGTGGTGCAATCGGCGCGGGCTACACGGTGAAAACGCCGCCTGACGGATATACAGTGATTATGGTGGCCGCCGGCTTTGTGATCAACCCGGCATTGACCAAAACGCTGCCGTTTGATCCGGCGCGCGACTTCACCGCGCTGGGGCTGGTGGCGGACGTGCCCGCCGGGCTTGTGGTGCACCCATCGCTGCCCGCGCGCGATGTCAGCGGATTAATCGCGCTCGCAAGAGCGCGGCCGGGGCAACTCTATTTCGGTAGCGCGGGGCAGGGTGCGGTGTCGCATCTGGCCGGCGTGCTGTTCAATCTGACGGCCAAAGTCGATACGGTGCACGTGCCGTATAAAAGCAGCGGGCCGTCACTGGTGGATCTGATATCAGGGCAGATCGCATTTTCGTTTCCCACCGTATCGGGCGCGATTCAGCACGTCAAGAGCGGGCGTCTGCGGCTGCTGGCGCAAACGGGCGCGAGGCGTTCGCAATTGTTGAAGGACACGCCCACCGCGCCGGAGGCTGGTCTGCCGGGGCTGGTGGTTAACAGCGGCTTTGGCTATGTTGGCCCCGGTGGCATGGTGCGCAGCGTTGTAGACGTGTTCAGCGCTGCGTTGTTGAAAACGCTGCAGGATACGGCGGTGCGAAAAAGCATGATTGACAATGGCGCTGACCCGGTAGGCAACACGCCCGCCGAGCATGACGCCTACATCAAGGCCGAAGTGGCGAAGTGGCGGCGCGTGGTGCGTGAGGCGGGCATCTGATCCGTGGAATGCCTTATCGAGAAGTTTCTGTAAGTATTTGTTTTAATGGAATTTTTTTCGATCAATTTCGTGAACATTCTGCAACACGCGATAAACCACCAGCACGGCCTCACAGCGATCAAAGCCTTTGCCGCAATGCTGGCCTGCACCGCGCTTACCGCCTGCACCACCGCCGGTCAGGTGTTGTTCTCATTGTTACCCGACGGCACTGTGCCGGTGTTGTTGAGCAACTTCGAGCGCGAAAGCGACACCAATCGCCGCCGCGTCGCTGAACTGGAACGTGCGGGCGATTGGGCAGGGCTGGCGAAATTCGCCGATGAAAACCTGGAGAAGGACAAGGTCAATACTGGCTGGTGGATGGTGGCGGGTTACGCCCATTCGCGCCTTACGAATTACGCGCGTGCCGTCGAGTGCTATCGCGAAGTGATCCGGCTGGAGCCTGATTCCGCGGCGGGCTGGAACCTGCTGGCGCAAACGTTGCGCGAATCGGGTGACTCGCGCCGCGCGGTGGCAGTGCTAACGCAATCGCTGACCATACTGCGCGAATCGGCGGTGACGCTACTGCTGCTGGGCGAAAGCCACAGCGACCTCGGTGAATTTGCCCAGGCCGTGCGCCCCTACCGGCAGGCGTTGGATATCGACGGCGGGCTATCCCCTGCATGGACGGGTCTCGCGCGGGCCTATATTCGCCTTGGTCAACTCGGCGAGGCCGAGAGCATCGCCCGTTCGCTGGATCGAACCGATCCGCCGCTGGCGGCAGCGATTCGGCGGGAGATTGGGGCAAAATAGCCTTCGGTCAAATTGACGCCGCCACAGGCTGACGCTGCGATAGCCGCCACCGCACACCAAAAATTCAAATTCAGTTTACCGGAGTTGCCATGTCCGTCACCCGCACCCTCGCCAAATTCCTCGTCAGCCACAAAGGCACGGCAGTGCCGCAAGCTGTACGCCACGAAGCCACGCGCGCCTTGCTCAACTGGGTGGGCTGCGCCATCGGCGCATCGCAACACCCGACCATTACGCGCACGCTGGCGGCGCTTGGCGAATTCTCCGGCCCGCGCGAAGCAACCATCTTGGGCCGCCGCGAGCGTGTGGATATTTTTCAGGCAGCGCTGCTCAACGGCGCAAGCTCGCATACATTCGATTTTGACGACACGCACATCCAGACGGTGATTCACCCCAGCGCACCAGTGTTGCCCGCGATACTCGCCTTGGCGGAGCACCAACCCATTAGTGGACGCGACTTTCTACACGCATTTTTGCTGGGCGTGGAAGCCGAATGCCGCGTCGGCGCGTCGATTATGCCCAATCATTATGACGCCGGCTGGCATATCACCGCGACGGCGGGCGTGTTTGGCGCTGCTGCAGCGGCGGGGCGGCTATTAAAGCTCAACGAGCAGCAGATGACTTGGGCGCTGGGCATCGCGGCCACGCATGCGTGTGGCGTGCGCGAAACCTTTGGCAGCATGGCGAAGCCGCTGCACCCCGGCATCGCCGCGCGGAATGGTTTGATGGCGGCGTTGATGGCGAAGAAAAATGTCGTCGGCCCGGAGCAGGGCATTGACGGCCGCCGCGGCTTTGCGCGCGTGGCGTCCACCAAATTCGACGCGGACGCAATGACGCGGGGGCTGGGCAAAGCCTGGGCGATGTCGGACAACAGCTACAAGCCCTACGCCTGCGGCGTGGTGATCCATCCGGCCATTGACGGCTGCGTGCAGTTGCGCAACGAACACAAACTCAAGCTCGCCGACATCGCGCGCATTGATCTGAAAGTGCATCCGCTGGTGATTGAGCTGTGCAGCCGGCGCGATCCGAAATCCGGGCTGGAGGGCAAATTCAGCATCTTCCATTCCAGCGCGGCGGCGATTCTGCTGGGCGAAGGCGGCGAGGCAGCTTACAGCGACACCATCGTGCGCAACCCGGCGGTGGTGCGCGTGCGCGACAACACCTTCGCTGTGGTGGGCAAGGGCATCAAGGAAGATCAGGTGCACATCACCATGAAGCTCAAGGACGGCCGCGTGCTGGAAAAGCTCGTCGAACACTGCATGGGCAGCGTCGACAACCCGATGCGTGATGCCGACCTCGAGGCCAAGTTTCGCGCGCAGTGCAAGGGGATATTGCCAGCGGCACGGGTGGAGAAATTGATCGGCTTGTGTTGGGGCGTGGGTAAAGTGAAAAGTGCCGCGGAGATGGCGCGGACGGGGCGGGCAGGCTGAGGGTTGGGTAGATTGTGAACTCAGTCTGCAAACAGGGATTGGTGGCGCTCTGATTGCCCTGTGAGCACGGCGCCGCATGATCAAAAATGATAATGCAGTCTCAGTTCCATGCGTTGCGTGTAGTAACGCTCACCATATTCCGTGCCGGTGCCTCCGCCATACAGATAGAGCCGGGCGCTCAGTCCCCAGTGGCGTTCGTTGTAGAGCAGTTCCGGCGTGACCGTGTAACTGCCATCGTGCAAATTGATGGTGGCACGGATTGACGGCGTGATGGGCAGGGCGTCCTGGCTGGCACGCAAATAAACATAATTGCGCATGGGTTTTTGTCGTCCGAAGCTGCCCTCGTAAAGGCGGGTGGCTCGCTGCATCAACGAGGGATCGGCTCCGGGCTGGGTGGCATTGCCGATCAGTGTGACGAAATCCTGAAATTCCTGTGATGTGTAACCAATACCATTGTGATGCAATTCCATCAGGAAGCTTTGTCTGCTTTCTGTGCGATAGCGCAGGCCGGCAAGGTAGTTGGTCGCGTGCCCGGTACGCGTGAGGTTGGCTCCTGTAGGCGTGGCAAGCCGGACGTCTTGAGTGCTGATGCGAGCCCATTCACCATAGAATTCCAGAGCGCTGGAAAAATCGTGCGAGAAGTCAAACCCATAGCGGCCTGCGCGGCTGCCGTTGTTCAGAAAATAGAGCGCTGTCTCCGTCGTCCCGAAATCAAAAAGCAGGCGTCCCGCAACGTTGGTATGTCCCGCTTTGCCGAAATCGCTGTTGACATGTTTTGTCACCGGCAGAATGACCGGCGTAAAAGTCATGGCTTGCAGCGGGCCGGGGAAATCATGGCTCAGCCTTGCGGTGATCAGACTGTACCCTTCACGTGACAGTCTTGGGTCGCTCGCATCCTTGGGCTTTTCGACGAAGGCAACCGGATTCCACGGATGTCCCCGGCCCCACTTCATGGCTATCTTGCCGGCGTCCAGGGCAAAATCCGGACGGGGCTTCCATGCCACTGCAAGTTCATCAAAGCGATTGATCGTGTCGCGGCTGGTTTGATCGCGCTCAAGTCTGCTGAACGTACTGAACCGCAACTGCCAATCTGCGGATCGTGCGTTACCGTTGAGCCGAAGCGCCGCGCTGGTGTAATCGAGATCATCACGTTGGGGCAGGCCGGCAAACTCAACCTTGTAAAAGGCGCTGTCACGGTTAAGGCGGTAGTGCGCATACTTGGTTTCGAGGTAGCCGCCATAGGTGAATGCTTTTGGCAGCAAACCATGACTGTCGTGGCCGCGCAATTGGGCAATGGCGCTGCCACTGAATGCCAGAAGACAAAGGACCAACAGAATAAACAGGTCGCGCACACGGGTCATGGTGATCACTACCGGCGCGGAAGAATAACTGCCTCATTACGCCGGGCACGATTATTCTATGCGTTCTCTGCTGGAACCTTCAGGCCAGTGGTGTAGGACATTCCTGAAATGGCTGTCAGGATTTCCTGAAAATGTTTGCGCTGGACTTTTCCCAATCAGATGCGCCCACAGCAATTGCCAACCATGCTGCAAAGCTACGTACAGAGACTCTGGTAATTCGGCCTTTTGCTGCTCTAAGGGAGGCTACTTTCCGTATGGGAAAATCCGAGGGAGATTGCACGGATGGCGACGCCCCCTGCAAATCTAAGCCAAGGCAACAAAGAAGTAGCCCGTAAGAAGCGCAGCGTATTACGGGGATTGATTCCCGTATTGCGGCCTGCGGCCTCCATACGGGCTACGCTTGCTGCGGTGGGCAAGGGCATCAAGGAAGATCAGGTGCACATCACCATGAAGCTCAAGGACGGCCGCGTGCTGGAAAAATACGTCGAACACTGCTTGGGCAGCGTCGACACCCCGATGAGCGACGCCGATCTCGAAGCCAAGTTTCGCGCGCAATGCAAGCGGATATTGCCCGTGGCGCGGGTGGAGAAATTGATTGGTTTGTGTTGGGGCGTCGGGCGGTTGAAGAGTGTGGCGGAGATCGCACGGGTGGGGCGGGCGAAGTAATTCTGGTAACTAGGGCGAGATACACTATGCTCCTCTCGCCCTGTGGGAATCAACCTATTTCGGCGAGTCAATTTTGATGCGTGCAATCTTGCTACTGTCAAATGTGATACTAATCGTTCGGATTGCTTCGCACTTTGCAGCAACTTCTTGTAGGGGTCTTAGGAAGCAAACACATGCAAGGCATGTGCTAACTTCCTGAAATGATTGGTAAAAACAGGTATTTCCGCCGTTCCAAAATCAGTGAGGCTAAATTCCGGTATCTGCTGCGTCTGTT